>JAQSWY010000150.1 GCA_029266425.1 Xanthobacteraceae bacterium
GAGGTGGCGATCAGCACGATCAGCGCCGGCACCAGGAACATCACCTGCCGGTTCACAAAATGGAACGGGTCGGCGATGCCGAGCCGGGCCGCCACCGGCGGGCTGGCGGCGAGCGCCAGCACGATGCCGATGATCATCAGGGCGGCCAGCGCGCCGAGCAGCAGCCGGTCGATGGTCCACCACCACTCGCCGACGACGGTCCGTTCGGCACGCGAAATCATCTACGCCACTCCGGGAATATGCTGGCCGGAGTATCGGACGGTTAAGGTTGACGGGGGCTTAATGAAGGGCGGCTCGGCGGGTGATGCCAGTTGACGACACACCCTCATCCTGAGGTGCGAGCGGAGCGAGCCTCGAAGGATGCTCGCTCAAGTACGCCCGGATGAGCATCCTTCGAGGCCCGGCCTTTCGGCCGGGCACCTCAGGATGAGGTCGTTCAATAGGACCTGCCTTGAACGCTCAATGCGACTTGTACTCGCTCGTACCCTTGGAGAGCGCGAACTCCTCCTCCGGCGAGAGAACCAGCTTGTGGCGGCCCTTGAGCGCGAAATAGACGATGCCCAGCGCGAACCAGATGGCGACGCCGATCACGCCCGCCCGGTAGACCGGATCGGAAAGCTGGAAGAACAGCGTCACCACCGCGATGAGGATGGTGAGCGACGCGCCGACGACCCCGAACGGGCTCCGGTAGGGCCGCTCGATCTGCGGTGCGTTCCTGCGCAGCAGGATGAAGGACAGCGCCTGCATCACATAGGACAGCATGGCGCCGAACACCGCCATGTTGAGCAGCGTGCCGCCGATCACCAGCGCGCCCCGCTCGGCGCCGACGCTGAACCAGATCGCCAGCATCAGCACCAGCGCCACCACCGCGCCCACCAGCATGGCGAGGTGCGGGGTCTTGCGGGTGCCGTGGGTGATCGACATCCAGCGCGGGAAGTAGCCGGCGCGCGAGAGCGAATAGATCTGCCGGCCCTGCGCGTAGATGATGGTGTGGAAGGAGGCGATCAGGCCGATCACCGCCACCAGCGCCAGCACCTTGGCGAGGCCGTCGCCATAGATGGCGCGGAAGCCGTCGAGCAGCGGCTCGCCGGACTTGCCGAGCGCAAAGGCGCCGTTGGCGACCGAGGAGTTCAGCCAGAGGATCATGAACGCCGAGACGATCAGCGTGCCGATGCCGAGGATGATGCCGCGCGGCAGGTCGCGCTTGGGGTCGATCGATTCCTCGGCGGCGAGAGGCAGCTGCTCGATGGCGAGGAACAGCCACACCGCGAAGGGCAGTGAGGCGAGGATGCCGTAGACGCCGAAGGGCAGGAACGGCCCGCCGCCTTCCGGCAGCTCGGTGCCGTCGGCGCCGATGTTCAGCGCCCAGCGGGTGAAGTCGACATTGGGAATGGCCGAGACCCAGAAGGCGACGAGGCAGGCTAGCGCCAGCAGCGTGACCACCAGCGTCACCTTGAAGGACAGCTCCACGCCGACGACGTTCAGCCCGACGAAGACGATGTAGCCGAACACCCAGTAGACCGGCTGGAACTCGGGCGGCGTGCCGAAGATCGAGCCGAGATACGAGCCGATGAAGAACACCACCACCGCCGGGGTGACGACGTACTCGACGTTCTCGCACAGGCCGGTGATGAAGCCGCCCCACGGCCCCATGGCGGTGCGGGCGAAGGAATAGGCCGCGCCGGTGTGCGGCAGCGCGGCGCTCATCTCGGCGATCGACAGCGTCAGGCCGAGATACATGATGGCGATGATGACGGAGGCGACGAACAGCCCGCCCCAGCCGCCGGTCGACAGGCCGAGGTTCCAGCCCGAGAAATGGCCGGAGATGACGGCGCCGACGCCGAGCGCCCACAGCGAGGCGACGCCGGCATAGCGCTTGAGGCCGCGGGCTTCGAAATAGGTGATGTCGACGGTGGTGTAGGTGACGCCGCCACTGCCGCTCGCGGGAAGCGAGCCTTCGGTCGATTGGATGCTCATGACGCTGCATATCCCTTCATAGAAGGAGCAGGCGCCGGCCGGCGCGCTCTTCGCCGGTCGATCCCGCCGCCAAGTTGCCGCGCCGCGCGAATGCCGCACGGATGGGCATGCATGTTTTCAGTGCATCACGAAGACGTCAACGGAAATGACGGCGCGAATCGAGGCCGTGCACCGCTTCCAGAAAGGCCATCACGCGACGCCCGGCACGCCCTCGTCGCGCATGACGCGGTTGCGGCCCGCGCGCTTGGCGGCATAGAGGGCCTCGTCGGCACGCCTGAGCAGATCGGACAGCTCACCGGACGTTGACGCATTCCCCCGCGCCGCCTGGCCATCGAGCAGGGCGACGCCGATGCTGACCGTCGCCGGGATCGACCTGCCCTCGATCATCATCGGCGCCGCGGCGACGAAGTTGCGCAATGTCTGCGCCACCCGCAGCGCCTCGGCCTCGCCCACGCCCGGCAGCAACGCGGCGAACTCCTCGCCGCCGAGCCGGGCCAGCAAGTCCTGCTCGCGCAGGGTGCGGCGGCACTTGTCGGCGATGTCCCGCAGCATCAGGTCGCCGACGGCATGGCCGAAATGGTCGTTGATCGCCTTGAAGAAATCGAGGTCGATCATGAGCAGCGCGACGGGCGTCCCGGCCTCCCTGGCCGTGCGCAGGACGGCCTCGGATTCGGCGAGGAAACGCCGGCGGTTGCCGAGGCCGGTGAGGTCGTCGGTGTCGGCGAGCACGCGGAGCTGATGCACCAGCTGCCGGTGCTCGGTGACGTCCCAGTAGACGAGGATGAGGTTGTCGCCGAGCGAGCGCAGCCGGAAGTGGATCATCTTCTGGCTGCCGTCCTTGCAGGTCACCATCCAGTCGGCCATGTGCACATGATCGAGGTCGGCCCGGGCCGACCGGACGCCGGCCTCCCATGCCGCCATCGCCGCGGCGCGATAGGCGGGATCGGGATAGGCGCGC
>JAQSWY010000032.1 GCA_029266425.1 Xanthobacteraceae bacterium
CTCGGCGACCCGCTGGTTCTCGCGGTAGGAGCCGGACTGCTTGAGCAGTTCGTCGACCAGCGTGGTCTTGCCGTGGTCGACGTGGGCGATGATGGCGATGTTGCGCAGCTTCATGAGGTAACACCAAAAAGCGGGCCCGAGAGAAACCCGGACCCGCGTGAATTTTGCGGCGCAATATACTCAGAACGCCCGCCAAGGCAATGACGGAGCGTCCGGGGTCTCCAGGCGAACCTCATCGTGAGGCGCCCGGCGTCAGCCGGGCCTCGAAGGATTCCCGCCCTAGATGACGCCCTCTGCTTCGACATCCTTCGAGGCTCGCTTCACTCGCACCTCAGGATGAGGTTCCTCATTACGTCAGCAAATAGGGGTCAATGGCTGTGCCGCAGCTCCCACAACATCTGGATCTGCGGATATTTCATGACCTCGCCCTCTCCGGTGCGCAGCCAGGCCAGTTCGCGGTTCGCCGGCGCCTGCGTCATGGCGAAGGTGATGGCGTCGTCGACCGTGTCGAACTCGTAGCTGTCGGGCCAGTGGTCGGGTGCATCCACGCTGTGCGAAGCCGGCCAATATTGCAGCCTGACCGAATGATGAGGCGTCGTCATCGAACTCCTCCTGATCGTGCCTGGTTTCCTTCACGCCAAAGCCACCCGGCAAGCGCCACGCAACCTGCCGGTGGATCGGGGCAATGCGCGGGCGCCGCGAAGGTTCCCGTCACGACGCGCGGCCGATGGTGAGCCACGCCGGGTCGAACCAGCGGTCGGCCTCGCCGTCATAAGGCAGCCTCGTAATGTCCCAATGCTGGATATAGGGCGCATACGCGGCCCAGACCGCAGGCCCGCCGCCGACATAGACGACGCGAGAGGGGAAGGCAGCCAGCACGTCTTCCGGCGGGTCGCTTGATCGGATCTCAACGATGACCCGGTCGGCATAGGCCCATTGCGGGATGGACCGCTTGGTGCGTGGGCCGACCAGCAGCACGTGGCCGAAGGTCGCTTCGAAGAACCGCGCCACGTCCGCGGCGAACGCCGGCTCGTGCCGGCCTTCCCACGGCATGCCGCCTTCGTGCCCGAGCTGACCGCGCAGCCCGATCGCGCACATTGCCCTCACCTCGGCCATGGTTTCCTCCCGCTTCTCATCGTTTTCCTCCCGCTTGTCATCCAACTGACGTAAAATGCCGCTTTATTTCAAAATTCGAATTATTTGGCCTGAAACTTGCGTGGCCTAGGGTCGCGGCGTCGTTGGTGCGCGGCCAAAGGGAGATATGTGGTGAGGAGCGACCATGTGGAAGCGGCGTCGAGTGTTGCGACACCTCAAACCTCCCTCGGCTCCGCGCTAGGGCCGGTCTTCCTCGTCGCCTTCTTGGCCATTTTCGCCGCGACCGGCCTCTTGAGCCTGCAGCACGCCATCTGGCAGGACGAATCCATGCTGATGGCCAATCTCGGCGTCGGCTGGGCCGGCTATTTCGCGCCCCTGCCCTATTACGACCAGGCCGCGCCGCCACTGGCGACCGCCACCCTCGCCGCCATGATGCAGGCGAGCGACGGCAATCTCTTCGTCATGCGGGCGCTGGTGCTCACGCTCGCGCTGGCGAGCTTCGCCGTCCTGCTGTGGCTTGCGGTGCGGCGCCGGGTGCCGGTGTTCGCCTATGCGGTGCTGATCGTGACGTCGGGCTATCTCACCGCCCGCAACGCCACCGAGATCAAGCACTATTTGTTCGAACTCCTGGCGACGCTGGTCCTGCTGGCGGCCTATCTGCTCGCCCGCAATGTGGGCTCGCTGCGCCATGGCGTCGTGTTCTTCGCGCTCGCTTTGGTGCTGTCCTTCTTCGCCTATCCGGCCTTCCTCATAGTCTTTCCGATCCTCGCCGACATCGTGCTGGTGCGCACCAGGGGTCGGCAGCGGCTGTTCTGGATTGCGGGAGCGGTGGCCTACGGCCTGGTCTGGATCGCGGCCTATCTCGGCATCTTCAAGCCGCAGATCGCGCTGCAGATCGCCAATTACACCACGCTCTATGGCGGCAGCTTGATACCAGAGGCCGTGAGGGCCGGCGACCTGCATGGCCTCGCCATGATCGTGCGGGCGCTCCTCGGCGCGCAACCCTATGTCACGGCCGGCGTCGCGATCCTGGCTTTGCTCTCCATAGGCTTGAGCCTTGCTCGAGCGCGGCTCAAGCCATCCTCAAGCATGGCTCAGGCAATGCTTGAGCCCGGGCAGGCCCCGGTCCGGCTGTTTGTGCTGGTCTATGGCGAGTTGCTGCTGCTCAATCTCGCCGGGCTCTACCCGCTCTCCAGCCCGCGCCAGCTCACCTTCACCATGCCGGTCACGGCGCTGCTGCTGGCCTGGGCGATCGGCTGGGCGCTGGCACGCGTGCCGAGCGTGAAGCGCCGCGAATGGATCGCCGCCGCGATCCTGCTGCCGGCGATGCTGTTCCATCTCGGCTATGCCGCCGTCACCGGCTTCGAGCGGCAGGACACTGCCGACCTCTATGCCTTCCTGCAGAAGGGCGGCTATCGCACCGTGCTGCCCTGGATCCAGTTCCAGCCGAGCCTTGCCTATTACGAGCAGCAGGGCGGCCGGGCGGACTACCGCATCGCCGGCGCACTGACGGAGGCGTCGCAGCCTCTGCCCAGCCGCGAAGAGGCCATCGCCCTGCTCGCCGCCGGCGACCGGCCGGTGCCGCAGCAGATCTGGGCGCTGATCCCGAACGAGGAGATGCGCCATTACACCGACTGGCTGGCCCGCCAGGTGCCGCGCAATGAGGTCGCGGTGATCGCCACGGCGCAGATGACGGCGGAGGAAGAGGCGATGCTGCGGCGCTCGCTGGACGAGGTCGGCTGCACCGGCAGGACGGTGTTCGCCTCGACGGACGTGAAGGCCATCGAGACGAACTGCGCACCGAAATCGGCTCAGTCCAGCACGCAGTAATGCGCCTCGGTCGGCTTTCGGCCGACGCCGTTGATCGGGGTGATGTCCTGCGGGCAGGCCGAGAACACCACGATGCAGTCGCGCGCCGCGCGAAGCACCACCTTGTCGCCGGGCCTAGTGGTCGGAACACCCTGGGTGAGGGTGAAATCCGCCTCGATCGGGATGTTCATGAACAGGTTCAGCGGCTGCGGCACGTGATGGGCGTCGATGCCGAGTTCCGCGAGCGCCTCCACCATATTGTCCGCGCAGTTGCGGTGGTATTCGGTGCAGCCGAGATGCTCGTAGCGCCAGCGGTCGCACGCCGCCATGATGGTGTCGTGGATGCCGGGCGAGGTGTCGGCCTCCATGACCAGGATCGCCTCGCGGCGATTGGTGAACAGCGTCTGGCCGACCGCCGGCATCAGCCGGCCATTCTCCACCCGCGTGTGCTCCATCGACATGAAATGCCTGAGGTCTTCCGGGCAGAACGCCCAGGTATCCACCACCTGCGCGCCATGGGTATTGATCACCTCGATGGCCTGGCCGGCCTTGAGCCGCACCGCCTTGCCGCGGGTGGCGGGAATGGTCTCGATCGACATGGCAAACCTCACGCGGCGCGGCTGCGACGGCGCGCGGCCCAGCGCGGCTGATCGCAGATGTGGGCGATGAACTCGATGACGGTCAGCGCGCCGATATAGGCGGTGACGCCGGTGCCGACATCGAGCAGCGGATTGACCTCGACGAAGTCGAACGCCACCACTTCGTGGCGCTCGGCGATGGCCTTGAGGCTGTCGCGCAGCTCATTATAGCTCATGCCATTGGGCTCAGCGGAGACGCAGCCCGGCACCAGCGACATGTCAAGCGCATCGACGTCGATGCTGACATAGACCTTCGAATTCTCCGGCAGCAGGCTCGCAATGCCGGCGGGGCCGAGATCACGGAACTCGCCCATCGGGATCACGCGGTTGCCGTCCTCCTCGACGCTTCGCACCATGTCCGGCGAGTGCCGGAGGCTACGGATGCCGATCTGGGTGAGGCTCAGCGCGGTCTCCATGCCGGCGATGTGCCGGAAGGCATGGCTGTTGGTGAGTTCGAGATCATTCTCGAACGGCGCATAGTCGGTGTGCGCATCGAAGTGCAGCACATGCACCGGCTCGCTCAGGGCGCGGAAGATGGGATAGGTGATCGAATGATCGCCGCCGAGCACCACCGGCATGGCGCCGGAAGCGAGGATCGCCTTCACCGAGGCGGTGATGTTCTCGAAGGTGCGCGGCGCGTTGGCGGGATGGATGTCGACATCGCCGCAATCCACGATGCGCCCATTGGTCATTTCATCGACCAGATATTCCCGCTTGGTCTCAGGGTCGTAAAAGCCCTGCTTTCCGAACCGCAGCGAATGCTCGCGCAGCGCCCGCGGCGCCATGCGCGAGCCGGGCATGAAGGGCGAGCCCTCGTCGAACGGCACGCCCAGCACCGCAATGTCGGCATCGATCTTCGTCAGGTCCTCGACGATGCGCGAGCGCAGGAAGGACGGAATGCCCACATAGGGGCGGTCGATGCGTGGCATTTGAGGCTCCGCTCAGTTCTGGGAGGCGATTGGCGCGTCGCGGTGCGACAGCACGAGATCGAGGAAATTGCGCAGCCGCGGATCGCGCGGGGCGTCGAGAAGCTGGCGCGCCGGCCCCTCCTCGATGATGCGGCCCTTGTCCATGAAGGCGATGCGGTCAGCGACGTTCGCGGCAAAGCCGATTTCATGGGTGACCACCAGCATGGTGGTGCCGGCCTCGGCGAGCTGGCGCAGCACGGCGAGCACCTCGCCGACGAGTTCCGGATCGAGCGCCGAGGTCGGCTCGTCGAACAGCATCAGGGCCGGGTCCATGGCGAGCGCGCGGGCGATGGCGACGCGCTGCTTCTGCCCGCCGGAGAGGGCATGCGGATAACGGTCCGCACGGTCGCCGAGGCCAAGCCGCGTCAGCAACTCGCGCGCTCGGCGCGCCGCCTCCTCGCGCGGCCGGCGCAGCACAACCACTTGCGGGCGCACGATATTCTCCAGCGCGGTGAGGTGCGGCCAGAGATTGAGCTGCTGGAAGACGAGGCCGATCTTCGGGCGGATGCGATCGATCTGGCGCGGGGTCTGCCGGCGCACCACCGCGCCGTGCCGCTCGCGCCCGAAGGGCTGGCCGGCGACCTCGATGAAACCGTCATCCGGGTGCTCCAGCCAGGTGAGGCAGCGCAGGAACGTGCTCTTGCCGCAGCCCGACGGCCCGATCAACGCGACGATTTCGCCTTGCTTTATATCGAGATAGACGGAATCGAGCGCCGTTGTGGTGCGGAAATTCTTGGTCAGCCCCTCGACCCTGAGCGCGGGCACGTAGCGGAGCGCGGGTGTCTCACTCATCGCGCCGGCCTCCGTTCGAGCGACAAATAGCGGTCGGCGATCGGGTTGCGGGCGACGTTCGCCGTATGGGCGAGCCCGACCTGCTTCTCCAGCCGGCGCGAGGCTTCCGCGATCACCGCCGAAATCAGCCAGTAGATCAGCGTCACCGCGGCGAAGACTTCGAACGGCGCGAAGGTGTTCCCCTGCACGACCAAGCTCTGATAGGTAAGCTCCGGCACGGTGATCGAGCTCAGCACCGCCGACTCTTTCATCATGGTCAGCGTCATGTTGGTGGAAGGCGGGATCAGCGTGCGCAATATTTGCGGGGCGACCACGTTCCACATTGCCTGCGCCGGCGACATGCCGATGGCGCGAGCAGATTCGAACTGGCCGCGCGGCAGAGCGAGGATCGCGGCGCGGACGATCTCCGCATAATAGGCGCTGACGAACATCGCCAACGCGATGGTACCGGCGAACAGCGCCGGTATCCGAACGCCGGAGAACGGCAGGCCGTAATAAACGAGAAACAGGATGATGATGAAGGGGATGTTGCGCAGCGTCTCGACGTAGATCCCGGCGATGAGGCGCAGCGGCCGCGCCGGGGCGAGGCCAAGCAATGCTATGGCAATGCCAAGCGTGTAGCCGATCAGAAAGGCGAAGACGGTGATCCGAACCGTCAGCCAGGCGCCCTGGAGCAGGATGTCCCAATAGTCGAGCAGCATCAGCGGGTCGAAATGCATCGCTCAGGCCCTCGCCAGCGCGAAGCGCGCCTCGGCCAGCTTGCCGGCGAGGCTGATGACGAGGTTCAGCACCAGGAAGATGAGCGCGGCGCCGACCAGCGTCTCGAACGGGCGGTAGGAGGCGCTGGCGATCTGCTGGGCGGTGCGCAGCACCTCGACCACGGTGATGACCGAGAGCAGCGCCGTGCCCTTCACCACGATGGTCGCCTCATTGACCAGCACCGGCACGATGCGGCGGAACAGCTGCGGCAGCACCACCTTCTGCCAGATGGCGCGGGGCTTCAGGCCGAGCGCGGTGGACGCCTCGATCTGGCCGGGATCGATGGTGGCGAGCCCGCCGCGCATCGTCTCGGAGACGAACACCATGGAATTGAAGCTGATGGCGGCGACGCCCGCGACCTCCGGCGAGAGGTCGATCCCGACCGCGGGCAGCACGTAATAGGCGATGAAGATCTGGATCAGCAGCGGCGTGCCGCGCACGAAGCTGATGATGACGGCGATGATCTCGTTCACCACCGGCAGCTTGAGCGCGCGCAGGATGGTTAAGCCGGTGCCGAAGATGAGCGACAGCACCATGATGAAGGCGGCAAGGCGGATATTGACGCCTGCCGCCTCGATGAGGCGCGGCAGGATGGAGAGGAGATAATCGAAATTGAACTTCATGCCCGATTAGCTCCTCCGAAGCTGACCCGTACTCGCACGATCGACCGTCATCCCCGGGCTTGTCCCGGGGATCTCGATTCCCGACAGCGCGTCAGAGGCCGAGATGGCCGGGACAAGCCCGGTCATGACGACCGAGGAATGGCCGCACCTCCTACTGCGCGCCCGGCGGCAGATACCCGCTGTCCGGGATCTTCATCTCGAAGCCGAACCACTTCTTCTGCAGGGCGGCGAGGCGGCCATCGTCGCGCATCTTCCTCACGGTCGCGGAAATGGCGTCGCGCAGGTCCTTGTCCTCGGGGCGCGTCACCCAGGCGAGATAGGTGTAGCCGCCATCCTTCGGGGTCGGCATGGCGAGCTCGAACACATCCGGCTTCTCCTTGGAGACGACGGCGAGCGCCGGCAGCGACTGGATGACCGCATCGACCTCGCCATTGGCGAGCGCCACATAGCTCTCCGGGAAGGCGGTGAAGAGCTTCAGCTCCTTGAAGCCGGCGCCCCCGGCCGCCTTCAGCTTGGCGTCCACCGCCCTTGCCACCGGCTCGGTGGAGGAGGCGAGCTGGGTGGCGACCACCTTGCCATTGAGGTCCTCGACCTTGGCTATCGGATCGCCCTTGCGCTTCATCGCATAGGGCATGCCGTCGGCGATGGGCAGCGTATAGGCATAGCGCTTGGCGCGCTCCTCATTGATGCCGACCGTGGTGGCGACGAAGTCGAACTTGCCGGCCAGCACGCCCGGCAGGATGCCCTGCCAGGGCAGATCGAGCTGGTTGAGCTTCTTCACCCCGAGATCCTGCACCACCACTGCGAGGATGTCGGAGCCGTAGCCGACGATCTTGCCGTCCTGCACGAACTCGAAGGGCGGGAACGCCGCCTCGGTGCCGACGGTGAGATCGCCGGTGCGCTTGATCTTCTCCAGCGTGGTCTCGGCGCGTGCCGGCCCGGCGAGCGCGACAATGCAGGCGGCGCCTGCGATGAGACTGAATATTCCGCGGCACTTCAGCGACATGGCAGGACCCTCTGGTTTGATGTTGTTGGCAGCAAGAAAGATGCCCCGGAGGAGAACAATCAGGGGGTCGTCCCCTCCGGGACCACACGCACGAAGCGTCAGGTCTTCGGCGCGAAATAGTCGGCCCGCACCGCGGCGCCGATCAGGTTCACGATCAGCCTTCCGGCGGTGATGCAGCTGATCATGTTGACGTCGGTCGACGGGGTGATCTCGACGATGTCCATGCCGACCACCCGGCCCTTGCCGACGAGGCCGTGGATCAGCTTGCGCACCTGGTGGAAGGTGAGCCCGCCCGGCGCTGGACCTTCGACCGCCGGCATGACGGTGGGATCGAGCCCGTCGGCATCGATGGTGATGTAGTAATTGCCGCCGTCCGGGATGCGCGCCAGCACCGCCTCGATGCCGCCGTCATGCACCTCGAAGGCGGGGATGATGTTGGAGCCATAGGCGGCCGCGGCCTCGACCTCCTCCGGCCGGGCGCTGCCCTGGGCGCGGATGCCGATCTGGAAGATGTCGCCGATGTGCTCCATCTCCGAGGCGCGGCGGATCGGGCTGGAGAGGCCGTCGCGGACGCCGTTCACATGGTCGCGCCAGTCGATATGGGCATCGACCTGGATCAGGGTGATCGGCCCCCTGCCCTCATAAGCGCGCAGGATCGGAATCGGGATGCCGTGGTCGCCGCCGATGGTGATCGGCATGGCACCGGCGTCGAGGATCTTGCGCACCGCTTCCTCGGCGCGGACATAGTGGGTGGAGAGGTCGGTCATATCCGCCGGCACGTTGCCGACATCGACCGCCTTGATCGCCCGCCCGTCATAGATCGGACCCCCGACATCATAGTCGTAGCGTTCGAGATCCCGGCAGATGCGATCGGTCACCGAGCGCACGGCGTCCGGCGCCCTGGTCTGGTCGTTGGTGATGGCGCCTGCGTGATAGGCACTGCCATGGGGGATGCCGAGGAAGGCGATGTGCGCGTCGAGCGCATCGAGATCCGTCGAAATCGGTGAATACAGAAAGCTTTGGTGCTTCTTCGACGGCGGTTCGGTGAGTGGCAGAGCCATGGGGCCTCGCAAATGTATCCTGACATTTGCCATTTGTTTTGGCATTTGCCCGTAAAATGAGCGCGCAGACAGCTGACGGACAGCTCTCCCGCACCTCACTAGAATATTGATGAGGAACCTGCTTAAGAATAACGCAGGTTGAAACCATGCTTGTAGGATATGCAACATGGACCAGAGGACATCGACAGCGGTACCGCCGCTCACCGAAAGCGATCTGAGGCTGCTGCGTATCTTTCGCAGTGTTGCCGAGGCCGGCGGTTTAACCGCGGCGGAGAGCGCGCTCGGCATGGAGCGCTCGACCATCAGCCGGCACCTGCAGAGCCTGGAGATAAGGCTCGGCGCAAGGCTCTGCTTCCGCGGTCCCGCCGGCTTCGAGCTGACCGAGTTCGGCCAACGCGCGCTGCACGCCGCGATCAGCGCCAGCGACGCGCTCGACGTCATCCGCCACGAGCTCAACCTCGCGCGCAATGTGCTGACCGGCGACTTGCATCTCGCCATTGCCGACAACTGCCTGTCGAACCCGCAATCCCTGTTCGCTCAGGTGCTGGCGAAGTTCCGCGTGCTGGCGCCCGATGTGCGGGTGCACCTCTCCATCAAGCTGCCGAACGAATTGCTCACCGGCATTGCCGAGCGGCATTTCCATCTCGGCATCACCGGCGCCGCGCCCGGGCATGAGAGACTGGAATTCCGCTCGATCTTCCACGAGGAGTTCCGGCTCTACGCCGCCGCCCGCGCGGATGCCCCGCCCGTGCGGCTCGGCGAACTCGCGCGCGCCGGCTATGCGGTGGTGATGCGCACCAACGACCAGCGCACCCAAATGCTGGCGCGCCGATTGAGGCTGCAGCGCAGCGCTGTCGCCTTCGGCCTCGAGGCGGTGGCGACCCTGCTCGCCGCCGGCGGCTTCGTCGGCTACCTGCCCTGCCACTACGCCAAGGCGCTGTCGCACATGTACAAGCTGGTCGAGGTCGGTGACGCC
Organism: Xanthobacteraceae bacterium; assembly: GCA_029266425.1. Lineage (GTDB taxonomy): Bacteria > Pseudomonadota > Alphaproteobacteria > Rhizobiales > Xanthobacteraceae > Ancylobacter. The sequence goes on from JAQSWY010000032.1 coordinate 9,728, forward strand.
GAGGCGCTGGCCTACGACACCATCTTCTCGCTGGTCTCGCTCAGGGACCGCCCCCTGCCGCCGAGCGCGCAGGTGCTGGTGCGGCTGCTGATGGACGCGCACGCGGCGCAGGAGGGGGCGGCAATCTAGCCGCAACCTAAGTTAATGGCTCCTGAGCGCCAACTGCAGACCGTGGGCGCTTGCCGTGATGCGGAAATTGCGACCAGATCAATAATAACCCGCTCGCCATCCCGTGCTGACGTCGGTAAAGCTCGCTCCATCTCCACTTCACTAGTTACCCAGCTTGGACGGAACACGCCCGGCGTGATCGGCCGGGCGCAAACTCGCTACTCCAGGATCAGTGCGCTTTCATCTCGCTCACGATCTCCTTTGCTCCCATCGAGGATGGGTAGTAGGTCGGCCAGTTTGTCACTTCCTCCAGAAGCGCAGCGCGATCATCCCCCCAGTACAGATGAAAGTGATCGGCCTTTTCCGGCGCGATCTGGTGATCGCTGAACTGAATGAACTGTGGAGCGGCGGCGTCGCCTGACGTCTTCTTGAAGATGAAGCGGACGCCCCGATTGCCCTTCTTGTAGGTCAGGATCTCGTAGCCGTCATAGGCATAGTGCCCCTTCAATGGCTTTCCCTTCTCATAAAATGTGACCGTATCGCCCTCGATGGTGATCCGCTCGACATTTGTGCGGTAGCCGACCTCGTACTCGGCCCGGTACGCCTGCGCACTCATGCTACCGCTTTCCGCCTTGTGCTCCCACACCGGATCAAGCGTGCCATCCTGCAGGTAGGGGTAAACGGACTGCCAATCGCCGGCGTAGTCAGACAGGGTGCGATCATGGACCTGGCTGTCCTTGAAGTAACCCTTGTAGATTTGCGGATCGCCGTGGCTGTGAGCGTGATCGTGGCCGGCACGATCGTGACCATGAGCGTGCTCACCGGCTTCGTCATGGACGACGCCGCTGCCGCCCACGACCGCGATGCTATAAGGCATTCCGCCGATCTCGATCGTCCCCGCCTCCTTGAGCGACCCCTTGGAGATGCGGCGCACCAGCCCGGCCTTGGGATCGCTCATGACGACTTCGTCTCCTGCCATGGCGAGACGTGGGCGGGGATCGTTCCAGTGCCCATCCATCGAATAGGGCTCTGTCACCTTGGCCGTTCTGGCGATTTTGCCTTCCAGTACATCAACCTGATGAAGCGCGCCGTCCTCGGTCAGCACGTAGCCGAATCGGGCGTTTGCCGGGTCGAGGGCAAAGTCGACGCGCCGGAAGGGCAGTTCGATGTATCGGAAATGCGGCGCGTCGACCGGGTCGACCACGACGAGGCCCTTGGCGCCGTAATTGCCTAGGAAGACCTGCATGCTCTTCGAGCCGATCAGCGTCCCGGTGCTCTGTCCGGCCGGGAGGTCCGCCGGATATTCCAGCATCTTGAACGTAGGTCCATCGGCGCCGGCAGTGACGGTCAGAATGCCTTCCTGGCACCCTGTCGCGAGATAGGCGCCCGAAAAGGCTTCGCCGTGAATGGCGGTGCAGGTCGCGACAGCGCCCGTCGGCTTGCCATCGGCGGTGACTGGCTGGAGACCGAGACGCTTCGGCGCGGCATCGCCTTCCAACGGAGCGTCGGAGGCGACGCTCGTGACCCAGAACGCGCCGATGGGCGCTGCATATCCGTGATGCGCGCGCACCTGCGGAAGACGGCTCGTCTTGAGTTGGCCTTCAGAGAGCTCGTGCGCGTCGATGATCTCCGCGTAGCCTCCGCGATCGAAGTTGATCACCACCTTGCCGTCATGGTCGATGAGGTGGTAGGGGCGGGCTCCCGTCAGGGTCTCGTTGATCGCGGCCGGGTCAGCGATCTCGATGTCCGAGTGATCCCCATGAGCATGGAGCGAGATGCCGCTCTTCAGGAGGTTGACCGCATCCTTATCGGACTGCACCGCTACGATGGCCGCCCCATTGTTTACCCCATACAGCCGGCTTTGCCCGGTTGTCTCGAAGGTCCAGCGGTTCTTCGGCTCGCTCAGGTCGAATGCGGTAATCTTGGGATCAGCGTGATCACCAACAAACACGCGGTAAAGCGTGACGTCCTCATGATCGTGCCCGGCTTCCTGTGCCACGGCACTAGCAAACAAAATGAGTGATATGCCCGTTGCGCAGGCAAATGATCGCAACATTGTCGTCTCCACGAAAAGGCGATGAAGGGGATTGGGCCTGGGCCGCCTCAGTCAGCAGCCAAGGCTGTGGCGATGGTCTGCGCGTTGTGGCGCATCATGTCCGTGTAGTGCGATGCAGGTCCGCTTGCGGTCGAGAGCGCGTCCGAATAGAGCGCGCCACTGAGTTCGAGACCTGCCTCGGAGGCGATCTGCCTCACCAGCCGCGTATCTGAGATGTTCTCGGCGAAGACGGCTGCCGCACGCTTGTTGCGGATCTCGCGGATAAGCGATGCGACGTCCGCTGCCGATGCTTCCGACGCCGTCGAAACCCCCTGCGGCGAAAGGAATGTCACGCCGTAGTCGCGTTCGAAATAGCGGAAGGCGTTGTGGGCCACGACGCCGACGCGCCTGTCCTTGGGAACGTCGGCGATCGTCAATCTAATCTGCGTGTCGAGAGCGGAAAGCGTCTCGTTGTAGGCGGCCGCGTTGGCCTCGTACTCAGCACAGTTCGTGCTGTCTGCGGCGCAGAAGGCTTCAGCGATGTTCTGGACGTACATCTTTGCGTTGGCGATCGATTGCCACGCATGAGGATCGTTCGGTGTTGCGTGGAACACCGCCTCTCCGTTGATGAAGTGGTAATGCCCGCCCTTGGGGTCGTTCAGTATGTCGGCGTTCCTGGTGAGTTCCACCACGGGGGCACGGGTGCCACTCGCCTTGACAAGGCGAGACAGGAATTCTTCGAACGAGAGACCATTGACGAGCACGACGTCGGCGCGGGCGACCGCCTTCGCATCGGCGGGACGTGGTGAGTAAACATGAGCGTCGCTGTTCGGGCCGACTAGCGTGGTCAGCTCTATGTGCTCGCCGCCTACTTGTCTGGCGAAGTCGCCGATGATGGAGAAGCTGGCGACAACGCGAAGCGGCTCGGCGGCGGCCACTGCCGACATCGATGTTATAACGTACAAGAAGCAGGCGAGCTTCAGTAGCGATCGCTTCATAAGGAACGTCCGTTGCGGTTTAAGCAGCGCGCTCACCGGTGGGTCGTTGAGGAGTGCCGCACGAGGTCGCGATCATTGATGCGAAAGAACAGCTGTCGACGGGATATCGCCAGCGCTTGGGACAGCTTCTTGGCCCGCTAAGAAGCGTCTCCCGAAGCGAGCGGGTGCGTTCATCAGGCCGGGGCGCGTTCCCAATTCGGAAATGGATCCGGCAGGTATTTCAGCGTCTCCGGATCGAAAACGGTCGGCTTCAGCGGGCCGACGAGGCATTCATCGAGCGCGGCGCGAATGGCGGCCTCGTCCATGCCGACACCGATGAACACGAGCTCCTGCCGCCGGTCGCCATAGCCCGGCGTCCAGTGGGAGCGCAGCCAGCTCCGCCAGTCCGGCTGGGTCGGCCACCGCTCGGTCGGGATGGCGACCCACCAGTGACCGATGGAATTGATGCGGCAGATCGCGCCCGCGAGCGACATCTCGCCCACACGGCGCGGGCGGGTGGCGAGCCAGAACAGGCCCTTTGCGCGCACGAGGCCGGGCCATGTCTTCGCGAGGAAGTCGCTGAACTTCTCGGGATGGAACGGGCGGCGCGCACGATAGACAAAGCTCGTCACGCCGTACTCCTCCGTCTCCGGCACATGGTCGCGGAAGCCGTTCAGCTCCTTGAACCAGGTCGGATGCTCGTGCGCCTTCTCGAAGTCGAAGAGGCCGGTACCGAGTATGTCGCGGACGGCGACGTCCGAATGGTCAGTCTCGATCAGCCGGGCGTCCGAGTTCAGCGCCTTCACCACGGCGCGCACCTCGGCGAGGCGGTAACGCTCGACCTCGGAGATTTTGTTCAGGACGATGACGTCGGCGAACTCGATCTGGTCGGTGAGCAGATCGACTAGCGTGCGGTCATCCTCCTCGCCGGCGGTCTCGCCGCGGTCGCGCAGGAAATCACGGCTGCCGAAGTCCTTCAGAAGGTTGGCGGCATCGACGACGGTGACCATCGTGTCGAGGCGGGCGATGTCAGAGAGCGAGAAGCCGTCCTCATCGCGAAACTCGAAGGTGGCGGCGACGGGAAGCGGTTCGGCGATGCCGGTGGACTCGATTAGCAGATAATCGAAGCGCCCTTCCCCGGCGAGCCGGCGGACCTCGTTCAGCAGGTCGTCGCGCAAGGTGCAGCAGATGCAGCCATTGGTCATTTCGACCAGCTTTTCCTCCGTCTGCGACAGGTTTGCCTCGCCTGAGCGAACGAGTTCCGCATCGATGTTCACCTCGGACAAGTCGTTGACGATGACGGCGACGCGCAGGCCCCCACGGTTCGAGAGCACATGATTGAGCAGCGTCGTCTTGCCGGCGCCGAGGAAGCCGGAGAGCACGGTGACGGGTAGGCGTGCATCGGACATGGATCCAGCACCTCACTAAATGATACAATGTATCACTTACACGTTGAGGCGCGCGGATCAAGGGGAGTTGTCGATCGACCAAGGTCGATCTTCGCGGAGAGCTATGCGCTGCGCAGCCCGCTGGCGATAACTGCTGCATAGGATCGGGAGGTGGACGTTAAGACCCCGAGCAGAGGTCCGCCTTGCACCATTCTTGGAAGCTGGCGCCGAGCCAGCAAGCCGACATACGGGTGCCATATCACCCGCTCTCAGCCCTAGAGGGACCAGGCGTAGCCATCTGTCAGGCTGCTGAACCCTCAAATCGCGCGCCAGGACGCACCATCCTTACGAAGCTGTGATCGGTCGTGCCGGTGGACGCAGTAGGATCGCAACCCAACTCCCGATGGAGGTGATGCGGCGAAAGGAGAGCCGGTGACGATCATGCGCAGGCATTGCACGCGCAACAATTTCACGCGCAGGGATTTCGTTTGCGCGGCGGCCCTTGGCGCCGCCGCTGCGGCAGTCCTGCCGCGGGACGTGTCCGCCCAGGCGGCGAGGCCTATAGATCGTCCGATCCCATCGTCCGGCGAACGGATTCCGGCGGTCGGCCTGGGGACGTGGATCACGTTCAATGTCGGCGACGATCCGGTGCTGCAGGCGGAGTGTGCGCAGGTCATGGCGGCGTTCTTCGCCGGCGGCGGGCGCATGATCGACAGTTCGCCGATGTACGGTTCGTCCCAGTCGGTCGTGGGCAACGGCCTGAAACGTCTTGGGCGCCCCGAGGCGCTGTTTTCGGCGGAGAAGGTCTGGACGTCGGCCGCCGCGAACGGACCCGCGCAGATCGAGCAATCGCGTCGGCTGTGGGGCATGGAGCGCTTCGACCTCCTGCAGGTGCACAATCTCCTGACTTGGGAGGCCCATCTCGAAACGCTGTTCGCGATGAAGGCGGCGGGACGGCTCCGCTATGTCGGGATCACCACGTCCGAGGGGCGCCGGCACGACCTTGTCGAGCAGATCATGCGGCGCCATCCGCTGGATTTCGTGCAGCTCACCTACAATGTCGTCGATCGCGAGCCGGAACAGCGCCTGCTGCCGCTCGCCACCGAGCGCGGCACCGCCGTCATCGTCAACCGGCCATTCCGGCAGGGCGCGCTGACCCGGCGCCTCGACGGCGAACCTCTTCCCGAATGGGCGAACGAGATCGGCGCGAAGAGCTGGGCGCAGCTGATCCTGAAGTTCATCCTCTCGCATCCCGCTGTCACCGTCGCCATCCCGGCGACCACGCGGGTCGATCATGTGCGCGAGAATCTCGCGGCGGCCGGCGGCACCCTGCCGGACAGGGATTTGCGGGAGCGAGTCGCCGCCCATGTCGGCGCGCTCTGATGTCCGAATGGTGGACCTACCGCCTCGAGGATTTCCTGCTTTTCTCGCCGCGCACCTATTGGCGCATGCTGGAGCTGCAGAACGCCGCGCTCTGGCCATTGCATTTGGCCATGGTCGCGGCGGGCCTGGCGATCGTCCTGCTCGTCCGTCGTCGTCCCGATGGCGCGAACCTCTGGGTCGGCGGAGTTCTCGGCCTGAGCTGGGCCTTCGTGGCCTGGTCCTTTCTGCTCAATCGCTACGCGGCCATCAACTGGGCAATCGCCTATGTCGCCCCCGTCTTCTTCCTGCAGGCCGCGCTGCTGCTCGTCGCCGCCGTCTTGCCGCGCGGCCTGACCTTCGATCGCCGGGATTCCATTGGCAGGGCTGGATTGCCGCTCTCGCTCGCGGGCCTGCTGCTCTATCCGTGCCTGCCGCTTGCCTTTGGCCGGCCATGGACCAATGTGGAAACATTCGGCATCGCGCCGGACCCGACGGTGATCGTGACGCTCGGCCTCCTGCTGGCAAGTCGCGGCCCATGGCTCGCCGCCCTCCTGCCCGTGCCGCTGCTCTGGTGCCTGCTTAGCGGGCTAACCTTCCTGGCCATGGATGACGGCCAGGCGTGGCTGCTCTTCGCGACCCTGGCCCTCATCCTTCCATTGCTGCTGATCCGGCTCGTCTATCCGAACCCGCGGGCGCCTCGATGAGCGCGCCGCGAGGCTCCGAGCCGGTGTCTCACGCCGCCTCGCGCACCCGGAGCTGCTCGATGGCATCGAGGATAACGGCGGAGACGCGGGCGCGCTCCTCGCCTTCCAGCGGCAGGCGCGGGGCGCGGACCCATTCGGGAGCGCCGTAGACGTGGTGCTCCGCGAGCTTGATGTATTGCACCAGCTTCACATGGGTATCGAGATGGAACGCCGGGGTGAGCAGCCGATAGAGCGGGCGGGCCTCGTCGAAGCGGCCGGCGCGGCACAGGTTGAAAAGCTGCACGCATTCTGCCGGCCAGGCGTTCGTCATGCCTGACACCCAGCCGGTGACGCCGAGCGCCACGCTCTCCAGGATCAGGTCGTCCACCCCGCAGAACACCGAGAAGCGGTCGCCGCAGGCATTGTAGATGTCGGTGACCCGGCGGATGTCGCCGCTCTCCTCCTTGACGCAGACGATCTCCGGCGTGTCGGCGAGCTGCTCCAGTATGTCCGGCGTCGCGTCCACGCCATAGGCGATGGGATTGTTGTAGATCATGATCGGTAGGCCGGAGGCGGCCGCGAGGTCCTTGTACCACCGCACCGTCTCGAGCTTGTCGCTCTTGTAGGCGATGGAGGGGAAAGCCATCAGCCCCTCGGCGCCCAGCTTCTCATAGGCGCGCGCAGCCTCGGCCGCCGAACGGGAGGAGACTTCCGCAAGTCCGCTCAGCATGGGCACGCGGCCGGCGATCGCCTCTTTGGCAGCCGTCAGCAACTGGGCGCGTTCGTCCATGGAAAGCGAGGCGTTCTCGCCCAGCATGGGCAGCAGGATTACCCCCGACACCCCGCTGACGATCAGCCGGTCCACGCTGTGCTGAAGCGCGGGAAGGTCCAGCGCCCCGTCCTGCTTCAGCTTGGTCGTCACTGCCGGGAATACGCCGCGCCAGATGGTCATGAAAGCCGCCTCTGATTGAATACAATATTCAAGCTAGCATCACTCATTCCGAGCTGGCAAGCGAGGAACGCTGCGTAATTCGACGCCAATGGACGGTTAAAATCAATGCTTGATCAGGCCCGCAGAGCCGTGCAACTGAATATCGTATTCAATCGGAGCGCGACTGTGGGGAAGCTGGGCAGGCAGTCTCTTACCGACCAGATCGTTGGCGAGGTGCGGCAGCGGATCATTTCCGGCCAGCTCCCGGCCGGCACGCCGCTGCGCCAGGAGAAGCTCGCCGCCGAGCTCGGCGTCTCCCGGGTCCCGCTGCGCGAGGCCATCCGCCAGCTCGAGGCGGAGGGGCTCGTCGTCTCCGAAGTCCACAAGGGTACGGTCGTCTCCTCCCTCTCACTGGCTGAGCTGCAGGAGATGTTCGAGATCCGGGTGCAGCTCGAGAGCTGGCTGTTCGGTCTCGCCATCCCGAGCATGACCGAGGCCGACTTCGCCCTTGCCGAGGCGGTGATCGCGGAGAGCGCGGCGAGCGGGGTGGACAGCTGGGGCGAATTCAACTGGCGCTTTCATTCGGCGCTGCTCGGCGCCTCCAGGCGGCCTGTCGCACTGAAGCTGCTGAAGACGGTCCACGACAATGCGACCCGCTACGTGAATCTCCAGCTCGCCGTGGTGGCGGACGTGGAGCACGAGCTGGTGGACCACCGCAACCTCCTCGCCTTCGCTCGCCTGGGAGACGTGGAGGGCGGCGTTCGCCTGCTGCGAAGGCATATCGAGCGGGTCGCGGACAACCTGGCTCTGTCCATCGGCGAGAGCCGGAAAGCCCCGCCGAACGTGGCGTGAAGCGTCCCAACCCTGGCAGCGGAGAGGCGAAGTTGAGGACCACCTTCAGGATCATAGATGCGGTGAACCTCATCCTGCGCCACGTGGTGGGAACCATACTGGGCGTCATGGTGATCACGGTCGCCATCCAGATCGGTGTGCGCTTCGTCCTGCCGCGCTTCGGCATCATGGTTGCCGCGCCCTGGACCGAGGAACTGGCGCGCTACCTCATGGTCTGGGCCATCTTCCTGGGCGCGGCGGTGGCGACGCGCTCGGGGGCGCTCATCTGCATGGAGTCCCTGCCGGACGCCCTGCCCGCAGGCCTGGGGCATGCGGTGCGCACCTTCGCGCTCCTCATCACCATGGCGTTCTTCGGCCTGCTCGTCTGGCTCGGCATCCGGTGGATGCAGTTCGGCTTCGGCGAGACCTCCACCGTCATGTCGCTGCAGATGGCCTGGGTCTATGCCGCCATGCCGGCGGGCGCGGCCTTTTCCATCGTCAACCTCGCTGCGCTGCTCGTCGAGCGCCACTTTGAGCGCCGCCGCACGGCGCAGGCGCCGCCGGATGCGGACGCCGCAGCCTCCATCGTCTGACCGGAGACAAGACCATGACCCTCCTCTTCGGCACCATGGCGCTGACCCTCGCCCTTTCGGTCCCCATCTTCGCGGTCATGGGCATCTCGGCGGTGGTGGCGCTGATGGAGCGCGGCGTGAACCTCATCGCCGTGCCGCAGACCGTGTTCGAATCCCTCGATTCCTTCGCGCTCCTCGCCATCCCGTTCTATGTGCTCGCCGGCAACATCATGAAGGCGGGCGGCATCTCGAACCGGCTCATCGGGCTGGCCAGCGCCCTGCTGGGGTGGATCCGCGGCGGGGTGGGCGCCTCCGCCATCCTCACCTGCATGTTCTTCTCCACCATTTCCGGATCCTCCTCCGCCACCACCGCGGCGGTGGGCTCCACCATGATCCCGGCCATGGTAGGCAAGGGCTACCCCAAGCGCTTCGCCGCCGCGACCGTGGCGGTGGGCGGAGAGCTGGGTGCCATCATCCCGCCCTCGCTGCCCATGGTGATCTACGGTCTGGTGGCGAACGTCTCCATCGGCGGCCTGTTCATCGCCGGCATCCTGCCGGGCATCTTCATCGGCCTCACCCTCATCCTCACCATCTGCATCGTCGCCAAGCTCAACGACTTCGACCGCACCAAGCCGGTCTCGCTCATGGCCTGGGCGCGGGAGGTGTGGGTGACGGGGCGGGAATCCGCGCTCGCCTTGCTCATGCCGGTGATCATTCTGGGGGGCATCTATTCCGGCGCCTTCACCGCCACCGAGGCCTCGGTGGTGGCGGTGATCTATGGCTTCATCGTCGGATACTTCGTCTATGGCGAGATCACGCTCAGGGATATCGTCAAGATCCTGAACGACAGCGCGGTGATGACCGGCATGGTGATGCTCATCGTCGCCTTCGCGGCCCTGTTCGGCCACGCCATGACCCTCAACCGCATCCCGCATTATTTCGGCGAGCTGGTGGCCCGGGTGGCGGGCGATCCCATCACTTTCATGCTGCTGGTGAACGTCCTGCTGTTCGTGGTCGGCACCTTCATGGAGGCGCTCGCCACCATCCTCATCCTCGGGCCCATCCTCACGCCCATCGCCATCCAATATGGCATCGACCCGGTGCATTTCGGGCTGGTCATGATCGTCAACATCGCCATCGGCATGGTGACGCCGCCGGTGGCGATCAACCTCAACATCGCCTCGGAGATATCCGGCGTCAGCATGGACGAGATGACGAAGCCGGTCCTGATCTTCCTCGCGGTGCTCATCATCGACGTCCTGATCATCAGCTACGTGCCCGCTCTGTCGCTGGCGCTGCTGTGAGCCGAAACGCCGGGGCGCGAGCGGCCTCGGCCAAAGAAGCAAAGCCAAAGCTTTACCGAACCAGAGAAGAAACGAGACCTATGCTGCGAACCGCGCGATACCTGATCTCCTCCGCCTTGCTGCTTGCCGGGACCCTGGCCGCCGAGGCCCAGGCCATCGAACTCAATGCCGGCCATGTGCTCTCCACGGCGAGCCATTATCACGCGGCCGCGGTCAAGCTTGCCGAACTGGTGGCGGAGAAGTCCAAGAGTCAGATCAAGATCGAGGTCTTCCCCGCCGCCCAGCTCGGCGGCGAAGTGAAGATGATCCAGTCGGTGCGCACCGGCACGCAGGACATCGTGGTGACCGGCGAGGCACCGCTGGAGAATACGGTGAAGGACTATACCGTCTTCTCCTTCCCCTATCTCTTCTCTTCCCTGGAGGACGCCAACAAGACGCTGCAGGGCCCGATCGGCAAGGAGATGCTGGAGCTGCTGCCGCAATACGGCATGGTCGGCCTCGGCTTCATCTCGGCGCTGGAGCGCAACACCTTCACCAATGGGCGGGCGATCAGGACGGCCGCCGACATGCAGGGCCTGAAGATCCGCGTCATTCCGGGGCCCGGCTATGTGACCGCCTACAAGGCGCTCGGCGCGCAGCCGACCCCCATGGCCTATACCGAGCTCTACATGGCGCTCCAGAACGGCACGGTGGACGCCGGAGAGAACTCGCCGGACGTGTTCCTGCAGGACCGCTTCATCGAGGTGTCGAAGACTTTCTCGCTCACCAAGATCATGTACATGCCGGCGGTGATCATCATCTCGAAGAGCAAGTGGGACAGCTTCACGCCGGAGCAGCAGAAGATCTTCCGCGATGCGGCAGCTGAGGCCGTGGCCTACGCCATCGATCACTACAAGAAGGACTATGCGGCGACCCTGGAGACCATCAAGGCAGGTGGCAAGGTACAGATCATCGAGCCCGATCTCGCCTCCTTCCGCACCACCGCGCCGGAAGTCTATGCGGCGCTGCTGAAGGAGTTCCCCCAGGCGAAGCCGTGGCTCGACAAGATCAAGGCCGGCCAGTGAGAGCCGGCGGCGGCCGATAGAGCAACCGTCATGGCCGGGCAAAGGCGACCCTAGTCGGTCGCCGTCCGCCAGGAGACGCCGAGGCGACAGCCTCGGCTTGCCCGGCCACGACGATCGGACGCCCTAGCGCTTCGGCCAGCAGTGAAGCGACCATCAGGCTGCCCACCAGGGCCTTGCCGCGGAACCATTTTCGATTCCAGAACGTTGCGGTGAGTTACGCAGAATTCTGGGGCAAATGAGAATGACGTCCGCCCGACACGGCGAAGAGCTCGACCATGACGAGGCGCGCTATCGGCTCCTCGTCGACGCGATTACGGACTATGCGGTCTACATGCTCAGCCCATCGGGCATCGTGACGAGCTGGAACAAGGGAGCCGAACGCTTCAAGGGGTATGAGGCGGCGGAGATCCTCGGGGAGCATTTCTCGCGCTTCTACACCGAGGAGGACCGCGCCGCCGGCCTGCCGCAGAAGGCGCTCGCCGCCGCCGCGGCCGGGCGCTTCGAGAACGAAGGCTGGCGGGTTCGCAAGGACGGTGCGCGTTTCTGGGCGCACGTCATCATCGACCCGATCACCGGCCCCCATGGCGACCTCATCGGCTTCGCCAAGGTCACCCGCGACCTGACCGAGCGGCGGCGCGCCGAGGAGGAGCTCCGGCGCAGCCAGGAGCAGTTCCGCCTGCTGGTCGAGGGCGTGACCGACTACGCCATCTTCATGCTGAACCCCGACGGCATCGTCACCAACTGGAATACCGGCGCCCAGCGCATCAAGGGCTATGCCGCCTCGGAAATCGTCGGGCAGCACTTCTCCCGATTCTATACGGAGGAAGACCGCGCGAGGGGCGAGCCGCAGCGCGGCCTCGCCATCGCCACTGCGGAGGGCCGGTTCGAGAAGGAAGGCGTGCGCGTCCGCAAGGATGGCGGCCGCTTCATCGCCCATGTCGTCATCGATGCCATTCGCGACCGGTCCGGCACCCTGCTGGGCTTCGCCAAGGTGACCCGCGACATCACCGAGAAGGTCGAGACCCAGCGCTCGCTCGACCAGGCACGCGAGGCATTGGTCCAGTCGCAGAAGCTGGAGGCGATCGGCCAGCTCACCGGCGGCGTCGCCCATGATTTCAACAATCTCCTGATGGCCATCCTCGGCAGCCTGGAACTGACACGCCGGCGGCTGCCGAGGGATTCCAGCGTCCTGCCGCTGATCGAGAATGCCGAACATGCCGCCCAGCGTGGCGGCGCGCTGATCCAGCGCATGCTGCTGTTCGCGCGCGGGCAGCAGATGGAGCGCAAGCCGACCGACGTCCTCGAGCTGGTGCGCGGCATGACCGAGCTGCTGCAGCGCTCAATCGGCCCGCACATCATGATCCGCACCGATTTCCCGCTGTCCTTGCCCAAGGCCAACACCGACCCGAACCATCTGGAGGCGGCCCTTTTGAACCTCGCGGTAAATGCCCGGGATGCGATGCCGGGGGGCGGCACGATCACGATCGCCGGGCGCACCGAAAAGGTGCGCGACAATGATGTGCGCGGGCTCGCGCGCGGGACCTATGTCTGCATCTCGCTCGCCGACACCGGCACCGGCATGGACGAGCGCACGCTCGCCCGCGCCACCGAACCGTTCTTCTCGACCAAGGGTCCGGGCAAGGGCACCGGGCTGGGCCTCTCCATGGTGCACGGCATTGCCGAGCAGTCCGACGGCAAGCTGGTCCTGAAGAGCGAGCTCGGCCGTGGCACCACCGCGGAGGTCTGGCTGCGGATCGCGAATGGCGAGGGCGAGCTCGATCCCGCGCATCCCGAAGATGCGGCATGGAGGCCGAGCGCCGGGCCCGGGATGAACATCATCGCGGTGGATGACGACCTGCTGGTGCTGATGAACACGGTGGCCATGCTCGAAGAGCTCGGACACACGGTGTTCTCCGCGACGTCGGGCGCGCAGGCGCTGGACATATTGCGGCGCGAGCCCTCCATCGACGTGATCGTGACCGACCAGGCGATGCCGCGCATGACCGGCACCGAGCTTGCGCGCGCCGCCCGCGCGGAGCGGAGCGATGTCCGCATATTGATAGCGACCGGCTATGCCGACCTGCCCACGGTGCGGGAGGAGATCGCCCTGATCAACAAGCCCTTCAGCCTCAGGGAATTGCAGAAGGCGATGGATGGGTTGAGGGGTTAACTCGGCCCCGACTCGGCGACCTCATCCTGAGGGGATGGCAATGGCGTAGTGCGCGAACCCCCCTCTCCCTGTGGGGGAGAGGGCGGGGGTGAGGGGCTCAACGGCTCCGCAATCTTGCTCCCCCCTCACCGACCCGCTTCGCGGGCCACCTCTCCGCATCGGGGAGAGGGAACTACGGGTGGCTCCGAGGTACGACGTGGTCGGGACATCGATCAAACAAGCCGGAAATCGACTTCCTCGCGATAGGGCGGATCGGCGCCGACCCGGCCGCAGGTGATGGCGGCGCAGGTCACGGCGAAGCTCAAGGCGCGACCCAGCTCGTCCGCTTCCATGGCGGCAAGCGCGCGCGCCTCGATGCGGCCGAGCTCGCGCAAGGCGGCGAGCAGCGCACCCTGGAAGCTGTCGCCGGCACCGATGGTGTCGACGAGACGAACCGGCGGCGCCGCGACCTCGATCTTGCCGGCTTGGCGATGCCAGGCGGTGACGCCCTGCGCGCCGCGGGTCAGCACCACGAGCGCGGCGCCCCCAGTGAGCAGGGCGGACGCCTTGTCGTCATGAGCGAGGTCGCCATAGAGGAACTCGAAATCGACATCGGACATGCGCACGATGGTGGCGCGCGCGGCGAATGCCTCCATGCGGCGCACATAGTCCGCCTTGTCGCGCACCAGCGCCGGCCGGCAATTGGGATCGAACGAGATGGTGGTGACGCCGCGCGCATCCTCCACCAGCGCCAGCGTCTGCGACGAGGTCGGCTCATGGATCAGCGTGGTCGAGCCGACATGGACGGCGTCGATGGTCGCGAACGGGATGGTGCCGGACGCATAGGTCCAGTGGCGCGCCGCCGAGCTCTCATCATAGAACGCATAATGCGGCTCACCCTCGACGAAGCGCACGAAGGCGAGCGTGGTCTCGCGGGTGCTGCGCACGGCAAAAGTCAGATCGACATTGGAGCGCACCGCGTGGTCCGCGATCATGGCGCCGAACAGGTCGGTCGACACCCCGCCGACGAGGCCGGCCGGCGCGTCGAGCCGCGCCATCGCCACCGCGACATTGAGGCAAGAGCCGCCGACTGCGGTGACATAGGCGTCGCGCCCATCCGCCGCCTTCACCGGCATGAAATCGATCAGAGCGTCGCCGCAGCTCAGCAGCATGTCCGGTTTCCTCGACAGTTCACGCACCGGCCGCGCTCTGCATCAGCGTTCGGCTTTCGCGATCGACGGTCTGCATCAGCGCATAGACCCGGCGCTTGGCGGCATGGAAGCCGGCCATGTCCGGTGACGACGGGCGGGTCAATTCGCCGATGCCGGACATCGCCGCCATGGCGTCACGCAATGAGGGACAGGCCTTGCCGGCGACCGCGCCGAGCATGGCGGCGCCGAGCAGCACCGGCTCCGGCGTCACCGGCAAGGCGATGGTCAGGCCCGTGGTGTCCGCCATGATCTGGCGGACCAGCGCGCTGCGGCTCGCCCCGCCGCTCATCACCATCATCTCGCAGGAAATGCCGCGGGCCCGCATGACGTCGACCACGTCCGCCAACCCATAGGCGAGGCCGCACAGGCCGGCGACGAACAGCCGCTCGAGGGCCTCGATGCTGTCGTCGAGATCGAGCCCGGCGATCACCGCGCGCGCATCCGGATCGGCATAGGGCGAGCGATTGCCGAGGAATTCCGGCAGCACATGGGTGTTGCGGGCGAGCCGCGCCGCCTCCGCCGGATGGGAGACGCGCGCCACCGCGCGCTTCTCCAGGAAATCGAGCAGGCCGAGCCCGGCGGCCTCGGCCGCTGCCTGTGCTTCCGCGCGGGCGGGGTGCGAGCGCACCAGATGGTCGATGCCGGCGCCGGCGGCGGACTGGCCGCCCTCGTTCAGCCAGAACCCCGGCACCATGGCGGAGAAATACGGCCCCCAGATTCCGGGCAGGAAGGTCGGCTCGGCGGTGGTCGCCATGATGCAGGCCGAGGTGCCCATGATGTAGGCAAGGCGGTCCTGCAGATCGCCGTTCTCGCTGCCGGCAACTCGCCCGCCGATGGTGCCGACGCCGCCGGCATGGGCGTCGATGAGCGAGGCGCCGACCGGCGTGCCGGGCTTGAGGCCGAGCTCGCGCGCCGCCTCCTCGGTGAGGCCGCGGCCGAGCGCGGTGCCAGGATCGACGATGTCCGTGCCGATCCGCACGTGGCCGTCGGCGCTCAGCTCCTCGAGGCCGATGCGCCGGAAATAATCGTCGCTCCAGCGCCGCTCATGGCCGAGATAGGTCCATTTGCAGGTGACGGTGCAGATGGAGCGCGCGGTCGAGCCGGTGGCGCGGAACGACAGGAAGTCGGAAAGGTCGAAGAAATAGCCGGCATCCTTGTAGCTAGCCGGCAAATTTTCTTTCAGCCAGAGCAGCTTCGGTGTTTCCATCTCCGGCGAGATGACGCCGCCGACATAGCGCAGCACGTCGTCGGCGGTCTCATTGATGCGCCGCGCCTGCGCGGTGGCGCGGTGATCCATCCAGACGATGACGTTGCGCTCGGGATCGCCGGAGGCGCTGATCGAGATCGGGCGCGCATCGCGGTCGAGCGCGACCAGCGAGCAGGTGGCATCGAAGCCGACACCGCCGATCGCCTCCGGGGGCAGGCCGGCCGCGGCCATCGCCTCGCGCACCGACTGGACGCAGGCGTTCCAGATGTCGGTCGAGGATTGCTCGACCACGTCGCCGGCCTCATGCCAGACCGCGATGGGGCGGCGTGCCGTCGCCAGTAGCGTACCCGCCGAATCGAAAATACCGGCACGCGCGCTCGCCGTGCCGACGTCCACTCCGATGAAAGCCTGCTGCATCTTCGCCTGCCGCACTCGTACTTCCGGGATGGCCACTCTACCAGCAGGTATAGCCGCCGTCGGCAAGCACGATGCTGCCGGTCATCAGGCTTGCGGCATCCGAGGCCAGGAACAGCACCACCGAGGCGATCTCCTCGACCTCGCCGAGCCGGCCCATCGGCGTGCCGCCAATCCAGGCGTCGTACATCTTCGGATTCGATTTCACGAACTCGTTCAAGGGCGTGGCGATATAGGTCGGCGCCACCGCGTTGACCCGAACGCCGCGCGCGCCCCATTCCGCCGCCAGCGACTTGGTGAGGTGGTGCACCGCCGCCTTGGAGGCGTTGTAGTAGCTCTGCTCCTGCGGCTTGTTGACGATGAAGCCGGACATCGAGCCGATATTGACGATCGCACCCGATTTGGCGGCCAGCATGTGCTTGCCGAAGGCGCGGCAGCACCAGAAGGTGCCGTTGAGATTGACGTCGATGACGTTCAGCCAGTGCTCGTCGGTCACGGTCTCGGCCGGCGTCTCGCTGCGGGCAATGCCGGCATTGTTGACGAGGATGTCGATCTTGCCGTGCTTCTTCACCACCTCGTCGGCGACCTCGGTCACCCGCGCGGGATTGGTCACGTCCATGATGACCACTTCGGGATCATAGCCCTTCGCCTGCATGGCCGCGCGGCCTTCCTCGGCGATGCCGACATCGAAATCCGCGATCACCACCTTGGCCCCGGCCTCCGCAAGCGCCTCGACGCAGGCGAGGCCGATGGCGCGCCCGCCGCCGGTGACCAGCGCGGTGCGGCCGTTGAGCTTGAACTTTTCGAGGTACATGGCTGGTCTCTCTATTGCCGGGGTATCGTGTTGCCGGCCGCATCGAAGCGATGGATGCGGGAGGCGTCTGGGCTGAGCCGCACGCTGTCGCCCGCCTTGATGTTGAGTTCGCCGAGGCCGCGCGCGGTGACGGTGCCGATCTCCGGCACCTCGACATAAAGGAAGGTGTCGCTGCCGAGATGCTCGGCGACGGTGACGGTGCCGACCCAGCCGTCGCCCGAGGCGATGCTCGCCGCCTCTCGGCTCGCCGTCACATGCTCCGGCCGCACCCCGATGGTGGCGGCGCCGTAGTCCGCCGCGGTCTTGCCGCCGACGAAGTTCATCTTGGGCGAGCCGATGAAGCCGGCAACGAACAGGTTGGCCGGGCGCTCATAGAGCTCGAGCGGCGTGCCGAACTGCTCGATGCGCCCGGCGTTCAGCACCACGATGCGGTCCGCCATGGTCATGGCTTCCACCTGGTCGTGGGTGACATAGACCGCCGTGGTGTCGAGCTGGCGCTGCAGGCGTGTCACCTCCAGGCGCATCTGCACCCGCAGCGCGGCATCGAGGTTCGACAGCGGCTCGTCGAACAGGAACGCCTTGGGCTCGCGCACGATGGCGCGGCCGATGGCGACCCGCTGGCGCTGGCCGCCGGACAACTCGCGCGGCTTGCGATCGAGATAGGGCGTGAGATTGAGGATGGCGGCGGCGCCTTCCACCTTGCGCTCGATCTCCGCTTTAGGCTGGCCGGCCATCTTCAGGCCGAAGGCGATGTTGCCGCGCACGCTCATATGCGGATAGAGCGCGTAGGACTGGAACACCATGGAGAGCCCGCGCTTGGCCGGCGGCACGGCGGTCACATCCGCGCCGTCGATCAATATGCGCCCGCCGGTGACGTCCTCCAGCCCGGCGATCAGGCGCAGCAGCGTGGTCTTGCCGCAGCCGGACGGGCCGACAAAGACCACGAACGAGCCGTCCGCGATCTCGAGGTCGGCGCCCTTGATGATGTCGTGGGAGCCGAAGGATTTCTTCACGCCTTCGAGTGTGATGCGGCCCATGTGTGGATTCCCGAACCTGCTTGCCTGCTATTTGACGGCGCCGAAGGTCAGGCCGCGGACGAGCTGCCGCTGGCTGAACCAGCCGAGGATGAGGATGGGGGCGATGGCGAGGGTGGAGGCGGCGGAGAGCTTTGCCCAGAACAGCCCTTCCGGCGACGAATAGGAGGCGATGAAGACGGTGAGCGGCGCCGCCTCGGACGTCGAGAGGTTCAGCGTCCAGAACGCCTCGTTCCAGGCGAGGATGAAATTGAGCAAGAGCGTCGAGGCGATGCCCGGCACCGCCATCGGGGTGAGCACATAGATAAGCTCCTTGCCGATGGTGGCGCCGTCCATGCGGGCGGCCTCGAGGATGTCCTTCGGTATTTCCTTGAAATAGGTGAAGAGCATCCAGACCACGATCGGCAGATTGCCGAGGCACAGCACCATGATCAGTCCGGCGCGGCTGTCGAGCAGGCCGAAGTCGCGGAAGATCAGATAGATCGGCACCAGCACGCCGACCGGCGGCAGCATCTTGGTGGAGAGCATCCACAACAGCAGGTCCTTGGTGCGCTTGGTGGGCGCGAACGCCATCGACCAGGCCGCCGGGACGGCGATAAGCAGCGCGAACAGCGTTGAGCCGCCGGCGATGATCAGCGAGTTCATCGCATGGAGCACGTAGTCGCTGCGCTCCTGCACCGTGGCGTAGTTCTCCGTCGTCCAGTGGAAGAACAGGAAGGAGGGCGGCGTCGAGAACGCCTCGAGCTCGGTCTTGAAGCTCGTCAGTATCATCCACAGGATCGGGAAGAAGATCAGGAAGCCGACCAGCCAGGCGCCCGCGGTGGCGACGACGGTGTGGGTGGTGGAGATCTTGCGTGCCATCGTCAGGCCTCCAGGTTCCGGCCGACGATGCGGACCAGGAAGAAGGCGAGGATGTTGGCGATCACCACCGCCACCAGGCCGCCCGCCGAGGCGCTGCCGACGTCGTACTGGATCAGCGCCTGCGAATAGATCAGGAAGGCGATGTTGGTGGTCTGCAGCCCCGGCCCGCCGCCGGTGGTGACGAAGATCTCGGCGAACACGGTCAAGAGGAAGATGGTCTCGATCAGGATCACCACGGTGATCGGCCGGGCGAGGTGCGGCAGCGTGATGTAGAAGAAGGTCGAGAACGCCCCTGCCCCATCCATCAGCGCCGCCTCCTTCTGCTCCTCGTCGAGCGATTGCAGCGCGGTGAGCAGGATCAGCGAGGCGAAGGGCAGCCATTGCCACGCCACGATGAGGATGATGGCGAACAGCGGATATTCGGCGAACCAGTCGATCGGCTGCATGCCGAGCGAGGTCATGATCCAGGCGAACAGCCCGGAGACCGGGTGCATCAGCAGGTTCTTCCAGACCAGCGCGCTCACCGTCGGCATGACGAAGAAGGGCGCGATCACCATCAGCCGGACGATGCTGCGCCCGACGATCGCCTGATCGAGCAGGAGAGCGATGAGAGTGCCGAGCACGATGGTGATGAGAAGTACCGAGCCGACCAGCACGAGGGTGTTGCGCAGCGAGGCGAGGAAAGCGGGATCGGTGAGGAAATACTCGAAATTCTCCAGCCCGACGAAGCGCTCCATTCCCGGATTGAGCAGATTGTAGCTCAACAGGGAGAAGTAGATCGTCATCGCCAGCGGGACGATCATCCAGATGAGGAGCAGCACGACCGCCGGCGCAAGCAGCATGCGGCCGAGCGTCTGCGTCTGCTGGGTTGCCATGATTGTCCCCGAATGCCTGTCGCGCTCACGCCTCGGAAGGAAGAAGGCGCCATCCGGAGTGCGGGTCCGGATGGCGCAGTTCCGCGGGGAGGAGCTACTTGATGTAGCCGGCGCGCTTCATTTCGCGCTCGGTCGAGGCCTGCGCGGCAGCGAGCGCGGCATCGATCTTGGTGGCGCCGGAGAGCGCGGCGGAGAATTGCTGGCCGACCTGCGTGCCGATGCCCTGGAATTCGGGGATGGCGGCGTATTGCACACCGACATAAGGCACCGGCTTCACCGTCGGATGGGTGGGGTCGGCACTATCGATCGAGGCCAGCGTCAGCTTGGCGAACGGCGCGGCCTTGATATAGGCCTCGTTCTGGTAGAGCGAGGTGCGGGTGCCCGGCGGCACGTTGGCCCAGCCGTCCTTGGAGGCGACGAGGTCGGTATAGCCCTTGCCGGTCGCCCAGGTGATGAACTTGGTCGCCGCATCGACCTTCTTGGAGCCCGCGGGGATGGCGAGGCTCCACGCCCACAGCCAGTTGGCGTTCTTGCCGAGCCCCTTGTTCGGGGCGAGCGCAAAGCCGACCTTGTCGGCGACCTTGGAATCCTTCGGATTGCTGACGAAGGAGGCGGCCACCGTGGCGTCGATCCACATCGCGCACTTGCCGGCATTGAACAGCGCAAGGTTCTCGTTGAAGCCGTTGGAGGAGGCGCCGGGCGGGCCGGCTTCCTTCATCAGGTTCACATAGTCGGTCAGCGTCGCCTTCCACTCGGGGCCATTGAACTGCGGCTGCCACTTCTCGTCGAACCAGCGCGCGCCGTAGGAATTGGCCATGGCGGTGAGGAACGCCATGTTCTCGCCCCAGCCGGCCTTGCCGCGCAGGCAGATGCCATAGACGCCGGCGGACCTGTCGGTGAGCTTCTTGGCGGCATCGATCACGAAGTCCCAGGTCGGACTTTCCGGCATGGTGAGCCCGGCCTTCTGGAACAGGTCGGTGCGGTACATCATCATCGAGCTTTCGCCATAGAAGGGCGCGGCGTAGAGCTTGCCGTTGACCGAGACCGCGTCGGCGATCCTCGGCAGGATGTCCTTGGCGTCGTACTCGGCGCCGAGATTGTCGAGCGGGATGAGCCAGTTCTGCTTGGCCCAGATCGGCACCTCATAGGTGCCGATGGTCAGCACGTCGAACTGCCCGCCCTTGGTGGCGATGTCGGTGGTGACGCGCTGGCGCAGCACGTTCTCCTCCAGCGTCACCCATTTCACGTTGATATCGGGGTTCTTGGCGGTGAAGTCGCTGGTCAGCGACTGCATGCGGATCATGTCGCCATTGTTCACCGTGGCGATGGTCAGCGTGGTCTGCTGGGCAACGGCCGGGGTCGAGGCGAGGCTGGCGGCAAGGAACGAGGCACCCAGCAGGGTGCCGATCATCGTCTTCATCATCTCCTCCCAGAGATATTGAGCATATGCTCTATTGTTGAACATATGCTCACACCGCAGCGGCAGCTTGTCAACGTCCAATCGGTGGAGCCGGGCGCTGCGGCGGCGGTTCTGCAAAACGCACTTCACCGTCATGGCCGGGACTTGTTCCGGCCATCCACGGTTGTCCGCACGTCGAAGGTCGTGGATCCCCGGACAAGCCCGGGGATGACGGCGCGTTGGTGTCAAGTCAGCGCCCGAGCAGCGCCTTCGCCGTCGCCTCGTCGGTGATGAAGCCGTTCAGCGCGCCGCCGCTGAGCGCGGCGCGGATCGCCGGCACCTTGCCGGCGCCGATGGCGGCGCCGACCGCCAGCGTTTCGGCCGGCACGCGGTGCGGCACGCTGGTGACGCGCTCGTTCGAGCCGCCGTCGATGATCCTGCCCCCGGCATCATAGGCCCAGCCGGTCAGCTCGCCGACCGCGCCGAGCCGCATCAGTTCGAGCAGCTCCTCGCGGCTGATGAAGCCGTCGACATGGAGCTGCGCGCCCTGGTCGATCTGGCCGATGCCCATCAGCCGGAGATCGGCCTTCTCGGCGATGGCCCGGATGCGCGCGACCGAATGGATGCGCAGCAACTGGTCGCGCTCGGCGGCGGACGAGACGAACACCGGCAGCGGCATGGGATAGTGCCGCGCCTTGGTGATGTCGGCGAGCCGCGCCACCGAATCGAAGAAGCTCGCCGAGCCGTCCGGCGAGATGTTGCCGACCAGCGAGACCAGCTGATGGTTGGGGCAATCCATCGAGCGCACCTGTTCGACCGCCGCGCGCATGGCGCGCCCGGTGCCGATCGCGATGATCGCCGGCTTGTCGCTGCCGAGCACCGATTCGAGCAGTGCCGCCGCCCGCTCGGCGATGCCGGTGAGCGCATGGGGCGCGGCGGGATCGCTCGGCACGACCTCGCAATAGCGAAGGCCGAACACCTCCTTCATCCGCGTCGCCAGTTCCATGCAGGCGGCGATCGGATGCTCGAGGCGGAAGGTGATCAGGCGCTCGGCGAGGCACAGCGAGACCAGGCGCTGCGCGGTGGCGCGCGAGACGTTCAACTTGCGCGCGATCTCGTCCTGGGTATTGCCGGCGATGAAATAGAGCCAGCCGGCGCGGGCGGCGGCGTCGAGGCGTGAAGGCTCGGTGTCGGACGCGACCATCAATCCGCCGCCTGGTGTCGCCTGAAGTCGATCATCCGCTCGAACACCCGATCCGCGCCGGCCTCGATCAGCAGCGCCCGCCCGTCGCGCGCCGCATAGTGGCTGCCGCCGACGAATCCCCAGGCCGTCATACCAGCGGCCTTCGCCGCTTGCACCCCGCTGACGCTGTCTTCGATCACCAGGGTGCGGGCGGGATCGACGCCCATCTGCGCGGCGGCATGGAGGAACAGATCCGGCGCCGGCTTGCCGTTCGCCACCATCTGCGCGGTGAAGATGCGCTCGCTGAACTGGTCGGCGAGGCCGGTGAGCGCCAGCGAGAACTCGACCCGGTCGAGATCGCTCGACGAGGCGACGCAGTGCGCGCCGCCGAGCCGGTGCAGCACGTGCTCGATATCCTCGATCGGCTGCAGTTCGGCGGCGAAAGCCCGGCGGATGCGGGTGCGCAGCACCAGCGGAAAATCGTCCGGGACCGCGTGTCCGGCGGCGCGGTAATGCGCGACGATGGCGCCTGTGCTGCGACCGAGGAAGTTGCCGAACACCTCCTCGAGGCTCGCCTCTATGCCATAGCCGCGCAGCGTCTCGATCAGGCAGCGGCAGCTCAGCACCTCGCTGTCGACCAGCACACCATCGCAATCGAATATGACGAGGCTGAAGTCCATGGCAGTAACGGCTCGGGACGCCGGAGTTCGATGCCGGCCATGATCATTCTAGATCACATGCCCAAGCTCTGAGCAATCGCTCATGTCGCTCGTGGCTTAGCAAAGGCGCCAGCGACAGGCTGGACCAAGTCATGCCTCCCCGCCCCGGGCAGTTGCGGCCCGGCATTGGTCTTTTTGCCGAGCGGGCCGCCATGGCGGATGCCGCGAGCCAGCCCCATATCGCCGCCGAAGCAACCCGAACGGACGGACCGCGCATGATCGATCTGCATTACTGGCCGACGCCGAACGGAAAGAAGGTCTCGATCTTCCTCGAAGAGACCGGAACGCCCTATCGCCTCGTGCCCATCAATATCGGACGCGGCGAGCAGTTCGCGCCAGAGTTCCTGAAGCTCAATCCCAATCATCGTATGCCGGCCATTGTCGACCATGCGCCGAGCGACGGCGGGCCACCGATCAGCGTATTCGAATCCGGGGCCATCCTGTTCTATCTCGCGGAGAAGACCGGCAAGTTCTGGCCGCAGGAGCTGCGCGCCAAATACGAGGTCACCCAATGGGTGATCTGGCAGATGGCGAACCAGGGGCCGAAGCTCGGCGAAGTCGGGCACTTCCGCCGGCTGGAAAATCGCGAGGGCGACCAGTCCTATGCGGTGCGCCGCTTCACCGACGAAGCCAACCGGCTCTATGGCGTACTCAATATGCGCCTGCGCGACCGGCGCTATATTGCCGGGGAGGAGTTCACGATCGCCGATATCGTCAGCTATCCCTGGACCGTCAACTGGCAGGCACAGGGACAGGACATCAACGAGTTCAAGCACTTCAAGCGCTGGTTCGAGGAGGTCGGCGCGAGGCCCGGAGTGCAGCGCGGGCTCGCCGTCGGCGCCGGGCTGTCGACCGACTCCAGCAAGCTGTCCGACGAGGAGCAGGCTCGCATCCGCAAGATCCTCTATAATCAGCGGGCGCTTCCGGTGCCGGACTGATCTGGAGGATGGCTTGCCGTCCAGTTTGTTAAAGCAACGTCGCTATCCTTCCGCTCGGATGGATGCATCCGAGCGGAAAGGCTTCCGAGCCCCATGACCCTGTCCATATTGGAGCGCCGCCGCATCGAGGCGGAGATCATCAAGCCGGTCTATGACGAACTCGTCGCCCGCTTCGGCGCGGAGGAGGCCAAGGCGGTCATCGGCAAAGCGGTGCGGGAGAACTCGATCCGGCAGGCGGCGACGTTCCGTGACGCGCTCGGCGAATTCTCCGGGCTCGAGGGTTTCCACTCAACGCTGCATCTGTGGACCATGGACGGCGCGCTCGAGATCGAGGTGCTGGAGCAATCCGCCGAAAAGCTCGACTACAATGTCCACCGCTGCCGCTATGCGGAGATGTACCGGGAGATGGGTCTCGCCGAGATTGGGCATCTGCTGTCGTGCCAGCGCGACAGCGTGTTCTGCAAGGGCATCGACCCGCGGATCGAGCTGGAACGCACCCAGACCATCATGGAAGGCGCCGGCCATTGCGATTTCCGCTACCGGCTCGCAGCCAAGGCGCCGGCCGCCGGCAGCGAATAGTCCCACCTCTCTTCGTAGAGACGATCGGCTTTCTGTCAAACCAACGGATGCGAGCACTTGCGCGTCGGCTTTCGAAACGAGCTAAGTACAACCGTCGGCATTAGGTAACCCGGAGCGGAATGCCATGGGACGTGCTTGCCTCGCCACGCGACTGAGCGCCTGCCTGATCGCAACGATCATCATCGCCCCGCCGAGCGCTTTCGCCCAAGCCGCCTCTTCGGCGGACGGGTGCGTCCCGGATGTGAAGAAGGCGATCGGCACCCAACCGACGCCGGCCATGAAGACCGCCGCACTGCCGGCCGATCTCGTTGCGCGCCTCGATGCGGCTGCGCAGGCCTCGTTCAAGGAAGCCTCGACGCCGGGTGCGATCGTCGGCGTCCGCGCGCCGCGGGGCACCTGGACCGCAGCCTATGGCAAGGCGGACCCGGCGAGCGGCGCTCCGATGCAGGTCGGCATGCACACCCGCGTCGGGTCGCTCACCAAGACGTTCATCGGCACGATGCTCATGCAGCTTGCTGAAGCCGGCAAACTGTCGCTGGACGACACCATCAACCAATATGTTCCAGGCGTGCCGAACGGCAACCGGATCAGCCTCCGCCAGCTCGCCGACATGACGAGCGGCGTCGCCAGCTATACGCGGAGCACGGCATTCACCGACCTCTAT
This sequence comes from Xanthobacteraceae bacterium, assembly GCA_029266425.1. Taxonomy (GTDB): domain Bacteria; phylum Pseudomonadota; class Alphaproteobacteria; order Rhizobiales; family Xanthobacteraceae; genus Ancylobacter. Next base: position 35,030 of record JAQSWY010000032.1, read on the forward strand.
TTCGCAAAACCGGAGACAGTGTTCACGCCCGCCCAGCTGCTGTCCGTCGGCATCAGCGAATCGCCGATCTTCGTGCCCGGCGAACGCTTCGACTATTCCAACACCAACACCGTGCTTCTCGGAATGGTCATCGAGAAGGTGACGGGTCAGCCGATCGCAGAGGTTCTGAAGAAACGGGTGTTCGAGCCGCTCGCGCTGAAGAACACCTTCTGGCCCGGTGAGGCGACCGACATTCCATCGCCCTTTGCGCAGGGATTCACCCTCCAGGGCGATTTCGCCAAGCCGGATGCGCCGAGCAACGCGACCAATTGGAACCCCTCCTGGGGTTGGACCGCCGGCGAGCTGATTTCCAACATGGGCGATCTCCTGACCTATGGGCGGGCGCTCGGCACCGGACAGGGCCTGCTCTCCCCGACCGTGCAGAGCGCGCGCCTGACGTCGTTCCCCGGAAAGGCCGGATACGGCATCGCCCTCGGCTGCATCGACGGCTGGGTCGGGCACACCGGCGAGTTGCCCGGCTATAACACCGCGATGTTCTACGACACGACCAGCGACACGACCGTCATCGTGCAGACGAACAGCGATATCGCTTCCGGCAACTGCCCTGAATCACCGACCCTGACCGATGATCCGCGCGATACGGTGTGTTCCTCGCCCGCCACACGGATCTTCGTTGCCCTGTCCAAGGCGCTTGGCCATCCGTTCGACCCGCTGCCGCAAAGATAATCTGATCTCTGCGCCCGGCTCACCGCGCATATCTGGTGAAGACGTAGTCATGCCCCTGCACACGTGCTTCGTGACAGGCGAAGCACGTCTGGTGCTGGGCCTCGTCGACGGGCTTTCCATCGATGAAGCGGCCGAACCCCCAGCCACCGGTCGTGGCGTATTTCCGGGAGTCCTTCACCATCACCTGCACGGTCGTGGCCGCTCCCGGAACCAGTGCCGGCTCGAATTCCGGGGACTGCACGTGTTTCCAGGCGAGCTTGACCAGAACCGTCCCGTCCGGGAACGGCAAGGTGCCGGCGCGATAGGCGTCGACCGCCGTCCTGTTACCGACCACCGCACGCAGCTCGTTCAAAGGATCGCCTTCGAGCGCCGGCGCGATGAGTTCCCATTGCCGATATCCATCGGGAATGGTCACACCATAGAGGGGCGAGGCGTTCGAAGCGCCCGCATCGCCCCTGGCACCCGATACAGCCACCAGGGCGCACGCCAGCATCGCGCCGCCCGCGCACGAGAAGACAAGAAGCCGTTTCATGGGAGACCCTTGGGCGTCAGAACTTGTCGACGTCGATGATCGCCTGGGCGAAAGCCTCGGGAGCTTCCTGCGGCGGGTTGTGGCCGACGCCACCCGTGAACAGGCGGTGCTCGTACTTTCCGGTGAACTTCTTGGCGTACACGGCGGGATCGGGATGCGGCGCGCCGTTCGCGTCCCCTTCTATCGTGATTGTCGGCACGCCGATCGTCGGGAATGTGGCGAGCTTCTTCTCGATATCGTCGAATTTCGCTTCGCCTTCCACGAGGCTCAGCCGCCAGCGATAATTGTGAATGCTGATGGCGACGTGGTCGGGATTGTCGAACGCAGCGGCGGAGCGCTCGAAGGTCGCGTCATCGAAGGCCCATTTCGGCGAAGCCAGCTGCCAGATCAGCCGGGCGAAATCGCGGGTGTACTTCTGGTAGCCGGCCTGACCGCGCTCGGTGGCGAAATAATACTGGTACCACCACTGCAGCTCCGCCTTCGGCGGCAGCGGCATCCGGTTCGCTTCCTGGCTGCCGATCAGATAGCCGCTTACCGACACCATGGCCTTGCAGCGCTCGGGCCAGAGCGCGGCCATGATGTTGACGGTCCGTGCGCCCCAATCATAGCCGACGACAATTGCCTTCTCGACCTTGAGGGCATCCAGAAAAGCCATGGCGTCGAGGGCAAGCGCTGCCTGCTGGCCGTTTCTCGGCGTATCGGCAGACAGGAACCGCGTGGAGCCGTAGCCGCGCAGATAGGGTATCAGCACCCGGTAGCCGCCCGCCGCGAGCAGCGGGGCGACGTCGACATAGCTGTAGATGTCATATGGCCAGCCGTGCAGAAGCAGGACGACCGGACCATCCGCCGGCCCGTCCTCCGCATAGCCGACACTCAGCACGCCGGCGTCGACCTGCTTCATCGAGGCGAAGGAGGTGTGCGAGCCGCGCGCGGCCCCCGCGGCACGGGCGGGAGTATTGGTGCTGGGCTGCGCCGCGGCGGCGGCGACCGGGGCCAGCTGGGCGGCGGCAATGCCCAGGGCTGCCATGCCGAGGATGCTGCGTCGCTGATAGCTGAACTCGTCCGACATCGATCTCTCCTGGTTGCTGAAGTGCGGCCCCCAGGAGGCGCCCCTCGTGTATCTCGGCTGTGTCTGATCGCACGAACAGTGAAAGCTCATGTACGATCCGGCTCGGCGGATACATTGCCGTACAAACCAACCAGGCGATTCCCGAAACGCACGCCCGAGGCTGCTGCAATATTCGAGACGCGGGTCAATGCGGCTGCTCCCCCGCCGGGGAGCGGCCGATTTCCATTCGAACGAGGCGTTCTCTCAGAGCATCGGACCGCCGCCGGTCACGGCGATGGTGGCGCCGGACACGTAGCTCGACAGCGGGTCGGCCAGCATCACATAGGCGGTGGCGAGCTCGGCCGGCTGACCGGGGCGCTTCATCGGCGCCTGCTCGCCGAAATGCGCGACCTTCTCGGCCGGCATGGTCGAGGGGATCAGCGGTGTCCAGATCGGCCCGGGTGCCACCGCATTGGCGCGAATGCCCTTGTCCGCTAGCAGCTGGGCGAGACCCGCGGTGAAATTCTGGATGGCGCCCTTGGTGGTGGCATAGGCCAGCAGCGTCGGGTTCGGTTTGTCGGCATTGATGGACGCAGTATTGATGATGGCGCTGCCCGGCTTCATGTGCGGCACCGCCGCCTTGGTCAGGTAGAACATGGCGTGGATGTTGACACGGAAGGTCAGCTCCCACTCCTCGTCGCTGATCTCCTCCAGTGCCTTGAAGCTCGCCTGGTGCGCGGCATTGTTGACGAGAAGGTCGACACCGCCGAGCTCGGCAACCGCCGTCTCCACGATTTTCCGGCAATGTTCGGCATGCTGGATGTCGCCCGGCACCAGCACCGCCTTTCGCCCCGCATCCTCGACCAGGCGCCGGGTGTCATCGGCGTCCTCGTGCTCGTTGAGATAGGAGATCAGGACGTCCGCCCCCTCGCGCGCATAGGCCAGGGTCACTGCCCGGCCGATGCCACTGTCGGCGCCGGTGATGATCGCCTTCTTGCCGAGCAGACGCCCGGAGCCCTTGTAGCTCCCCTCCCCATGGTCGGGCCGCGGCGACATCCTGGCGGTCGTGCCGGGCATGGGCTGCTGCTGGTCCGGGAAAGGCGGCTTGGGAAATTCCTGAAGCATGACGACCTCCTGCAGATCAGGTCGCAACACATGGAGGAGTGCGCTGGTTCCATGCGCCGCAAGAGAACGTCCGCGAAGGCGCAATCGGACATACGGCCACCCATTCATCCAGCATCTGAGCTTTCGGAGACCGACATGAATTTCAAGGACCGCATCGGCGTCGACCTAGGTCAACGCAACAAGATCGAGGACGGCCTGGCCGCGGCCGTCGCGCACGGCATCCGCTATCTCGATCTCAAGATCGACGTCGCGCCCAACGCCATCGAGACCCTGACGCCCGAGCGCATCCGCGGCATTCGCGCGGTTTGCGACGCCCATGGCATTCATGTCGGCATCCACACCATGTCGGCGGTCAATGTCGCCGAGGTGGCGCCGCATGTGCGCGACGGGGTCGACCGCTATCTGTTCGGCCATCTGGAGGCGTGCAGCAAGCTCGGCGGCGAATGGATGGTGGTCCATGCCGGCTATCACTTCACCTCCGATGTGAAGATGCGGATGGAGGCGGGTCTTGAGCGGCTGAAGCGCCTGTCCGCGCGCGCTGAGGAGCTCGGCGTGACGCTGCTGCTCGAGAACATGAACTGGGAGCCGGACGACGCCGAGGTCCACTACCTCGCCCACAATGTCGAGGAGACTCTCTATTACTTCGAGCGCCTGGATTCACCCAGACTGCGCTGGGCCTTCACCGCCAACCACGCCCATCTGGTGGAGGAAGGCGTCGACGGCTTCCTGGCCAATATGGACATCAAGCGCTGCGACGAGGTCCGCCTCGCCGATTGCTGGCGGAACGGCAAGGAGATCCATCTCCGTCCCGGGGAAGGCGACTTCGATTTTCCGGACCTGTTCCGCAAGCTCGAAGCGGCCGGCTTCACAGGTCACTACATGAATGCGTTCGGTTCGCTCGACGACATGATCGAGGGGCGCGACGTGCTGGCGCGCATGGTCGAGCCGGTAAACTGAAGCCTGTTCGGGCGGCTGCGCGGGGCCGTCCTCACCTCATCGTCAGGCATCGCCATAGACGGCCGGGTCCTGGCCGGCGGTGCGTCCATCCGGACGCGCCAGCGCGGCGATCGCCGCCATGTCGTCCGGCGAAAGCGCGAAATCGAAGATGGAGAGATTCTCGACCTGACGCTCCCGCGCCGCGGCCTTCGGCAATGCGATGGCGCCGAGCTCGATATGCCAGCGCAGGATCACCTGCGGGATGGTCCTGCCAAGACGGTCGGCAAGCGCCCTGATCCCGGGATCCTGCAGCAGGTGGTTGGCCCGCCCGAGTGGGCTCCAGGACTGGGTGACGATGCCGTTCGCCTCGTGGAAGGCGCGCTGCTCGGCCTGCGGAAAATAGGGATGCAGTTCGACCTGGTTGATGGCCGGCGCGACGCCGGTCTCGCTGATGATCGTCTCGAGATGCTCTGGCAGGAAGTTGCAGACCCCGATGGAGCGGACGAGGCCGCGCGCCCGCGCCTCGATCAGCGCCTTCCAGGCTTCGACATAGAGGCCCTGCCTCGGGTTCGGCCAATGGATCAGATACAGGTCGAAATAATCGAGCCGGGCCCGGTAGAGCGATTCCTCGATCGTGGCGATCGCCTCGTCGAAGCGATGGCGGCCGCCGTGCAGCTTCGAGGTCACGCGTAGCTCCTCGCGCGGCACGCGCGCTACCCGGACCGCCTCGCCCACGGCGCCCTCATTCTCATAGCTGAAAGCGGAATCCAGCAGCCGGTAGCCGGCATCGATCGCGCTTGCCATCCCGGCGACGCCGGCCGAGCCATTCAGTTTGTAGGTGCCGAAGCCGACCGCCGGCAGACTGGCGCCATCGTTGAGCGTGATGGCGGGCACGGTGATGGTGGTCATTCAATAGCCCCTTCTGAGATCCGGTCAGCTCATACGCTGCCGGCCATGGTGAGGCTAGGCTCCGTCTCCATACGAGATTGCACGTATTGCATCATTATGTACAATAGTGGCCACGCTGTATGAGGAGCCCTTCCGATGTCCTACACCCGGCTTGCGCCGCGAATGAGCGGCGCCGGTTCGTCGCCCACCGCCGAAATCTCCAACAAGGTGCGCGCCCTCACAGTGCGAGGCCATGCCGTGGTCAATCTCGGCGAAGGCGAGCTCGACTTCCCGACGCCGCCGGCGATTTGTGCGGCCGGCATCGCCGCGATCCATGATGGCGACACCAAGTACACCGCCGTGGCCGGCACCGCGGAACTGAAGGCCGCGATCCGCAACAAATTCTCCCGTGAGAACGGGCTGACCTATGCGAACGACGAGGTGATTGCCGGAGCCGGCGCCAAGCAGCTCATCTTCAACGCCTTCCTCGCGACGCTCGCGTCCGGCGACGAGGTCATCGTCCCTGCGCCGTATTGGGTGTCCTATCCGGACATGGTCCGTCTCGCCGAAGGCGTACCGGTGATTGTCGCCTGCACGCCCGAAGAGGGCTGGAAGCTGACGCCGCAGGCCCTCGCTGCAGCCATCACCCCGCGCACCCGTTGGATTGTACTGAATTCTCCAAACAATCCATCCGGCGCGGTCTATAGCCCGGCCGAGATGAAGGCACTGACGGATGCGCTGCTCGCGCACCCGGACGTGCTGGTGATGGCCGACGACATCTACGAGCATGTGCGCTTCGATTGTGAATTCGCGACCCCGGCGGCGATCGAACCCAGGCTGGCAGAGCGCACGCTCACCATCAACGGACTCTCGAAGGGCTATTCCATGACCGGCTGGCGCATCGGCTATGCCGGCGGCCCGGCCTGGCTCGTCGGCGCGATGCAGGTCCTGCAATCGCAGAGCACGTCGAACCCGAGCACCATCAGCCAGCGCGCCGCCATCGCCGCGCTGGAGGGTGGCCTCGCCTTCATGACGGGCTGGCTCGAGACCCTGCGCGAGCGGCGCGGCATCGTGCTCGACGCCATCGCTCGCATCGACGGGCTGTCGAGCGATGTGCCGGAGGGCGCCTTCTATGTGTTCTCCGACTGCCGCGCGATGATCGGCGCGAAGACACCGGACGGGCGCGTCATCGCCAATGATCTCGATTTCGCGACCTATCTCCTGGAGGCCGCCCATGTCGGCGTGGTGCACGGCTCGGCCTTTGGCACCCCCGGCTATATCCGCATCGCCTATGCGGTCGACACCGATACGCTACGCGCCGCCTGCCGGCGGATCGAGGATGCGTGCCGCGCGCTGTTGCTGAAGGCGGCAGCGTGAGCCGGACTGAAGTTTCCCCTGTCTTCGGAGCCACCTCATCCTGAGGTGCGAGCGTCCGCGAGCCTCGAAGGACGCTCGAGCAGGGCGACGGCCGTCGACGATGAATATCCTTCGAGGCTCGGGCTCACGCCCGAGCACCTCAGGATGAGGTGGTTCCTTCAGAACAGGCAGGAACCTTAAAAGAAAAGGCCCGGCGGTCCGCCGGGCCTCGTCACCCGCATTGCCAGCGCGTCAGCCTGCGAGCGTCACTTGCGCGCGCGGATCAGCGGCGAGCGCCTGCATCATGGAAGCGACCTCGGCAACAGCCGCTGCATTGAGATCTCGCAGCGGCAGGCGCACCTTGCCGCCGCCGAAGCCGCGCAGATTCATCGCCGCCTTCACCATCTGCGGCTGGCCGTGACGGCGCGCCAGGGCGCGGAACGGATACCAGACCCGGTGCAGTTCGCGGGCCGTGTTGGCATCGCCCGCCTCCAGCGCGCGATAGGTCGCGAGGATGATCTCCGGCAGCGCGCAGGAATTGGTGGAGGAGATGCCGTCAAAGCCCGCCATCATCGGCCCGAGAAAGGCGAGGTCGGAGGCGCAGAACAGCTTGATGCGGCCGCCGAGGCGATTGGCGATCCGGTCGATCGCCGCGACCGACAGGTCGCCCTGTTTCATGCCCACCATGCCGGGAATCTCGGCGAGCCGCTCGATCAGGTCGGGCGGCAGCGTGATGCCGATGCCGGGGGCGTTGTAGATCAGCACGCCGGTCTTCGAGAGCGGCGCCATGTCCTTGAAGAAGGCGTGGATCTGGTCGTCAGTGACTTCGGAGACGAACGGCGGCGTCACCATCGGCAGGCCGCCGAGATCGCTGGCGAGCGCGGTCAGCTCGCGCACGGTGCGCGCGTCCGAGCCGGCCGAGCACAGCATGACCGGGACCCGGTCGCCGACGACGTCCATCGCTGTGCGGAACAGGTCCGCGCGCTCGTCCGGCGACATCGCCGGGAACTCGCCATAGGTGCCGCCGATGAGGATGCCGTCATAGCCGAGGCCGATGACACGCTCGATCGAGCGGGCAAGGCCCGCCTTGTCGACCGCCCCCGCCGCATCGAACGGCGTGACGGTGATGTTGAAGATGCCGCCGAGACGCTCGCGGCATTCTGTCATGTCTTTCATGGATCTGGCCTTTCACGCGCTCACGAGGCGACCTGGACGAGGGCGCGGTCGAGGGTGCCCAGCACCCGGCAGCCGGTCTCGGTGACGACGATGGTTTCGCTCACCCCGACGGTGAAGCGGCCATAGATGCGCAGCGCCGGCGGCAGGTGGAAGGTCATGCCCGGCGCCAGCAGCGTCTTCACCCCGGTATTGAGGCTGAGGATGCCGCCCTCACCCCAGTCCGGCGCGAAGGAGATGCCCACGCTGTAGCCGAGCCGCTTGCGGAAATTCTCGGTGTAGCCGGCGGCGTCGATCACCTTCTGGCAGGCGAGATGCGGCACCTCGCAGGGCACGCCCGGCTTGATGGCGTCGAGCGAGACGGCGAGCGCCTCCTGGCAGACCTTCATCATGTCCGCGGCTTGCGCCGGCGGCGTGCCGATCCAGGCGGAGCGCATCAGCGCGGCGTGGTAGCGGTCATGACTGGCCGCCATTTCGAGGAATGCCGGATCGCCGGCCTGAAGCTTCCGCCGCTTCCAGGTGCCGTGCGGCACGCCGCTGCGCGGACCCGAAGAGACCAGCGGCTCCATGCCCATATATTCGGAGCCCGCCTCGATCGCCGCGCTCATCATGGCGGCGACGATGTCGTTCTCGGTGGCGCCGACGCGTACTGCGGCCAGGCCGGCATGCAGGCCGGCATCGACATAGGTCGCGGAACGGGCAAGCTTCTCCACCTCCAGCGGCGACTTCACCATGCGCAGCTTTTCGACGATGCCGGCCGCGTCGTGCACCGTGCCGAGCGCGGATTGCAGCGCCTCATAGGTCGCGATCGGCAGGAACCAGCCGCGCTTGTCGATGGCGACGCGCTTGCCCTTCAAGCCTTTCGTCGCGATCAGCGAGACGAGGAAGGCGACGGGGTCATCGCTGTCCTGATAGACGGCCGCATCCGAGATGAAGGTGTTGGCGATGAAGTTGAAGTATTCGAGCTGCCGCACCACGAAAACGGGATCGCCTTCCACCGGCAGCACCAGCGCCTGGAAGGTGTAGTAGCCGGGGGTCTGCTGGCCGGTGAGATAGAAGATGTTCTCCGGGCCGGTGACGATCATCACGTCGAGCCCCGCCTCGGCGAGACCTTGGCGCGCTTTGGCGACGCGCCCGTCGTATTCGGCTTTGGGGAAGGCTGTTTCCTGCCCTTGAACCACGCTGGCGGTGGCGTTCATTTATGAGAACTCCCTGATGAGATGCGTCCGGGACGCATCGAAGCGAAGGCCGAGGCCGGGGATCGGAGGAGCCGAGACCGCGCCATCGGCATAGGCGAGGCCGGGCGCCGGGTCGTCGAGGAGGCCGTCTGCGCCATAGAGCTCGGCGAAGCGCGGTTGGGTGGCGCAGGCGAGGTGAAGGACCGCCGCCGTGGCGAGCCCGCCTTCGTTCATCTGACCGAGCATGAACGGCACATGCGCCTGCGTGAGCAGGCGGGCGGCTTCGAGCGCCGGCGCGATGCCGCCAAGCTTCACCAGCTTGAGATGCGCCATCAGCCCATTGCCGGCCTCCGCAATGCGACGCACGTCCTCGAGCCCCTTCACGCTCTCGTCGAGCATCACGGGGATCGGACTCGCCTTGGCGAGCCGGTCCAGCGTGTTCCAGTCGCCAGGCGCGAGCGGCTGCTCCACATAAGCGAGATCGTAGCGGGACAGCGCTTCGAGATTGGCGAGCGCGGTGGCCAAGCGCCAGGCGCCATTGGCGTCGGCGGCGAGCTTCACGTACGCGCCAAAGCGCTCGCGCAGCAGGGCGACGCGGCGCAGATCCTCGGCGAAGTCGCCGGCGCCGATCCGTATCTTCAGGTCGCGGAAGCCGCGCACCACATAGCTGGAGGCCTGCGCGAGGAAGGTCTCGTCGGACGAGACAAACAGCGTCTGATTGGTAGGGTGCGTAACGGCATTCCCTGCCGGCGCGCCGAGATGCACGGCAAGTGGCAACCCTTTTTGCTTCGCGACGAGATCGTGCAGCGCGCAGTCGATCAGTGTGCGCACCGGCGCGCTCGCCTCGGTGAAGGCAGCAGGCGGCTCCGCCAGCAGCGAGCCGGCGTCGCGGCTGAGGTCGAGCCGACCGATCACGTCCACCGCTTCCGCCAGCACGGTCTCCGCAGCGAGCCCGTTGAGGTAGGCGATGTTGATACGCACCTCGCCGGCGGCGACAACGTCGCGCTCCTCGAGCCTGAGATACAGCGTATCGAGCCCGTCGATGCGGCCGGAGGAGGCGGTGTGCAGCACCAGCCCCCCGCCATAGGTCAGCATGGCGCGATGGAGTGAGGCGCGCATGGTTCAGCCTGTCAGCATGGCCTTGGCGATGTCGCGATAGATCAGGCTCGACATCTCGAACTCGTCGACCGGGACGAACTCGTCCGCCTTGTGCGCGACCGACAGCGTGCCCGGCCCGATCACCACGCCCTCGGCGCCGGTCGAGCGGAAATGGACGAGATCGCACGCGCCCTGGAAGCCGAACGGCCCGGGTTCGGCGATGCCATGGGCGCGACAGGTGGCAAGGCTCGCCAGCACGATAGGCCGGTCGGGCGCGGTCTCGGTCGCACCGCCGGTGGTGGGCTTCCACTCGACGATCTCTGCGCGCAGGCCGAAGCGCTCATGGGCGAGCGCCAGCATGGCCGCGATGTCGGCCTTGACCGCCGCCTCGTCCTCGCCGGGCACCAGCCGGCGGTCGAGCAGCATCTCGCAGGCGCCCGGCAGCACATTGTCGGCATGCCCGCCGTAGATGCGCGTCACCGTCAGGCTCGCCCCCCCGACGAGGGGATGGGTGCGGTGGCGCACATCCCTCTCGTGCTGCTCGGCAACGAGGCCGAGCAGCTCCCCCGCATGGAGGATCGCGTTCTCGCCGAGATGCGGCGAGCCGGAATGGGCCGGCACGCCAAGCACCCGCACCAGCGGGCGCAGGCTGCCCTTGTGGGCGGAATAGACGGTGTTGGAGGTCGGCTCGCCGACCACCGTAAAATCAATCTTGGGCTTGCGCGAGGCGTAGAGCTTGGCGCCTTCACTGGCGATCTCCTCGTCCGCCACGAAGACCGCGAGCAGCGTGCCGGACCATGTGGCGCGCTCGCTGGCGAGCATGCGCATCGCCTCCAGCATGGCGGCGAGAGGCCCCTTGCAGTCGCAGGCGCCGCGGCCATAGAGCTTTCCATCGCTCTCGCGCAGCACGAAGGGATCGGAGCTCCAGCCCCCCCCCGCGGGTACCACGTCCATATGGGTGTTGAGGGCGAAGACCGGGCCGGGCCCATTGACGAGCTTCGCCTCGATGTTCACGCGGCCCGGCTTGTATTCGTCGAGCGCGATCTCGAAGCCGAGCGGGGCGAGCCGATCGCGCACATAAAGCGCGGCCTCGATCTCGCGTCCCGGGGGATTTTCGCTGCGGATGGCGACGAGCTCGGCGAGCTCGCGCTTCATGCGGGCGAAATCCGGCGCGGCGGCTACAGCGGTGGGCATCACGGCACTCATCAATGCAGGATCTGGTCGAGGAAGCGGCGGGCGCGCTCATTGACCGAGCCGCCGAAGAAGGCGTCGCTTGGCGCGGTCTCGACGACCTGACCGTCTTCCATGAAGACGATCTTGTCGGCCGCCCGGCGCGCGAAGCCCATTTCGTGCGTGACCACGAGACTGGTCATGCCCTCGGCGCTGAGGTCGGCCATGACGTCCAGCACCTCGCGGATCATCTCCGGGTCGAGGGCGGAGGTCGGCTCGTCATAAAGCATCAGCTTGGGCTTCATCGCCAGCGCACGGGCGATGGCGACGCGCTGCTGCTGGCCACCGGAAAGCTCGTCCGGGAAAGCCTCGGCCTTCTCGGGAATCCGCACCTTGCGCAACAGCTCGAGGGCGACGTCGTGGGCGTCGGAGCGGGACAGGCCGAGCACCTTCATCGGCGCCAGCATGATGTTCTGTGCCGCCGAGAGGTGCTGGAACAGCTCGAAATTCTGGAACACCATGCCGATCTCGCGACGAATGCGCGGTGCATTGGCGAGGTCGCGGGTGATGTTGGCGCCCTCGAAGAAGATGTCGCCGCCGTCGGCCGGCTCCAGCAGGTTTACGCAGCGCAGCAGCGTCGACTTGCCCGAGCCGGACGGGCCGATCAGCACCACGGTCTCGCCGCGGCGGATTTCGAGCGAGCAGCCCTTCAGCGCCCGGAAATGCCCGAAGCTCTTGCCGATGCCGACGATTTCGAGGAGCGGCGCGCGAGGGACGGCTGCCTCGCGGGTAGCGTCGATCTGAGTGTTCGGCATGACGGTTCCCTCAGCGGACATCGGCGCTCTCCGCGGCAAGCAGGAGGCGATCGAGCAGCGGGCGCTTTTCGGTGCGGCGGCGCTTCTTGGGGTCGAGGCTGCGCTCCAGCATGGCCTGCAGCACCATGAAGATCGTGGTCAGCGCGAGGTAGTAGATGCCGGCGGCGGTCAATGCTTCCAGGTAGCGGAAGGAGGCGCTGGCGGTCTGGTTGGCGACGAGCAGCAATTCCTCGACCGCGATGACCGAGACCAGCGCGCTGGTCTTCAGCATGCCGATCATCTGGTTGCCCATGGGCGGCAGCACGATGCGGGCGGCTTGGGGCAGCACGATGTAACGCATCATCTGGGGGGTAGTCAGTCCGAGGGCGAGGCCGGCGGTGCGCTGGCCCTTCTTCACCGCGTCGAGGCCGGAGCGCAGGATCTCCGCCATATAGGCGCCCTCGTTCAGCGCGAGGGCGATCACCGCGCTGAGGAAGGCCGACAGGCGAATGCCGAAGCTCGGCAGCACGTTGTAGATGAAGATGATCTGGAACAGCACCGGCGTGCCACGGAACAGCCAGACATAGAGCAGCGTGAAGATCTGCAGGGGACGCATCCGCGTCTCCTGCATCAGTGCGATGACGAGGCCCGCAAGCACGCCGAAGAACAGGGCGGTGACGGTGATGAGCAACGTCAGCAGCGCACCATGGAAGAAGGCGGGCGAGACGACGTAGTCGAAGACGAGATCGAGCGTCATCATGCGCGTCTTCTCCTGTTCTCTGGCGCCACGGTCAGTTGAAGATCGAGACGGTGGCGGGAAGCTTCCACTTCGCGATCAGCGCGGTGTAGGTGCCGTCGGCGACGATCTCCTTCAGCGCCGCCTTGAGGGCCTCCTGCATCGCGGTGTCGCCCTTGCGCGTCGCCATGCCGATGGAGGTGTTGGACTCGAACTCGGCGCCCACGGCTTCGAACACGCCGGGCAATTCCTGCAGCAGCATCACCGAGCCGGGGGTGGAGTCGTAATAGGCGTCGGCGCGGCCCTGGCGCAGCGTCAGCGCCGAATCCTGGGCGGTCGGCAAGGTCAGCACCTTGACCGGCGCCAGCCCCTTGCCCTGGCAGCGCTTGTCGTCGGCGCGGGCCTGGCTTTCCTGGATGCCGCCGAGGGTGACGGCAATGGTCTTGCCGCACAGCGTGTCGTCGCGGCCGGTGATCTTGGCCGGGTTGCCTGCCTGCACCATCACCATGTTGCCGATCTTGAGATAGGGCACGAAGTCGACCTGCTCGGCACGGGCCGGGTTCATGTACATGGCCGAGTTGATGATATCGATGCGGCCGCCCTGCAGCGCCGGGATGAGGCCCTTGAACTCCATGTTCATGGCCTTCGGCGTGGCGCCTAACTTCTTGCCGAGGGCGTCGATCAGGTCGATGTCGAAGCCGGCCAGCTTGCCGTCCTTCTGGAACTCGAACGGCGCGAACGTGGCGGCCACGCCGTAGGTGACGGCACCGGCCTCGACGAGGCCGGTCTTCGGCAGTTCCGCGCCGGCGGCGTGCGCCATGCCGAGCGGGAGGAGGAGAGCAGCGACGAATGTGCGAAGCATGTTGGTCCCCTGTGCGATCTGGATGGTTTTGTTTATGAGCGACGTCGTCAGGACTGATTGCACGAAATGATACTAATAATACAAAATTGGCACGAGCCCTCTGTCAAGCCGGATCGGCATCCATCGATGCACAAATGATGGACGCCGGATGATGAAAAATCAGGACAATCCTGCGTATCAACGCGATCCCAACGCCGTGACGCGCCGGTCGTTCCGCGTGACATGAACGGCCGCAAGGGCTTGTCGGAAACCCAAGAGGTATTGTACGTTGCATTATATTACATACAAAGCTGGTGTCCTATGGCGCGCAGTTCGAGCCAGAACCGAGTTCGTCTGGCCAACCAAATCCTGCAGGCGGTTCGCGAGGGGCGCTTCGAAGTCGGGCATCATTTGCGCGAGCAGCAATTCGGCGACCTGTTGCAGGTGTCGCGCACCCCGGTCCGTGCGGCCCTGTCCCTGCTGGCCGAGCATGGAGTAGTCGAGGCCCGCCGCAATCAGGGCTTCTTCCTGACGGCGCCGTCGGAAGAGCTGCACCGCTTCAGCCTGGAAGTGCCCTCGACCGCCGACCAGGATCTCTACAGCGACATCGTTCAGGATCGGCTGGCCGACCGGCTGCCGGCCTCGTTCACCCAGGCTGAGATCGCCCGGCGTTACGATGTCGATCGCACATTGTTGCAGCGTACCTTGTCGCGTCTAGTCGATGACGGACTGCTGGAGCGCAATGCCGGCCGCGGCTGGACCTTCCTGCCGACGCTCGATACCGGTCTGGCGCTCCAGAACAGCTACGACTTCCGCAAGATCATCGAGCCGCAGGGCCTGCTGCTGCCGACTTTCAGGCCCGATCCGGCGGCGCTGGAGCGGCTACGGATCCAGCACCACTATCTGGAGTCCCATCCGCGCATCGGGACCGTGGATGCCCGGCAATTGTTCGACACCGATGCGCATTTCCACGAGACCATCGCCAGCTTCAGCGGCAACGTGTTCCTGCTGCAGTCGGTCCAGCAGCAGAACCGGCTGCGGCGCCTGCTGGAATTCGGCGGCTATGTGAACCGCCGCCGCGTGCGTGACTGGTGCCGCGAGCATCTGGCGATCCTCGATGCTGTGGCCGCGGGCGACAATGCGACCGCCGCCGAGGTGATGCGCACCCACCTCGCCAATGCCTATTCCGCCGCACCGTTCTTCGCCGGCAAGAGCCAGCGCGCCTAGTTGTCCGCGAGGACCTCATGACCATTCTGCTCGTCGTCCATGAAATGCCACTGCCCGCCCTCGACGGCATGGTCGCCGGCGAATTCGCCGCGGAGCGCGGGGCCGTGTTCACGACGCTCGTAGGCGGCGGGGCCGGCCATGCCCGCTTCGACTGCGCGCAGCATGTCCTTGCCCATGGTGAGCTCGCACCGAATGGCCTGCTCTGGGCGGAGCGGGCGAGCGACCGTCCGGTCGGCCCGCCCGCGGACCGTGGCGCGATCGTCCGCCAGCCGGGCACGGTGGTGGTGCCGATCAACCCATACCTGCCCGCACAACGCGAGGCGCAGGCGCGCATCCTAGCCACCGCCGCGCGGGAAGGACGAGCGGTCGAGATCTACGAGGTCGTCGAGGCGGATGGCGTGTTCGAACTGCGCGCGTCAGGTCGACCGGGGATTGTCGCGGCCTGGCGGCGGGATGCCTTCGGACGTCCCGTCCACGCCGATGAGGTGTCCGCAACGCCGACGGGCGGGCGCGAGTTGCGCGTCCTCATCGTCGGCGAGGAGGCGCAAATGCGCGAGGTCTATCCGGCCAATCTCGCCGCGCTGGGCGACGCGGCGGAGGTGCTCGGCCTCGATCTGTCGCTGGCCTTCGCCGACCCGCGCAGCGATCCCCCGCCGGACTGGGACCACCTCCTCGCGCACGTCGACGGGCTCGTGCTGCCCGGCGGCTCGGACATGGAACAGGTGCGCGGCCAGACCGAGGCGGCCCGCGCGGCGATCCGCCGGAACCTGCCGACGGTGGGGCTCTGCCTCGGCATGCAGACGATGGCGACCGCCGTGGCTCAGGAGATCTGCGGCATGAACGACGCCAATCTCGCGGAGGCCGACCCGGACGCCCAGACGAAAACCTTCGTGCGCCTGTACGATCCCCTCGGTCGGCCCGAACACCGCCTCGGTGTGCAGACCTGCCGGCTCCTGCCGGGCAGCCAGCTTTCCGGTCTCGCTGGCGGCGCCGCCTCGCTGGACGTGCACTATAATCATCGCTTCGTCCTCGATCCGGCGCTGACGGGTCGGCTGGAAGCCGTGGGGCTCGTCGTTTCCGGCCGGCAGGCCGAACGTGACTTCGCCGATGCCATCGAAGTGCCGCGGCTGCGTTTCTTCATGGCTATGCAAGGCCATCCCGAACTCGCCAGCCGGCGCGGCCGGCCGCATCCGCTCATTGCCGGTTTCCTCACTGCCACCGCCTCCTGACGGCGCTTTGGGTCGGTGGGATCGAGGCAAGATTTGCAGCTCCGCCTAGATTCGCCGCAGCGGCAGGGTCCAGGCGATCGCCGAGGCAATTCCGGCGAGCCCGGCGACAGCGAAAAATCCCGTCTGGAATGCGGCGGCGATATCTTCGCGTATGGCGGGCGCCATGGCTCCGAGTGCTCCCGTGTCCCGGCTGAGAATGTCGCTCAGCGTCAGGCCGACGTCGTTCTCGGACAAATTGAGCACCATGAAGATCAACGTGCCGACGAGGGCGGTGCCGAACGCGGCTCCCAGTGACCGCGCAAGCTGGACGGATGCGGCCGCCCGCCCGAGATGATGCGGCCCGGCCGCCCATTGCACGGTGATCTGGACCACCGCCATGACGCTTCCCATGAAGAAGCTTGTCACGCCCAGCGCGACCGACGCCATCGCGACGGACAGGTACGGCGAGTGCCAGGCGAAGGCGAACATGCACAGCGACACTGCCGAGAGGCCTATGGACGGGAAGATCGCGGTCCGCCCGGTCTTGCTCGCCAGGCGCCCTGTCAGGATCGAGCCGATCCCTATGCTGGCCGTCATGGGCAGCATCAGGAGACCTGCCTGCGCCGGCGTGACGCCATGCACGACGCAGAGATAGATCGGAACGAACGTCACCAGCGATACCATGCACGCGCCATGCAGGAACGCGAGCGTGTCGCTTCGCCAGATCGCCGGGTGGCCGAGAAGGCTCAATGGCAGCAACGGCAATATGGCGCGCCGTTCGCGCCAGATCAGGGCGGGCAGCGCAATGGCCGCCAGCCCGAGCAAGCTGGCGAGTAGAGGCCACGAAAGGTTCGCCGGATCCTGCAATTGCTCCATGGCCAGAAGCGACGAGCTGATGAGCAGCGCAAACAACAGCACGCCGGGATAGTCGAAGCGGAAATCCTCTCCAACCGCACTGCGCCCGGGCAACCGCCACACCAGCGCCGCCGCCGCTGCCGCGATGGGCAGGTTCACCAGGAACACCGATTGCCAGCCCAAATGTTCGGCGAGGATTCCGCCGAGCACCGGGCCGAAGGAATTTGCCGTCACCGCCACCGAGGCCGTGTAGCTCTGGAAATACCCTCTGTCCCGCGGCGGTACGGCCTCCCCTATCAGCGCCTGCGACAGCGTCATCAGGCCGCCCGCGCCGAGCCCCTGGGCGAAGCGCCCGACCGCCAGCATCTCCACGCTGGTGGCAAAGGCACAGGTGACGGAGAAGAAGGCCACGAGACCGAGCGCAACCAGCAGCAGTCGGCGGCGCCCGAAATTGTCGCCGAGCACGCCGAAGATCGGCGCTGAGATCGTCAAGGCGACGAGGTAGGCGACCATGATCCAGGAGAGGCGCTCGAAGCTGCCGAACTCCAGGCCGATGGCCGGAAGTGCCGTGGCCACTATGGTCTGGTCAACGACTGCCAGGAACATTGGCAGCATGATCGCGGGAAAGAGCGTCCGGAACGGCGGTCGAACTGTGTCGGGGGCGTGCAAAGAGCTAACCGGCTGCAAAACGATGGCGGCCGCGAACAGCGGCGGCTGATGCACACAAAGCCCACTATCAGTGAGGGTGTCCAATTCCAATTCCGCGCCCTGCTATAACCTGCAGAATGGATATGCCGCCGATGCATTCGGAAATCACTGCCCGAGCAAAGGCGAGAGAGGCAGGCCCCCGTGAGCGGCATGAATGTTCGACAGATGGAAGTATTCTGGGCAGTGATGCGCACCGGAACCGTCACTGGGGCGGCGAAGTTTCTCGGCATGTCGCAGCCGGCGGTGAGCAAGATTCTCCAGCACACCGAAAGCCTGATCGGCATGCCGCTGTTCAACCGCCGTGGCGGAAAACTCCATCCGACACGCGAGGCGGAAGAGCTGTTCGCTTTCTCCGAAAGCATATTCGAGACGGTCGAGCAGATGCAACGTGCGGTGCAAGACCTTCAGCGGGGCCTTACCGGACGCCTGCGCATTGGCGTACTGCCGAGCATCGCGACGACTTACTTGATGTCACCCATTACCAAGTTCTTGCTCGCGCGCCCTGAGCTGTCGTTTTCCCTGAAGCTCCTGACCTCTCACGAGGTGGTCGCACGCGTTGCCCACGGTCAGATTGATCTGGGCGTGCTCTATGGACCGATCCCGGATGCGTCGCTGCGTTCGCTCGATCTCTTTGACATCGACGTCATTTGCGCGCTGCCGAAGCACTCGCCGCTCGCCCGGCTTCCCGCCATAGCCCCCCGGGATATCGCCTCGGAACGGCTGATATCATTCAACCCCACCTCGCCCTGGGCTGCCCGCATCGCCGCCGCCTTCGAACAATCCGGAGTGCCGTTTCGTATCGACGTGGAGTGCAATCACCCGTCGATCGCGATGTCGCTGGTGGAATCCGGCGTCGGCGCTGCGCTGCTGCCGAGCGTCTTCATCGGCAAGCAGGAATTCCCCGGGGTGGTCCGCCGGCCGTTCGCGCCGCGCGTGTCAATTCGCCTGCATGCCATTCATCGCGCCGAGCTCTCGCGTCTCGCCAGATCGCTCCTCGACATTGTTCAGGACGAACTCTCCTCGACGTTCCGCGTGGCCGGCGAGCCCCCACCTGCGTTCGACTTGCCACCTTCATGAACTGCCGCCTTCGTGATCTGCGCTGCCAACGCGCCCACGCGTCGGGCACTGGCGACCATGCCGACGATTTCACTGGATGCGCCAGAAGGGCTGGCGCCGATCTGAAGGCTCCGGCCCCGGCGTTTCGGGTTTTAGCCTGCACCCTGCTACGCTTGCTGCAACTACCACGCCTTGGTGCAACGAATGCGGGAGGGAGTGATGATCAGCAGGCTCGTGGCCGCCGCAGTTGTAATGGCGTGCGGGTGCGGCACGGCGATGGGTGCGTCGACAGGGCTCAAACCGATCGACCCGACCTTGCTTCAGGCCAGCATCGAAGCCTTGGCCAAGGAACTCAAGCTGCCCGGCGCCATGGTCCTGCTCTCGACGCCGCAGGGCAATGTCAACTTCGGCTACGGAACGACCGATCTCGCCGCCAGGAGCCTGCCAAGCGCCGACATCCACTTCCGCGCAGCCTCGAATACCAAGACGATGACCGCCGCGGCAATCGTGCAAATGGTCCAGGAAGGCAAACTGAGCTTCGACGATCCGATCTCGCAATTTGTCGGCGGCGTTCCCAACGGGGACAAAATCACGATCAGCCAGCTCCTGAAAATGCGGTCCGGCCTCTTCAATTTCACGAACGCGCCGGAGCTTGCGAAGAGCCTCGACGACGATCCGGACAAGGTGTGGACCGCAGGCGAGGTGCTCGCCATGGCGTTCAAACGACCGCCCGAATTCGCGCCGGGCGCCGCGTACGAATACAACAACACCAATTACTACCTGCTCGGCCTCGTCGCTCAAAAGATCGACGGCATGCCGCTCGCGGCTGTGTTCCAGAAGCGCCTGTTCGGACCGCTTGGCATGAGCAATACCGCGCTGCCGCCAAGCACGTCGAATGCCATCCCCGAGCCCTACGCACATGGCTACCTCTATGGCAGCACGTCGTATGCGCTGGCCGATGCGCCCTACCCGGAAGAGCTCCAGGCGGCAGCCAGGGCGGGAACGCTGAAGCCCAACGACGACACGTGGCAGAACCCGTCCGCCTACTTTGCTGCGGGCGGCGTCATCTCGACCGCGGACGACCTCGCGACGTGGATGCGCGCCCTGGTCGGAGGCAAGGTTTTCAATGCCGAGTTCCAGAAACAATGGCTTGCGAGTCCTGAGGCACCGGAGCCGGGCAAGCCTGCCATGCAGAAATATGGCTATGGCATCCTGACGCTCACTTTCGGGCCCAACGTGATCTATTACCACGAGGGCGAAATGCCCGGTTACCAATCCTTCATGGGCTACGATCCCGGCAACGACGTCACCCTGGTCGTCTGGACCAACCTGACGCTCGCACTCGATGGCCAGGCGACAGCGAATACCCTGATGGTGAAAATACTGGATGAGATCTATGCGGTGTCGCCGCTGCAGCAGTAAGAAGCCGTTTCGGGCGCGCCACTGATCATCGGCGCTTGTGTTGAAGGCCGGAAGCCATTTGCGCCCCCATCGTGGAAACGCGCCACTAAATCCAGAGCGACGACCATTTGGAAGCCTCGCGCGGTCGTTCGGCACTGAGCGTAAGCAAACACAGCAGCGGCGTGCATGAGACGGACGGATCTGGATCTGGTCGATACGACTTATCTGGATATGAGCGACAAAAAGCTCCCATTCTGGGACGCGGGCTTTGACCAGCCCATCATCCTGCACGACGGGACGAAGTTGCGGACGTTGCACGAGACCGCGGCATTCCTGGACCGGCATTTTGAGGGGCGGCGCGGCGTTCAGTATACCGGGGCGATGCTGACCTTGAGCTCCGCCGCCAGGACCGGCGCCGGCGCAGAAATTCATGATGCTCGACTGATTGTCGAAATACTGCTCAGAGGCCAGAAGCTGCTCTGATGTGAGGCGGCGGCTGCGATGTGGAGTTGCGCGCTACGGCCGGGAACGGATTGATGCGCCGCCGCCGAGCAATTGCACCGGTACGTCTCCGCGATCGAGCGGCGACCCAAGCTCAATCGCAAGCACTATTTTGCCAGCGAAAAAATCAATAGTGAGAAGAAGATACCTATAACTCATCCGTGAGGCCCGAGATGTGCAGGTGCCAGGAACACTTCCTTGCGCCACCCGTTTCGCCCCAGAGCATTTCCCGATCAGATGGGAATCATCTGATCGAAGAGGAATTGCTCCAGCTTATTGAATCTAGAGCACTCATCTGTCGTTCGGAGGTTTCCCTCCGAACGGAAAGGGCTCTAGTTCTCAAGGAGGAAACCCTATGATGTCGATGAAGATGGGCGCGGTTTCCGCGCTGACGGTTTTGCTCGCCCTTGGTACTCCCGCGCTCGCGCAGACCGGTGGAGGCGCCGGTGGAGGCGCCGGTGGAGGCAATAACTCCGGTGGAGGCGCGGCCGGCAATACCGGCGGTGCCACCACCGGAGGCACGGGTAATCAGTCCGGCCAGACGGATACGAACAACACGAATACCTCTCGCCAGCCGGGAAGTTGTCCCAGTGGCGCGGCGGACTGCACCAACCGGCCGCAGACGAACCCGCAGGCACCCACGAACCCGCAATAGGACCTAAGG
>JAQSWY010000151.1 GCA_029266425.1 Xanthobacteraceae bacterium
GGCGCGTCTTCGGACGCGCCCTTTTTCTTGTTCTGGTGCCTTCGTACCGACCTGGTCGCTCCACGCGCTCCTTCTCTTTTGAAGAATTGAAAACGTAATCGGCCGTCTCCACGAGGTGCGCCCGAGGACGTCGTGGTTGCGTTCTTGCCCGCGTCAGGTCGAGAGGGCCGGCATTCCCGCACTATGATTACTGAGCGTCACTGTTTAGCATCTCCTCAATTTACATGAAGATGCGCAAGGGAAGGTCGGAGAGGCAGCGCATTATCTGCATCAACGATCAATGATGGGAAATGACAATTAGACGTCGACTTCGAATTTACGTTGCTGTCGAAGAGTCATAAAGGGGAATTGGCATACATAATATTGTCGATTATGATCCTGCCTTAGCGGATCGGTTCCGCAACCCTGCGTCACACGCAAAGCCGGACAGCTCGCGGTGCCGGCGCAGGGGCGGAAGCCGCATCAACCTATTGGAAAAGCATGCCGCGCCAGCGGCCGTCGCGGGAGGTGGAAAAGCCACCCGAGGCCAACGATAAGCCGGCGCCCGTCCCGTGCGGACGGAGCGACCGCAACAACAACAAGCCGATCCGCGGCGCTTGATAGATTTGGGAGAGGAGATCGCCCTTGAGTACGTCTAACAACACCGTTGCGGCCACGGGGCCGGGCGCGGATTTCTCGGAAGGCCGCCGCTGGCTCCAGCTCGTCGTCGGCGTCGTCTGCATGGTGGCCACCGCCAACATCCAGTACGCCTGGACACTGTTCGTGCCCGAGATCCAGCAGACCTTCGGCTGGGAGCGCGCATCGATCCAGATCGCCTTCACCATCTTCGTGCTGGTGCAGACCTGGCTGGCCCCGATCGAGGGCTACTTCATCGACAAGTTTGGCCCGCGCATCATGGTCGCCTTCGGCGCGCTGATGATCGGCACGGCCTGGGTCCTCAACTCGCAGGCCACCAGCCTGACGGGCTTCTATGTCGGCGCGGCCGTCGGCGGCATCGGCGTGGGTTGCATCTACGCCACCTGCATCAACAACGCCCTCAAGTGGTTCCCCGATCGCCGCGGCCTCGCCGTTGGCCTCACCGCGGGTGGCTTCGGCGCGGGCTCGGCCCTCACCATCCTGCCGATCGCCTCCATGATCGAGACGGCGGGCTTCCAGGAGACCTTCTTCTTCTTCGGCCTGCTGCAGGGCGGCCTTGCCTTCCTCGCGGCCTGGTTCCTGCGTGCGCCGAAGACCGGCGAAGTGAAGGCGTCCGACAAGCTCAGCCAGAGCCGTCGCGACTACACGCTGAAGGAAGCGCTGAACACCAAGCTGTTCTGGCTGATGCTGCTGATGTTCACCTGCGTGGTGACCGGCGGCATGATGGCCGTCGCCCAGCTCGGCGTCATCGCGCAGGACCTCGGCGTGAAGGAGTTCAAGGTCGACCTGTACTTCTTCACCATGGCCGCCCTGCCGCTCGCGCTGATGCTCGACCGCGTCATGAACGGCATCTCGCGTCCGCTGTTCGGCTGGATCTCCGACCATATCGGCCGTGAGAAGACGATGGTGATCGCCTTCACCCTCGAAGGCTTCGGCATCATCGCGCTCGGCTATTTCGGCCACAATCCGTGGGCGTTCCTCATCCTGTCGGGCGTCGTGTTCCTGGCCTGGGGTGAAGTGTACTCGCTGTTCTCGGCGCTCGCGGGCGACGCCTTCGGCACCAAGCACATCGGCAAGATCTACGGCGTGCTCTACTGCGCGAAGGGTATCGGCGCGCTGTTCGTGCCGGTCGGCAACCTGCTGATGGAAGCCACCGGCACGTGGTCGTCGGTCCTCTACACCGTCGCCGCCATGGACCTGTTCGCCGCCTTCCTCGCGGTGACACTCCTGCCGAAGGTGCTCTCGGCCCATGTGGCGCAGTCGAGGCTTCCTGGCTCGCCGGCCGAGAAGGGCGTGGCCTCGGCGCACGCCTGACGGGCAACCTGCTCTCGACGACATCGGATCGGGGCCCCTCGTGGGGCCCCTTTTCATTGTGCAGCCGGCTGCGGTGGTGGGCTCACGCCTCGCGCGGGATGGCGAGCGCGAGGTCGGCAAGGAAGCCGACCTTCAGGCTGGCGCTGGCGCCCAGGCCGGCGAGCGCCTCCGGACCGAACCAGCGCGCCTCCAGCGCGTCGTCCGCGGCGACCGCCTCGCCGGCGCGCCAGCGGCACAGCACCGCGATCATCGCGAAATGATGAGCGAGCACGCCTGCCGAATCATGCTCGATGAAGTCGAGCACCGTGATGAGGCGCGGCGAATCGGCCTCGACGCCGGTCTCTTCACCAAGCTCGCGCAGCGCCGCCTCGAGATGGGTCTCGCCCATCTCCATGCGCCCGCCGGGAAAGCCCCACAGCCCCTGGTCCGGCGGATTGGCCCGTCGCACCAGCAGCACCTCGCCGCCGCGCTCGACCACGGCCAGCACGGCGGGGATGGGGCGGACGGGGGAAAGGGACATGCGGGCATCCTTGTGGGGAACCGTGGCCGGAGCTTCCGCACCGGCCACGATGGAGGCTACTCCGCCGCCGGGGTGTCGCGATAGATTTGCCCGCCGCCGGCGCGGAAGGCCTCGCTCATCTCAGCCATGCCCCGCTCCGCCTCGGCGGCCTTGGCCGTGTCGCGGATCTCCTGGCTGATCTTCATCGAACAGAATTTCGGCCCGCACATGGAGCAGAAATGCGCCAGCTTGTGCGCCTCCTTCGGCAGCGTCTCGTCGTGGAAGGCGGTCGCCGTGTCGGGATCGAGCGCCAGGTTGAACTGGTCCTGCCAGCGGAACTCGAACCGCGCTCGGGAAAGCGCGTCGTCCCAGGCCCGTGCCAGCGGGTGGCCCTTGGCGAGGTCGGCGGCGTGGGCGGCGATCTTGTAGGTGATCACCCCGGTCTTCACGTCGTCGCGGTTGGGCAGGCCGAGATGC
>JAQSWY010000152.1 GCA_029266425.1 Xanthobacteraceae bacterium
GCTGAGATGCGCGTTCCGCAGGTTGGGCGGCACGATGGTCTCGCCGAGCGAGCGGCCGATCACCTGCGCCCGCTTGTAGCGGAACATGACCTCGGCGGCGGGATTGAAATCGACGATCTGTCCGGCCTCGTCGACGGTGACGATGGCGTCGAGCGCCGCGGAGAGCATGGCGAGGCGGGTCGCCTCGCTGAGCTCGCGGCCGGCGCGCGAGCGCTCCACCGCCAGCGCGATCAGTCCGGCGAACGCCTGGAAGGCGGTGCGCTCCTCCTCGCTCCAGGCCCGATCGCGGTTGTCGGAGCTGAGGCAGAAATGGCCCCACCAGCGCCCCTCCACCATCACCGGCACGGTGTAGAAGCTGACGATGCCGGCGGCACGGAAGAAGGCGCCGAGATAGCCGTCGAGGTCCTCGGTGCGGCCTTCTATCACCTCGCCCCGCGTGCGCCGCTCCGCCCAATCACGCTGGCGGGCATCGGCGTCGACTGGGCGCACGGGCGGGTGGGTGTTGTCGGCGAGAGACGCGAGGCCCGGACGCGCCCAGTCGACGCGGCAGGTGACGCCAAGGCCGGCACCGGGCGACGTATGCACCTCGAAAAGAGCGACCCGGCTGAGTTCGAGTTCAACTGCGAGCCGCGGCATGAGAGCGGCGAGGGCGCTGCGCCAGTCGAGCGGATAGTTCAGCCCGGCGACGAAGGAGCTCATCACCGACAGCAGGCGGCCCGATACTCCCGCATCCTCGCTCACGACACGCACCCTTCCGCACGCTCGTCTATGTCGGGAGCGAGCGAAAGGTTCCGCCCGCTACGCCCCGTCGCCCGCCCAAGGCGAGCCTTGCGCCCGTTGTCGGTCGAACGGATGCCCCCCGCTGAACGGTAAAGGGTAGCGGTAGTTCCATTCAACCGGAAGCGGCAATCGCGCCGGTCTTCACCAGAGCGCAGCGGCAGGGGCGCCGGAGATCACCTCGGCGATGCGCCGGCGCGTGGCGGGCGAGGTCGTTTCGGGCAGCGCCCCGGACGGGAAGAAGCCGATCTCGGCGATCTCGCGATTGGGCACGCGCGGCGGCGCTTGCGTGAAGCGCTCGACCACATAGACCGCCACATGGTCGCGCGCGCCGAGATGCAAATTGAGCATCAGCCCGTGCAGCCGGGGCGGGGCGGCGGGGATGACGGCGGTCTCCTCAAACAGCTCGCGGACGACCGCGGCCTCGATGGTCTCGCCGGGATCGACCGCCCCGCCCGGCAGGTGCCAGCCGGGCACATAGGTGTGGCGCAGCAGCAGGATGGCGCCATCCTCGTTGATCACCACGGCGCGCACGCCGAGCGTGACGCTGCGCGTCAGCCGGCCCCAGCCGTGCAGCAGGCGCACCAGCAGCCGGCGTGAGGCCGGCATGGGAGTGACCGGACTGCCGCTGGGGGAGCTTTCCATCTCCGCCCCCGGGCTGGTAAGGAAGCCCCCGTGTTTGTCCTCGCCCATGTCACCGACGCCCATCTGGGACCGCTTCCCCGCGCGCGCTTCGCCGAGCTCGCCGGCAAGCGGGCGCTGGGCGTGATCAACTGGCGGCGCGGGCGCCAGCATCGATTCAACATCGCCACCATCGACCTGCTGGTGGCCGACATCAAGGCGATGGCGCCGGACCACATCGCTGTCACCGGTGACCTCGTCAATGTCGGCCTCGCCGCCGAATTCGCCACCGGGCTGAACTTCCTGCGCTCGCTCGGCGACGGGCATGACGTGACGGTGGTGCCCGGCAATCACGATGCCTATGTCCGCTCCACCGCGCATCATTCGCTGCTCAACTGGGGCGACTACATGCGAGGCGACGGGGTGAACGGCGACGTCACCGCCGAGGAGGCCTTCCCCTTCGTGCGCCGGCGCGATGGCGTGGCGCTGGTCGGCATCTCCACCGCCGTGCCCACCCATCCCTTCATGGCGACGGGCAAGGTCGGACGGGCGCAGCGCGAGCGGCTCGGCCGGATACTGGACGAGCTCGCTGCCGAGGGGTTGTTCCGCGTCGTGCTGATCCACCATCCGCCCTGCGGCTGGCGCGCCGGCCACAAGCGGCTGATCGACGAGGAGGCGGTGCGCGAAGTGTTCGCCCGCCACGGCGCCGAGTTGATCATCTGCGGCCACGACCATGTCCCGATGGTCGAGATGCTGCCCGGGCCGCATTCCGGGCTGATCCCGGTGGTCGAGGCGCCGTCCTTCGCCGCCGGGCCGGATGACCGCCACTGGCCGGGCGGCTACCATCTCTATCGCATCGAGCGTGTCGACGCGGCCTTCCCCTGGCGCTGCACGCTGGAGACGCGCGGCTTCCAGCGTGGCGACGCGAATGTGGCGACGCGTACCGTGCGCGTGCTCACCGAGGCGATCAGCGGACGCTGAATTCCGGGTTCAGCACCAGCAGGGCCAGCACGGCGACGGCGCCGATCACCAGCCCCAGGACGAAGAAGCCGAAGGCCCGTCCCCGGCCGCGCGGCTGAGGCGTCGGCACGGCGGCGGGATGATGCGGCGCCGGGTGCGGCTCGGCCTCCGGCGGCGCCTGCACCGCGACCATGGCCTGCTCGCGGGCGATCAGCCGGCGGGCGAGGTAGCGAGTGACCGCATCGACGATGTCGTGCGGGTTGGTGCTTTCGGCCAGCACGCGCCGGCCCGAGCGCGTATCCTGCAGGAAGCGGTAGGTCCGGCGGTCGCGGCCGAGGGCGACATGCGCGACCATGTCGACGAAGAGCCGCGGCGTCTCGCCTGGCATCAGCCCACGGTCGAACAGGTCGGCATGCTCCAGCGGCACCTCGGCAAAGACCGGATCGAGCAGCTCGTTGAGCATGGAGAGCCGGGCGAGGCTGGCGTCGCGCAGTTCGACGATGACGCCCGTGCGCTCGG
>JAQSWY010000062.1 GCA_029266425.1 Xanthobacteraceae bacterium
ACCTGGACCCTCACCCCTACGAACACGGGGACTCACCTGCGCATGGAGCAGTCGGGCTTCCGGACGGACCAGCAGCAGGCCTATCAGGGCGCCAAGTACGGGTGGCAGCAGTTCTTTGCGAACCTGGAGCAGCTTCTGGCGCGCGCGGATTGACGCCCTTCGCAACAATTCCGATCGAAGCCCTGTCTACATCTGCGGGTGAACGCAATGGTTGAAAAGACGTCCACCAAGTCCACGAAGACCGCAAGGAAGGCCCCCGCCCAGCAGGCCGATGCGAAGCCGGGCCTACTCTCGGGCGGCAACCCTCAGATCGCGAAGGGCGACGGCGACGCTCCCGTGCAGGCCTACATCGCGGTGATGCCGGGCTGGAAACGCGACGCCGGGCGCCGCCTCGACGCGCTCATCGTGCGCACCCTCCCCGGCGTGCGCAAGGCGGTGAAATGGAACTCGCCGCTGTACGGTGTCGAGGGCCAGGGCTGGTTCCTCGGCGTCCATTGCTTCGCGAAGTACATCAAGGTGGCCTTCTTCCGCGGCGCGGCGCTGCACCCCGTGCCACCCGTCTCGTCCAAGGACAAGGACACGCGCTACTTCCACATCCACGAGGACGATCAGCTCGACGAGGAACTCCTGGCGGGCTGGATCAGGCAGGCATCCGAACTGCCCGGCTGGGTCCCGTAGCGCAGCCCGCGATGTTCGCAAGCCGAGGGTACACGGAGCGTCGTGCAATCATGAAAAAGGCGACAGCCACGATGGAGAACGGCGCGACGGAAGCAAAAGGGGGAAGCTCTCCCTCCCAGATGATCGACGAGAGGATCAGGGAGTTGGGCGACTGGCGTGGCGAGATGCTCTCCCGGCTCCGCGCCCTGATCAAGCAGGCCGACCCCGATGTGGTGGAGGAGTGGAAATGGAGAGGGGTTCCGGTGTGGTCGCACGCCGGGATCATCTGCACCGGCGAGACCTACAGAAACGCCGTGAAGTTGACCTTCGCCAAGGGCGCCTCGCTGGAGGACCCTTCGCGCCTCTTCAACTCCAGCCTCGAGGGCAACACCAGGCGTGCCATCGACTTCCATGAGGGCGACTCGATTGATGAGGCGGCGGTGACGGCGCTCGTTCGCGCCGCCGTCACGCTAAACGTGACGGCGCGAGGTGCCGCTCGCCCCGTCGGCGCCCGGACGAAACCAAAGAGCGCTTGACGGACGAAACCCGCTGCGCCCTCGGCGCCGCCGAGCGTGCCCGGTCCTGAAACAAAGCCAGAGCCGCGCGGCGACCCGGGCCGCACCTAAAGCCCGATCTCCACTGGCTTGCCGCTCTCCAGCACCTTCACCGTGGCCTCCTCGTTGATGAGCGCGACGAAGCGGTCGGCATCCGGCTCCAGCGGAGGGAAGGAGCCGTAGTGACAGGGAATGATGGTCAGCCCCGGCACGTAGCGCTTCACCGCCAGCGCGGCAGTGTCGGGGCCCATGGTGTAGCGGTCCCCGATCGGCATGATCACGACATCCGGCTTATGGATTTCGGCGATCAGCGCCATGTCGGAGAAGATGTCGGTGTCGCCCATGTGCCAGATGGTCGGCTCGCCCGGCGCCTTCACGATGACGCCGTTCGAATTGCCGAGATAGACCGTCCGGCCCTCGACGACCATTCCCGAGGAATGGTCGGCGCGCACCAGGGTCACGGTGAAGCCGCCCTGGTCGGTGGTGCCGCCGGTATTCATCGAATCGAGGTTCTTCACGCCCTGCGTCGCCAGCCAGGCGCAGAGATCGGCGTTCGAAACCACCATGGCCCCGGTCGCCTCGGCGATGGCGACGGTGTCGCCGACATGATCGCCATGGCCATGGGTCAGCAAGATGTGGGTGGTGCCGAGCACCGCTACGTCGCGGCTGGACGCAAACGACGGATTGCCGGACAGGAACGGGTCGATCAGCACGACCTTGCCCGCGAAATCCAGCCGAAAGGCGGAGTGGCCGTACCAGGTGATCTTCATCAGGGTCTCCTTGGCTCTTTTCGCTGAGGACATTAGGGCGCGGCGTTGAAGGTACAAGGGTGAGCCCCTCTCGTTCCCGCACTCGTGTCGACATGCTGGCGATATTACCCGTCGGCCGCATGACGGTCCCCCGCCCTCAGGTAGCGCCGGCGAAATTGGCGTGGTAGCGCATCCTGATGACCGCCCCGATCCTCTCCCTCGTCGAGTCCGCCGCCCTCCTGCCCCCGCGCGGGACGCTGCTCGGGCTCGATCTCGGCACCAAGACTATCGGCGTCGCGAGCTGCGATCCGGACCGCCGGCTCGCTACCGCGGTCGAGACCATTCCACGCAAGCAGTTCACCCCCGATGCCGCACGCATCCTCGAACTCGCCAGGGCACGTGGCGCGGTCGGCTTCGTGCTCGGCCTGCCGGTGAACATGGACGGCTCGGAGGGCCCGCGGGCGCAATCGACCCGCGCCTTCGCCCGCAATTTCGCGAAGCTCACCGAACTCCCGATCGCGCTGTGGGACGAGCGGCTCTCCACCGCCGCGGTGGAGCGCGACCTGATCGCCGCCGATGTCAGCCGGGCCAAGCGCGCGGCGGTGATCGACCAGCATGCTGCCGCCTTCATCCTGCAAGGCGCGCTCGACCGGCTGCGCATGCTCGGCGCCTGACATCATGGCGAACGTCCTTGCCGCGCTGGTGCCGGTCTTCCTCATCATCGCACTCGGCGTGGCACTGAAGCGCTGGCTGCTGCCCGAGACGAGCCATTGGATCGCGCTGGAGCGGCTGACCTATTTCGTGCTGTTCCCGGCCTTGATCATCGTGAGCATCGCGCGCACCGATCTTGGCGGCGTCGCGGCGGCCGGGGTGGCGGCCGCCCTGCTCGGTGCCATTGCGCTGCTCGGCGCGACGCTGCTGCTCGCGCGCCGTCCGCTCAGCCGGGCGCTGCGGCTCGATGGGCCGGGCTTCACCTCGGTGTTCCAGGGCGCGCTGCGCTGGAACACCTATATCGGGCTCGCGGTCTCCGGCGGTCTTGCCGGCCCGGCGGGGCTCGCGGTGGCGGCCGTGGCGATCGCGGTCATCATCCCGTTCGCTAATACGCTGAGCGTCATCGTTCTGGCGCGCCACGGCACGGCGGGCGGCGACGCCCGGCTTATCGCGAGGCAGCTTCTCCGCAACCCCTTCATCTGGTCCTGCGCGCTCGGCGCGCTGATCAATGTCGCGCACCTGCCGATTCCGTCGGTCCTGATAACGTTCGCCGACATTCTCGGCCGCGCCTCGCTGGCGCTGGGACTGCTGGTGGTCGGCGCCGGCCTGCGGCTCGGCGACCTGCGGCGCCCGCGCATGGCGACCTGGCTGACGAGCGCGCTGAAGCTCGGCGCGCTGCCGACAATGGCCATCGCGATCGGCGTGCTGTGCGGATTGTCGGGGGTCGATCTTCTGGTGGTGGCGGTGGCGAGCGCGGTGCCCTCGGCACCGAACGGCTACGTGCTGGCCCGCCAGATGGGCGGCGACGCGCCGTTGCTGGCCGAGATGCTGACGATCCAGACGATACTGGCGGCGGTGACCCTGCCTCTGGTCATCGCCGCCGTATCAATGCTCTAGCTTTGCTCTAGCTCTGCTCCGGCAATGCCGCAGCCAAGCTCGATCAGCACATCAGGGTCAGCAACGGGTGTAATAGCCCTGGCCGCGATACGGGCCGCTCTGCACCCAGCAGCGGGAACCATAGGCATAACGCGGTGCCGGGGCGTAGTAGACCGGCGGCGGCGGCGCATAGACCACCGGCGGGGCGTCGTAATAGTACGGATCGCGATAATAGGGACCGCGGGCGGCACCCGCGATGGCCGCACCAGCCAGCACGCCGGCGGCAACGCCGCCAGCAACCCAGCAGCCATTGCAGCGTACCTGCTCGGTCGGGGCGGGAACAGCCTTGGCAAGGCCAAGGTCCGCGCCCAGCGGAGCGGCGGAAACCGGAGTGGCGAGCGCCATCGCAAGGGTGGCAGCAAGACCAACGCCAGTGAACATCTTGGAGAAACGCGTGCTCGACATGAGACTTACTCCTGAGGACACGCCTCGACGTTACGGCGTGATCAATATCGAGTGTGAGTCCGATGTGGTGAACGGCAACTGAATGGACGGTGACCGTTTGGTGACGCGATTCCGGCTTTTCGGTTCACTTTTCAACGCATGGCAGTTACCGGCGCCGGTTCAACGCCCAGGCGTGCCGTAGGTTCCCATCCTTCAATACCGAATCCGGTGGGAATCAGCGTTCAATCAGCGTGCAGGTGCTTGCGATTGTGGGCGCGTACCTCTATCCAGCCGACTTCGACATGACATCGAAACCGACCGCCACCAGCTTCACCTTCCCGCACCGGCATCTGCTGGGCATAGAGGGTCTTTCGGCCGAGGACATCACCGGCCTGCTCGACCTTTCCGAGGAATTCGTCGTCCTCAACAGGGAAGTGGAAAAGAAGCGCGCCACGCTGCGCGGCCGCACCCAGATCAATCTGTTCTTCGAGGCCTCGACCCGCACCCAGTCCTCGTTCGAGTTGGCTGGAAAGCGGCTAGGGGCCGACGTGATGAACATGTCGGTCAGCACCTCCTCGGTGAAGAAGGGCGAGACCCTCATCGACACCGCGGCGACGCTGAACGCCATGCACCCGGACGTGCTCATCGTGCGCCACTCCGCGTCCGGCGCGGTGGAACTGCTCGCGCGCAAGATCGACTGCTCGGTGGTCAACGCCGGCGACGGCGCCCATGAGCACCCGACGCAGGCGCTGCTCGACGCCCTCACCATCCGCCGCAACAAGGGGCGGATCGAGGGGCTGACGGTGGCGATCTGCGGCGACATCCTGCATTCGCGCGTCGCCCGCTCCAACATCCTGCTGCTGCACCGGCTCGGCGCGCAGGTCCGCGTAGTCGGCCCCTCGACGCTCCTGCCGCGCGACATCGACCGCTTCGGGGTCGATGTCCATCGCGACATGAAATCCGGGCTCGACGGCGTCGACATCGTCATGATGCTGCGGCTGCAGCGCGAGCGGATGAACGGCTCCTTCGTGCCCTCGGTGAAGGAATATTTCCATTATTGGGGGCTCGACGAGGCCAAGCTGCGCTACGCCAAGCCGGACGCGCTGGTGATGCATCCGGGGCCGATGAATCGCGGCGTCGAGATCGATTCGGCGGTTGCCGACGGCGCACAGTCGCTGATCCGCGAGCAGGTCGAGATGGGCGTCGCGGTGCGCATGGCGGTGCTCGACGCGCTGTCGAGGAACCTGCCCAATGCCTAATCCGCGAACCTCCGAGCCCCGCCCGACCCTGCTCGCCGACGCGCGCATCGTCGATCCCTCGCGCGATCTCGACACCCATGGCGACCTGCTCATCATCGACGGCGTCGTCAAGGATATCGCCACCGGGCTGCGCAGTGCCGGACTGCCGGAGGACACCGAGATCGTGGAGTGCCGCGGCCTCGTCATTGCGCCCGGCCTCGTCGACATGCGCGCCTTCATCGGCGAGCCGGGTGCCGAGCATCGCGAAACCCTGGCATCCGCCAGCCAGGCGGCGGCGGCCGGCGGCGTCACCACCATCGTCTGCCAGCCGGACACCGATCCGGTGATCGACGACCCGGCGATCGTCGATTTCGTCAAGCGCCGCGCCCGTGACACCGCCATCGTCCATGTCCATCCCATGGCGGCGCTGACCAAGGGCCTCGCCGGGCGTGAAATGACCGAGATCGGCCTCTTGGGCGCCGCCGGGGCGGTGGCCTTCACCGACGGCGCGCGGTCCGTCGCCTCGGCGCAGGTGCTGCGCCGCGCGCTCACCTATGCGCGCGATTTCGGCGCGCTGATCGTGCACCACACCGAGGATGCCACCCTGACCGGCGAAGGCGTGATGAATGAGGGCGAGCTTGCCTCGCGGCTCGGTCTCGCCGGCGTGCCCAAGGCGGCGGAGACCATCGTCTTCGAGCGTGACGTGCGGCTCGCCGGCATCACCGGCGGGCGCTATCACGCTGCCTCGCTCACCTGTGCGGAATCGCTCGCCGTGCTGCGCCGGGCGAAGGAGGACGGGCTTCCGGTCACGGCCTCCGCCTCGATCAACCATCTGACCCTCAATGAGCGCGACGTCGTCGGCTACCGCACCTTCTTCAAGCTCTCGCCGCCGCTGCGGGGCGAGGATGACCGGGTCGCCCTGGTCGAGGCGGTGGCGAGCGGGATGATCGATGTCGTCGTTTCCGATCACAATCCGCAGGATGTCGAGGTCAAGCGCCTGCCCTTCTCGGAGGCAGCGCCCGGCGCCATCGGGCTCGAGACCATGCTCGCCGCCGGGCTTCGCCTGGTGAACTCGGGCGGCATCGACCTCAAGACGCTGCTGCGCGCCATGTCCACCCGGCCCGCCGAACTGCTCGGTATCGAAGCCGGCTCACTTCGTCCCGGTGCACCGGCCGACATCGCGGTCATCGCGCTCGAGGAGGCCTGGCTGCTCGACGCCGCCAGCCTGAAATCGCGCTGCCGCAACACCCCGTTCGACGAGGCCCGTTTCGAGGGCCGCGTGGTGCGCACCCTCGTTGCCGGCCGCACGGTGTATGAGTACGTTTGACGTTCGGGCAACCAGCGGGACATGCATGACGTCGCACCCTGTCCTATCAACAGCGACGTCATCCCCGGGCCTGTCCTGGGGATCCACGTCCTTGCTGAAACCGTGGATGGCCGGGACAAGCCCGGCCATGACGCATTTCCTATTGGCAGGAGATGGGCAATGACCTGGTCCCTTCCCGCCTTTCCGACTTTCCTCAGCATCGTGCTCGGCTATCTGCTCGGCTCGATCCCGTTCGGGCTGATCATCACCCGGCTTGCCGGCACGCAGGACATCCGCACCATCGGCTCCGGCAATATCGGCGCCACGAACGTGCTGCGCACCGGCCGCAAGGAGCTCGCCGCCGCCACGCTCCTGTTTGACGCCCTGAAGGGCACGGCGGCGGTGCTGATCGCCCGCGCGCTGTGGGGCGAGGAAGCCGCGCTGCTCGCCGGCCTCGCCGCCTTCCTCGGGCATGTCTTCCCGGTGTGGCTGCACTTCAAGGGCGGCAAGGGCGTCGCCACCTTCCTCGGGATCACGCTCGGACTGTTCTGGCCGGCGGCGATCGCCTTTGCCGTGGTCTGGCTCGGCTGCGCCAGGCTCACACGCTACTCCTCGCTTTCGGCGCTGATCGCCAGCATCGCCACGGAGATCACAGCCTCCCTGTTCGGCACTGCTCAGACGGCGCTCCTGCTTGGCTTGCTGACGTTGCTGATCTGGATCACCCACCGCGCCAATATTGCCCGCCTGCTCGCCGGAACCGAGGGCAGGATCGGCGGAAAGGCGTGAGCCGGTGGCGCGTCTCGACGATGCCCAGCGCCGCGACTGGCTCCGGCTGATCCGCACCGAGAATATCGGTCCGCGCAGCTTCCGTTCGCTGATGGCGCGCTTCGGCAGCGCAGCCGCCGCCATAGAGGCGCTGCCGAGCCTCGCCCGCCGCGGCGGCGGGCTGATCGCACCGCGCATCCCCGACGCTACCGAGGCCGAAGCCGAAATGGCGGCGATGGCGCGGCTCGGCGGGCGCTTCATCGCACTCGACGAGCCGGACTATCCGCCGGCGCTCCGGGAGATCGACGACGCGCCGCCGCTGCTCGCGGTGCGGGGACGCCTCGACATGCTGGCCCGGCCGATGGTCGGCGTGGTCGGCGCGCGCAACGCCTCCGGCGCCGGCCGGATGATGGCGGCGAAGCTGGCCCGCGAGCTCGGCCGAACCGGCCTCGTCATCGCTTCGGGCCTCGCCCGCGGCATCGACGCCAGCGCCCACGAGGCCGGTCTCGACACCGGCACGCTCGCCGCGCTCGCCGGCGGACACGACCGGCCCTACCCGCCGGAGAACGTGCCGCTGCTGGAGCAGATCCTTGAAAAGGGCGTGGTCATCTCGGAGATGCCGCTCGGCTGGGTGCCCCGGGCGCGCGATTTCCCGCGGCGGAACCGGCTGGTGTCCGGCGTTTCGCTCGCCGTGCTGGTGGTGGAGGCGGCGGAACGTTCCGGCTCGCTCATTACCGCGCGGCTCGCCGGCGAACAGGGGCGCGACGTCTTCGCCGTGCCTGGCTCGCCGCTCGACCCGCGTGCCGCCGGCACCAACCAGCTCATCAAGCAGGGCGCCGGGCTGGTGACCTCCGCCGCCGACATACTGGACGCGCTGGCACCGCTGATCGAGCGCCCGTTCCGCACCTTCAACGAGCCGCCGGCGCCCCTCATGGGGGAAGAGCCGACTGCGAGCGTCCGCACCCGTCTCCTCGCATTGCTCGGGCCGACGCCGCTCGGCGTCGACGACCTTGCCGAGCTGGCCCAGGCATCCGCCTCGGACGTACAGATCGTACTCCTGGAACTCGACATCGCCGGCCGGCTCGAGCGCCATCCGGGTGGCCGCGTTTCCATGATCTGAACGGGTATTCTGAGAAATTTCCGTGCCTTCCGGGGGTGGGACGCAAATGTCACGCCGATTGCATAGAAGACACACGTCCGGGGCGCGGCATTTGACAGCGTGGCATACACACCCCATTTTCCGGCCGCTCTCGGGGCTGAGCTTCTCCTCCAACGAAATGTGGCGGGCGCATGCAGGTCGTCATCGTCGAATCGCCTGCCAAGGCGAAGACGATCAATAAATATCTGGGTCCCGGCTATGAGGTCATCGCCTCATACGGACACGTGCGCGATCTGCCGGCCAAGGACGGCTCGGTCGATCCCGAGCATGATTTCCGCATGCTGTGGGATGTGGATCCCAAGGCACAGAAGCGGCTCGCCGACATCGCCAGGGCGGTCAAGGCCTCCGACGGGCTGATCCTCGCCACTGACCCGGATCGCGAGGGCGAGGCGATCTCCTGGCATGTGCTGGAGATCCTGAAGGAGAAGCGCGCGCTGAAGGACCAGCCGATCTCGCGCGTGGTCTTCAACGCCATCACCAAGCAGTCCGTGCTCGAGGCGATGCGCAACCCGCGCGTGATCGATGCCGCGCTGGTCGACGCCTATCTCGCCCGCCGTGCACTCGACTATCTGGTCGGCTTCACGCTCTCCCCGGTGCTGTGGCGCAAGCTGCCCGGCGCCCGCTCGGCGGGGCGCGTGCAATCGGTGGCGCTGCGCCTCGTCTGCGATCGCGAGCGCGAGATCGAGACCTTCGTGCGCCGCGAGTACTGGTCGATTGCCGCCCAGCTGGCGACGCCGCGCAATGAGGTGTTCGAGGCGCGCCTCGTCGGCGCCGACGGCAAGAAGATCACCCGGCTCGATGTCGGCACCGAAGCCGAGGCGATGGCCTTCCGCAGCGCGCTGGAGAAGGCCGACTATGTGGTGCGCTCGGTCGAGGCGAAGCCCGCCCGCCGCCACCCCTACCCGCCTTTCACCACCTCGACGCTGCAGCAGGAAGCGAGCCGCAAGCTCGGCCTCGCCCCGGCCATCACCATGCGCATCGCCCAGCGCCTCTATGAGGGCATCGACATCGGCGGCGAGACGGTCGGCCTCATCACCTATATGCGTACCGACGGCGTCGACATGGCCCCGGAGGCGATCGCCGCCGCGCGCTCGGTGATCGCCCAGGAATATGGCGAGCGCTACGTGCCGTCCGCACCGCGCAAATACACCGCCAAGGCGAAGAACGCGCAGGAGGCCCACGAGGCGATCCGGCCGACCGACGTCGCGCGCCTGCCGAAGGACGTCATCCGCCAGCTCGAGCCCGATCAGGCCAAGCTCTATGAGCTGATCTGGCTGCGCACCGTGGCGAGCCAGATGGAATCCGCCGAGCTGGAGCGCACCACCGTCGATATCGACGCCAAGGTGTCGGGCCTCGCGCTGGAGCTGCGCGCCACCGGCTCGGTGATCAAGTTCGACGGCTTCCTCACCCTCTATCGCGAAGGCCGCGACGACGAGGAGGAGGACGAGGAGAATCGGCGCCTGCCGGCCATGTCCGCCAACGAGGTGCTGGCGAACAAGGGCATCAAGGCCGACCAGCATTTCACCGAGCCGCCGCCGCGCTACTCCGAAGCCTCGCTGGTCAAGCGGATGGAAGAGCTCGGCATCGGCCGGCCCTCTACCTATGCCTCGGTGCTCGCGGTGCTGCGCGACCGCGAATATGTGAAGCTCGACAAGCGCCGCCTCGTTCCGGAGGACAAGGGCCGCCTGGTGACGGCGTTCCTCGAGAGCTTCTTCGACCGCTATGTCGAATACGACTTCACCGCGGACCTCGAGGAGAAGCTCGACCGCATCTCCGCGGGCGAACTCGAATGGAAGGACGTGCTCCGCGATTTCTGGCGCGACTTCGCGGCAGCGGTCGGCGAGATCAAGGATCTGCGCGTCTCCGAGGTGCTCGCCGCGCTAGACGAGATGCTGACCGCCCACGTCTTCCCGCCCAAGGAAGACGGTTCCGATCCGCGCATCTGCCCGACCTGCGGCACCGGCCGGCTGTCACTGAAGATGGGCAAGTTCGGCGCCTTCATCGGCTGCTCCAACTATCCGGAATGCAAGTACACCCGTCCCCTCGCCGCCCAGAACGGCGAGAATGGCGAGGCGGAAAGCAACGGCACCCGCGTGCTCGGCACCGACCCGGCAACCGGCCTGGAAGTCACGCTGCGCGAGGGCCGCTTCGGCACCTATCTCCAGCTCGGCGAGGGCAAGGACGGCGAGAAGCCGAAGCGCTCCAGCCTGCCCAAGGGGCTCGCGCCGGCCGATGTCGATCTCGACACCGCGCTCGCCCTGCTCTCGCTGCCGCGCGAGATCGGCCGGCACCCGGAGACCGGCGAGCCGATCCTCGCCGGCATCGGCAAGTTCGGCCCCTATGTGCAGAGCGGCAAGACCTACGCCAATATCGACAAGGGCGACGACATCCTCTCGATCGGCCTCAATCGCGCGGTGGCGCTGATCGCCGACAAGCAGAACAAAGGTCCGGGCGGCCGCCGCGGCGCACCGGCAGGACGCGAGCTGGGCGAATATCCGGAAGTCGGCGGCATGGTCAGCGTGCGCCCCGGCCGCTTCGGGCCTTATGTGAACCATGGCAAGGTCAATGCGACACTGCCGAAGGGCACCGACCCGGAGACGGTGACGCTCGAACAGGCGATCGAGCTGATCAAAGCCAAAGCCGGCTCGACGCCGGAGCGCCCGGCGCGCAAGGCAGCGGCGAAAAGCACCAAAAGTTCGTCGGCTAAAAGTGCGACCAAGAAGCCGGCTGCGAAGAAGGCTCCCGCCAAGAAGCCGGCTGCCAAGAAGGTTGCCGAGGGCTGAACGTCATGGCCGGCCGCCTTCAGTCGCCGTCTCCTTAGAGCGCGACTCAAAACTCGCTGGAGGCGACGTCTCACGCCCTCCTCCCCGGGCTTGACCCGGGGATCCAGACCTTCGACCGGGTGCATACGGGGTAGGCTGAATCCCCGGATCAAGCCCGGGGATGAGGGCGATTTGGAGTTTTCGGTCAGGCTATCGGGGTCGCCGAGCCGAGGCCCTCGGCTTTCCCCACATCCGCGGGTGCTCACTCGTGCCCCCAGACGAGCCCGGGATTGACGCTCCGCGAGCGTGCCGCCTTTACTCCAGGTTCGTCGTGTGGTGCACGGTGGTGCGCAGCGGGCGCTCCTCCATGATCAGCATCGCTACCAGCCCGACGAACAGCGCGAAGGCGGCGGCGGCGAACACCCAGCGGAAGGCATGCGCCATCTTCGCCGCTCCTTCCGCGTCGAGCGCCAGCGAACCGCCGACCTCATGTGCGCCGCCGACCCCGGCGACGCCGACGACGATGGCACCAAACACCGCAGTGAGCACGGCGCCGCCGAGCGAGCGAAAGAAGTTCTGCGCCGCCGTCGCCGTGCCGATCTGCGCCACCGGCACCGCATTCTGGACGCCGACCGTCACCACCGGGAGCACGGTGCCGAGCCCGACCCCGGCAAGCCCGGTGAGCAGCACCAGGAGCGCGAGCGGCGTCGCCGCCGGGTCGACGGTGAGCACGGCAAGCGCCAGCATTCCGATGGTCATCCCGGCGACCGGCAGACGCTTGTAGTGGACGATGCGCGGCATCAGCCGCCCGGTGGCGGTGGCACCGACCACGACGCCGGCCATGAGCGGGATCATGGCGAGGCCGGATTGGCTGGCCGACATGTGCTGGACGGATTCGTAATAGAGCGGCAGCTGGATGGACAGGCCGATCAGCGTGCCCATGGCGCAGGCGGCGGCAATGACGCCGGTCAGCACCACCTGGTTCGACAGCACGGAGAGCGGCAGGAGCGGCTCGACGGCAGTGGCGATGCGCAGGCCGAACAGCGCCCACAACGTCACCGAACCCGCCACTAGGCCAAGCACCTCGACCGAACCCCATGAGAAACGCGTGCCTCCCCAGCTCAGCGCCAGCAGCAGCGCCACGGTGGCGCAGCACATCAGCAGCGCGCCGAGTACGTCGAGCCGATGCCGATGGTGGTGCGGCGGCAGGCGGCGCAAGGCGCGGTCGCTGCGCAGGGCGGCGGCGAGGCCGAGCGGGACGTTGATCCAGAAGATCAGCGACCAGTGCAGATGCTGGGCGAAGAAGCCGCCGAGGATCGGCCCGGCGATGGAGGAGGAGATGAAAACCGCGGCGAAATAGCCCTGGTACCTGCCGCGCTCGCGCGGTGAGATCATCAGGCCGATGATGGTTTGCGCCAGCGAGATCAGGCCGCCGCCGCCAATGCCCTGGAAGGCGCGGGCGAGGACCAGCCAGAAGATGCTCGGCGCCAGCGCGCAGGCGATCGAGCCGATGAGGAAGATGGCGATGCCGCCAAGCAGCACCGGTCGCGGCCCATATATGTCGGCGAGCTTGCCGGTGAGCGGGGTGACCGCAGTGGCGGTAAGCAGGTACGAAGTGACGATCCAGGGCAGGCTTTCAAGATCGGAGAAGGCGACGCCTATGGTCGGCAGCGCGGTGGCGACGATGGTCTGGTCCAGCGCACTGAGGAACATCGCCAGCATGACGCCGAACAGGATCGTGCGGACCTCTGCGGGATCGAGGGTCAGGGAGGCGTCGCTTCCGGGGGAACGGGCGTCCATAGGTCAAGTCTTTCCGGCTTCGGGCACTCTGCGGGGGCCTCGCCCGGCGCGGCGGCAAGATGAACCGGAATGTGGCGATTGCAAGTGATCAAACGATCACTTTCTGTGGCGATTGACGATCCAAGGTTCGGCATTTTCCGAAATCGCGCGTGGGAAACGGATCGTTAGGCGCGCTCGGCTTCAGCCTCCTTCGAGGCCGCTTCGCGACACCTCAGCCGCCGGCCGGGTCGCCTCGGCGAAGCGGGCGATCACCGCGGCGTCGATCGGGTCGGTCTTGGCCTTCAGCCCGAGCGCCTTGGCGAAGTGACGGACCT
>JAQSWY010000153.1 GCA_029266425.1 Xanthobacteraceae bacterium
CAGATGCGCCTGGCTCGGCTCACCACTGCTGCCGTAGACGCTGGCTTTGGCCTGCGAACCCAGGGCCGGGCGGATCGTCTCCGGAAGCGCGACGACGGCTTCGCGCGGCCCGGCATGCGCCAGCTGAACCACAGTCTGGCCTGCCGCGACCACCTGTCCCGGCTCGCCGAGCGTTGCAACGACGGTGCCGTCCACGCCCGCATTCAGGGTGGAATAGGTGGCTTCGTTCTCAGCGACGTCCGCCTCCGCTTCTGCCGCGGCGAGTTGCGCCTGAGCCGTGTCGAGCGTCGCCTTGGCCTGCTCGTAACGTTGGGGGGTAGCCGCAAGCCCACCCTTGACGAGAGCGGCGTAACGCTTCTCATCCGCGCTCGCTTGAACCATGACCGCGCGGGCAGCGGCAACGGCGTTGCGCTTGGCACGACATCGACGAGCCGCTCGACGATCTTGCCGGGAACGCGGAAACCGAGATTGCTCTGCACCCTCGCCTCGATGAGGCCGGTAAAGGCTCGCTCGACACCTTTCACAGGCGCCGCGGTTGCCACTTTGACGATCGGAGCTCCCAGCCTTGGATCGCTTACGGCCGCGGCGTGCTGCGGAGCCGACAGCGCGACATATGCGGCGCCACCGACGCCCGCGATCAGGACACCTGCCAGCACAAGAGCGGTTTTCTTTTTCATGCCGTCGGCCTTGCCAATTTAGATTGCATTCGAACGCTATATCTAATATAGAAGTCGAACGCAATCTAAATTATGGAGTCGACGATGCGGGTCAGTCGCGTTCAGGCAGAGGAAAACCGGCAGGCGGTGATCAACGTGGCGAGCCGCCTGTTTCGGGAGCATGGCTTCGACGGCATCGGCCTGAAGGACCTGATGGCCGGAGCCGGCCTCACGCAGGGCGCCTTCTACAAGCAGTTTGAGTCCAAGGATGACCTGACGGCGCAGGCTTCCCGGCGCGCCCTGCAGGAGGCTTTGGGCCACTGGGCCGCTGCCGCCGCTTCCAGGCCCGATGATCCGTTGTCTGCCGTGGTCGATATTTATCTCAGCGAAGCTCACTGTGCGGAAAGGTCGATCGGCTGCCCGGTCGTTGCGCTCGGTGCGGATGCGGCCCGGCACGGCCCGGATGTGCGCGCCTCTTTCGAGGCCGGGATCAAAGAGTATCTCGCATTGATGGGCGGCTGGATTGGCGGCGCTGATGGCGATGGAGCCGAAAGCAAGGCCATGGCTGTTCTCTCCACCATGGTGGGGGCCGTCCTGCTCGCGCGCTCCGTCAATGACGAAGAAATGTCGAAGCGGCTCCTACGAGCTGCTGCCGATAGCGTGCTGTCCCAAGCGGCGATAAATCACGCGAAGCCTGGATCGTGATGAGCATGACCTTGCCGGCGTGATCCTCGAACCGTCTTGGCGTACACGAAATCTCCCAGCGCCAAGAGCGGGCTCTGGCAGGCTCGACATATCCATGAGCTCCGAGCTTTTCTGGCGTACCGATCGCGTCGGCGTGAGTTGTATCGGCGCGGCCTCTGTGCGTTCGGCATCCTGCTTCTGCCAATGATCAGAAGCCGGTGTCGCCTGCCGGCGTTGCCGAACCCTGCGGGCTCGTTCTAGTGTCGCGTCGATACCGACGTTGAAGATGGCATGTCCGAACAATCAAAGGGCGCGCAAAGAGATCAGGCCGCGGCTCTGCCGAATGGAGGGCCGATCGCGCCGTTCGTCGGCCAGACGGACGAGGCATGGATCGCCGTCATCCAGAAGATGGACGAGACCTATGCCGAACTGGTCGCGCAGCAGGTCGCGCTGGAGCAGAAGAACGCCGAGCTCGAGGAGGTGCAGACCTTCATCGCCGGGCTGATGTCGTCCATGACCGACGTGCTGATCGCCTGCGACCTCGCCGGCCGGATCGAGCAGGTGAACCTCGCCGCCGAGCGCGCCTTCCAGCGCCCGCTGAGCGACCTGAGCCGGCTTCATCTGCGCGAATTGCTGGCTGCAGATTCGCCCACCTCGTTCGAGGACATTCGCATCATCATCGACCGGCGCGAGCGCATCAGTGACCGCGAGCTGGCCTTCTCCACGCCGGCCGGCGGGCTCCCGGTCTCGGTGAACGGCGCGGTGCGCTTCGATGCGCGCGGGCGGCCGGTCGGCATCGTGCTGGTCGGCCGGCCGATCGGCGAGCTGCGCAAGGCCTATAGCGACCTCGCTTCCGCGCATGACCGGCTGAAGCAGGCGCAGCAGCAGCTCATCCATTCCGAGAAGATGGCCTCGCTCGGCCGCCTCGTCGCCGGCGTCGCCCATGAGCTGAACAACCCGATCTCCTTCGTCTATGGCAATGCCCACACGCTGCAGCGCTACAGCGACCGGCTGACCGCCTATCTCGCCGCGGTGCATGCCGGTACGCCCGCCCCGGCGCTGGCGACGCTGCGCGCGGAGCTGAAGATCGACACCACGCTCGCCAATATCGGCGGCACGCTGGACGGCATGCTGGAAGGCGCCGAGCGCGTGCGCGACATCGTCGCCGACCTGCGGCGCTTCTCCTCGGAGCAGCGCCAGTCGGCCGATGCCTTCGACGTCGCCCCCCTCGTGCGCTCGGCGCTCGACTGGGTGGTCAAGGGGCAGGCGCCGGAGATCGAGGCGCAAATCGACATCCCGGACGAACTCGCCGCCATCGGCCATTCCGGGCAAATCCACCAGGTGATGATGAACCTGGTGCAGAATGCGCTTGATTCCATGGAGGGCCAGCCGCGCCGCCGGCTCGACATAGCGGGCCGCGCGACGGACGGGCATATCGTGTTGAGCCTGCGCGACACCGGGCCGGGCATCGCTGCCGACATTGCCTCGCGCATCTTCGACCCGTTCTTCACCACCAAGCCGGTGGGCAAGGGCACCGGGCTTGGCCTGTCGATTAGCTACCGCATCGTGCAGGAGCATGGCGGCACGCTGGAGGCGGGGAATCATCCCGAGGGCGGGGCGGTCATGACGCTGACCCTGCCGTCGGCGCAGGGAGGGTAGGCTGATGTCCGATGGCTTCAACGTGCTGTGGATCCAGTCCGGCGGGTGCGGCGGCTGCACCATGTCGATGCTGTGCGCCGAGGCGCCCGACCTCGCGACCACGCTGGAAAGCGCCG
>JAQSWY010000154.1 GCA_029266425.1 Xanthobacteraceae bacterium
ATGATGCCCAACGCCCCCAATGGCGTGCTCGGCGCCGCCGTCGCGCTCATCGGCATCTTCCTGCCCTCGGCGCTGCTGGTCTTTGGCGCGCTGCGCTTCTGGACCCGGCTGGCGGCGGAGAAACGCGTGCGCGACGCCATGGCCGGCGTCAACGCCGCCGTCGTCGGCCTCCTCGGCGCCGCCTTCTGGGACCCGGTCGTGGCGTCCAGCATTACCTCCGGCCGCGCCTTCGCGCTCGCCCTTCTCGCCTATCTGGCGCTGGCACTGTGGCGGGTACCGGCCTGGGTGGTAGTGATCGGCGCCGCGCTCGGCGGCGCCGTCTTGCTCTGAACCTCAGCCACGCGAGACCTTGAACGGCGAGAAGCTCTGGCAGGTCGCGAAGGCCTGGATACGGTTGATGTTGACGTGCCGCGGCAGGGTGGCGGCGAAGAACACCTGCTCGGCGATGTCCTCGCCACTCATCGCCTGCGTGCCGGCATAGACATTATCCGACTTCGCCGCGTCGCCGTGGAAGCGGACCAGCGAGAACTCCGTCTCCACCATGCCCGGCTCGATATTGGTGGCGCGCACGCCGGTGCCGGCGAGGTCGGCGATCAGGTTGAGCGAGAACTGCTTCACGA
Organism: Xanthobacteraceae bacterium; assembly: GCA_029266425.1. GTDB lineage: Bacteria > Pseudomonadota > Alphaproteobacteria > Rhizobiales > Xanthobacteraceae > Ancylobacter. The sequence continues at coordinate 621 of JAQSWY010000154.1, forward strand.
AGGCCTTGGTGGCGCCGTAGGTGTTGCCGCCCGGATAGGGATAGTCGCCGGCCACCGAGCCGGTGAACAGCACATGCCCTTCGCGGCGCTCGACCATGGCCGGCAGCGTCGCCCGCACCGTGTAGAGCAAGCCCTTGATGTTGGTGTCGACCATGTCGTCCCAGTCCTTGAGACTGGCGGCACTGGCCGGCTCGAGGCCCAGGGCCAGGCCGGCATTGGCGAACACCACGTTGAACGGGGCGAAGGGTGCGGCCACCTTGGCCAGCACCTCGGTCAGCGCCGCGTTGTCGCGCACGTCAACCTCCAGCGGGTGGAAGTTGGCACCCAGCTCGTCGCGCAGCGCGATCAGCCGGTCGGCGCGGCGGCCGGTGCCGACCACCTTGGCGCCCGCCAGCGCGAAGCGCCGGGCGGTGGCGGCGCCGATGCCGGAGGTCGCCCCGGTGACGAGGACACGGAGGGTGGAAGGATCCAGCATCTGATACATGGCGCAGCTCCTCTTCGCTGCGTCGCACATAAAGCAGTTTCGATGAAAACTGAACGCTGCTTTACGCCGGACCGCGATGCGGTCACGTCAATGCAGTTTCGCGCGGCGGGATGACGCCGCAGAGATGAACCACCGTCGACTTTCGTTAAGTTTTCGTTGAGCATAAGCATGTCAGTGCTTGTGGATCAGGACTCTGCCGCGGTCGGGTCACGCTCGTGCCACGATCCTTGGGGAAACAGAGTCCACGTGCGAATGCCTGATCGCGTCGCGCCGCATCCATCTGGGGCAAGCGTCCGGACTCTTCGGAAAACCGGGCGGGGAGTGCAGGGCCGATGAAGTTCTCCGCCGTCGTGGCCACGACCGCCGCAGCCCTTCTCACGGGTGGTTGCAGCACCGTCCTCGATGGATTCCCGGGGACGAATGCCGCCCCCATGGAGACCAGCCAGATCACCCCTGCGCCCTCCGGCTCGGTGGAAACCTCGCCCGTCCCCGCTCCCGGCATGCCGGCTACCGGCGCCTCGGCCGCGACCGCCGCCGCCGCCGTCACCCCTCGCCAGCCCGCGAGCCAGGTCGCCCTCGCGCCGCCGCCGGCCACCGCTCCGGGCGGTGTCGCCTATACCGAGCCCGGCGCGACCCGCACGCAGCTCGCCGGCACCTGGAGATATGGCTGGGACAACGGCCAGAAGACCTGCAAGGTCACGCTGTCGACCGATCGCGGCATGTCCGGCTTTGCCGCCAATGCGGACGTCGACTGCCCGAACGACATCTTCATGACGAAGGGTTGGGACGTCTGGGGCAACGAGATCGTGCTGCAGAACCATCTCGGCAAGGTCACGGCACGGCTGCAGCCGGCCGGCAGCGGCCAGTATGACGGCGTCGCCACCGGCGACGGCGGCAAGGTCACGCTGACCCGCTCCTAAGGTCGAAGCGCCGGAATGACCGGATCGATCCAGTCATTCATAGGAAATTCCGACATCGCGATACCTTCAGCAGCCTCCGCTCTGCCAGCGGGAGGTCGTGCGGACAGGGAATAACTGTTCGAAATCTGAAATATTGGCGGCTTGTCTTCGTATTGTCTCGGATAGCGCCGACAGTGACACGGCGAGAACTTGCTCGGGTGCGCGTTCACAAGAACGGGAACCTGAAAATAGTTCGTGCGTTACGGGCGCAGGCGCCTCATTGTGTGCATGAGGAAAGCTGATTGATTCGCTCTGGCGATCGGAGGCTATTGTGATGCTGCAGACGGCAAGCGTGACAGCGAAGATCTCGTCTTCCGGCGCCCTGCGCGAGAGCGAACGCATCGCCTATGCGCGGCGCGAGCCGGCTTCCGTTGCCCAGCTAATGTCGCAGCATCTCGATCTCGCGCGCCCTGGCTCGGACGCCGAAGCGCTGCGCCTGCTGCGCCAGGCCTTTCCCGGCGCGCCGCTCACCGCCCGCGTCGAAGCGATGATGCGCCGCGCCCGCTGACGGCGCTCTCCTTCAGTTGAGATGGCTCGGCCGGTTCTCGCCATCCGAGGCGGAAGCTCCCGCGTGGATATCCGCAGGACCGGCAGCGAGGCGCCGCTGATAGTCGCGCGAGAGCCGCGCATAGCGTAGCGCCGAGAAGGGCAGCATGGCGAGATAGGCGATGCACAGCACCGACAGCATCACCCAGGGCCACGTCACCAGCACGGCGACAAACAGCACCACGCAGACGAAAAGCGGCATCACCTGCTCGCGCGGGATGCGCGAGCCGAGCCGCTTGCCGGACCACGCCGG
>JAQSWY010000155.1 GCA_029266425.1 Xanthobacteraceae bacterium
TCAGATATCCAGCGGCATGCCGGGCACCGTGAGGACGGCGTCGCGCGCCTCCTCAATGGCGGCGATGTCGGATGGCGCGAAGTCGCGCGGGCCATCGGCGAAATGCGCGGAGACCCAGCCGAACAGATAGCCGTCCGCCCCGATCAGCGGCGCGACCATCTGGGCACGCGTGCCGAAGATCTCGACCAGCGCCGGCGGCGGGGCGAGCGCCGGATCGGCGAAGACGTCGCCCTGCACCAGCGTGCGCCGGCTCGCCTCGATGGAGCGGACGGATTTCGCGCGGCGGTGATCGACCGCGCTGTTCGGCATCATCGAGCGGGCACCGGGCGCCAGCACCTCGGCGCAGGGCACGTTGACGCTCAGCCCCCGCGCCGGATGGTCGATGCGCACCGTGCAGCGCATGGCGCCGGTGCGGCGCATCAGTTCGGTGAGGATCGGTTCCAAAGTCATGATTCTACACCCCCCGCGAGCTCGATGCGGCCCTGCGCGAGGCCGACGCAGAAGTGCTTCACGAAGGGCTCGATGGCCGCGAGTTCGGCGCGGCGCGGCGCATTGGCGGCGAAGATCTCCCGCGCCCGCGCGTTCAGCCGGTCACGCAGGGCGGGATAGTCGATGGTGGTCAGCCGCCCGTCCTCCACCACGGTGCGCCCGCCGACCATGACCCTGGTGATGCTGCGTCCCTCCTCGGCAAAGACGAACTGGTAGAGCGCGTCGTTCAGCGGCGTGAAGTTGACCGTGCCGAGATCGAGGAAGACGAGGTCGGCGGCAAGGCCGACGCGGATGTCGCCGATGAGATCCTGCATGCCCAGCGCCCGCGCGCTGCCGCGCGTTGCCATGTCGAACACGTCGGCGGGGGTGAGCCAGTCGTCGGGATCGAAGGAGGCGGTGCGCGAGAGGTAGCAGGCGAGGCGCATCACCTCGAACAGGTTCTGGTGGTCAGAGCAGCTGCAGGCATCGCTGCCGAGCCCGACGCTCACGCCCGCCGCGACCATGGCCGGGACGTTGGCGATGCCACTGCCGAGGCGGAAATTGCTCGACGGGTTGTGCGCCACGCTGGCGCCGTTGCGGGCGAGGATGGCGAGGTCGTCGGCATCAAGCCAGATGCCGTGCGCCGCGGTGAAGTCGGGGCCGAGAATGCCTAGGCGGCCGAGATGGGCGGTGAGGCTCATGCCGTAGCGGGCGCGGCCGGAGATCGCCTGGATCTTCGATTCGGCGAGATGCGCATGCATTGGCGCGCCGAAGCGGTCGGCCAGCGCACGGGCGCCGCGCCAGAATTCGTCCGAGCAGTGCAGCGGAATGGTCGGCGCGAGGCCGGGGCGGACCATTTCGCGGTCATGCGGCCATTCGGCGAGGATGCGCTCGCAGGCGGCCAGCGCGACGTCCGAGGAGGCCAGGCGGATGGCGTCGACGCTCGCCTGCGCGCTCGCTGGGAGCGAGTCGCGCAATCCGGGAATCGCCTGCCAGAAGGTGCGGTCGGCGAGCATGGGGGTCACCACCGCCCGCATGCCGGCATCGAGATAACCGGCGGCGGTGGCGAACATGCCGTCCGGCGAAGGGGTCGGCAGCTCCAGCACGAGGTCGTAGCAGGCGGTGCAGCCCTTCAGCAGCATCTCGGCGGCGGAGGCCTGCGCCAGCAGATGGCGATCGTCGAGATTCTGCCCGCCGCCGGTCCACGGGCCGTTGTGGAGGTGCAGTTCCAGCGTCCAGGAGCGCGAAATGCCCTTGGCGATGGCGAGGTGGCTATGGGTGTGGGCGTTCACCAGTCCGGGCATGACCAGCCGGTCGGTCGCATCCACAAGCTCCGCGTCGTCCGGCAAAGCCTCGCCCGGCGCGACGATGGCGGCGATGCGGCCGTCCTCGATCAGCAGGTCGGCGGCGCGGACCGCGCCCTCGGACGGGAAGGCGACCAGCCCGCCGCGGATCGCCTGCGGTCTCCTGGGCGTGTTCGTCATGGTCTTGCTCCGGGCAGCACGATGCAGTCGGCGACGCGGAAGCCGAGCGTGACGGACGCGCCCGGCGCCGGCAGGTCGCGGCCGACATTCTTCTCCAGCGACTGCACCAGCGTGCCGTCCTTCAACCGCGACCAGATACGCAAGTCGGCGCCGATGGGGTCGTGCCGCTCGACCACAGCGTCGAGCCGGGTGTCGGCGGCAGCTTCATCGTCGACGAGGGCGAGCCGCTCGGGCCGGATGCAGAGCGTTACCGGGCCATCCTCAAGGGTGGGGGGCGCCACCGCGATGGCGCCCAGTGCGGTCTCCACCACGCCCGCCCCGGCGCCGCGACGGGCGAGCGTGCCGCCGATCCAGTTGGCATGGCCGATGAAGTCGGCGGCGAACAGGGTCTTGGGGCTCTGGTAGAGCGCGTGCGGGGTGTCGACCTGCTCGATGCGGCCCTTGTTCATCAGCACGATGCGGTCGGCAAGGCCCATCGCCTCCTCCTGGTCGTGCGTGACGATGATGGAGGTGCAGTCGAAGGTCGACAGGATGTTCCTGATCTCCCGGCGCAATTGCAGCCGCAGCCTGGCGTCGAGGTTCGACAGCGGCTCGTCGAGCAGCATGATGTCGGGGCGCGTCACCAGCGCGCGGGCGAGCGCGACGCGCTGCTGTTGGCCGCCGGAAAGCTGGCTGGGGCGGCGCCCGGCGATGCCCGGCAACTGCACCTGCTCCAGCACCTCGTCGATGCGACGGCTGATCTCGGCCCGCGGCGCGCCGCGGTTCTTCATGCCGAAGGCTATGTTCTGCGCCACGCTCATATGCGGAAACAGCGCATAGTCCTGGAACACCAGCCCGACATTGCGGTCATAGGGCTGGCGGACCTCCATGTCGGCGCCGCCGATGAAGATGCGGCCCTCGTCCGGCGGCGCAGCTCCATGTCGGCGCCGCCGATGAAGATGCGGCCCTCGTCCGGCCATTCGAAGCCGGCGATCATGCGCAAGGTCGTGGTCTTGCCGCAGCCCGAGGGCCCGAGCAGGGCCACGACCTCGCCGCGCTCCACCTCGAACGACACATTGTCGACCGCAGTCGCCCCGCCGAAGCGCTTGGTGATGTTCTGGAGTTCGAGGACCGCCATGCTCAACGCCCGTAAACGCCGCGTCCGACGATCGCGTCGAGCCCCGCCAGCCGGTCGAGGAGCACGATCAGCAGCACCGTCGCGACGATGAAGACGACCGACAGAGCGGCGATCGTCAGATCGAGATTAGCCGAACACCGCGCCGGCGAGGATACCGGTGCGCGCTAGCGGCAGTGTCACCTGCGCCAGCGCCTTCCACGGCTTCGCCCCGAGGCTTAGCGCCGCCTCGTAATAGCTCGCCTTGATGCCGACCAGCGAAGCGGCGGTGGTGCGCATCACATAGGGAAAGGTGATGAGCACGTGGCCCATGATCAGCCGCGTCATGCCGTCGATGATGCCGAGCCGGCTGGCGAAGATCAGCATGCCGAAGCCGAGCACCACGTTCGGCACCACCAGCGGCGAGAGCAGGGCGGCCTGAAGCGCGGCGCGCCCGCGAAAGGTCGCACGGCTCAGCGCGATGGCCGCCAGCGTGCCGGCGATTGTCGCGATGAGGGTGGCGACGGTGGCGAGGATCAGGCTGGTGACGAGGCCGTCATGGTAATAGCTGTCGGCGAGGAAGCTCTCATACCAGCGCAGCGAGAACTCCTTTGGCGGGAACGGGCCGATGAAACTACGCGCGTCGAAGGACAGCACCACGGCGACGATCACCGGGATTACCGAGAAGGCGATGAAGAGGGTGATCAGCGAGAGATAGGCGGCCTCGAACAGGGCATCGGCGAAGCGCTTCGAGATGGAAAGCCCGCTCATTTGCCGGCCTCCTGCCAGTTGCTGCGCACGAGGTGCAGCAGGCCGTAGAACAGCGCCACCGACAGCACCATCATCACGATGGAGAGCGCCGCGCCGCTCGGGAAGTTCGCGACCTCCGAGAAGCGGAAATAGATCAGGTTCGACACGAACAGGATGAAACCGCGCCCGACCAGCATCGGCACCACCAGATTGCTGATGCAGAAGGCGTAGGCGATGATCCCGGCCGAGAGGATGCCCGGCAGGCTCATCGCCACCGTCACCTGGAAGAAGGTCTTCCAGCGGGGCGCGCCGAGCGACATCGCCGCCTCTTCCAGCCGCGGGTTGATGTTCTGCAGCGTGCCGATGAGGGTGAGCGCGACCAGCGGCAGCGTGGTGTTCATCAGTCCGAGCACGACCATCAACTCGGCCCCGTCCGGGCTGCTCGGCGCGACGCCCAGCATCCGGCTGAAACCGGCCAGCGGACCGTGCGGGCCGAACGTCATCGCGATGGCGTAGATGCGCACGATGATGCTGAGGAACAGCGTGCCCACCAGCCCGCCGATCAGCAGGCGGCGCGTCACCGGCGCCGCCCGGCGGACGATGAAATGCGCGATGGGAAAGCCGAGCAGCAGCGCGAAGGCCGAGCTGACCAGCCCCACGCGGAACGTGTCGTAGAAATAGCGCGCATATTCGGGCGCGGCGATCTGCGCATAGTTGGCGAGGGTGAGCGCACCGGAATCGTCGCCGCCGATGCGCCCGCTGGTGAAGGGCTTCAGGCTCTCATGCCCGAGCGCGAGGAGCGGGCCGAGCAGCAGCGGCGCCATGATGACCAGCGCCGGCCCCAGCAGGGCCGCTGTCATTCCCATCCGCTTCATCGCGCCGCCGCCCGCATCGGTGTCGCCGCTCAGCCGCGCCGCACCAGCGGAACGATCTCGCGCTCCCAGCGCGCGTTCCACTCGTTCATCACCGTCCCCAAATAAGCAAAGTCGGCAAAGTAAGCATATTTCGGCAGCTCGTCCGGCGGGTAGTACCAGTCGACCAGCGTGGGGTTGGTCCTGGCGGAGGGCTGGGTCGGGCCGGAACCGAGGCTCATATTGTAGAGCTCGTTCATCTTCGGCTCGGCGAAGAAGTTGGCGAACTCGAAGGCGGCCTTCTCGGGCGAGCCCTTCAGCACGCAGAAGCCCTCATTGTAGAGGAAGCCCTTATTGTCGGGCATGCGGTTCTTGAGCTTTACCGGGAAGTTCTTGGCGGTGGCGAACCAGCCGCCATTGTTCCAAAAGCCGACCGAATATTCGCCGCTCGCCATGGCGTTGATGTATTCGGAATTGTTGGTGGCGATCATGCCGATCTGGCCCTTCGAGGCCAGTTCCTTGACGAGGTCCCAGCCGGGCTCGGCATTCTTCTCGTTGCCGCCGCGCTGGAGCGCGCAGCTGACGATGAACAGGCCGGTGAGGCCGATCGGATAGGGCACGCAGAGCTTGCCCTTGAATTCCGGGCGCAGCAGGTCCTCGACGGAGTTGAAGCCGCCCGGCAACAGGTCCTCGCGATAGCCCCAGAAGGCGCCGGCCGTCGACAGTGGCACCGACATCTTCTGCCCCTTGTCATTCTTCTGGATGAACTGGTCGGGGATGGTGGCGAGGTTGGTGACGATGCTCTCGTCGATCGGCAGCAGCCAGTCTTCCTTGATCATGGCGCGGAACACCGGGTCCCAGACCGAGAGCACGTTGTACTGGGTGTTCGGCCACATCGCCTTGATCTTGGCGACGACTGCCGCAGCGCCACCGGAATGCAGCTCCCAGGCGATCTGGGTCGGGTTGGTCTTGTTGAAGTCGGTGGTGATCTGCTTGGAGACCTCGATCCAGTTCGCACCCCACTGCACA
>JAQSWY010000156.1 GCA_029266425.1 Xanthobacteraceae bacterium
CTTGCCGGTGCGGCGGCGGGCATATTCCTTCTGATAGATCGTCTCCAGCAGATGCATGTGCATCGGCACGCCGGCCGCCTTCGCCTTGGCGTCGAGCGCTTGAAGCCCCTCATCCGTGCACCAGTGCAGGTTCGCCGGGGCGAGCTGGATGCGGGTGAGGCTCTGGCCGGCGTTCTCGGCCGTGAGCTGGTCGAACAGCTTGAGGAAATCGTCGAAGCGCATGGCCTGCGCCTTCAAGTGCCGGGCGAGCTTCTCGCCGAGCTCCGCCGGCAGCCGGGCGCAGAAATCCTCGTCGGCCTCGTAGACGAGGCGGTTCTGCTCGCGCACTGCGTAACAGTAGGAGGCGCGCATGCCGAGCGCGCGATAGGCACCCAGCACCTTGCTCGCCGCGCCGTGGATCGCCTCATAGCCGCCCGGCATCCAGCCATGGATGTGCTGCACCGTGGTGATGCCGGAAGCGATCATCTCGAAGGCCGAGTAGAGCGTGTCGAGCGTCAGGTCGAGCCGACGCGCCGGCAGGCGGCTGGCGAACCACAGCTCCAGCGCATGGTCGGGCGAGCCGAGCTGTAGGGGCGTCATGCCGACATGGTGATGGCTGTTGACGAAGCCCGGCAGCATGGCGTGGTCGGGGTACTTGCGGATCTCGGCTGTCGGGGCGAGCTTCTGCATCTCCTCCAGAGCGCCCGTCGCGACGATCACACCGTCGCGCGACAGCACCGCTCCATCCTCGATGACGATCGGCGTAAAGCGATCCTTGATGCCGGTGACGACCCAGCGGGCCTGGACGATCAGTTCAGCCATGATGCTTCCTTGGACTGTAAGGGCAGGCGCAGGCGCCGTGCCGTGGCATTGGTCTGCCGGGCGCGGGCGATGCGCTCCGGGTCGAGGGAAAGAAGGAGGGGCCGGGTGTCGCCTTGCGGCAGTCCGGCGATGAAATCCCCGTCCGGGCCGAAGGCGAGGGTCTCGCCGTCATGGTTCACCGGGCGGCCGGAGACCGTCTCGGTGCCGTAGCGCGACGCCGCCAGCGCATAGACGGCGTTGGCGCGGGCGCTCGCCCGAAGCTCCGCGGCGAAAAGCCCCTCCGGGTCGCCCGGAGCCGGTCCACCCACGAGAACCGCCACCAGATCGGCGCCCGAGGCGGCCGCGGCACGCCAGCATTCCGGGAAGCGGCGGTCGTAGCAGACGAGTGCCGCCACCCGCAGCGCCCCGATCGCTACCGAGCCGATCTCCGCCGGGCCGGGCGCGAAGTGATCCGCCTCGCCGAAACGCTCGCCCATGCCCGCGGGCGGCAGGTGGATCTTGGCGGCGGCCCGCTCGATCCGCCCGTCCACATGGGCGAGCAGCGCCGCGTTGCAGGGCAGCCCATCGTCACGACAAAGCGACAGCCCGAACAGCACGGCGATGCCGTGGGTCGTCGCGACATGGCGCATCCGCGATACGGTGGGCCCGTCCTCCGCTTCCGCCAGATCGGCCCATGCCTCCGGTTCTTCGCCGGCTACATAGGGATGGGCGAACAGCTCGGGCAGAACGGCAAGCATCGCGCCGGCGCGGGCGGCGGCGGCGATGCCGGCCTCCGCCTCCCGCCATTGCGGCGCAGGATCGCGGCCAGCCGGCCCGATGGGCACGGCGGCGACGGTGAGCACGCGGTTCATGGCAGACTATACCGCTTCCTGTTCAGCGAAGGCGCGGTCCACCTCGTCCGCAAGCAGCTCGGCGAACATGTCGCGATAGGCGTGGTAGCGCGGATCGCGACTCTCCCGCGGGCGTGGCAAGTCGATCGGCACGATGGTCTTCACCCGGCCGGGACGGGCGGTGAACACCACCACGCGGTCCGCCAGCGAGATCGCCTCGTCGATCGAATGGGTGACGAGCAGGATCGAGGCCCCGCTGTCGCGCCATATCTGCAGCAGGAAGTCCTGCATGCGCGCCCGCGTCTGCACGTCGAGCGCCGCGAAGGGCTCGTCCATCATCAGCACCTTCGGCCGCATGGCGAGCGCCCGGGCGCAGGCGGCGCGCTGGCGCATGCCGCCAGAAAGCTCGTCAGGCTTCTTGTCGAGCATGTCGCCCAGACCGACGCGCTTGAGCATCTCCACCGCGATCTCCCGCCGGCGAACCGGCTGGACGTGCTGGACGGAAAGCCCGAAGGCAACGTTGTCGGCGATGGTCAGCCACGGAAAGAGCGAGGCTTCCTGAAAGATGAGGCCCCGTTCGGCGGAAGGCTCGTTGACGGGCTCGCCGTCGCAGGCGATGCGCCCGCCCGAGACCTCTTCCAGCCCCGCGATCATGTAGAGCAGGGTGGACTTGCCGCAGCCCGAGGGGCCGAGCAAGACGATGAATTCGCCCGGCGCGACGTCGAAGGTGAGGTTGTCGAGTGCCGGCACCGGGGTGCGCCCTTCCGGCGTCCAACGCTTGGAGACGGCCTCTATCGAAACGGCGGGGCGGGTCATCGTGCACCTCCCTGGTTCGGCGCTATCCACCACAGCATCTTGTGCTGGACCTGGCGCAGCGCGAAGTCCGACAGGAAGCCCAGCAGGCCGATGATCGCCATGGTGAAGAAGACCAGCTTGGCGTTGAAGGTCGAGCGCGCCATGGAGGTGATCTGGCCAAGGCCCGTACCGACGCCAACCGTCTCGGCGATCAGCACCACCATCCAGGCGGCGAACAGGTTCAGCCGCAACGTCATGAACAGGCTCGGCAGAATGGCGGGCAGGATGACCTTCCAGAAGGTCTGGCGCTGGCTCGCGCCCATGATGCGAGCGACATGGATGTAGTTCTTCGGCACGCTTTCGATCTGCGCGCCGGTCGAGAGCACGATGGCGAAGAACACCGTGATGAAGACGAGGAAGATCGCCGGC
>JAQSWY010000157.1 GCA_029266425.1 Xanthobacteraceae bacterium
TAATGGTCGCGCCGCGCCACGCCGCGCGTCACCTGCAGATACACGATGCCGTCGCGCACGCGGTTGCGCCGGATGGTCTCGCGCAGCACCACGCCGAGCGCAGCGAGCGGCATGGGCAGGCGGATATGGATCTCGCCGAGCGAGCGCACCAGCCGCTCCATGTGCCGGCGCTCATCGACCATCTTGCCGCCGCGCACCTCGCAGACCTCGTAGACGCCGTCCGCGAACTGGTAGCCGCGGTCCTCGACATGCACTGCCGCTTCGGCATGCGGCACGTAGAGACCGTTCACATAGGCGATGCGCGACATAGTCAGGTCCGTTCCGGCGGCGTCAGCGCCGCCACAGCGCGAAATTGGCGAGGCCCAGCACGACGAGGATTTCCAGTCGGCCGAGAATCATGGCGATGGCGAGTATAATCTGCGCATAGGCCGGCAGCGTGCCCCATTCCGGCCAGGCGATCTCAGTGCTCCAGCCGGCCGCATAGACCGGCCCCATATTGCTCATCGCCGCGACGATGGAGACGAAGGCCGCCTCGAAGCTCGGCATGGCCGGGGCGATCGACACCGACAGCGCCGCGATCGCCGTGCAGGCGATGCCGAACATGATCCAGATCGCCTTCATCATCTGCAGCGTCACGTTCTGCTGGCCGAGCCGGCGCGGATGGATGGCGTTGGGATGAACCAGTCGCTCCAGCTCCAGATAGCTCTGCAGCACCATGATGCCGGCCCGGTAGATCTTGATGCCGCCGGCGGTGGAGAAGCTGGCGCCGCCGACGAAGACGATGGCCATGACCAGCGTCAGCGGCAGGCTGGCGAAGGAACCGGCATGCGGTTCGATCCCGGTCGTGGTCACCAGCGAGACGGCGGTGAACATGCCGTCCTCCAGCGCGATGGGCAGCGCGATGTCCCCGAGTGGCGTCCGGTAGCCGATGGCGGCGGCGGCGATGCCGATGATCACGCACAGGGCGATCAGCACGATGTTCTCGTACTGCCCGAGCGCGAGGCGGATGCGGCGGGTCAGCAGCATCCGGTGCCACAGCACGCTGGTGCCGCCGACCAGCATGAAGACGATCAGCACCAGCTTCACCGCGAAATGGCCATAGGCGGGAATGCCGTCGGCATCCGGCAGCAGCCCGCCGGTCGACAGCGCCGCGCCGGCGAGCCCCAGCGCGTCGAACATGCGCACGCCGACGGCGAAGAGCATGAGCGTGCAGAGGATCGTGGCGCCGAGATAGATCGGCAGCACCAGCCGCAGCGCGTCGTCGAGCGCGGTCTGCTCGGTGACGCCGAGCAGGCTGGCGCGGGCGCTGCGGTCCGGCAGCCCGCCGATGCCGGCCGGTCCGAGCACGGCGACGAAGCCGACGAGGGTCAAGAGGCCGCCGGCCCACTGCAGCGTCAGGAGCCAGCCGAGCGTGGCGCGGGGCACCTCGGCGATGTCGTGCACCTGCACCGCGCCGGTGGTGGTGAAGGCGGATACAGCTTCCAGCCAGGCCTCTACCGGGCCGAGCGAGGTCGTCGCGGCGACGGGAATAGCGGCGATGAACGGGATGCCGGCCCAGAGCACGACCAGCAGGCCATAGGCGGAGAGCCGGTCGAGCCGGCCGCCGCGGTTGCGCACCGACAGATAGACCGCCCCGGCACCGAACACGGTCAGCAGCGCGGTCAGCAGGAAGACGTCCGCGCCGTCCTCGTTGCGGAACAGCGCCACCAGCGCGGCGATCAGCAGGAAGCCGGCCATCACCCCGGCGGTGAGCGCGCTGTGGCGGGCGACCGCGATCATGCCGTACCGCCTCTCAGAAGAACTCGAGACTCACGCGAAAGAGCTGCTCCACCCGCTTCACCTTGTCGGCGAGGGCGAACATCACCACCCGGTCGCGCGCCTGGATGACGGTGTCGCCGCGCGGCAGCAGCACCCTCCCCGCCCGGATCACCGCGCCGATGCGCATGCCGTCGAACAGGTCGAGCTGCTTCAGCGGTGTGCCGACCAGCGGCGAGGTTTCCAGCGCCTCCGCCTCGATCACCTCGCCGGCGCCGTTCAGGAGCGAGTGGACGCCGCGGATGCGGCCCTTGCGGACATATTGCAGGATCTTGGAGACCGTGATCTGGCGCGGGTTCACATAGGCGTCGATGCCGAGCCCACGCGCGAAGGTCGGATAGGCCGGGTCGTTCAGCAGCGAGAGCATGCGCTTGGCGCCGAGCTCCCGCGACATCAGGCAGGAGAGGATGTTCACCCGGTCGTCATTGGTGACCGCGATCACCGTGTCGGCGTCGCCGACGGCCGCCTCCTCCAAGATGGTGCGGTCGAGCGCGCTGCCGCGCAGCACCACGGTGCGCGAGAGCTCCTGCGCCACCGCTTCCGCGCGCGCCAGATTGTCCTCGATGATCTTCACCCGCGCCTTGGGATTGCGCTGCTCCAGCTCCCGGGCGACGTAGAGGCCGATATTGCCGCCACCGCCGATGACGATACGCTGCGCCGGCCGCTCGTCATGGCCGAACAGCGTCAGCGTGCGGTCCACCTGGTCGCTCTGGGCGGTGAAATAGGCGAGGTCGCCCGCGATCAGAGCATCCGTAGAACGCGGCACGAAGGTCTTGCCGTTGCGGTTCACCGCGACCACCACGGCGCGCAGGTCCGGGAACAGGTCGGTGAGCTGGCGGAGCGGCGTGTCGAGGAGCGGACAGTCCTCCTGGCAGCGCACGCCGACCACCACGACGTTGCCGTCGGCGAAGCTCACCGTATCGACCGCGCCCGGCAGCGAGAGCCGGCGCAGCACCATCTCGCCGACCTCCAGCTCCGGCGAGATGACGACGTCGATCGGCAGGTGGTCGCGCGAGAACATGTCGCGCCAGTG
>JAQSWY010000002.1 GCA_029266425.1 Xanthobacteraceae bacterium
GGGATGATGGTTCACATTTTTGAACGGTGCCAAGACGGCAGGCGTGGTCTATAGCTAGCCGCCCGCCGGAACCTGCCGCATGTCCGATCCCGCCTTCACCCTCGATCCGCGCCTCGATGCCGACACGCATCCGGTCGGCGAGCTTCCGCTCTCCACCGTCCGGCTGATGGATGATGCCCGCTTCCCCTGGCTGATCCTGGTGCCGAAGCGCGCCGGATTGGCGGATCTGGTCGATCTCTCCGACGAGGACGCGGCGATCATGAATGAAGAGATCCGGCTTGCCTCCCGGGTGCTGCGCGACCTCACCTCGCCCTACAAGCTGAACGTCGCCGCGCTCGGCAACAGCGTGCGCCAGCTCCATGTCCATGTGATCGCCCGCTTCGATGACGACCCGGCGTGGCCGAAGCCGGTCTGGGGCGTGGGCACCCCCGCGACCTACGACCCGGCCACCGCCGATACCCTCATCACCCGGCTGCGGGCCGGCTTCGGACTGGCGTGATGGCGACCGGCACGCTCGGCGACTGGCCGCACCTCGGCTATACCGGCTTCGATCTCGACCGCGCCAGCGAGCGACGGGGCGAAACCCGCGACTTCCTGCGCCATCCGGGTGCGAAAGCCTGCCTCATCGCCGGCGACACCATGGTGCTCGCCAGGCGTTCCGCTCTCGATGCGCTGTTCGATCTCGATGTCGCCGCCGGCTATGGCGGTCGGACGGACGAGGCCTGCCTGCTCGGCCTTGCCGCCAATGGCGCGCCGCGCTTCGCCCTGCCGCTGCACGCCGCCTCGCTCCCCCACCTGACCGACCGCGACGACCTCATGCTGACCGATCTGCGCAGCCTTGCGGTGGAGGCGATGGTGCCGCCGGACCAACTCGGCCTGCTCGCCACCGGCAAGGCGATGCTTGCCTGGCACGCACGGCGCACCTTCTGCTCCAATTGCGGCGAGCGCCTCAAGGTGGGCGAATCTGGCTGGCGGCGCGACTGCCCGAATTGCGGCGCACAGCATTTTCCGCGCACCGACCCGGTGGTCATCATGCTGGTCACCGACGGCGACGACTGCCTGCTCGGCCGCTCGCCGCGCTTCGCCCCGGGCATGTGGTCGGCGCTCGCCGGCTTCGTCGAGCCGGGCGAGACCTTCGAGGCCGCGGTGCGTCGCGAGGTCAAGGAGGAGGCCAGCATCGAGACCGGCGCGGTGCGCTACCTCGCCTCGCAGCCCTGGCCGTTCCCGATGTCGATCATGATCGGCATGCAGGCGCAGGCGCTGACGCGCGACATCGTCATCGATGCCAATGAGCTGGAAGGCGCCCGCTGGTTCAGCCGTGACGAGGCGGCAACGATGCTGACCCGCACCCACGAGGGCGGCCTCGTCGCGCCGGTGCCGATGGCGATCGCGTATCACCTGATCCGTGCCTTCGTCGAAGGACGCGATCCGCCCGCAGGATAGGCGATTCGCCCGCGGGATAGACCCGGCCACCTCCCGCCCGGAACTGGAAATACGCGCTGCCGGTCGTGCAAACGTCAAATTTCCGTTAAACATTTCATTAGTTCGAAATTCCATATAAATTCAAGTCGTCGTATAGCTTCCAGGTCGGGGATGCTACGGGAGACCGATGTGGCAGCGATCATCGCGGACTGGCAGGACCACCACGCGAAGCTGTTCGGCCGGCACGCGCTGCAGCTCAGCCATCGGCTGGCGGAATCGCCGCTGTTCAGCGACGAGGCGCTGGCCCGGCTGATCGAGACCGCGCCGCGCGACGCCTATCACGTCAATTACAGCCAGAAGACGCCCGGCAATCCGCCGCGCCGCCGCGAAGGCGAGATCAAGGATCTCCCCGGACGTGCGGTGCTGGACGCGGTGCGCGACGGCAATATCTGGATCAATCTCACCGCGCCGGACCGGCTGGATCCGTCCTACGGCAAGCTGGTCGACGACATCTACGCCGAGTTCGAGGCCCATGTGCCGGGCCTCAAGACCTATAAGCGCCGGCTGACGTTGCTGATCTCCTCGCCCGGCGTTTCAGTGAAGTATCACTCCGACGTGCCGGGCCAGACGCTCTGGCAGGTGCGGGGCGCCAAGAAGCTCTATGTCTATCCGGCCGGCGCGCCCTTCATCTCGCAGCCGGCGCTGGAGCGGCTGATCCTCGGCGAATTGCGCGAGACCGACATGCCGTTCGAGCCATGGTACGACGACTTCGCCACGGTCTACGACCTGACCCCGGGCACCATGCTGCACTGGCCGCTGAATGGCCCGCACCGCGTGGTGAACGAGAACGTGCTGAACGTCTCATTCACCACCGAGCACTGGACCGACGAACTGCGCCGCTCCTATGCGGTGAACTATGCCAACGGCATCATCCGCAAGGTCACCGGCACCACCGCGCCGCTGTCGCAGACCACGGAAGGGCTCGGCTATTACGGCAAGCTGGCGCTCGCCGGCGCGGTGAAGTTCTCGCCGCTGAACCCGCAGAAGCAGAAGCGCTACGAGGTCGATTTCCGCGTCGCGCCCGGCCAGCCGGACAGCATCCGCGACATCCCCTCCTACGCTTTCGTGAAGTGATACGGCCGATATGAGCTTCGCCGCCCACTTCCATTCCGCACCCGCGGCCGTCTCCGGCGCGCGCACCAACGGCTTGCGGCTCGCCGTTCGCCTGGTGCGCACGCGCCAGGCGTTCGAGGCGATCGCGCCGGAATGGGCGGCGCTGGAAGCCGGCTCGAGAAATGCCGTGCTGTTCCAGAGCGTCGGCTGGTGCCGCGCGGTGTTCGAGTTCGCGGCGGGGCGCGTCGATTTCGACCCTGTCATTGTCACGCTGCGCCGCGACGGCGAATTGAAGGGCGTGCTGCCGCTGGAGCGGGTACACGCCCAGGGCTGCACGCTGCTGGCCGCGCTCGGCAACGGGTTCCAGCAATATTCCGACGTGCTGCTGGCACCCGATGTCGACCCGGCGGAGGCGGTGCGCGAGATGCTGGCCGTCGCGGTTCGCGAGGCACGCTGCGATGTGGTTTCGCTATTGAAGGTGCGGGCGGACAGCGCCCTCGCCCAGGGTCTGCCGCCCGGCCATGTGGCGACCGGAGCCAGTGCCGGCGCCCCATACGTCGCGCTCGCGAACTTCAAGGATTTCGCCGACTACCACGCCACCGTGAAGGCCAAGACCCGCAAGAACATGCGCAATGCCCGCAACCGGCTGGAGCGCAGCGGCCCGGTGGAGCACGAGGTCGCGGCGAGCCCGATCGAGACGCTGGGCGTGATCGGGCGCACCGTGGTCGGCCGCGCGCAGCGCCTGGAGGACCAGGGGCTGACCTCGCGCGCCTTCCAGGACGAGCATTTCCTCGATTTCTGCCTGTCGCTGGTGAACAGCGACCTCGACCTTCTCGCCATGTCGCTCACCCACAATGGCGTGCCGATCGCCGAGCAATGGGGCTTCGTCCATGGCGGGCGCTACTACGCTTTCGTGGCGAGCCGCGACTTCACGATCGGCGAGGAGAGCCCCGGCAAGCTGCATTTGAAGAACGTGATCGAGACCGGCTTCGATCGCGGGCTCTCGACCGTCGATCTCCTGGTGCCGACGATGGCCTACAAGCTCACCTGGGCGAGCGGCGTGACCGAGGTGCAGGACCACGCCGTACCGGTGAGCCTCAAGGGCCATGCCCGCGTGCACCTGTGGGACCGCCTGCTGCGCCCGCTGGCCAAGCGAGCCTATCTCGCCCTGCCGCAAGACGTGCGCACGCGGCTGATGGCTGTGCTGCGGCCATGACGGCGGAATGAGCGGTCCGCCGATCAGCGCCAAGCCCTGAAATGCTTCGAGAGCTTCAGGCCCTGCGCCTGATAGTTCGAGCCGAGGCCCAGCACCCGCGGGCTCTCCAGCATGCGCTCATAGACCAGACGGCCGACGATCTGGCCGTCCTCCAGGATGAACGGCACTTCGCGCGAGCGCACCTCAAGCACCGCCCTCGCGCCGCGCCCGCCCGCCGCCTCATGACCGAAGCCCGGATCGAAGAAGCCGGCATAATGCACCCGGAACTCGCCGACCAGCGGATCGAACGGCACCATCTCCGCCGCATGGTCCGGCGGCACGTGGACGGCTTCCTTCGAGGCGAGGATGTAGAAGGCGTCGGGATCGAGCACCAGTTCGCGCCGGCCGCGCGTCGCCAGCGGCTCCCAATAATCCTCGACATCGCACGCAGCGCGGGCGTCGACGTCGATCAGCCCGGTGTGGCGCTTGGCGCGGAAGCCGAGCAGCCCGCCGAAGCCGTCGCCGGAGAGATCGACACTGACCGCGATGCCGCCGCCGACCACGTCGGCACGGGACGCATCGACCAGCCGCTCGCGCCGGTTCAGCGCGCCGAGCGCGACCTCGTCGAGCCGGGCATCGCCGCGGCGGAAGCGGATCTGGGAGAGCCGCGAGCCCTCGCGCACGAGGATCGGGAAGGTGCGCGGGCTGATCTCGAGATAGAGCGGGCCGTCATAGCCGGCGGGGATGACGTCGAACGCCCGCGCCCGGTCGGCGATCACCCGGGTGAAGACGTCGAGCCGGCCGGTGGAGCTCTTCGGATTGGCGGAAGCGGCGATGTCGGGCGAAAGCGCCAGAGCCTCCTGCAATTCGACCAGATAGACGCAGCCGGTCTCCAGCACCTCACCGTTGCTCAGATCGAGCTGGTGCAAGGCGAGCTGTTCCAGCCGCTCGGCGACGCTGACGCCGGGACCGGGCAGGAAGCTGGCGCGGATACGCCACGCCACGGCCCCCAGGCGCAGATCGAGGCTCGCAGGCTGGACCTGGTCGGCGCGGAACGGGCGCACCGTGCGGATCGCGCCGCGCCCGGCGAGCGCCTCGATCGCATGCCCGGGCAATATGCCCTCGCCCATCTGCGGCAGGACCGCCTCGGGGATCGCCCCGGCCATGCCCGTTCTCCTCAACGCCCGCTTTCGTCCGGTTTAACGGACGCGCCCCTTGACGCCAAGGCGCGGCCGGGAGTAATCCCCGGCGATACGTGGTCAATTTGAGCCGACCGGCTTGCCGCCACGCTAAACAAGGATGCTAAAAGGTCGGAGCGGCGCAGCATATGCGCGATGGCTCCCGGCTTTTTTGCGCCATCGGAGCCGCCGCCCATGACCGCCGAGTCCAAGTCCGAAAAGCTCTCCCCCGCCGACATCGCCGCGCTGCGGCCCGACACCCGCCTCGTCCATGGCGGCATATTGCGCTCGCCCTATGGCGAGACCGCAGAGGCGATGTATCTCACGCAGGGCTATGTCTACGACAGCGCCGAGCAGGCGGAAGCGCGCTTCAAGGGCGAAGACCCCGGTTTCATCTATACCCGCTATTCCAATCCCACGGTCTCCATGTTCGAGACCCGGCTCGCGCTGCTGGAAGGCGCCGAAGTGGCCCGCGCCACCGCCTCCGGCATGGCCGCGGTGACCTCTGCTTTGCTCTGCCAGCTCAGGGCCGGCGACCATGTGGTGGCGGCCCGCGCGCTGTTCGGCTCCTGCCGCTACGTGATCGAGGAATTGCTGCCGCGTTTCGGCGTCGCCTCGACGCTGGTCGACGGCACCGACCTCTCCGCGTGGCAGGCGGCGGTGCGGCCCGAGACCAAGGTGTTTTTCCTGGAGAGCCCGACAAACCCGACGCTGGAGATCATCGACATTGCCGGCGTCGCCGCGATCTCGAAGGCGGCGGGCGCGAACCTCATCGTCGACAATGTGTTCGCCACGCCGATGCTGCAGAGTCCGCTGAAGCTCGGCGCCGACATCGTGGTCTATTCGGCGACCAAGCACATTGACGGCCAGGGCCGCTGCCTTGCCGGCGCGGTGCTGTGCTCCCAGCAATTCCTCACCGACCATCTGCAGACCTTCCTGCGCCAGACCGGCCCGTCGGTCTCGCCCTTCAATGCCTGGGTGATGCTCAAGGGCCTGGAGACGCTGCCGCTGCGCATCGATCGCTCGCAGGCGAGCGCGGCAAGCCTTGCCGACCGACTGGCCGGGGACGCGAAGGTCACCAAGGTGATCTATCCGTTCCGCGAGGATCATCCGCAGTCCGCGCTCGCCCGCAGGCAGATGCTGGGCGGCGGCACGCTGGTGACGTTCGAGGTGGAAGGCGGCAAGGCCGGCGCGTTCCGTTTCCTCAACGCGCTGCGCATCGCCCGGATCTCCAACAATCTCGGCGACGCCAAGAGCCTCGTCACCCACCCGGCGACGACGACGCACCAGCGCTTCACGCCCGAGGCCCGCGCCGAGATGGGGATATCCGACGGCATGGTGCGGCTCTCGGTCGGGCTCGAGCATGTCGAGGACCTCGCGGAAGACCTCGCCGGCGCGCTGGCGGCGGCGTGAGGCGACCCACCCTCCTGAAAAACCGTCATCCCCGGCCTCGTGCCGGGGATCGATTCCGGACGGCGCATCGGGAATCGAGATGGCCGGCACGAGGCCGCCATGACAGCGTGAAGGAATTTTACGGCGCGCAAATCGTCGAAGAAGGCTGCGCCTTGCCCTCGCCGCGCAAAAGCCCTTCACTGCCGATCCGGCGACAAGTGCAGGAGGCGGCATGTATCGGGCGACGACCAGGGGCGTTCAGGTCACCGTCACGCCGCGCTTCGCGCCCGAGCGGTCGGACCCGGAGCGCAGCCAGTATTTCTGGGCCTATACGGTCGAGATCGTGAACCTCGGCGCCGAAACGGTGCAGCTCAAGAGCCGGCACTGGCTGATCACCGATGCGCTCGGCCGGATCCAGGAGGTGCGCGGCGCCGGCGTCGTCGGCGAGCAGCCGATCCTGCCGCCGGGCGCCCATTTCGAATATACCAGCGGGGTGCCGCTGCCGACCTCGACCGGCATCATGGAAGGCTCCTATTCGCTGATCACGGAAGGCGGCGAGATCTTCTCGGCCGAAGTGCCGGCCTTCTCGCTCGACCTGCCGGACGCGGCGCGGACGCTGAATTAGGCGGTCATCCGCGCCCTTCCGCACTACCTGCGAAGCGGTTATGGTCGCCGCACACTCGCCCAGCGCCTCTCATAGAGAACCCCGTAGCCGAACGCGCGATGCCGGACAGACCGTGATCGATCTCCGCCCGATCGCCGCCGTGCTCGGCGTCCTGCTCGCCATTCTCGGCACCACCATGATGATCCCGGCGCTGGTCGACCTCGTCGCCGGGGAGCCGGACTTCATCATCTATGTCGCCTCCGCCGCGGTCACCGCGTTCGTCGGCCTCTCGCTCTGGCTCTCGGGGCGCTCCGGCGAGGTGGAGAAGCTCGATCTGCGGCAGGCCTTCCTGCTGACCACGCTGAGCTGGGTGGTGCTGTCGGGCTTTGCCGCCATCCCCTTCATGTGGGCCGAGACGCGCCTCTCCTTCACCGACGCGTATTTCGAGGCGATGAGCGGGCTGACGACCACGGGCGCCACCGTGGTCTCGAACCTCGACACCCGCCCGCCGGGAGTGCTGATCTGGCGAGCCTTCCTGCACTGGTACGGCGGCATCGGCATCATCGTGCTCGCCATCGCCTTCCTGCCGATGCTGCAGGTCGGCGGCATGCAGCTGTTCCGCTCGGAGAGCTCCGACAAATCGGAGAAGCTCCTCCCGCGCGCCGCGCAGATGGCCAAGAGCATCCTCGGCACCTATCTGCTGCTCTCCATCCTGTGCGCCGTCACCTACATGTTCTGCGGCATGAGCGCGTTCGATGCGGTGGCGCACGCCATGGCGACCATCTCGACCGGCGGCTTCTCCACCCACGACGCCTCCCTCGGCTATTTCAAGAGCGCGGCGGTGGACTATGCGGCGATCGTCTTCATGCTCGCCGGCTCTCTGCCCTTCGTGCTCTATGTGCGCGTGTTGGCGGGAGACTTCTCGCGGCTCGTGGCCAATACCGAGGTGCGGCTGTTCTTCTGCCTGGTGGCCGGATTCACCTTCATCGGCTTCGTCGAGGAGGTGCGCGGCGGTATCGCCCATGGCGGGACGGCGCTGCGCTGGGCGCTGTTCAACGTCGTCTCCATCATGTCGACGACCGGCTTCGTCACGGTCGACTACACGAATTGGGGGCCGCCGACCGACGCGCTCTATTTCATCCTGCTGTTCCTTGGGGCCTGCACCGGCTCCACCGCCGGCGGCCTGAAGACCTTCCGTCTCGCCATTGTCGGCTCGGCGCTGGTCCAGCACATGAAGCGCATGGTTTATCCAAGCGGCGTGTTCCCGGTGCGCTATGGCGGCGCGCCGATCTCCGACGAAGTGGTGACGTCGGTGCTGTCCTTTGTCTTCCTCTATCTCACCGGCTTCATGGCGATCGGCATCACGGTCAATGCCCTCGGCTTCGACCTCGCCACCTCGTTCTCGGCGGCGGTCACCGCGGTCGCGAATGTCGGGCCGGGAATCGGCCAGGTGATCGGGCCGGCGATGAACTTCTCGGCGCTACCGGACCATGTGATCTGGCTGCTGTCCTTCGGCATGCTGCTCGGCCGCCTCGAACTGTTCACCGTGCTGGTGCTGTTCCTGCCGCGCTTCTGGGTGCGGTGAAAGGAGGGCTGGACGAGCCTTGCCGTCCCCTTATTGTGTTCGCCTGTCTTGGGGAACGCTTATGCTCGAAGTCCGCACCAGCACCGAGGAAATCCTAGCGCATCTGGTCGCCTTCGACACCACGAGCCGCAATTCGAACCTGCCGTTGATCGGCTTCGTGCGGGACTATCTGGAGGCGCACGGGGTCTCCAGCACGCGGATCCCGAACGAGGAAGGCAACAAGGCCAGCCTGTTCGCCACCATCGGCCCGCAGGACCGCCCGGGCATCTGCCTTTCCGGCCATTCCGACGTGGTGCCGGTGGACGGCCAGCCCTGGAGCACCGATCCGTTCACGCTCACCCCGCTCGGCGACCGGCTCTATGGCCGCGGCTCGTGCGACATGAAGGGTTTCGTCGCCGCCTGCCTCGCCTTGGTGCCGGACATGGTGAGGGCGAAGCTCACCACCCCCATCCACCTCATCGTCTCCTATGACGAGGAACTCGGCTGCACCGGCGTCGTGCCCGCGGTGCGAAGATTGGGGGTCGATCTGCCCAAGCCTCGCTCCTGCATCGTCGGCGAGCCTACCTCGATGAAGGTGGTCGACGCCCACAAGTCCGGAATCGGCTATGTCACCACGGTGACGGGGCGCGAGGCGCATTCCTCCATGCCGCAGCTGGGGGCCAACGCCATCTTCGCAGCCGCCGAACTGGTGATGGAGCTCGACCGCTATCGCGCCGAGCTGATCGCGGCCGGAGATCCGAGCGGCCGCTTCCATCCGCCGAGCTCGACCGTGCAGGTGGTGACGATCGAGGGCGGCACCGCGACCAACATCGTGCCGCGTGAATGCAAGCTGCGCTGGAATGTGCGCGGCCTGCCGGGCTTCGACGAGGACGCGCTGGTGGCGCGCTTCATGGCGTTCGCCAACGAGACCGTGCTGCCGAAGCTGCGCGCCAGCGCTCCGGAAGCCTCGATCGTCACCGATTTCACCTACAAGGTGCCCCCGCTCGCCCCCGAGCCCGGCTCGGAGGCCGAAGTGCTGGCGCTGCGCCTCGCCGGGCAGAACCAGACCTATACCGTCGCCTACGGTACCGAAGGCGGGCATTTCCAGGCGCAGGGCATCCCGACCGTGATCTGCGGCCCCGGCTCGATCGACCAGGCCCACAAGCCGGACGAGTTCATCGAGGTGAGCCAGCTCAGGGCGTGCGAGGGGTTCCTGAGGGGGGTGATTGCGGAGTGTGAGCGCTAGTTCGCGCCCACGACCTCCTCGGCCTTGAACTCGTAGCCGCGCCCGCAGAACTCGCAGGTCACGGTGACCTTGCCGTCCTCGACGAGTTCGGCGCGCTCTTCCTCGGGGAAGCTCGCCAGCACGTTCATCACCCGCTCGCGCGAGCAGGAGCAGCGCGCTTCCATCGGCTCCGCCTCGAAGACGCGCACGCCGCGCTCGTGGAACAGCCGATAGAGCAGCCGCTCGCTGGAGAGCTCGACGTCCACGAGTTCGACATCCGCGACGGTCGAGACCAACGATTGCGCCTCGACCCAGGCGTCGTCCTCGGTGACCTCCGGCAGCTCGGTGCCTTCCGGCGCGTCGCCGGGGTGGAAGTCGGCGGGGCGGATCCGGCCGCCCTCGGTCGGCAGGAACTGCACCATCAGCCCGCCGGCGCGCCAGGACGACTCGGCGCCGCCGGCATGCACTTCCTCGGCGACGGCAAGGCGGACCTTGGTCGGGATCTGCTCGGACTGGCGGAAATACTGGTGCGCGGCCTCTTCCAGGCCACCACCCTCCAGCGCCACGACGCCCTGATAGCGATTGAGCTGCACGCCCTGGTCGATGGTCATGGCGAGATGGCCGTGACCGAGCAGGGCGCCGCTCTCGGTCCGCTCCGGCAGCTCAGCGAGGCGCTCGGCATCGAAGCGGGCATAGGCCCGCACGCTCGACGGCGCGGTGAAATCGACCACCAGGAGATCCACCGGCCCGTCGGTGCGGGTCTGGAGGATGAAGCGGCCATTTATCTTCAGCGTCGAGCCGAGCAGCACGGTCAGCGCCACCGCCTCCCCGAGCAGGCGCTTGACCGCCGTCGGGTATTTGTGATGTGCGAGCACGGCGTCGAGCGAGGGGCCCAGCCGCACGATGCGGCCGCGCACATCGAGCGCATCAACGTGGAATGGCGTCACCCGGTCATCGACAACGTCAAGACGGGGCGAGCGGGCGGGGGATGTCTGTGATGTCATGTCGCCCGCCCATATAGGTGTGCCAATTGGGTTGTGCGAGGGCTGCCGGTCACGCCGGCGCGGCTTGCTCCCCCTCCCGCTTGCGGGGGAGGGTTGGGGTGGGGGCTAGGCCGCATGCGCCGGCCATTCCCCCTCCCGACCGGCTTCGCCGGCACCTCCCCCGCAAGCGGGAGAGGGCAAAAATCATGCCCCAGCATTCTCCAGGCACCAGGCGAGGATGCCCTTCTGCGCGTGCAGCCGGTTCTCCGCCTCGTCGAACACCACGGACTGCGGGCCGTCCATCACCTCGTCGGTGACTTCCTCGCCGCGGTGCGCGGGCAGGCAGTGCATGAAGATGGCGCCGGGCGCGGCGCGCTTCATCAGCGCGCCGTTCACCTGGTACGGCTTCAACAGATTGTGGCGGCGCTCGGCCTCCTCGTCGCCCATCGACACCCAGGTGTCGGTGACGACGCAGTCGGCGCCCTCGACCGCGGCTTCCGCATCCGCCCCGAAGTTCACGCGCGCGCCGTTCTTGCGTACCCAATCGACCAGCGGAGAGCGCGGCGCCAGCTCCGGCGGGGTGGCGACGTTCAGCGCGAAGTCGAAGCGCTGCGCGGCGTGGATCCAGGAGGCGAGCACATTGTTGGAATCGCCGGTCCAGGCGACGGTACGCCCGCGGATCGGCCCCTTGTGCTCCTCGAAGGTCATGACGTCGGCCATGATCTGGCACGGATGGGAGAGCCGCGTCAGGCCGTTGATCACCGGCACGGTGGCATTGGCCGCGAGCTCGGCCAGCGCATCGTGATCGAGGATGCGGATCATGATGGCATCGACATAGCGGGAGAGCACCCGCGCGGTGTCGGCGATGGTCTCGCCGCGGCCGAGCTGCATCTCGGCACCGGTGAGCATGAGGGTCTCGCCGCCGAGCTGGCGCATCGCGACATCGAAGGAGATGCGGGTGCGGGTCGAGGGCTGCTCGAACACCATGGCCAGCACCTTGCCGGCGAAAGGCTTCTCCGCCGCCACCGCCTTGCGGCGGCTCTTCAGGTCGCGCGACAGGTCGATCAGATGACGCAATTCGCCAGACGACACCTGGTCGAGGTCGAGGAAGTGGCGGAGCGCATGCCCGCCGCCGCTGCCATTGCCCATATCGTTCATGCCGCGGCCCCCTTCACGGCGTCCGCCTTCAGCTTCGCTTCGATCTTCGTGCAGGCGGCGTCGATGCGGGTGAATGCCGCCTCGATCTCCGCCTCGCCGATGTTCAGGGGAGGCAAGAGCCGCACCACGTTCTCCGCCGCCGATGGCGCCAGCATGTGCTCGACGCGCATGGCGTTGATCAGCTCGCTATTGGGAACCACGGTGCGCAGGCCGAGCAGCAGGCCCTCGCCGCGCACCTCGGCGATCACCGCGGGATGGCGGTCCTTGAGCTCGGCGAGGCGCTGGCGCAGCCGCAACGCGGTCGCCTGCACCTTGTCGAGGAAACCGTCCTCGAGCACCACGTCGAGCACCGCATTGGCGACGCTCATGGCGAGCGGGTTGCCGCCATAGGTCGAGCCATGGGAGCCCGCGGTCATGCCCTTGGCCGCCTCCTCGGTGGCAAGGCAGGCGCCGACCGGAAAGCCGCCGCCAATACCCTTGGCGACCGCCATGATGTCCGGCTCTATGCCGGCCCATTCATAGGCGAAGAACTTGCCGGTGCGCCCGACGCCGCACTGCACCTCGTCGAGCACCAGCAACAGGCCGTGCTCGTCGCAGAGCGCGCGCAGTGCGCGCAGCAACTGCCAGGGCGCATTGCGGATGCCGCCTTCGCCCTGCAGCGGTTCGATCAAGATGGCGCCGGTCTCCGGCGTGATCGCGGCCTTCACCGCCTCGAGGTCGCCGAACGGCACCTGGTCGAAGCCGGGCATGGCGGGGCCGAAACCTTCCAGATACTTCGCATTGCCGCCGGCGGCGATGGTCGCCAGCGTGCGGCCATGGAAGGCGCCCTCGAAGGTGATGATGCGGTAGCGTTCGGGATGGCCGTTGGCGCTCTGGTACTTGCGCGCCATCTTGATCGCGCACTCCAGCGCCTCGGCGCCCGAATTGGTGAAGAACATGGTGTCGGCGAAGGTGGCCGCGATCAGCCGCTTGGCCAGCTTCTCGCCGCCTTCCATGCGGAACAGGTTCGAGGTGTGCCAGAGCTTGCCGGCCTGCTCGGCGAGCGCCGCCACCAGATGGGGATGCGCGTGGCCGAGCACGTTCACGGCGATGCCGGCGGTGAAATCGAGATATCGCTCCCCGTCCTTCGTGGTGAGCCAGGCGCCTTCGCCGCGCTCGAACACGAGGTCGATCCGATTATAGGTCGGCAGGATGGGGTCGATCACATTCCCCTCCGGTCTTTCCGGGAAGCTAGCCCGCTATGGGCATTGCTGGGTCCAAAACGAAACGTGCCGCCCTTGCTGGGGGCGGCACCCTGATGGGCCGAATTTTATCGGAACGGCCGGGCGGGTCAACAGCCGGCTCGCGCGCATTGCGCGGTAGCCGATTTCTTGACGATTTCTGGCGCGTCCTTTCCCGGGGCAACGGCCGCACCCAAGTGTTGCATCCGGGACTCTCAATTGGGGAAAACGGCGGTTTCGTCGGCAATGTATCTCGCCCGGAGTCGGCGCCTATTGTAGGCTCCTCCTCGTCAGATACGACATCTCGTGCGGCGGATATCTCCCTGTAGCGTTGGCGGCGTTGAGCCAGTCGGGTCACCGATTTGGCCTTGGTGAGGGATTCCGCCGTCGATGACGATGGAGGCACATGATGAACTGGACGGACGAGCGCGTCGAACTCCTGAAGAAGCTTTGGGCTGAGGGACTTTCGGCAAGCCAGATTGCGGCTGAGCTCGGCTCCATTACCCGTAACGCCGTGATCGGCAAGGTGCACCGCCTCGGCCTGTCGGGCCGCGCCAAGTCGGCGTCCACCCCGGCGCCGCGCCCGCGCAAGCCGCGCCCGGTTTCCGAGGCGCGTCCGCGCCCGGTGATCCATGGCAATACGGCGCTCGCCCCGGTGTACCACCCGGTGATCGAACTGGAACCCGAGGACCTGCCGGATCCCGTCGCCAACGTCATTCCGATGGGCGACCGCTGCACCATTCTCGACCTTACGGAGTTCACCTGCCGCTGGCCGGTGGGCGATCCCGGCAAGCCGGACTTCTTCTATTGCGGCAGCCACACCAAGATCGGCCTGCCCTATTGCGCCTACCACGCCCGCATCGCCTATCAGCCGGTCCAGGACCGCCGCCGCACCCACGCCCGCGCCGCGCGGGTGTGAGGTTACTCTGCAACGACGTCATCCCGGACGGCCGCAGGCCGATCCGGGATCGGATGAGACTTCCGGGTGCGCCTCTTAGCCGGCGCCCAAACAGCAAACGAGCCCGGTTCTACGTGGAGCCTGTCTTCGGGCTTGCCAGAGACGAGACCCGTAGGCTTCTGCCGGATGACATCTTCTTGTCGATGTCCTACCCGCCCCGCGCCGCCGCCTTCAGCCGATAGAGCGCCTCCAGCGCCTCGCGCGGCGTCATCTCGTCGGGATCGACCGCGGCCAGCGCCGCCTTCACCGCCTCCGCAACCGGATCCGCCTTCATCGGCGCCGGGGCGGGACGGCTCAGTGCGGCGAACAGCGGCAGGTCGTCGAGGATGCGCCGGGTCGGCGCGCTGCGCTCGGTGGATTCCAGCTCGGCCAGTACCGCCTTCGCCCGCTCCACTACAGCGGCCGGCAGGCCGGCGAGCTTTGCCACCTGGATGCCATAGGAGCGGTCGGCGGCGCCCGGCACGACTTCGTGCAGGAAGATCACGTCACCCTCCCACTCCTTCACCTTCACCGTCGCATTGACGAGGCGCCGGCAGCGCTGGGAGAGCGCGGTCAGCTCGTGGAAATGCGTGGCGAACAGACCGCGGCAGCGATTGGCCTCGTGCAGATGCTCGAGGCTCGCCCAGGCGATGGACAGGCCGTCGAAGGTCGCGGTGCCGCGGCCGATCTCGTCGAGAATGACCAGCGAGCGCTCGGTCGCCTGGTTGAGGATGGCGGCGGTCTCGACCATCTCCACCATGAAGGTCGAGCGCCCGCGCGCGAGATCGTCGGCCGCGCCCACGCGGGAGAACAGCCGGTCGACCACGCCGAGCCTCGCCGCCCGCGCCGGCACGAAGCTGCCGGCCTGGGCGAGGATGGCGATCAGTGCGTTCTGGCGCAGGAACGTCGACTTGCCCGCCATGTTCGGGCCGGTGACCAGCCAGATCCGCCCAGCCTTCTCCCGCTCGGGCGGGGAGAGATCGCAATCATTGGCGACGAACGGCCCGCCGTCGCGCCGGAGCGCTTGCTCGACCACCGGATGGCGGCCGCCCTCGATGGCGAAGGCGAGCCCGCCATCGACCTCGGGGCGCACGTAATTCTGCTCGACCGCGAGGCTCGCCAGCCCCGCCGCGACATCGATGGCGGCCAGCGCCTCGGCCGCCGCGCGGATGCTCACCCCCGCCTGCGTCACCTCCGCCGCCAGCCGGTCGAAGATCGCCTGCTCCAAAGCGAGCGCGCGCTCGCCGGCGCTAGCGATCCTGGCTTCAAGTTCGCCGAGCTCGACGCTGGTGAACCGCATTGCGCCGGCCATGGTCTGGCGATGCACGAAGACGGAGGCGAAAGGCGGCTCGCGCAGCCGCTCGGCATTGGCCGCCGAGACCTCGACGAAATAGCCGAGCACCGCATTGTGCCGGATCTTCAGGGTGCGGACACCGGTCTCCTCGACATAGCGCCGCTCCAGCGCCGCCACCACGCGGCGGCTCTCGTCGCGCAGCGCCCGCGTGGCGTCGAGATCGACATCGAAACCGGCTCTCACGAAGCCGCCATCGCGGCGATAGGCGGGCAGCTCCTCGGCGAGCGCGGCGGCGAGCAGGGCCGGCAAGGCAGCATCGACGGCCGCCAGCGCATCGGCCGCCAGCGCCAGTTCCTCCGGTGAGGCGGCGATGCGGATCAGCCTGGCGACCTCGGCGCCTTCGAGCAAGCCGCGGCCAATGGCGGCGAGATCGCGCGGGCCCGCGCGGCCCAGCACGATGCGGGTGAGCGCGCGGGACAGGTCCGGCGCGCCGGCGAGATGGCCGCGCAGGCGCGCGCGCAGCTCGGCATTGTCGACCAGGTGGGCCACGGCATCGAGCCGGCGGCCGATCAGGCCAGGAGAGGTCAGCGGCTCGGCGAGGCGGCGACCGAGCAGGCGGGCGCCGGCCGAGGTCGCGGTGCGGTCGATGCTGGCGATCAGGCTTCCGGTGCGCTCGCCCGTGGTCGTGCGCAGGATTTCGAGGTTCGCCCGCGTCGCGGCGTCGATCACCATGATCTCGGTGCCGGCCTCGCGCACGGGCGGCGCCAAAGGCGGGCGGTGGCCGAGCTGGGTGCGCTCGATATAGGCGGTGACCGCCGCCGCCGCGACCAGCTCGGGGCGGGAGAAGCTGCCGAAGGCGTCGAGCGTCGCCACCTCGAAGAAACCGGAGAGCCGGCGCTCGGCGCTCGCCCCGTCGAAGCTCTCCTTGGGCAGCGGCGTCACCGCCGGCAGCGTGCGCCACAGCTCGCGCAAATCGGGATCGTCATAGACCTGATCGGGCACCAGCAGCTCGGCCGGCTCGATGCGGGCGAGATCGGCGGCAAGGCGCTTTCCATCAGTTTCCAGCACGCGGAACGAGCCGGTCGAGATATCGGCGAAGGCGAGCGCGTAGAGCTGGCCGTCCGCTTCGCTGCCGCGCAGCCGGGCGAGCGCCGCCAGCACGTTCTCGCGGCGGGCGTCGAGCAGCGCGTCCTCGGTCAGGGTGCCGGGCGTCACCAGCCGGGTGACGTCGCGGCGCACCACGCTCTTGGCGCCGCGTTTCTTCGCCTCGGCGGGGTCTTCGAGCTGCTCGCATACCGCCACGCGGTGGCCGGCGGCGATCAGCTTGTGCAGATATTCCTCGGCGCGCTCCACCGGAACGCCGCACATCTTGATGTCCTCGCCCTGGTGCTTGCCGCGCTTGGTCAGCACGATGCCGAGGGTTTGGGACGCGAGTTCGGCATCCTCGAAGAACAGTTCGTAGAAATCGCCCATCCGGTAGAACAGCAGGCTGTCCGGATTGGCGCGCTTGATCTCGAGATATTGAGCCATCATCGGGGTGACGCGTTCGGGGGGAGCCGAGGCGTCTGCGAGCGGCGATTTGAGGGACGCGTCCATGGCTGGACGCTGGCAGAGACGCGGGCCCGGCTCAAGCCGCGCGCCGGGTTTTCCCCGTCAGATGACGGGCGGCGCTTTCATAGATCGCGTGGCAGCAGGCTCTCCGGGTCCATCGCCGCCTGCAGGCGCAGCGAGGCGGTGCGGGCGAGATGCAGCGTCATCGACCGGCGCACATGGGCCGGCAGCGGATGGCGCGGCGCCTCGCGCACCAGCGCGGCGCCGAAGGCGTCGGCGAGCAACAGGCCGGTGTCCTCGGGCAGGATCTCCACCGGAAAGTCCGGCGCCACCGCAAAGAACAGCCGGTCGCAGTGCTGGCGGTATTCGTGCCATTTGCGATCGGTGCGGAAATCGATCACCGAGGACTTGATCTCGATGATCCAGATCTCGCCCTTGGCGTCGAGGACGGTGATGTCGGCGCGGCGCCCGGAGGCGAGCGAGAGCTCCGGCACGCCGAACAGGCCGAGCGCTGCCAGATAGCGCATGGCGCCGCGCTGGATGGCGCGGGCGGCGTCCGACTGGCGGCCGTCGAGCGGGATGATGAGCACGGTGTCGGTCATCGCCCCATCATAAACGCCCGACCCGTCGACTCGAAACCCTCGGCCCAAGACGCGGCGCATCTCAGGGGAACTTGACTGGGAAGTCCCTACCCGCACTCATCCCCGGACTTGATCCGGGGATGAGGGGTCAGGGGGGTGGCCAGCTTCGGCCGAATGGATTTTTGAGAAGGCTCTGAGGTGAAGCGTATCTCCCGGTAAAGGCACATTCTCAAGCGCGGACAGGTGATCTATAGGGCACCTGTCCTCCCGCCCGCCCCGCTTCGCGCTCCATGACACAATCCGATTCCAAGCCGCCGCAGCCGGCCCGGCCCGATCCCGGGCTCGCCGAACTGTTCGTCGGCTTCCTCTCCATCGGCGTCGTGGCCTTTGGCGGCGTGCTGCCGATCGCCCGCCGCGCGATGGTCGAGCGCTATCAATGGATCAGCGAGGAGGACTTCGTCGAGCTGCTGTCGCTGGCCCAGTTCCTGCCGGGGCCGAACATCACCAATTTCGCCGTCGTCCTCGGCAGCCGCTTCCGCGGGCCGGCCGGGTCGCTCGCGGCGGTGCTCGGCCTCACGCTGGTGCCGGCCCTCATCGTCATCCTGCTCGGTGTCGTCTTCACCCACTACGCCGATGTGAAGGCCCTCAGCGGCATGGTCGCCGGGCTCGCCGCCGCCGCCGCGGGGTTGATCATCTCCATGGTGGTGCGCATCGCCGAACCGATGTGGCGCCACCCGACGCTGCGTACCTGGGGAATCGCCCTCGCCGCCTTCGCCGGTGTCGCGCTGATCGGGCTGCCGCTGGGGTGGGTGATGCTGGCCCTCGCCCCGATTTCCGTGGCGCTGGCCTGGAGGGCGTTGCCGTGAGGGCTCGACGATGAGGGCGCTGCCATGAACCCGGACAGCAATCCGGTCGCCGCGCTCGCCGTCCACTTCCTGCTGCTGTCGCTGCTCGCGGTCGGCGGCGCGAATGCTGTGCTGCCGGAAATGCACCGGCAGGTGGTCGAGATCGCCGGCTGGATGACCGACGCGCAGTTCGCCCAGACCTTCGCCATCGCGCAGGCGGCGCCGGGACCGAACATATTGGTGGTGACGCTGATCGGCTGGCACGTCGCGGGCGCCGCGGGCGCCGCGGCGGCGACGCTTGCCATGTGCGTGCCGACCTGCGTACTGGCCTATTTTGCCGGCGGTGTGTGGCACCGCTTCCGTCATGCGCGCTGGCGCCGCGCGGTGCAGGCCGGGCTGATCCCGCTCACCGTCGGCCTGATCATGGCCGGCGGCTTCCTGCTGGCGGAGACCGCAGCGCGCAGCTGGATGGCAGTGGCGGTGACGGCGATCGCAGCCGTCACCCTCTCGCTCACCCGTCTCAATCCGCTGTGGATGCTGGCACTCGGAGGCGCGCTTGGCGCGCTGGGCCTGGTCTAGCGCCGCTGATTGCGGTCGGTGAACTGGTCGAATATGTCCTGGAACTGCTGGAGCCGCGGGTCCTGCGCGGTGCCGCCGCCGGCGTCGCCCTGGAGGGGACCGGCGCCGGCGCCACCCGGACCGCCACCGCCGAACATACCGCCCAGAATGCCGCCGAGCAGATCGCGCAGCGGGTCAGCGCCGGCACCCGGAGGGGGTTGACCGGACGAGGACGCCTGATCGCTGCCGTACGGATCGAGACGCGGATCCGGGCTGGCATCCCGGCCGGCACCCGGATTGGCGCCCTGGCCTTGTCCGCCGCCGAGAATGCTGCCGAGCAGCTCTTCCAGCGGATTGCCCGAACCCGACGGGCGCTGCTGCGGCATCTGCGTCCCGTCACCGGCATTCCCCGGCCCGCCGCCACCGAGCATGCCTCCGAGCAGGTCGTCCAGCGGATTGCCCGAGCCGGACGGCCGCTGTTGCGGCATCTGCGTGCCGGCCCCCGCGCCGCCCGCGGCGCCGCCCAGAATGCCGCCGAGCAGGTCCTGCAGCGGATTGCCCGAGCCGGATGGCCGCTGCTGCGGCATCTGCGTGCCGGCACCCGCACCGCCCGCGCCGCCGCCCAGGACGCTGCCGAGCAGGTCGCCAAGTCCACCACCGAGCCCGCCGCCGGCGCCGCCGCCTTTCATCATGCCGCCGAGCACGAGGGCAGCGATGGCGGGCAGCATCTGCTTCAGGAGGGCCGAGCTGAGGCCCGTGCTGGAGGCGGCCTGCACCGCCACTGCGCGGCTCACATCGGGCGAACCGAACATGGCGGCCAGCGCATCGTTGCCCTGGGAGCGCACATCATCGCCGAGACCGACGTTCGGATCGTCGAAGGCCTGCCCGTAGGGATTGCGCGACATGGCGCCGAGCAGTTCGGCAAAGCTCTGCGGCGTCTGCGTACTGCGCTGCAGTCCGACCGCGAAGGCCGGCAGCGTCGCCTCGACCGCCTGCTGCGCCTCGTCGTGCGAGATACCATAGGTGCGGGCAAGATTGTCGATCGCCTGGCCCTGCTGGGCCTGGGCCAGAATGTCCTGAAGATAATTCATGACGTGCCTCACATCGTGGCCGTTCCTCGGCGGATCTTGCGTCCAGCCGCGCAAACCTTACGCCGAACGCCTTGATTGGTCACGAATCCTGTTACGGCTCGATGGCAGTGGCGTCTTCCGCGCGGGAAAGTGCCGGAAGTTCGGTTCCGGCCACCAGCGGCTCGCTCGGCGGTGGCCGATAGCCGTCGGCCAGCCGCGCCACCAGCCGGAAGGCGAAGATGAGCGCCAGCACGCCGAAGGCGACCGCACCGAGTGCCTGGCCCGCGAGCACGCCCTCGGCACCGGCCATCCGGCCACCGAGCCATACGAAGGGAATGGTGCCGAGCGTGGCGCGGCCCCAGTTGAACACGGTGGAGAGCAGCGGCGCGCCGAGATTGTTGAAGGCGGCGTTGGCGACGAACAGGGCGCCGAGGAATATGAAGCTGCCGGCCGCGAACAGGCAGAAGAAGGCGACGAGATCGACGCCCTCGCCCGACAGGCCGAAGGACTGGGCGATGAGATTGCGGGCGAGCGCCAGCACTGCCCACATGGCACCGACATAGAGCAAGGTGAGCTTCAGGCTGTCCATCAGCGCCATGCGCACCCGCTCGAAGCGGCCGGCGCCGACATTCTGGCCGATGATCGGGCCGATCGCGCCGGTGAGCGCGAAAAGCGGCCCGAAGGCGACCGGAATCACCCGTCCGATCACCGCCCAGGCAGCCACCGCGGTGTCGCCGTGCGCGGCGAGCGCGAAGGTGATGTAGGCATTGCCTACCGGGGTCGCGACATTGGTCAGGATCGCCGGTACCGCGATCGCGGAGAGCGGACGGACATCGCTGAGGAATGCCTTCAGGCTCGGGCGCGCGGCAAGGCCATGGATGCGGACCACGGCATAGAGCCCATAGCTCGCCATGACGCAGCGCGCGATCACCGAGACGATGGCGGCACCTTCGACGCCCATACCGAGACCGAGGATCAGCAGCGGATCGAGCACCGCGGTCACGAGCCCGCCGCCGAGCGTCACCCACATGGAGCGGCGAGCATCGCCGACGGCGCGCAGCACGCCGGACGCCGCCATGCCGATGCCGAGCAGCGGCGTCGAAGGCAGCACCACGAGCAGGAACGACACAGCGATCTCGAGCGTGCGTCCGCTCGCGCCGAGCAGCGCCAGCAGCGGGCCGAGAACCGCGAGCGCAATCGCCGACATCGCCGCGGTGGCGAGCACCATATAGATGATGGCCGAGGTGGAGAGCCGGCGACCGTCCTCCTGCCGCCCGGCACCGACCGCCCGTGAGACCAGAGCGGAGCCGGCAATCATCACGCCGATGCCGACCGCGGTGGTGAAGAACATCAGCGTGCCGGCATAGCCGATCGCCGCCGCCAGCTCCTCCTCGCCGAGCAGCGAGATGTAGAACAGGTTCAGCAGGTCGACGACGAAGACCGCGATCAGCCCGATGGAGCCGGTCGCCGCCATCACCGCGACGTGGCGCATGGTCGAGCCTTCGACGAAGCGGGCGGCGAGCGGCGGACCGGACGGGTTGGCACTCATGGCGCCGGCTTATGCCACGGATCACGCCTTGCCGGATAGAAGCGGCAACCGGGCAGCATCATGCAAATCGGCAAGGTCACGCTTGTGGGCCTGATCGATTCACGAGGCCGGAGCATGATGCGGTCGGAAAACCGCTTCACACGTTTCGCCCTCATGCTCTAGAAGGGCTCGCCCGGCGGATTCCGTCGGCCCGCCAGTGGATCGATCCCATGACCGATGCGACGACCAAAGTGCCTGCCGGCTCGTCCGAGATCACCGACGTCCACGCCCAGGCGCGCGTGCTGGTGCAGGCGCTGCCGCACATGCAGCGCTATGACGACACCATCGTCGTGGTGAAATATGGCGGCCACGCCATGGGCGACGAGCATGTGGCGCGGGATTTCGCGAAAGACATCGTGCTGCTCGAACAGTCCGGCGTGAACCCGGTGGTGGTCCATGGCGGCGGCCCACAGATCGGCAAGATGCTGGAGAAGCTCGGCATCAAGTCGGAATTCGCCGCCGGCCTGCGCATCACCGACAAGGCCACCGTCG
Source organism: Xanthobacteraceae bacterium (assembly GCA_029266425.1). Classification (GTDB taxonomy): domain Bacteria; phylum Pseudomonadota; class Alphaproteobacteria; order Rhizobiales; family Xanthobacteraceae; genus Ancylobacter. Next base: position 21,971 of record JAQSWY010000002.1, read on the forward strand.
AGATCGTCGAGATGGTGCTGGCCGGCTCGATCAACAAGGCGCTGGTCGGCTTCATCAATGAAGCCGGCGGCAAGGCGCTCGGCCTGTCCGGCAAGGACGGCAACATGGTGCTCGCCAGCAAGGCGACGCGCAGCGTGGTCGATCCCGATTCCAACATCGAGCGGATGGTCGATCTCGGCTTCGTCGGCGAGCCGTCCAAGGTCGACACCACGGTGCTGGACCAGATCCTCGGCCGCGAGCTGATCCCGGTGCTGGCGCCGGTCGCCACCGGCATCGGGGGCGGCACCTTCAACGTCAATGCCGACACCTTCGCCGGCGCCATTGCCGGCGCGCTCGGGGCAAAGCGCCTGCTGCTGCTCACCGACGTGCCGGGCGTGCTCGACAAGAACAAGCAGCTCATCCCCGAGCTGACCATCACCGAGGCGCGCCGGCTGATCGCCGACGGCACCGTCTCCGGCGGCATGATCCCCAAGCTCGAAACCTGCATCTATGCGCTGGAGCAGGGCGTCGAGGGCGTCGTCATCCTCGACGGCAAGGTGCCGCACGCGGTGCTGCTGGAACTGCTCACCGACCATGGCGCCGGCACACTCATCCGGCGTTAGTCCGGGATCGGGCGCTTCTTCCCCCTCACCCCGACGGGGAGAGGGCTTTTGGCGCCGACTTGCCGTTGCCGTGGCTCTGCTTCTGGCAACCCTCACCCCCGCCGCCGCCGATCTCGCCATCTGCAACCACACCTCCTATGTCGCGGAGGCCGCGCTCGGCATCGAACAGAGCGGGGTGAAGGCGACGCGCGGCTGGTTCCAGGTCGAGCCTGGTGCTTGCCGGACCGTGCTGCGGGGCGACATCTCCGCCGACCATCTCTATCTCCATGCCCGCGCGCTGCCGCTCTATGGCTCGGTCGCCATAACCGGCCCGAACGGCGTGCCGCTCTGCGCGGGGACCGGCGACTTCCTGGTCACGAGCGCGCAGGCGTGCACGGGTGAGGCGCAGATCACCCTGCCCTTCGCCGAGGTGAAGCCGAGCCGGCAGGGCAACGACCTTGCTTTGCACCTCGCGGAGAAGGCGGAATACAGCGACGAGCAGGCAAAGCTCGCCGCGGTGCAGCGCCTGCTCGAACTGCTCGGCTATGATCCCGGTCCGATCGACGGCACCACCGGCACCAAGACCGAAGCCGCGCTCGCCGCCTTCCTCGACGACCGCAAGCTCGGTCCCGAGGCGGCCGAGAGCGGACTGACGACCCGCATGCTGGACGCGCTGCGTACCGGCGAGGGCACCGGGCTCACCTGGTGCAACGACACGCGCTACCCCGTCATGGCGGCCTTCGCCCGGGAGGAGAAATCCGGCACCCTCGCCAGTGGCTGGTGGCGGATCGAGCCCGGCCGGTGCCTGCGTCCCGACCAGGAGGACGGGCGTTCGGCGAAGCTCTTCAGCTTCGGCGCCGCGGTCGACGGGCATGGCGCGCCGGCCCATAAGCCCGACGGCACGCCGCTGGTGTGGGGCGGCGGCACGATGCTGTGCACCCGCGCCGATCGCTTCGAGATCCACGACCATGCCGACTGCAAGACCCGCGGCTTCGAGGAGACCGGCTTCGCCCCGGTGGCGCTGTCGAAGGCCGGTGGGGCTACGGTGCGGTTCGGGCCCTAGAAGGTATTCCCTCTCCCGCTTGCGGGGGAGGGAGAAGGGTCTGGAGCCGACCGGGATCGCACAAAGGTGGAGAACGTTTTCCCAGTCCCGGCTACGGCCTGGCGGCCCTTCCGGGATGACGCCTGAGTTTCCATAGCCTAGAAGAGCGCCATGTCCGTATCACCCGCCTCCCCGCCCGGCTTCGCCCATATCGAGACCTGGGTGTTCGATCTCGACAACACGCTCTACCCGCCCGGGCTCGACCTCTGGCGGCAGATCGACGTCAAGATGCGCGCCTATATAGCCCGCTACCTGAACCTCTCGCTCGACGACGCCTTCGCGCTGCAGAAGGATTATTACCGACGCTACGGCACATCGCTGCGCGGGCTGATGATCGAGCACGGCATGGATCCGGACGATTTCCTTGCCGAGGCCCACGCCATCGATCTCAGCGAGCTCGAGCCGGCGCCGGCGCTCGGTGCCGCCATCGGCACGCTGCCCGGCCGCAAGCTGGTCTACACCAATGGCTCGCGCGCCCATGCCGACGCGGTGCTTGCCAAGCTCGGCATCTCCGAGCATTTCGCCGACGTGCACGACATCGTCGCGGCCGAGTTCCACCCGAAGCCGCACGAGGAGGCCTATCGCCGCTTCCTGAAGGCATACGATGTCGACGCCGGCAAAGCGGCGATGTTCGAGGATCTCGCCCGCAATCTCGAAGTGCCGTCACATCTCGGCATGCGCACCGTGCTGGTGGTGCCGCCCGGGCTCGGGGTCAGCCCGGCCGACCGCGAGGCGTGGGAGCATGAGGGGCGCGACGCCCATCATATCGACCATGTCACAGACGACCTGACCTCGTTCCTGATGCGCGTCGCCACCGATCTCGGCGATTGACAGAAAGCCTTCGCTTCCGGACAAGTCCGTCCCGAAATCGGGAGAAGCCGTCCATGTCCAGCGAGTTGCAGGCCACCATCGAGGATGCGTTCGAGAAGCGCGCCGAGATCAATTTCGAGACCGGCGGCGCGGTGCGCCATGCGGTGAACGAGGCGCTGCGCCTGCTCGATTCCGGCGAGGCCCGGGTCGCCGAACCGGCCGCCGACGGCAACTGGACGATCAATCAGTGGCTGAAGAAGGCGGTGCTGCTCTCGTTCCGGCTGAACGACATGGCGCCGATCCCCGGCGGCCCGGGCGGCGCGGAATGGTGGGACAAGGTGCCGTCCAAGTTCGCCGGATGGGGCGAAAGCGAGTTCCGCACCGCCGGGTTCCGCGCGGTGCCGGGCGCCATCGTGCGCCGCTCCGCCTATATCGCGCCGAACGTCGTGCTGATGCCCTCCTTCGTCAATCTCGGCGCCCATGTCGGCGAGGGCACCATGGTCGACACCTGGGCCACCGTCGGCAGCTGCGCGCAGATCGGCAAGCATGTGCACCTCTCCGGCGGCGTCGGCATCGGCGGCGTGCTGGAGCCGCTGCAGGCCGGCCCGGTCATCATCGAGGATGACTGCTTCATCGGCGCCCGCTCCGAAGTGGTGGAGGGCGTGATCGTGCGCCGGGGCTCGGTGCTCTCCATGGGCGTGTTCATCTCCGCCACCACCAAGATCGTGGACCGCGCCACCGGCGACGTCTTCGTCGGCGAAGTCCCGTCCTATTCGGTGGTGGTGCCCGGCTCGCTGCCCGGCAAGCCGCTGCCCAACGGCGCTCCCGGCCCCTCGCTTTATTGCGCGGTGATCGTGAAGCGGGTCGACGAGCAGACCCGTTCCAAGACCTCGATCAACGACCTCCTGAGAGATTAAGGTTCCAAATCACGTCATCCTGAGGTGCGAGCAAAGCTCGTCTCGAAGGATGGTGCAGCAATAGACAGCCTTCTGGGCGGACATCCTTCGAGGCCCGGCTCACGCCGGGGCACCCCGGGGTGACGTCCATTTGGAGGCCAGAGTGCACCAGGAGCCAGACCCAGGAGGCCCGCCATGGCGGCCGATCCCGTCGACATTGCGCGTACCTTGATCCGCTGTCCGTCGGTGACGCCGGAGGAAGGTGGCGCGCTCGCCTTCCTCGCCGAGCTGCTCGACAAGGCCGGCTTCTCGGTGCATCGGGTGAAGCTCACCGCGCCGGACACTCCGGACATCGAGAACCTCTACGCCCGGTTCGGTACCAAGGGGCCGAATTTCTGCTTCGCCGGCCATACCGACGTGGTGCCGCCGGGTGACGAGGCGCACTGGCGCTTCCCGCCCTTCGAAGGCGCCATCCAGGACGGAATGCTGCACGGCCGCGGCGCGGTCGACATGAAGGGCGGGGTGGCGGCGAGCGTCGCCGCCGCGCTCGACCTCCTCGCCGATCAGAACGGGACGCTGCCCGGCTCGATCTCCTTCCTCATCACCGGCGACGAGGAAGGCCCGGCGATCAACGGCACCGAGAAGCTGCTGCGTTGGCTCGCCGACCGCGACGAGCGCATCGACCATTGCGTGCTCGGCGAGCCCTCGAGCCGCGCCGCGCTCGGCGACATGGTGAAGATCGGCCGGCGCGGCTCGCTCTCCGGCACGCTCACGGTGCACGGCAAGCAGGGCCATGTCGGCTATCCGCACCTCGCGGAGAACCCGATCCGCGGCATGGTCCGGCTGCTGGACAGCCTGATGGCCGAGCCGCTCGATGCCGGAACGACGCATTTCCAGGCCTCGAACCTTGAAGTGGTGACGGTCGATGTCGGCAATCCGGCCTACAACGTCATCCCGGCGGAGGCGGTGGCGCGTTTCAATGTCCGCTTCAACGAGCTGTGGATGCCGGCGACCCTCAAGGCCGAGATCGGGCGCCGGCTGCGCGCCGCCGCCGGCAACGAGGTGCGCTGGTCGATCGATTTCGTCGAGCGCGCCAGTGACAGCTTTCTCACCAGGCCGGGTGCCTTCGTCGATCTGGTGACGGCCTCGATCGAAGAGGCGACCGGGCGCAAGCCGGAGCTCTCCACCACCGGCGGCACCTCGGATGCCCGCTTCATCAAGGATTATTGCCCGGTGATCGAGTTCGGCCCGGTCGGCGCCAGCATGCACCAGACCGACGAGGCGGTGCCGGTCGCCGAGCTCCACGCCCTCACCCGCGTCTATCGCGGCATATTGGAGCGCTATTTCGCGACGTTCGGCCGGTGATTCGATCGAGCCGTCATGCCCGGGGCTCGTCCCGGGCATCCACGTCTCGCCACCCGAACAACCGTGGATGGCCGGGACAAGCCCGGCCATGACGGCTTAAGCGGTCGCAGGATAAACGCAGGCGATGATCATTCGCCACGGGCTTTCATCGCAGCCGAATATTTGGCTGAAGCCGCTCGAACATCTGATCGGGAAATGCTCTCGCCCGGATTGCGGCATCATGCTGGCGCCGCTACAGGCGCATCGCGCTCATCGATTGCCGGAGCATCAAATGCCGACATCGCCCATCCGCCCCATGGTTCGCCCGACCCTGGCGGTCAGCACCGCCGTCTTCCGCGACGGCAAGGTGCTGCTGGCGCAACGCGGCGCGAAGCTTGGCCACGGGCTGTGGACCCTGCCCGGCGGTCGCGTCGAAGCCGGGGAGACGCTGGCGGACGCGGCGGCGCGCGAGGTGATGGAGGAGGTCGGCGTCGCATGCGCGATCATCGGCGTCGCCGGGGCGCTGGACATCATCCATCGCGACGCCGACGGCGCCCTCACCACGCATTTCGTCGTGGTCTGCCACGCTGCGGAATGGCGCGCCGGCGAGGCCGCAATCGGTCCGGAAGCGCGGGCCGTCGGGTGGTTTGACCCCGACATCCTCACGCAGGAGCCCATGACCGAGGGCCTCGCCGGCATGGTGGCGGCCGCCGCACGCATGTCCCGCGAAAGCTGAAAGCTATCGCGATCAGAGCACGCATGGATGTGACGGCAGCCGCCGGGTGGGAATCACGCCGAGCGGCGGAACTCCGGTGTGGCCTCGCGGGCGATCAGTTCCGTGAGGCTCGGCGCGGCGATCTCTTCGCCGGTCGGGCTGACGAGGCCGCGCGCGCCTTTGAGGGCGCCGGGCTTCAGCTCCAGCCCGAGGAAGCGGCTGCGCTCGAAGGCGCCGGGCATCCACAGGCCTTCGGTCAGCGCGGTCGAGAAGCCGAAGCGCGCATAATAGGGCGCGTCGCCGACCAGCAGGATGGCGCCATGGCCGAGGCGCGCCGCCTCGTTGATGGCGGTCGTGATGAACGCCTTGCCGAGGCCGCGGTCGCGGAACCAGGGATGCACCGCCAGCGGGCCGAGCAGCAGCGCCGGGCGCCCCGGACCCGCCGTCACGTTCCACAGCCGCACCGTCCCGACCAGCCGGCCATCCGGACCGTGCGCGGCAAAAGACAGGCCATCAGCCGGCAAACGACCTTCGCGCAGGCGCTCGGAGGTCTTTCCGAAGCGCGCGGCGCGGCCGAAGGCGAGGTCGAGCAGCGCCTCGCGCTGTGCGACGTCGGCCTCGGTCTCGAGGGTGATGGCAGGAGCGGTGGCGGCGAAGTCGGTAGCGGCGAGGTTCATGTCGGCCCCCAAAACCCGCAACGCGGGAAAAGAGGTGAAGGGAATTGCGCGAAGTCCGGTGCGGCTCCGGCCCCGCCTTCTCCCTCACCCCCGGGTCACTTCCCGAGGATCCGGACCCGCGCCGAAGCGCGCCGGGCAGCCGGGTCGATTCCCGGCCATGAGGGAGGGGAGGGAGCCGTCCGCCCCGCTCAGATCACGTACGATCGGAGCGGGTCGAAGCCGTTGAACGCCACCGCCGAATAGGTGGTGGTGTAGGCGCCGGTGGCCTCGATCAGCACCTTGTCGCCGATCGCGAGCGAGACCGGCAGCAGCACCGGGGTCTTCTCGTACAGCACATCGGCGCTGTCGCAGGTCGGGCCGGCGAGCACGCAGGGCTCCACCGCATCGCCGTCCCGCGGGGTGCGGATCGGGTAGCGGATCGCCTCGTCCATGGTCTCGGCGAGGCCGCCGAACTTGCCGATGTCGAGATAGACCCAGCGCACCGGATCATCCTCCGACTTCTTCGAGATCAGCACCACCTCGGCCTCGATCATGCCCGCCGCACCGACCATGCCGCGGCCCGGCTCGATGATGGTGTCCGGAATGCTGTTGCCGAAGTGACGCGAGAGCGCACGGAAGATCGCCTCGCCATAGGCTTCGGCCGCCGGCACGTCCTGCAGGTAGCGGGCCGGGAAGCCACCGCCGAGATTGACGAGCGAGAGCTGGATGCCACGCTCGGCGCACTCGCGGAAGATCGCCGAGGCGGAGGCGAGCGCCGAATCCCACGCTTCGACATTCTTCTGCTGCGAACCGACATGGAACGAGATGCCATAGGCATCCAGGCCCAGGCGATGGCCGTGCTCCAGCACGTCTGCGGCCATTTCAGGCACGCAGCCGAACTTGCGGGAGAGCGGCCAGTCGGCGCCGGCGCCGTCGCACAGGATGCGGCAGAAGATCTTGGCGCCATGAGCGACGCGGGCGATCTTCTCGACCTCGGCCTTGCAGTCGACGGAGAACAGGCGCACGCCCAGATTGAAGGCGCGCTCAATGTCGCGCTCCTTCTTGATGGTGTTGCCGAAGGAGATGCGGTCCGGGGTCGCGCCGGCGGCCATAGCCATCTCGATCTCGGCGACGGACGCACAGTCGAAGCACGAGCCGAGCTCAGCGAGCAGCGACAGCACTTCCGGCGCCGGGTTCGCCTTCACGGCATAGAACACGCGGGTGTCCGGCAGCGCATGCGCCAGCGCGGAATAGTTGGAACGGACCACGTCCAGATCGACGACGACGCAGGGACCTTCCTCACGTCGGTTGCGAAGGAACTCGCGAATACGGTCGGTCATGGCGCTCTCCCACAGACCCGAAGCTTCGACCCGTGGATGCGATCACCCGCCCGCGGCTTGGACAGCCGCGTTCGTGGCGAGAGTTCGCATCCGCCCTGCCAGTCTTACGACTGGCTGTTAGGAGCCGTGGCAGCGACACGATCGCTAGCGCGTGTGGAGAGCGCTCTCGTTCGATCGACGCCTTCGCTTGGATTGGGGTTACCCTCTCCGCACGCCCGGCAAGAAGTAGTGCCTCTTCAGTTTCGACGACCTTTGGAGGGTCGGCAGAGACTAAAAAAGCCCGCTACGTCGTTGCTTCAAGTCACGTTCCCCGCTGAGAGCGAGGTGCGCCGGTTTCGCCTCCGGCTACCGATCTTCTCTGGCGACTTTCCGGCCTCTTGTCCGGACTTCCGCCGATCGGCACGCGACCACAGGCACGTGCGAATATTGGGCAGGTCGTGATGTAGGGCCAATCGCCCCGCTACGCAAGAAGGTTTTACGATTTTTGTACCTACGCCGGAATTCGTGACCGGCGAAGCACGCCCCGGCTCAGGACCGCGCTCTGAATCCACAACGCGACGTCATCCTCGGGCTTGTCCCGGGGATTTCGATTCCCGGCAGCGCATCAGAGGCCGGGATAGCCGGCACAAGGCCGGCCATGACGTTGTGAGGGGGATATTTAGCCCTCGGTGAAGGGCTCGACCTGCTTGGCGCGAATTACGAAGCGGTAGATGCCGTAGAGGGCGAGCAGCGCGAACAGGCCTTCAAAGGCGACTTCCCATTCCCAGCTCGCCTCGAACAGGGCGGCGAGCGCCCAGCCGGCGGCGAGGCCAGCACCGATCAGTTCGGCGCCCAGCAGGATGGCGGCGCTGACGACCGTGCTGACATGGTCCCAGCGGATGCGCTTCGTGCTGCCATTGGCGCGGGTGACAGGGCTGCTCATCATTCTTGTCTCGGCTTAAATCGCGGCGCGCAAACTGCTATGCCGCGCCCTGCGGGTCAAGCCGGCCTGACTGACGTTAAGGAATATCGCCTTGGCCCACGAGAGTTTCCGCTCCGGCATCGGTGTCGTCGCCGCGCCGCATGCCCTCGCCGTCGAGGCCGGCCGCGCCATGCTGGTGGAAGGCGGCAACGCCATCGAGGCGGCGCTCGCCGCGGCCATGGCCATCCCGGTCGTCTATCCGCACATGACCCATATGGGCGGCGACGGCTTCTGGCTGATCCGCGAGCCCTCGGGCCGGGTGCATTATATTGAGGCCTGCGGCTATGCCGGCTCCAAGGCGACCCGCCAGCTCTATGGCGCCGCCGGCTATGATGCGATCCCGGCGCGTGGGCCGCTCGCCGCACTCACCGTGCCCGGCCAGGTCGGCGGGTGGATGCTGGCAATGGAAGCGGCGAAGGCGCTCAGTGGTCGCCTGCCGGCGAGCCGGCTGATGGAGCCGGCGATCCAATACGCCCGCAACGGCGCACCGGTGTCGCGCTCGCAGCATCGGCTCACGACCGAGAAGCTCGCCGAGTTGAAGGACGTTCCGGGCTTTGCCGATAGCTTCCTCGTCGACGGCAAGGCGCCGGAGGCCGGCACGATCCAGCTCTTCCCTCGCCTTGCCGAGACGCTGGAGCAGCTCGCCCATGCCGGGCTCGACGATTATTACCGCGGCGATGTCGGCCGCGAGATCGCGTCGGATCTCGACCGGCTCGGCAGTCCGGTCACGCGCGCCGATCTTCAGGCCTTTGCCGCGGTGAAGCGCGAGCCGCTTGCGGTCAAGCGTTCGGACATGCGGGTGTGGTCCTCGCCGCCACCGACGCAGGGGCTGGCGAGCCTGATGATCCTCGGCATGTTCGAGAGGCTCGGCGTCACCGCGCCCGAGAGCTTCGGCCATCTCCACGGGCTGATCGAAGCCGTCAAGCGCGCCTTCCTCATCCGCGACAGGATCGTCACCGACCATTCCCGGCTGCAGCATGACCCTGCGGCCTTCCTCACCCGGGAGGCACTGGAGCGCGAGGCGGCGCGCATCGACATGCGCCGCGCCTTGCCCTGGCCGCAGCCGGCGGCGCGCGGCGACACGATCTGGCTCGGGGCGGCCGACAAGAGCGGCCTCGCCGTCTCCTATATCCAGTCGATCTACTGGGAGTTCGGCTCCGGCGTGGTGCTGCCGGCGACCGGCATCCTGATGCAGAACCGCGGCTCGAGCTTCTCGCTCGACCCGAACGCGGTTAACCCGCTGGAGCCCGGCCGGCGGCCCTTCCACACCCTCCATCCCTGCATGGCGGAGCTGAAGGACGGGCGCATCGTCGGCTTCGGCGCGATGGGCGGCGACGGCCAGCCGCAGACCAACGCCACGGTGCTGAGCCGCTATGCGACGTTCGGCGTGCCGCTCGGCGAGGCGATCGAACGCCCGCGCTTCGTGCTGGGCCGCACCTGGGGTTCGGATATCGTCAGCCTGCGCCTCGAGCCCCGCTTCGATTCGGCGCTGGTCGACGATCTCGCCCGCGTCGGCCACGACGTCGAAGTGTTGAACGAGCCGTTCTCGGACTATATGGGGCATGCCGGAGCGGTGGTGATCCACCCGCGGGGCGGCGTCGAGGGCGCGCATGACCCGCGGGCCGACGGCGGCGCAGCAGGGCTATAGCCGCGCTGCAGTAGGGCCACAGCACTGCTATAGCCGAACCACGGCAATGCCATGGCCGGGCTCCAGCGGACGTTCATCGAACGGTCACACGAACATGCGAGACGCCGCGCCGATGGAAACCATCCTCACCAATGCCCGACTGGTACTTCGCGATGCCGTCATTGAGGGCACGCTGGTCCATGAGGGCGGGGTCATCCGCACTGTTGAGGAAGGCCGCTCGCATCTGCCGAAGGCGGTCGATTGCGAAGGCGCCTATCTCGCCCCCGGCCTGATCGACCTTCATACCGACGCGCTGGAAGGCCATTTCGTGCCTCGGCCCAAGGTGATTTGGCCGGATGCCCGCGCCGCCGCGCTCGCCCATGACGCGCAGGTCGCCGCCTCGGGCATCACCACCGTGTTCGACGCCATCTGCGCCGGCGGCTTCGACCAGTCCAAGGCCGACCGCCGGGCACTCTATGAGGTGATGCTCGACGCGGTGGAGCAGGGCCAGCCCCTGTTCCGCGTCGACCACCGCATCCATCTGCGCTGCGAATTGACCGACCCGACCTTGCCGGAACTGGTCGATGCCGCCTTCGGCCGCGCCGCGCTCGGCCTCGCCTCGCTGATGGACCACACGCCCGGCGCGCGGCAATGGCGCAATGTCGAGCATCTGAAGATCTATCTCTCCGGCATCGGCAAGGGCGGCGCCGACCTCGACCGCGAGGTGCAGGACCGCATCGATCGCGGCCGCGCCGCGGTGGCCGGTAATTTCGACCGCATGGTCGGGCTGTTCTCGGGTTCCGGTATCGTGCTGGCGAGCCATGACGACACCACGCCCGAGCACGTCACCGAGGCGGTGACGGCAGGCTGCACCATCTCCGAATTCCCGACCACCATGGAAGCCGCCCGGGCCGCGCGCCAGGCCGGGCTGGCGACGGTGGGCGGCGCGCCGAACGTCGTGCGAGGCGGCTCGCATTCAGGCGGCGTCTCGATGCGCGAGCTCGCCGGCGAGGGCCTGCTCGACACCCTCGCCTCCGATTATGTGCCGGCAAGCCCGCTGCAGGCCGCGCTCGCCTTGACCCGTGATCCCGGCCTCGCTCTTCCCGCGGCACTGGCATTGGTGACGGCGCACCCTGCCGCGCTCGCCGGCCTCCACGATCGCGGCCGGCTGCAGCCGGGCCTGCGTGCCGATCTCGTACGCTTCCACGACCTCGACGGCACCGCCGTGGTGCGCGAGGTCACGCTGAACGGACGGCGCGTCTCGTGATGAGCGCGCTTGAGCCGCGCTACGCGGTCTATTTCGCGCCCCCGGCGATGAGCCCGCTGTGGCGCTTCGGCTGCTCCATGCTCGGCCTCGACGCCGAGACCGGCGAAGCCGCACCGCCGCCGACACTGCGCCGCTTCGATGCCGAGACCTGGCACGAGATCACCGCCGAGCCGCGCAAATACGGGTTCCACGGCACGCTGAAGGCGCCGTTCCGCCTCGCGCCAGGCCGCACCGAGGCCGAGCTCTACGCCGCCTGCGCGCGCTTTGCCGAAGGGCGCGCCCGCTTCGCCTGCGCGGGCATGGCAGTGACCGCGATCGGCCGCTTCCTCGCCCTCAAGACGGTACAGCCCTGCGCTCCGCTCGACCGGCTGGCGGCGGGTTGCGTGTCCGCCTTCGACGATTTCCGCGCCCCGCTCAGCGAGGTGGAGCTCGAGCGCCGGCTGCGCGCGCCGCTCAGCGAGCGTCAGCGCGACCATCTCACGCGCTGGGGCTATCCTTACGTGTTCGAGGATTTCCGCTTCCACATGACGCTGACGGGCGCGCTCGACGAGGATACCCGCACCCTGGCCGAAGCCGAGCTGCGCGAGCATTTCGCGCTCAGCGGCGCCGACGGCTCGCTCATCGTTTCCGAGATCGCGCTCTACCGGCAGGACGACGGACCGTTCCGCCTCATCGCCCGCTATCCGTTCGGAGCCTGATCCATGGCGAAGCTCGGGCTCACGCCGCTCATCGATCCGACCGCCGAGGTGGTGCGCTCGGAGCTCGGCCGCTACACCGAAGTCGGCGCGCGCACCACGCTGCTCGAGGTCGAGATGGGGGACTATTCCTACGTGGTGAACGATGCCGACATCGCCTATGCGCGCATCGGCAAGTTCACCTCGATCGCCGCGATGACGCGGATCAATCCCGGCAACCATCCGATGGAGCGCGCCAGCCAGGCGCATTTCACCTATCGCGCCTCGGCCTATTTCGACGATGCCGAGGACGAGGAAAGCTTCTTCGAGTGGCGCCGCTCGCACGAGGTCGTCATCGGCAACGATGTGTGGATCGGCCACGGCGCCATCGTGCTGCCGGGCCGATGCGTTGGTGACGGCGCGGTGATCGCCGCGGGCGCGGTGGTGACCAAGGATGTCGCGCCCTACAGCATCGTCGCCGGCGTGCCCGGCAGGCCGGTGCGCGAACGCTTCCCCGCCGCCATTGCCGAGCGGCTCGTCGCACTCGCCTGGTGGGACTGGGATCACGCGCGGCTGCGCGCCGCGCTGGACGATTTCCGAAAGCTCTCGATCGAGACCTTCCTGGACAAGCACGGCGGCTGATCTAGTCCAGCCGCCCTTGTGCGCACTTGCGCCGCCGCAAAGCCGGGCTTAACTGCCGGAACGCATCTCACATGGAGGCCACCATGGCGCCCGCGAACAGCCCGAATGAGATCGACCAACTCGTCGATCGCCGGCGCCTGCGCCGCAAGCTCGCCTTCTGGCGCGGCCTCGCCGCCGTCGTGCTGGTCGGCGGCGCCGTCGGGGTCGGCATGTGGTGGGCCGGCGACGGCTTCCTGCCGAAATCCTCGGCCCATGTCGCCCGCGTCACCATTGGCGGGCTGATCCGCAACGAGCGCCAGCGGCTCGAGCTGCTCGATGAGATCGGCAAGTCGGGCGCCAAGGCAGTGATCATTGCCATAGACAGCCCCGGCGGCACCGTCGCCGGCTCCGAAGCGCTCTATGACGGACTTCGCCGGCTCAATGAGAAGAAGCCGGTGGTCGCGGTGGTCGAGGGGCTCGCCGCCTCCGGCGCCTATATTGCCGCGCTCGGCACCGAGCACATCGTCGCGCCGCGCAACGCGCTGGTCGGCTCGATCGGCGTATTGTTCCAGTATCCAAACGTGACCGACCTGATGAAGACAGTCGGCGTCAGCTTGGAGGAGATCAAGTCGAGCCCGCTCAAGGCCGCGCCGAACCCCTTCACGCCGACCAGCCCGGAGGCGCGGGCGGCCATCGAGTCGCTGGTCGCCGACAGCTATGACTGGTTCAAGGGGCTGGTGGGAAGCCGGCGCGACATCTCCGGTGAGGCGCTGGCGAGCGCGGCGGATGGCCGCGTCTTCACCGCGCATCAGGCGCTACCGATGAGGCTCATCGACGAAATCGGCGACGAGCGCACGGCTCGCGCCTGGCTCGCCAAGAACAAGGACGTTTCCGAAGACCTTCCCATACGTGACTGGCACACCCGCCGTGCCGGGGACGAAATCGGATGGCTGCGCGGGGCCGCCGCATCGGTGCTTGCAGCGCTCGGATTGGACACGCTTTCCCGCTTCGTCATCGACACTGCTGGTAGTATGATGGGGCAAGCCCGCCTTGACGGTCTATTGGCCCTCTGGCACCCTCGCCCCGGTGGTTAGTTGGGCTCAAAAGCCTCAAAATACGAAGTTTTTTTGTGCGACGAGCCGATCATCAAAGGGGGCGGGGCGTCGATGATCAAGTCTGAATTGGTTCAGCGGATCGCCGAGGCGAACCCGCATCTCTACCAGCGTGACGTCGAGAATATCGTGAACGCGATCCTCGATGAGATCGTTGCGGCGCTGGCCCGTGGCGACCGTGTCGAACTGCGTGGCTTCGGTGCCTTTTCGGTGAAGGCGCGCCCGGCGCGCACCGGCCGCAATCCGCGCACCGGCGCCCATGTTGCGGTCGACGGCAAGGCCGTGCCCTATTTCAAGACGGGCAAGGAGATGCGCGAGCGCCTCAATGATGGCGTCGATCTCGAATAACAGGGCATCCATGGTCGTGCCCGCGGCTCTCGAGAGTCGGAATTGCAGGAGTGGAGTGTGCTTCGTCGGATCTTGCTGATCCTCATCGTGCTGCCGGTGTCGCTCGGGCTCATCGCCCTCGCCGTCGCCAACCGACACGATGTCTCTCTCGTGCTCGACCCGTTCGCGCGCGATGCGGCGCTTTCGGTCAGCGTGCCGCTGTTCGTCCTCCTCTTCGCCTCTCTCATCCTCGGCGTGCTGCTCGGCGGCATGGCGGTGTGGATGAAGCAGGGCCGCTTCCGGCGCGCCGCACGCGAGGCCGGCCGCGAGGCGCGCCGCGCCAATGCTCAGGCCAATGAACTGCGCGCCATCGTGGCCGCGTCCGGCCCGACACGTCCCGGCCTGCCGGCAACAACCACCGCGAACGCGAATATGCCGTCCTTGACCGACCGGCGTTCGGCGGCGTAGCCGGCAATGCGCTTCGTCTCCGGAGCCGAAATCGCCGGCCTGCTCGATTTCCCGACACTGATCGACGCGCTGGAAGCCGCCTTCCGCCGGCCCATCGTGACCCCGGTGCGCCACCATCACACCATGGCGCGCCCGGATGGCGACGCGACCCTGCTGCTGATGCCGGCCTGGACCGCCGAGGGCACCGACGACGATGTGCAGGGCACCAAGCTCGTCACCGTCGCGCCGGGCAATGCGGCGCGCGGGCTCGATACGATCAACGGCCTCTACATCCTCAATTCCGGCGCCACCGGGGTGCCGCTCGCGGTGCTCGACGCCCGCGTGCTGACGCTATGGCGGACTGCGGCGGCTTCCGCCCTCGCCGCGCGCTACCTCGCGCGGCCGGATGCCGCAAGGCTCGCCGTCATCGGCGCCGGGGCACTGGCGCCCTATGTCGCCCGTGCCCATGCCAGCGTGCGCCCGATCCGCGAGATCCGGGTGTGGAACCGCACGCCGGAGCGGGCCGAGGCCACGGCGGCCAGGCTGCGCGCGGACGGCCTCAATGCCGTCGCCACCGCAGACCGCGGCGAGGCCATCGGCTGGGCCGACATCGTCACCTCGGCGACGCTCTCGCCGGCACCGCTGGTGGAAGGGCAATTCCTGAAGCCGGGCCAGCATGTCGACCTCATCGGCGGTTTCACCCCGACCATGCGCGAGGCCGATGACGAGGCGATCCGCCGGGCCCGGGTCTATGTCGACACCCGCGGCGGCGCGTTGAAGGAAGCGGGCGACATCGTCATCCCGATCGCCAGCGGCCTCATCCGTTCGGAAGACGTGCAGGGCGACCTGTTCGAACTCGCTACCGGCAAGGCGCCGCTGCGCGGCGCGGCGGAGGAGATCACGCTGTTCAAGTCGGTGGGTACCGCGATCGAAGACCTCGCCGCGGCCGAACTGGTGTGGAAGAGGCTGGAGGCAAGTTAGGCTTCCCCCTCTCCCCGCACTTGAACTCGGCTGTTGCCGAGTTCAGCACTCCAGAAGGTCAAAGTCGGATACTTCCGACTTTGACGGAGAGGGTTGGGGTGAGGAATCTTCGCAGCTCCGCAGTCGTGCGCCCCCTCACCGACCCGCTTCGCGGGCCACCTCTCTCCAATGGGGAGAGGGGAAGGACCTTAGTGCCGCGCGCCGCCCGAGACCTTCGCCCGCGCCGCGTCCATTCGCTCGATGATCGCCTTGGCGATGAGCGTCACCAGCGCGACGAGCGTCAGCAGCGTCGCAGCGGCGAAGGCAGCGATGGCGTTGTTGTCCTGGTAGAGCAGCTCGATCTGCAGCGGCAAGGTGTTGGTCTGGCCGCGTATGTTGCCGGACACGACGGAGACCGCGCCGAATTCGCCCAGCACCCGCGCATTGCAGAGCGCCGCGCCATAGAGCAGGGCGAAGCGGACATTGGGCAGCGTTACCAGCCGCAAGATGCGCCAGCCGCCGGCCCCCAGCGTCACCGCCGCCTCCTCCTCCTCCGAGCCCTGCGCGATCATCAGCGGGATCAGCTCGCGGGCAACGAAGGGCGCCGTGACGAACAGGCTCGCCAGCACGATGGCCGGCACCGCGAACATGATCTTGATGTCGTTGGCCTCCAGCCACGGCCCGAGCAGGCCCTGCGCGCCATAGACGAACAGATAGGCGACGCCGGCGATGATCGGCGAGATGGAGAAGGGCAGTTCCACCAGCGCCAGCAGCAGGTTGCGCCCGGTGAAGCGGAACTTGGCGATGGTCCAGGCCGCGGCGATGCCGAAGCCGATATTGATCGGCACCACGATGAGCGCGGTGAACAGCGAAAGCAGTATGGCGTATTGCGTGTCGGGCGCGGCGAAGGCGGCAAAATAGGCCGCCACGCCATGGCGGAACGCTTCCGCGAAGATCGCCGCGAGCGGCGCCACGAGGAAGAACACGGTGAGTACCAGCACGCCGCCGATCAGAACACTACGGGCGAACGGCCCGTCGCCGACGCGCCGTGTGGGCTTGGCATGGATCTCCGGCTTCGGCTCGGTCGCCATCATTCACGTCCCGCGCCAATGCGGCGCTGCTGCCAGACCTGGATCAGGTTAACCGCGATCAGCAACAGGAACGCGATCCCCAGCAGCGTGGCGGCGATCGCAGCGGCGGCGCGGTAGTCATATTCCTCGATGCGGATGAAGGTGAGCAGCGACAGCACCTCGGTCTTCAGCGGCAGATTGCCGGCTATGAAGATGATGGCGCCGAACTCGCCGAGCGAACGGGCGAAGCCCAGCGCGCAGCCGGTGAGGAAGGCCGGGAAGATGGCCGGGAAGATCACCTTCACGAAGATGCGCAGGTCCGAGGCCCCGAGCGTCGCCGCGGCTTCCTCGACGTCGGCGGCCAGATCCTCGAGCACCGGCTGCACCGTGCGCACCACGAAGGGCAGGCTGGTGAAGGCCATGGCGCAGGCGATGCCGAGCGGCGTGTAGGCGACCTTGATGCCCCATTGCGCGAGCGGCGCGCCGAACCAGCCATTGGAGGCGAACAGCGCCGTGAGCGACAGGCCGGCGACCGCGGTCGGCAGCGCGAAGGGCACGTCGACCAGCGCATCGAGGAGGCGCTTGCCGGGGAACTCGTAGCGCACCAGCACCCACGCCAAAGCAAGGCCATAGATGGCGTTGAACACCGTCGCGGCGAAGGCGGTGCCGAAGGTGACCTGGAAGGCGGAGAGGGTGCGCGCGCCGGTGATGATCGCGATATAGCGCTCGAAGCCGATGCCATGCGCCTGCCAGACCAGCGCGCCGAGCGGCAGCAGCACGATCAGGCTGAGATAGAGCAGCGTGATGCCGAGGGAGAGCGGGAAGCCCGGTATGACGCGGCTCAACGAACGGGCTCCTACACCGGCGCCCCGGGATGGGGCCTTACCACGCGGTCATCCCCGGGCTTGTCCCGGGGATCTCGGCCGCTGACGAACGTCCGCTCTCCGGGAATCGAGATGGCCGGGACGAGCCCGGCCATGACGGCGTGAGGGCGGCAAACGCCGTCCCCTATAGCGTCCACGCGTCGCCGCGTCACCTTCCGGCGATACCTCGCCAGCCGAGTCTCACGGCGCGACGAACAGGTTGTCGAGCTTGCCGCCGGAGACGAAGTGGATCTTCTGCACCTTGTCCCAGCCGCCGAACACGTCCTCGACCTTCACCAGCTTCACCGGCGCGAACTTGGCCTTGAACTCCTCGGCTACCTTCGGATCGACGACGCGGTTGTTGAACTCGGCGGCGATCTTCTGGCCTTCCGGCGAATAGAGGAAGGTCAGGTAGTCGGTCGCGACCTGCCGCGAGCCGCGCTTGTCGACCACCTTGTCGACCACCGCGGCCGGAAACTCGGCGAGCAGGCTCACCGGCGGCACCACGACCTCGAACCCCTTGTCCTTGTACGCATCGCGCACGCCGAGCACCTCGGATTCGAAGGTGATCAGCACGTCGCCCTGCTCGCGCTCGACGAAGGAAGTGGTGGAGCCGCGCCCGCCGGTGTCGAACACCACGACGTTGCCCAGCAGCTTCTTGACGAAGGCGTCGGCCTTGGCCTCGTCGCCCTTGAACGCGTCGAGCGCGAAGGCATAGGCGCCAAGATAGGTATAGCGGGCATTGCCCGAGGTCTTCGGGTTGGGGAAGACCAGCTTGACGTCGTCGCGGACGAGATCGCTCCAGTCCTTCACCCCCTTGGGGTTGCCCTTGCGCACTAGGAAGGCCGGGAAGGAATACCAGGGCGAGCCGGCATTCGGCAGCCGGGTCTGCCAGTCCTTGGCGACATAGCCCTTGTCGACGAGGAAGGTGACGTCGGTGATCTGGTTGAAGGTGACGACGTCCGCCTCCAGCCCCTCGACGATGGAGCGTGCCTGCTTGGAGGTGCCGGCGTGGCTCTGGTTCACCTTGATGTCCTTGCCGGTTTTCGCCTTGTAGGCCGGCTCGAACTGCTTGTTGACGGCCTCGAACACCTCGCGGGCGACGTCGTAGGAGGCATTCAGGATCGAGCCGGGCTGATCGGCCGCGCGAGCGATGCTCGGCGTGAGGCCGGCGACCAGCACGGGCGCGAGGGCGGCGGCGAAGAAGTGGCGGCGCGAGAGGCGCATGGCGGTCTCCAGAGCAATTATGCTGGCTTGCTGTGTGAAATAAGATATTTCACAATTAACGCTGTCTAACATGAAGATTGTCGCGACGGAAGGGGCGGCGCGCACGACATTGCCGAGGCTCTACCGCAGGCGGCCTCGAAGGATGCTCGCGACGGGTCCATTCCAACAAGCTGCATGCTGGACGGCCGCAAGCCGGGATGACGGCTTTTGAGGAGCGAAGGAGAGCGGGAGAGTTAGCTCGGATCCTCGGATGGCACCTCATCCTGAGGTGCGAGCGCAGCGAGCCTCGAAGGATGCTCAAGCAGTGCGCGTCGCGGTGGGGAGCCCCGCACCGGTCGTCAAGAAAAATCCCGGCAGCAGCTTCCCGCTGCCGGGATCCTCATGTCACGCCGCAACGGCGGCCTTGGTCGAGACCTCGGAGATGGTCTTCAGGATCTGCGAGGCGATGGCGTAGGGGTCGCCCTGGGAGTTCGGGCGGCGATCCTCGAGATAGCCCTTGTAGTCATTGCGGATGAAGCTGTGCGGAACGCGGATCGATGCTCCGCGATCGGCGACGCCGTAGCTGAACTTGTTCCACGGCGCGGTCTCGTGCTTGCCGGTCAGACGCATGTGGTTGTCCGGGCCGTAGACCGCGATGTGGGCCTCGAGGTTCGTCGCGAACGCCGCCATCAGCGCCTCGAAATACTCCTTGCCGCCGGTCTCGCGCATATAGGCGGTCGAGAAATTGGCGTGCATGCCGGAGCCGTTCCAGTCGGTGTCGCCGAGCGGCTTGCAGTGGAACTCAATGTCGACGCCGTACTTCTCGGTGAGGCGGAGCAGCAGATAGCGCGCCATCCACACTTCGTCGGCGGCCTTCTTGGAACCCTTGCCGAAGATCTGGAATTCCCACTGGCCCTTCGCCACTTCGGCGTTGATGCCTTCATGGTTGATGCCGGCGGCGAGGCAGAGGTCGAGATGCTCCTCGACGATCTGGCGGGCAACGTCGCCGACATTCTTGTAGCCGACGCCGGTGTAGTATGGGCCCTGCGGGGCCGGGTAGCCGCTCTCCGGGAAGCCGAGCGGACGACCGTTCTTGTAGAAGAAATATTCCTGCTCGAAGCCGAACCAGGCGCCTTCATCATCGAGGATGGTGGCCCGGGTGTTGGTGACATGCGGGGTGACGCCGTCCGGCATCATCACTTCGCACATCACCAGCGCGCCATTGGTGCGGGCCGGGTCGGGATAGATCGCAACCGGCTTCAGCACGCAATCCGAGCTGCGACCTTCGGCCTGCATGGTGGAGGAGCCGTCAAAGCCCCACAGCGGCAGTTGCTCAAGCGTCGGGAACGCGTCGAATTCCTTGATCTGCGTCTTGCCGCGCAGATTGGGGGTCGGCGAGTAGCCGTCCAGCCAGATGTACTCAAGCTTATACTTTGTCATTTCGGGTCTCTCATGGGCTGATGACGCGAACCTGCGGGAATTCCTGATACGTGTCCGGCCGCCACCGGCTGAAGCCTGGAAGCATTTACCGTGCCATCGGCAACCCGGAACCGCAGCAGGCCCCTGGCGTTCCGGTTTCCATGAAGAGGCAAGGCAAGACGCAGTTTCGGGAAAATCATCTCAGGCTTGTGCGATGCAACAGACGTCGGCAGCAACTTTTGGTCGCCGCCCAAGAATGCTAGCCAAAGATGCATGCAGTGGGGTGCTGATATTGTAGGCAGCATGTGATTTTAAATGAGGCAATCTGCGCAATGCGGGAGCAAATCATGCTATATCGACGTTAAGAGCTGACGCGCGAACGCGCAGCATTCAACGGAGACACGGACGATGACTGTGACGACCCATGGCGGCAGCGCCAAGATTTACGAATTCCCGAGAGGTGGCCGGGCCGGCCTCACCAGCCGTCGCGAAGACCTGAAGAGCGCTACCGTGCCGGCCGTGCCGCGCTTTGCCGATGCTGCGTTCGGCGGCAGCTGGTACCATGAAGAGGCCGTGCGGGACGCCGAGCGTCCGAAGAAGAGCTAGGCCGTGCGCGCCCGCCCGTTGAGCGAGACGGACGCCCGCAACACAGCCATGCACGAATGAGAGGGCCGGCGCCCGAAGCCCGGCCCTCTCTGCTTTTGTGCCGCATCGCGGCGATCTGCTGAAAATATGTACAATTGCGAAGCATGCCGCTTCGCCGGGCCCGTACTCAGGCACCGAAAATCGACCAGCCGAGCCGCTTGGTGAGGGCCTCCAGCGCGATGCGGCCGAGATGGGAATTGCCAGCGGCATCGAGCCCGGGCGACCACACCGCGATCGATGCCTTGCCAGGCGCGATCGCCAATATGCCCCCGCCCACCCCGCTCTTGCCCGGCAGGCCGACCCGATAGGCGAACTCGCCGGACCCGTCATAATGGCCGCAGGTCAGCATCACCGCGTTGATGCGCCGCGCCCGCTCCGGGCTGACGACCGAGCGCCCCGTGCTCGGGTTGCGGCCCTGATGGGCCAGGAAGCGCCCGGCCATCGCAAGCTGGCGGCAGGACATGGCGATGGCGCAGTGGTGGAAATAGACGCCGAGCGTGAACTCCACCGGATTGGAGAGCACGCCATAGGCCTTCATGTAGTTGGCGAGCGCCGCGTTGCGGAAGCCGGTGGCCCGCTCGGAGGCGGCGACCTGCTCATCGATCATGATCGTGGTGTCGTCGGCGAGGAATTGCAGGAAGCGCAATATCTCGCCGAGCGCCTCGCGCGGCTGGTGGCCCGACAGGATCAGGTCGGTCACCGCGATGGCGCCGGCATTGATGAAGGGATTGCGCGGGATGCCGCGCTCATACTCCAGCTGGACGATGGAATTGAAGGCGCTGCCCGACGGCTCGCGGCCGACCCGCTGCCAGAGGAGGTCCCCGGCCTTGCCGAGCGCGAGGGTGAGGGTGAAGACCTTGGAGATGCTCTGGATCGAGAACGGCGTCTCTGCATCGCCGCCGAGCGCGACATTGCCGTCGGCATCGATCACGGCGAGGCCGAACGCATTGGCATCGGCGCGGGCAAGCTCGGGAATATAGGTCGCGACCTCGCCGCGGTCGGGACGCTGGCGCATCTCCTCGGCGATTTCCTTCACGACAAGGTCGAGATCGGGCACGGTTTCAACTCGCAAGGACTTGAGGCAGGACGGGAACCGGCGACACTGCCACGCGCTCGCGGATTTGTTGAGCCGCCGCCGCGCCGCACGGGCGGAAACTCATTTCGTCATCCCGGCCGGAGGCGTAGCGGGAGAGCCGCGATCGCGGGACGATAGTGGTGCACCTACGGCGCGCGATCCCGGATCGGCCTGGCGACCGTCCGGGATGACGGCAACAGACGGGAGATCAAGCCCCCCGCTCGCTTCTCGCCCCCAATCCGTGCTAGGTCGCGGTTTCAAGGAGACGGCTAAGGTGCCCATCGAGATCAAGATCTGCGGCCTGAAGACCTTCGACGCGCTCGACGCCGCGCTCGGGGCGGGTGCAGGCATGGTCGGCGTGGTGTTCTTCCCGAAGAGCCCGCGCAATCTCGATATCGCCGCCGCCGCAGCCCTGGCGGAGCGCGCCCGGGGCAAGGCCGGTATCGCCGCGCTGAGCGTCGATGCGGACGACGCGCTGCTCGACGCCATCGCCACGCAGGTGAAGCCGGATGTCCTCCAGCTGCATGGCGAGGAGAGCCCGGAGCGGGTCGCGCAGATCCGCGCGCGCTTCGGCATTGCGGTGATGAAAGCGATCGGCATCGCTGGCGCCGCGGACATTGCCCGCGTGCCCCACTACGCCCGGGTCGCCGACCGCCTGCTGCTCGACGCCAAGGCGCCGCCGGATGCCGCCCATCCCGGCGGCAACGGCCTCGTCTTCGACTGGAACCTGATCGCAAACTCCAAGGCCTCGCTTGACCTCGCCAAGCCCTTCATGCTCTCAGGCGGCCTGACGCCTGAGAATGTCGGCGAAGCCGTGAGGCTGACGCGGGCGCGGGCGGTCGACGTATCGTCGGGCGTCGAAAGCGCGCCCGGCGTGAAGGATCCGGCACGGATCGTCGCCTTCATTCAAGCCGCGCGGGCCGCCGCCGTCGAGGCTGGCCCCGAGACCGACACCATTGACGCGTCCGTCAAAGAGATGAGTGCCCATTCGTGAACGCACCGAATTCCTTCCGCACCGGCCCTGACGAGAGCGGCCATTTCGGCATATTCGGCGGACGTTTCGTCGCCGAGACGCTGATGCCGCTGATCCTCGACCTGGAGGCTGCCTACAAGGAAGCCAAGGCCGATCCGGCCTACAAGGCCGAGATGGATGCCGGGCTGAAGCACTATGTCGGCCGCCCCAGCCCGCTCTATTTCGCCGAGCGGCTGACCGAGCATCTCCGTGAGGTGTCGGCCGCAAGCGGCCGTTCGGGCGGCGCGCGCATTTATCTGAAGCGCGAGGAGCTGAACCACACCGGCTCGCACAAGGTGAACAACGTGCTCGGCCAAATCCTGCTCGCCCGCCGTATGGGCAAGCAGCGGATCATCGCCGAGACCGGCGCCGGCCAGCACGGCGTCGCCACTGCGACGCTCTGCGCCCGCTATGGTCTCGAATGCGTGGTCTATATGGGCGCCGTCGATGTCGCCCGGCAGGCGCCGAACGTGTTCCGCATGCAGATGCTGGGCGCCACCGTGGTGCCGGTGCAGTCCGGCTCGAAGACCCTCAAGGACGCCATGAACGAGGCGCTTCGCGACTGGGTCACCAATGTCCACAACACCTTCTACTGCATCGGCACGGTGGCCGGCCCGCATCCCTATCCGGGCATGGTCCGCGACTTCCAGTCGGTGATCGGCAACGAGACCCGCCTGCAGATCCTCGAGGCCGAGGGCCGGCTCCCGGACAGCCTCGTCGCCTGTATCGGCGGCGGCTCCAATGCCATGGGACTTTTCCACCCTTTCCTCGACGATCCGGAAGTCGCGATCTACGGCGTCGAGGCCGCCGGGCACGGCATCTCCTCGGGCCTCCACGCCGCATCGCTCACCGGTGGGCGCCCCGGCGTGCTGCACGGCAACCGCACCTATCTGCTCATGGACGATGACGGCCAGATCGCCGAGGCGCATTCCATCTCCGCCGGCCTCGACTATCCGGGCATCGGGCCGGAACACTCCTGGCTGAACGATATCGGCCGGGTGAACTACATTTCCGCCACCGACGAGGAGGCGCTCGCTGCCTTCCAGCTGCTCTCCCGGCTCGAAGGCATCATCCCGGCGCTGGAGCCGGCGCACGCCATCGCCAAGGTGGCCGAGCTCGCCCCTGATCTGCCGAAGGACCATGTGATGGTGGTCTCGCTCTCCGGGCGCGGCGACAAGGACATCCCCCAGGTGGCCGAGATCCTCGGGAGCCGCGCATGACCCGTCTCGATACCCGCTTCCGCGCCTGCGCCGAGCATGGGCGCGCCGCGCTCGTCACCTTCATCACCGCCGGCGATCCCGATTACGACACCTCGCTCGAACTGGTGAAGGCGCTGCCGGCGGCGGGAGCGGACGTCATCGAGCTCGGCGTGCCGTTCACCGATCCGATGGCCGACGGTCCGGCGATCCAGGCCGCGGGCCTGCGCGCACTGAAGGCCGGGCAGACGCTGGCGAAGACGCTTGCCATGGTGCGCGCCTTCCGCGACGGCGACGATGCGACGCCCATCGTGCTGATGGGCTATTACAATCCGATCTACATATATGGTGTCGAACGCTTCCTCGCCGATGCGCTCGAAGCCGGCGTCGACGGGCTGATCGTGGTCGACCTGCCGCCGGAGGAAGACGGCGAGCTCTGCCTGCCTGCGCTCGATGCCGGCCTCGCCTTCATCCGTCTCGCCACCCCGACGACCGACGACAAGCGCCTGCCGGCGGTGCTCGCGAACACGGCCGGATTCGTCTATTACGTGTCGATCACCGGCATCACCGGGGCGGCGACGCCGCAGCCGGACCTCGTTGCCGCCGCCGTCGCCCGCATCAAGCGGCACACGCCGCTGCCCGTCGCGGTCGGATTCGGCGTCAAGACGCCGGCCCATGCCGCGGCGATCGCTCAAGGTGCCGACGGCGTGGTGGTCGGCTCGGCGCTGATCGACGTGATGCGCGCCAGCCTCGACGAGGAAGGCCGGGCGACGCAATCCTCGGTCGCCGACGTCACCGCGCTGGTGCGCTCGCTGGCGGACGCCGTGGCCGGCGCCCGGCGCATCGCCGCGGAGTAGGATTCGACTGGATTGGGTCCGCGTCTTCCCTTCGCGCGGCCGCAGGACTAAATGAGGCCGGCGCGGCCCATCCCGCGCCCGTCCGGGAGCAACTGCCTTGAACTGGATCTCCAACGTCGTCCGCCCGAAGATCAACAGCTTCCTGAACCGCCGGGAAGTGCCGGAGAATCTCTGGGTGAAGTGCCCGGAGACCGGGCAGATGGTGTTCCACAAGGATCTCGAAGCCAATCTCCATGTGATCCCGGGCTCCGGCTATCACATGCGCATGGAGCCGATGGCGCGGCTGCGCTCCATCTTCGACGGCGGCAAATGGTACGACGTCGCGCTGCCGACGGTCGCGACCGACCCGCTGAAGTTCCGCGACGAGAAGCGCTATGTCGACCGGCTGAAGGACGCCCGCACCAAGACCGGCGCGCAGGATGCGGTGAAGGTCGGCTACGGCAAGCTCGACGGCCTCGCGGTGACCGTCGCAGTACAGGATTTCGGTTTCATGGGCGGCTCGCTCGGCATGGCGGCCGGGGAGGCGGTCGTCACCGGGCTCGAGACCGCGGCCTCGCGCGGCACGCCCTTCATCATGTTCGCCGCTTCGGGCGGCGCCCGCATGCAGGAAGGCATCCTCTCGCTGATGCAGATGCCGCGCACCACCTGCGCCATCCAGGAACTGCGCGAGGCGCGCCTGCCTTATATCGTCGTGCTCACCAATCCGACCACCGGCGGCGTCACGGCCTCCTACGCCATGCTGGGCGACATCCAGATCGCCGAGCCGGGCGCGCTGATCGGCTTCGCCGGCCCGCGCGTCATCGAGCAGACCATTCGCGAGAAGCTGCCGGAAGGTTTCCAGCGCGCCGAATATCTGCGCGATCACGGCATGGTCGACATGGTGGTGCACCGTCACGACCTGCGCGCCACGCTGGCGCGGCTTTGCCGCCTGCTGATGCGCGCGCCGCAGGCGGCCGTCGCCACCGAGACCCGCACCCAGCCGAGCGCGAGTGAGGCGGTCGCGCTCCCTGCGCCTGCCGTGGCAGCGCAGTAACGTACAGAGGATCATCGCATGGCTGTGCCGGCCGCATCCGGCCCGCCCAGCTCCGGCGAGCAGCGGGCGACGGACGTGATATTGGAGCGCCTGCTGGCGCTGCATCCGAAGCTGATCGACCTGTCGCTCGAGCGCATGTGGCGGCTCCTCGAGCGGCTCGACCATCCCGAACGCCGACTGCCGCCGGTCATCCATGTCGCCGGCACCAATGGCAAGGGCTCGACCGTCGCCTTCATGCGCGCGGTGCTGGAGGCGGCGGGCAAGCGGGTGCATGTCTACACTTCGCCGCACCTGGTGCGCTTCAATGAGCGCATCCGCCTCGCCGGGCGGCTCGTCGAAGAGCCGCGCCTCGCCGAAGCGCTCGACTGCGCCGAAAAGGCGAATGACGGCGCGCCGATCACCTTCTTCGAGATCACCACGGCGGCGGCCTTCCTGCTGTTCGCCGAGGAACCGGCGGATGTGCTGCTGCTGGAGGTCGGGCTCGGCGGGCGGCTCGACGCGACCAATGTGATCGAGCGCCCCCTCGCCACCGCCATCACCCCGATCTCGATCGACCATGTCGAGTTCCTCGGCGAGACGGTCGCGGCCATTGCCGGCGAGAAGGCCGGCATCTTGCGGCGCGGCGTGCCGGCAGTGATCGGCCACCAGCCGCGTGAGGCGCTGCGGGCGATCGAGCGGCAGGCGGCGCGGGTCGGCGCGCCGCTCACCATCATGGGCGAGCAGGTCCAGGCGCATGAGGAAGGCGGCCGGCTGATCGTCGCCGACGAGGACGGCCTGCTCGATTTGCCGCGGCCGCGGCTGATCGGTCCCCACCAGATCGAGAATGCCGGGCTTGCGGTCGCCGTGCTGCGCGCAGCAGGCTTGATGCTGCCGGCGCACGCCTTCGAGGAGGGCGTACGCGCGGCGGAATGGCCGGCAAGGCTGCAGCGGCTCGCGCAGGGGCCGCTGGTCGCCCGTGCCCCGGAGGGCGCCGATGTCTGGCTCGATGGCGGGCACAATGCCGCCGGCGGCCTGGCGCTCGCTGCCGCGCTCGCCGATATCGAGGATCGCGCGCCGCGCCCGGTGGTGCTGATCGTCGGCATGCTCGGCAGCAAGGATCCCGGTGCCTTCCTCGCGCCCTTCGCCGGGCTGGCGCGCGAGCTCATCGCTGTGCCGGTGCCGGGCGAGCACAAGGCGCAGCCGCCGGAGACGGTGGCCGCCGCCGGTGCCGCGCATGGCATTGCCGCCTCGATCGCAGCCAGCGTCGGCGATGCGCTCGATGGGCTACGGGACTATCCGGTCGCCCCGCCGCCGCGCGTGCTGATCGCGGGCTCGCTCTATCTCGCGGGCGCCGTGCTGGCGGAGAACGGGAACGAGCTGACGTAGAAGCCCTGCTTCAGCATCCTTCGAGACTCGCGCAATGCTCGCACCTCAGGATGACGTTGCCGATAGACGAGCCACGTCAACCTGAGGCGCCGGCCAAGGGCCGGCCTCGAAGGATGTTCAAGCCGATGACGTTCGCAATGAGGGCAAGGGCAGCCGCGCCTCAGCGCGGCGCCAGTACCATGACCATCTGCCGGCCTTCGAGCTGCGGCTCGGATTCGACCTTGGCGATGGTGGCGAGCTCGTCACGCACCTTGTTGAGCAGCTTGAAGCCAAGCTCCTGGTGCGCCATCTCGCGGCCGCGGAAGCGCAGGGTCACCTTCACCTTGTCGCCTTCCTCGAAGAAGCGGTGGATGGACTTCATCTTCACGTCGTAATCGTGCGTGTCGATGCCGGGACGCAGCTTGATTTCCTTGATCTCGACGACGTGCTGCTTCTTGCGCGCCTCGTTGGCCTTCTTCTGGTTCTGGTATTTGAACCGGCCATAATCGAGGATCTTGCAGACGGGCGGCGCGGAATTCGGGGCGATCTCGACGAGGTCGAGGCCAGCTTCCTGGGCTCGCAGGATGGCATCGCGCGTCGGGACGACGCCGAGGTTCTGGCCGTCCTGGTCGATGAGCTGGACTTCACGGATGCGGATGTCTTCGTTGACGCGCGGGCCTTCCTTCTCCGGCGCGACGGATCTCATGGGGCGTCTAATGGCGGCATTCTCCTCTGACGTTTCGGGTTCGCTTCACGTGGCACCCTCGGGCGGGACCGGCGGTCGGCGCGGGATCGTGCGCGCGTGAAACGGTTGCAGAACATCGTGACAAACCCGCCGGAAGTCAACGGCGCGCTGCCCAACTGTCGTCAGATTGTCAACTGGCCAGATTGTCAGCCGTCCAGAACCTGGATGCGCGCCACCGCCGCAACCCCCGCCGGCGCCGTGCCGGTGACCGCCCTTGCATAGGCGGAGAGCGTCGCTGCCACCTCGTGCCGGCGGGAAAAGCGCATCTCGACATCGCGGCGGGCGCGCCGCGCCATCGCCTCGCGCTCCTCGGTGCTTTGCTCCAGCGCCTGGTGCAGCGCGCGGGCGAGCGCGGCCGGATCGCCGGGCGGCACCCGCCACCCGGTCGCCGCCTCCGGCGGCACCCGCACCACCTCGCGCAGCGCGCCATGATCGCTGACGATGAGCGGCCGGCCGAGCGCCAGCACCTCCAGCGCCGAACGGGCGAAAGCCTCCGGCTCGGTGGAAGGCATCGCCACCACATCCGCCGCCATCAGCGCCGCCGGCCAGTGTTCCGGCGCCTCGGTGACGACCGCCTGCTCGGCAAGGCCCACCGCCTCCAGCCGGCGGGCGAGGTGCTGGAGATAATGCGCGCCGGGCTTGGCTTCGCCCGCCATCACCAGGCGGACGGGAGCGGCGCCCACCTCGTCGAGGCGGACCATCAGCCGGCGGAAGGCCTCGATCAGCACGAGATGGCCCTTCCACGGCGCGAGGCGGCCGGGCAGCAGCACGATGCGCTCCTCAGCCCGTGCATCCCAGGCATGGCGCTGGCGGGCAATGCGCAGCAGCGGCACGCTCTCGGGATCGAACTCGTCTGGCTCCACGCCGCGCGGCACCACGCAGATGCGGTCCGCGGCGTCCGGATGGCGGCGGGCGAGCAGCGCCGCGGCGAAGTGCGAAGAGGCGATCACCGCCTCACCCTTCGCCATGATGCCGTTATAGGCGCGAGCGAGGCGGCCCTGTTCCGAATAGGGACCGGAATAGGTGGTGACCAGCGGCACGCCGAGATTGCGACCGAGCGGACCATGGGTGGCGAGAAAGGCGCTCCAGGCCGGTGCCCGCGAGCGCGCATGCACCAGCGCCACCCGCTCGGCCTTCACGATGCCGCGCAGGCGGCGGACATTGGCCAGGGTGCGGCTGATGCCGGCATCCTCGGTCGGCAGGTGCAGCCATTCGGCGCCGCGGGCCTGCAATTCGCCGACCAGCGCGCCGGGGGGACCGGCAACGATTGCGCGGGCACCGGCGGCGACCAGGGCGCCGGCGACATCGAGTACATCATCCTCGACCCCGGAGGCGAGATCGAGATCCGGCACCACCTGCAGGATCGCGCGGCCCGCCAGCATGCCGTGCAGCGCATGCTCGGCGGATGCGATGGTGGTGCCTGCCGCGGTGGGAAATGACGCGTTCATTTGCGACGCTGCCCTGTTCGCCCGGGTCGTGACCCTGTACTGGACGCAACAACGCGCGGTCTGGCGCGCGCATGAACGCGAATCACCTGAATCGATGCGAGACAACGCTAGGATGACAGAAGCAAGCCCGCAATTCCTGACCGTCGGCGCGGACGAGCGCCGCATCGCCGTGCGCGTCACCGAGGGCGTCTCGACGGCGCGCAAGCCCGGCGTCATCTGGTGTGGCGGCTTCCTCTCCGACATGCGCGGCACCAAGGCCGAGGCGCTGGCGGAGTGGGGCGCAAAGGTGGGGCGCCGGGTGGTGCGCTTCGACTATTCCGGCCATGGCGAGAGCGCCGAGGGCTTCGAGGACGGCACCATCTCGCGCTGGGCGGAGGAGGCGGCCGCGGTGTTCGATGCCTTCACCAAGGGGCCGCAGATCGTGGTCGGTTCGTCCATGGGCGGCTGGATCGCGCTGCTGCTGGCGAGGAGCCTCGCGGCGCGGCGGAAGAGCAAGCGCCTCGCCGCCCTGGTCCTGATCGCACCGGCGCCGGATTTCACCGAAGAGCTGATGTGGAAGGCGATGCCGGACGACATCCGCAACACCATCCTCACCGAGGGGGTGTGGATGCGGCCCTCGGAATACGGCCCGGCGCAGCCGGTCACCCGCGGGCTGATCGAGGATGGGCGGACCAATCTGGTGCTCGGCGCGCCGTTCGCGATCGGCTGCCCGGTGCGCATCTTGCAGGGCGTCGCCGATCCGGACGTGCCGTGGCAGCACGCGGTGCGGCTGTCCTCCTGCCTCGCCGAGGACGACGTGGTGCTGACGCTGATCAAGGACGGCGACCACCGCCTGTCGCGGCCGGAGGATCTGGAGCGGATCATCGCGGCGGTGGAGGAGGTCGGCGGGCACTAGCCCCTCCCTCCCGACAATGTCATCCCGGCCGCAGGCGAAGCCGGAGAGCCGGGATCGCGAGCCGAGAAATAGCGTTTGCGCGATCCCGGATATGGCCTGGCGGCCATTCCGTGATGACGACTTTGTCAGATGAGTCTGAGGAACGTCACCTCGGTCGTGTCGTAGCGGCGGCGTTCGACCTCCTCGAAGCCGTCGGGTGCGGTGAATGCGGCCTCCACCGCCTCCTCGACCAACAGCAGCGCGCCCGGCGCCAGCCAGCCGCCCTCACGGGCGCCGGCAAGGGCCCGCTCGGCGAGGCCCTTGCCGTATGGCGGATCGCAAAACACCAGGTCGAAGACACCATTGGTCTCGACGGGACCAAGCCGCGTCGCATCGCGTCGGAACAGCTTGGTCACGCCGGCGACGCCGAGCGACTCGATATTGGCGCGGATCAGCCCCCTCGCTTCCGTCGCCTCCTCGACGAACAGGGCAAAGCGGGCGCCGCGCGACAGCGCCTCAAGCCCTAGGGCGCCAGTTCCGGCGAACAGGTCCAGCACCCGTGCGTCGTCGACCGGATCGCCATAGGCATGGACGAGTACATTGAACAGCGCCTCGCGCAGCCGATCGCTGGTCGGCCGCGTGGCGTTGGAGGCGGGCGACTTCAGGGTCCGCCCGCGCAAGCGCCCGCCGACGATGCGCATCGCCTGTTCGCTCAGCCGCGCGGCTTCGGGCCGCGGGAGCCGCCAGGTTTGCCCCCGGGTTTGCCGCCGGGGCGCGAACCAGCGGGTTTGCCACCGGGACGGGAACCGGATTTGCCGGGACCGCGTGGCTTGTCGAACGCCGGTTTGCCGCCCGACCCATGCGGCCGTTCGGACTTCACGCGTCCACTGTAAGGCCGCTCGCCCGAGGTGCCCGCGGGCCGTTCGCCGCGCGGGCGGAACGGACGGTCACCCTCAGGACGCTCACGACGCCGCGGGCGGTCGCCCTCGGGGCGCTCGGACCGCGGCCGGAACGGACGATCACCCTCGGAGCGCGAGCGGAAAGGCCGCTCGCCTTCGGGACGCTCGCGACGCGGCGGGCGGCCACCTTCCGGGCGCTCGGTGCGAGGACGGAAGGACCGCCCCTCATCGGGGCCTTCGCGACGCGGCGCGCGCTCGCGGAACGGACGATCCCCTTCAGGACGCGAGCTGAAGGGCCGATCCCCTTCGGGACGCTCACGCGGGGGGCGGTCGCCCTCGGGGCGCTCACCGCGCGGACGGAAGGACCGACCCTCATCGGAGCCCTCGCGGCGCGGGGGACGCTCGCGGAACGGACGGTCACCTTCGGGACGCTCACCGCGCGGACGGAACGGACGGTCGCCGCCGGAATGCGGACGAGCCGGCCTGTCGCCTTCGGGACGCGCGCGGAACGGGCGATCTCCTTCGGGTCGTTCACGACGCGGTGGGCGGCCACCTTCCGGACGCTCGGACCGCGGACGGAACGGACGATCGCCCTCGGGACGCTCACGGCGCGGCGGGCGGTCACCCTCCGGACGATCGCCGCGCGGACGGAACGTGCGGTCCTCGCCGGCGCGCGAACGCGCCGGACGGTCGCCCTCGGTGCGGGCACGGAACGGGCGATCCCCTTCGGGCCGTTCACGACGCGGCGGGCGGTCACCCTCCGGACGATCACCGCGCGGACGGAACGGACGATCCTCGCCGGTGCGCGAACGCGCCGGCCGGTCACCCTCGGAGCGGGCGCGGTGGGGACGATCACCCTGGGGGCGCTCGCCGCGCGGGCGGAAGCCGCGCTCGCCGCCTTCGCGCTCGCGCCGCGGGGCGCGGGGCGGGCGCTCCTCTTCACCAGGATGCTCCGGCTCATTGGAGCGCACCCGCTGCACCAGGAATTTGCGGCCCTTGCGATCGCTCAATATGCCGGCGCTCACCGTCTTGTCCTCGGACGGCGCGGTCGAGATCGGGCGGCGGCGGTGGCGATCCTCGCCGTCGGGCGCCTTGGCACGAGTCCACGCTGGCCGCTCCTCTTCCTCAGCGGCGGCATGATCGAACATCGGGCCGGTGAAGTCGGCGCCGGCAGCCGCCGCGAGTTCGGGGCCGATCTGGTCGGAGAGTACACGGGTACGCACCTCCTCGACCGCGCCTTGTGCGATCTCGGCCAACTGGAACGGGCCGTAGGAGAGCCGGATCAGCCGGTTCACCTGGAGGCCCAGCTCAGAGAGCACATTGCGCACTTCGCGGTTCTTGCCCTCGCGCAGCGCCAGCGTCATCCAGACGTTCGAGCCCTGCACGCGGTCGAGCACCGCCTCGATCGGGCCGTAATGCACCCCTTCCACGGTGATGCCCTTGATGAGGGCGTCGAGCTTGTCCTGGGTGATGTCGCCCTTGGCGCGGACGCGGTAGCGACGCAGCCAGCCGGTCTCCGGCAGCTCCAATATGCGGGCGAGGCCGCCATCATTGGTCAGCAGGATGAGGCCTTCGGTGGTGAGATCGAGCCGGCCGACCGAGACCAGGCGCGGCAGGCCGGCGGGCAAGATCTCGAACAGGGTCGGGCGGCCCTCGGGGTCATAATTGGTCGTCACCACGCCCTTGGGCTTGTGGTAGAGATAGAGCCGGGTGCGCTCCTTGGCCGGGATCGGCTGCCCGTCGACGGTGATGACGTCCTCGGGGGTGACGGTGCGCGCCGGGCTCTCTAGCACCTCGCCATTCACCGCGACGCGGCCCGCGGCGATCCAGTCCTCGATCTCGCGGCGCGAGCCCAGCCCGGCACGGGCGACCACCTTGGCGACGCGCTCGGCCTCGCGCGGCTCGACCGGCGCTAGGTTGCGCGGCGCGCGCGGCACGCGGTTCTGGTCCTTGCGGGTTGTCGGCTTTTTCGGCATGGGAGAATTCCGTATTCGGGCGGCGGTGCTAACACGTCCGGAAGGGCGAGGCGAGCCTTTGACGCAAGCTAGCGCACGGCCGGACTTTATGGGGCTTGCCTTCGACGAGGCGCGGCAGGCGGCGGCGCGCGGCGAAGTGCCGATCGGCGCCGTGCTGGTGCGGGACGGCGAGGTGCTGGCGGCGGACGGCAACCGCACCCGCGAACGTGCCGACCCGACCGCCCATGCCGAGATGCTGGTGCTCCGCGCCGGCGCTGCGCGCATCGGCACCGACCGGCTGTCGGATTGCGACCTCTATGTCACGCTGGAGCCCTGCACCATGTGCGCTGGGGCGATGGCCTGGGCGCGGCTGCGCCGGCTCTATTATGGCGCGCCCGACCCCAAGGGCGGGGCGGTGGAGAGCGGCGTGCGCTTCTTCGCGCAGGCCACCTGCCACCACCGGCCGGACGTCTATGGTGGAATCCGTGAGAGCGAGGCGGCAGAGCTGCTCAGGGGGTTCTTCGGCGATCGGCGTTAACACCACGTCATGGCCGGCCTTGTGCCGGCCATCTCGATTCCCCGATGCGCTGTCGGAAATCGAGATCCTCGGCACACGGCCGAGGATGACGTTGTCCAGTCACCCCAATACCGCCTCCATCCGCCGCTTCACCTCGTCCTTCACCGGGCCGGCGGCCTTCAGGATCGCGGTGGCGCGGAAGAAGTCGAGCACGCGGAAGGCGTCGACGTTCGGGCGGATGAGGATGTCGGGCGCGCCGGCCTTCAGCTTCTCGCCGACGATGCTGCTCGCCATGATCTGCAAGGTGCCGAACATCACGTCGAACGGCATCGGCACACCGCCGGTCTCGCCGGCATGGCCGCCGGTGATGTCGACGGCAATCACCGTGTCGGCCTTCGAACGCAACAGATCGAAGGGCAGCGGATTGACCGCGCCGCCATCGACCAGCACCTGTTGGTCATGCTGCACCGGACGGATGAGGCCGGGAATGGCGACGGAAGCGGCGACCGCCGGGCGGATCGGCCCCTTGTCGAACACCGCCTCGCCCCGATCCCAATAATCGGTCGCCACCACCTGGAGCGGGATGGCGAGGTCCTCGAAATTGGGCGGCACGACATCGGGAAGGAAGCCTTCGACGAAGAGCTCGGCGTCGATCAGCACCGGATTGCCGAGCCCGCCGAACAGATCGGCGATGCGCCCGACCCGGGCGGCGAACAGGCGCTTCATCACCTCGCCGCGATTGTGCAGCAACGAGAGCACCAAGGCGTGGATCTCGCGGGCCGGCATGCCGGCGGCGTAGACCGCACCGACCATCGAGCCGATCGAGGCGCCGGCGATGGCGGTAGGGCGCACGCCCAATTCATCGAGTGCTTCGAGGACGAGGATATGGGCGAGCCCGCGCGCGCCGCCGGAGCCAAGGGCAATGGCGACGCTGACGTCGGGGCGCGGAACGACCGGCGGACGCGGATGCCGGCGGCGCTCGTAAACATGATGGGCGACATCGTCCATGGCGGCACCTAGCCGGATCACCACGGCAATTGTTTGAAGGCAGCCCTTATTTAGGTATCCCGGCGCGGGATGCGAGGGCTGGGCCAGCCTTAAATATCCCCCGATCGAAGTGCCCCAAGGGAAGCTATCAGAGCTTCAGCGCCCGCCAGGCGATGTCGGTGCGGCAGAACCCCTCCGGCCAGTCGATGCGCGTGACCGCTTCATAGGCACGGGAGCGCGCCTCGCGCACATCGGCGCCGAGCGCGGTGACGTTCAGCACCCGCCCGCCATTGGCGGTGAGCCGATCGCCGATCAGCCGGGTGCCGGCGTGGAACACGGTGACGCCCTCGACGGCATCGGCCTCCTCGAGGCCGGCAATCACCGAGCCCTTGCCATAGTCGCCCGGGTAGCCGCGGGTCGCCATGACGATGGCGAGCGCCGCCTCGTCGCGCAGCGCGACCTCGTGCCCGGCGAGGCGGCCGTTCGCGGTGGCGTCGAGCAGGGCCAGCAGATCGCCGTCGAGCCGACGCATGAGCACCTGACACTCCGGGTCGCCGAAGCGGACATTGTATTCGATCAGCTTCGGGCCGTCGGCGGTGATCATCAGCCCGGCGAACAGCACGCCGCGGAACGGCGCCTCGGCATCGGCCAAAGCGCGGGCGGTCGGCTTCACAATCTCGGCGAGGGTGCGGCGCTCGATCTCGGGCGTGAATACCGGCGCCGGCGAATAGGCGCCCATGCCGCCCGTGTTCGGCCCCTCGTCACCGTCAAAGGCGCGCTTGTGATCCTGCGCCGAGCCGAAGGGCAGCACGGTCTCGCCATCGACCAGGCAGAAGAAGCTGACCTCCTCGCCCTCGAGAAACTCCTCGATGAGGATCTCGGTGCCGGGCGCGCCCATGGCGAACACCTCGTCCACCGCGCCGAGCGCCTCCTCCAGCGTCATGGCGACGATGACGCCCTTGCCGGCCATCAGCCCGTCGGCTTTCAGCACGATCGGCGCACCTTGGGCCTCGACGAAAGCGCGCGCGCCGGTCGGCTCGGCGAAGCGGCCGAAGGCTGCGGTCGGGATGCCGTGCGCCTTGCACAGTTCCTTGGTGAAGAGCTTGGAACCTTCGAGCTGGGCGGCGACCTGCTTCGGGCCGAACACCGGAATGCCCTCGGCGATGAGCCGGTCGGCAATGCCGTCGACCAGCGGCGCCTCCGGACCGACGACGACAAGGTCGATCTGCTCGGCGCCGCACACCGTGACGAGGGCGTCGTGGTCGGTGAGCGGAATGCCTTCGAAGCAGCGCGCGAACTTGGCGATGCCGGGATTGCCGGGGAGCGCGAACAGCGTGCTCAGCCGCGGGCTCTGCGCCAGCTTCCAGGCGAGCGCATGCTCGCGGCCGCCCGAACCGAGCAGAAGTACGTTCATGGGCGAACTCTCCCCAAACCCTGCCCTTCGCCTAACGGCTCGGGGCCGATGGGGCAAGAGGTGAGAGGCGCATGCTACTCGTAGGCCAGCGCCACCACCGGATCGAGGCCGGCGGCCTTGCGGGCCGGCAGATAGCCGAAGATCAGCCCGGTGAGGAAGGCGCAGGCGAAGGCGAGCAGCGGCGGCAGCAGCGAGAGAACGATGTTCACGCCGAGCGCCTGCAGCCCCAGCGCAGCGCCAAGGCCGAGGGCGACGCCGACCGCGCCGCCGACGCCGCACACCACCAACGCCTCGGTGTTGAACTGCAGCATGATGTTGGCGACGCGTGCGCCGGTCGCCATGCGGATGCCGATCTCCCGGGTGCGCTCGGTGACGCTCACCAGCATGATGTTCATCACCCCTATGCCGGCGACCAGCAGCGAGATCGCCGCAACGCAGCCGAGCACGATGGTCAGGGTGTTCTGCGTCGCCACCGCGGTCTCGAGGAACTGTGCGGTGTTGCGCACCTGGAAGTCCTCGGCCTGGTGGCGCTCGGTGATGATGCGGGTGATCTTCTGCTCGACGACCGGAATGTCGTCGGAATTCTCCACCTTCACGGTCAGCGAATTGAGATAGCGCCGGCCGAACACCCGCATGAAGCCGGTGGAGAGCGGGATCAAGGCGGTGTCGTCCTGGTCCTGGCCGAAGGCATTGGCGCCCTTCGGCGACAAGGTGCCGATCACCTCATAGGGCACGTTCTTGATCAGGATGTATTTGCCGAGCGGATTCGTGCCCTCGCCGAACAGGTTGCGCACCACGGTCTGGCCGAGCACCACGACCGGTGCGTAGGCGCGCACGTCGTCCGCGGTGAACATCACGCCGCTCGCCAGCGGCCAGTCGCGCGAATCCAGATAGGCGGCGGCGGTGCCGGTCACCGAGGTGAAATAGTCCTCCGAGCCGTAGCGCAGCGTGTAGCGCCCGCTGCGCTCCGGGGAGATGGCGGCAATGCCGGGAATGACACCGAGCGCATCGGCATCCTCAGGCAGCAGCGTGGCATTGTCCCCGCTGGTGCGGATGCCGGCGGCGCCGGGGCGCACGATCAGCAGATTGGTGCCGATCTGCGAGATGCGCTCCAGCACCTGCGCCTTGCCGCCATCGCCCACCGCCAGCATGGTGATGACCGAGGCGACGCCGATGACGATGCCGAGCAGGGTCAGCGCGGTACGGAAGATGTTGGCGTGCATGGACGAGAACGCCATCTTCACAGCCTCGGCGAGATCGGGCAGGAAGCGCACCAGCCCGGCGCGGCCGAGACCGCCCGCCGGCTTCAGGCTGGCACGTGGCGGCTCGGCCACGCGCCGCTCATCCTCGACGATGCGCCCGTCCTGGAAGCGCACGACGCGCCGCGCATGGGCGGCGACGTCGGCATCGTGGGTGATGAGGATGACGGTGTGGCCTTCCGCGTTCAATTCGGTGAGCAGCGCCAGCACCTCCTCGCCGGAGCGACTGTCGAGCGCGCCGGTCGGCTCGTCCGCAAGGATGACCGGGGCGGCGTTCATCAAGGCCCGGGCGATGGAGACGCGCTGCTGCTGGCCGCCGGAGAGCTGGCCGGGCCGGTGCTCGGTGCGATCGCCGAGGCCGAGCCGGACCAGCAGGCGATGGGCCCGCGTCGAACGCTCAACCTTGCTTGCGCCGGCATAGATGGCCGGGATCTCGACATTCTCGGCGGCGGTGAGGGTCGGCAGCAGATTGTAGCGCTGGAACACGAAGCCGAAGGTCGAGCAGCGCAGTGCCGCGAGCTGATCGGGATCGAGGCTGCCGACATCCGTGCCGGCAACGCGAAAGCTGCCCGAGGTCGCCCGGTCGAGGCATCCGATGATGTTCATCAGCGTCGACTTGCCGGAGCCGGACTGGCCGACGACGGCGACGAATTCACCCGGCTGAATGGACAGCGTCACCCGGTCGAGCGCGCGCACCACGGTCTCGCCGTTCGGATAGATGCGGCTGACGTCTTGCAGTTCGACGATGGGGCGCAGGCCGGCGCCGCTCGTTGCGGTGGTGCCGTCGCGCAGCAGGGTCTCGCTCATGGCGTACATCCCATGGCCGCGGCCTCAGCCGAGGCGCGGCATCATCGGCGGGCGCTGCGGCTGCGGGCGCGGGCCCTCGCCGCCGGCGTTGCCGGTGATGACGCGGTCGCCGACCTTGAGGCCGTCCAGAACCTCGGTCACCGAACGGTTCGAGAGCCCGGTGCGCACCGGGCGCTGCTCGACCGTCCCGTTCTCGGCCAGCACGCGCACCATGTGCGCGCCATTGCGGCCAGGACGCAGCGCCTGCGTCGGCACCAGCGCCACGCCCTTGGCCTCGCCGAGCCGGAAGAACACCTGCGCCGTCATGTTGGTCATCAGCGTCAGGTCGCCGTTCGGCACGTCGATGAGCACGTTGTAGAGCACCACGTCGTTGACGATGGTCGGGGTCGGCTCGATCTGGCGCACCGTGCCTTCCCAGCGCCGGTCGGGCAGGCCGAGGGTCGAGAAATAGGCTTCGGTGCCGACCTTGATCCTGGGAATGTCGCCTTCCGCGACCTGCGCGGTCACGGTCATGGTCTGGAGGTCGGCGATGCGCAGCACGATCGGCGCGCTCTGGTTGGCGTTGAGCGTCTGGCCCTCACGGGCGGTGATCGAGACCACCGTGCCGTCCATCGGCGCATAGATCTTGGTGTAGCCGAGATTGGCGACGTCGCCGTCGAGCGTCGCTTGGGTCTGGGCAATCTGCGCCTTCAGGGCATCGATCTTGGCTTCGCTGATCCGCTCGGTGGCATCGGCGGCGTCCGCCGCGTCCTTGCTGCCGGTCTGGTTCTTCAGGAGCTGCTGGGCGCGCTCGTTGCGCAGCTTGTCGAGGGTCAGCTGCGCCTGCGCCTGCGCCAGCTGGGCGCGCAGATTGTCGAGGCTGGCGCGGTCGCCGGCGACGCGGGTCTGGTAGACCGTCGGATCGATCTCGGCGAGCAGGTCGCCCTTCTTCACCAGGGCACCGACATCCGGATTGATGGTGCGGAGCTGGCCTGAGACCTGCGTGCCGACATCGACATAGGTCTTGGGCTGCATGTTGGCGATGGCGGTGACGCTGGTCTCGATGTCGCCGAGCTCCACCGTCGCGGTCTCATAAGCGGGGCCGCCGGGGGCCCGCTCGACGCGCTGGTAGGCATAGAGACCGCCCGCTGCCGCAAGGGCGGCGACCAGCAGGACATACGGCCACCGCCGGCGCCGGGTGCGCACCGCCGTCGTCTCGTCCCATCCACCTTCAGCTCGTTGCAGCATGAGCCAGCCCTTCGCGCAAAACCTTGCGTAATGAGTTGGTTAGACTGGAATATGGGGCGAACCAAATGAATTCGCGGTAAGATTCCGGGCGTTAGGCCAGAGTTTCAGGGATTTCCGGGCCGATACTCGCCGGTCGCCGGATCGCGCTTCAGGGTCGGATGCGAGGTGCCACCATTGACCTTGCCTCCATTGACCTTGCCGGCATCGCGGCGGGTCTCGTCGAGCTCGGCATTGACGCGCCGGGATTCACGCGCCAGCAGCTTCATCAGGGCGGCGGCGCCGATGGCACCGATGGCGACGACGAGGAAAGGCGGCATCTTCTCCGATCCTAGATTCCGTAGCGGCTCCACAAGGCACGTTCCTCGGCCGCGGCGATGAGGCCCTCGGCCAGACCCGCGCCCAATTCGCCGGCGCCTAGCCCGGCGGCACTGATCCCGGCGGCGTCGAGCCTGGTCACGCCCGGCGTGCGCCGCCCGAACAGTCCGCCGCCGGCGGCGATCAGCGGAGTGACCAGCTTGTCGCCATAGCGCGCCTTCAGATGGGAGCGCAGCTCGCCCGTGGCGTCGATAAGGCCATATTCCAGTGCCTGCCCGGCCGCCCAGAATTCGCCGGAGAACACGGCTTTCTCGGGGCCGACCAGCACCTCGCCGCGCCGGTCCTTCACCAGATCGACGAAGCGGGCATGGATCTCGCGCTGGAGCGTCTTCAGCTTCTTGATGTCGTCCGGCTTTTCCGGCTGGAACGGGTCGAGGATCACCTTGCGGTCGCCGGCGGTATAGACCCGCCTGTCGACGCCGAGCTTCTCGATCGCCTTGTCGAAGCCGAAGCCGGCGCTGACCACGCCGATCGAGCCGACGATCGAGAACGGATCGGCGACGATCTCGTCGGCCGCGCAGGCCAGCATATAGCCGCCGGAGGCCGCGACATCCTCGACGAAGGCGATGACCGGGAGCTTCTTCTCCTCCGCGAGGAGGCGGATGCGCTTGTAGACGAGATGGGACTGCGCCGGAGAGCCGCCGGGGGAATTGATGACCAGCGCCACCGCCTTGGCGCCCTTGACCGCGAAGGCACGATCCAGCGTCTTTGCAACGCCGGCGAAGGTGATGCCGGGCCGGAAGGGCGTCGAAAGCCCGATGGCGCCGTGGAGCCGGACCACCGGCACGATGGCGGCGCCGGCGCGCATGCGGGCCGGCAGGAGCGGCTCGATGCCGCGGCGAATCTTCATCAGCAGGGAAGGTTCGGACATGGGTTCAGAGATAGGCCGGGGCGGCCCCTTCCTCAAGCACCGGCAGGAAAGATGACGTTGCGTACGGTGAACATCCTTCGAGGCCCCTGCTGCGGCACCTCAGGATGACCTCGCTTTTAAGAACCACGTCATCCTGAGGTGCGAGCAAAGCGAGCCTCGAAGGAGGTTCAAGCAGCGGCCGGCCGCCGCGTTAAATCCCCGCCCCACCCCTCAGCACCCGCTCGGCCGCCTCGCTCGGGCGGCCGGCTTCGTCTGCCAGCACCAGGCCGGGCAACAGGCTCGGCGGGGTGCGGCGACCCTTGAGCGCGATGACGAGGATGCGGATCGCCGGCGCAGCCGGGCCGGGATGCACCGGGCGGATCGCCGCAGCGCCGAAACGGCCCTTGAGCGTCCCGAGCACGGCTTCCAGCGCTTCCGGCCGATGGATCAGGCACAGCCGGCCCCCTGGCTCCAGCAGCCGCTCGGCGGCGCGCACCCACATATCGAGCGTGGCGTCAGCGGCCATATGGGCGTGGGCGCGCCGCTCATGGGGCGAGACGCGATGGCGGGCGGGATCGTTGAAGGGCGGGTTCATCAGCACCACGTCCGCACCCGCCGCCGCGGGGGCGGCCGGTCCCGAGGGGCGGGCGAGCGAGGCCACGTCCGCCGCCACCACCACGACGCGGGCGCGCAGGTCCGGCTCCTGGCGACCGGCATTCTCCCGCGCCAGCGTGGCCATGGCCGGATCGATCTCCACCAGCGTGACCTCTATCTCGGTCAGGCGGACCGCGAGCGCCAGTCCCGCCGAGCCGACGCCAGCGCCGAGATCGACCGCACGGCGCGCATCCTCCGGCACGCTCGCGGCGAGCAGCAGCGCGTCGTGACCGACGCGGTGCCCCGTGGCGGGCTGGAGCAGCCGCAGCCGCCCGCCGAGCACGGCATCGTCGGTGATATCGGAGCTAAGGTCGCTCAAGGAGCCGTCAGTCCGCCAGCACATGGCCGAGACCGGCCTCGGCCAGGAGGTCACGGGCGCGGCGCAGGTAATCCTCTTCCACCAGCAGGCGGCGGGGCAGCAGGCCGATGGAGCCTTCAAGCGCGCTCATATGGCCGTCCGCCACATAATGCGGGATGCGCGCGGCCTTCAGCAGCGCCTCCACGGCGGAGATCAGCACGAGGTCGTTGGTGCGCAGCAGTTCACGCATGTGTGCATCATGTCACGCACCAGCGCGGCGCGCGAGGATAAAGCCACAGTGGCGCAGCGACTTCGCTCCGCGACCCTTGGAGCATCTTGCCGCTCATCCGCCCCCTTGATGTGCGTGCGCACTCCTCCTTATGGTGCGCCCGCAGGCGTATTGTCCTCCGGGCGCGCGCCCCGCCAATATGTCGAGGAACTCCCGTGGCCGTCGTCCTGCCCTTCGATCCCGTCGCCGAACCCTCCCTGGAGGGCATCATCGAACTCGTCCGCGCCGACATGGAGCGTGTCAATGCGATGATCCTGTCGCGTACCGGCTCGGAAGTGACGATGATCCCGGAGGTGGCGAACCACCTCATCTCCTCCGGCGGCAAGCGGCTGCGGCCGATGCTGACGCTCGCCACCGCCGAGCTCGCCGCCTATCAGGGCGATGGCGACGTGAAGCTCGCCGCCGCGGTCGAGTTCATGCACACCGCAACGCTCCTGCATGACGACGTGGTGGACGATAGCGAGATGCGCCGCGGCAAGCTTGCCGCCCGCATGCTGTGGGGCAATGAGGCGAGCGTGCTGGTCGGCGACTTCCTGCTCGGCCAGGCGTTCCGCATGATGGTCGAGGTGGGCAGCATGCGCGCGCTCGACATCCTCTCCACCGCCGCCGTGGTGATCGCAGAGGGCGAGGTCGCCCAGCTCGCCGCCGCCAAGAACACCGCGACCACCGAGGATGAATATCTCGCCGTGATCCGCGGCAAGACCGCCGAACTATTCGCCGCGGCGTCCGAGGTCGGGCCGGTGATCGGCGCCCTGACGAAGGCCGAGCAGGCGGCCTGCCGCAGCTACGGGATGAATCTCGGCATCGCCTTCCAACTGGTCGACGACGCGCTGGACTATGGTGGCTCGCGTTCCAAGCTCGGCAAGAATGTCGGCGACGATTTCCGGGAGGGCAAGATCACGCTGCCGGTCGTGCTCGCCTTCCGTCGCGGCAATGACGAGGAGCGCGGTTTCTGGAAGCGCTGCCTCGAGGAAGGCGAGATCACTGAAGGCGACCTCGAGCGCGCCATGGAACTGCTCGACCGGCACAAGGCGCTGACCGACACGGTGGACCGAGCCCGGCACTATGGGGCCATCGCCAAGGATGCGCTGGGCTTGTTCGCCGACGGCCCGGCCAAGCGCGCGCTGCTCGACGTGGTGGATTTCTGCGTGGCGCGGGCGCGCTGAGCGCCAGGCATCATTTCTCGCTGTCGGTAAAGGCGATGAAGCGGGCGATGCGCCAAACCCCATCGGGATCGCGCCGGAAGACGTCCATTCCCTGTTCGATGCTCTGCTTCGTCTCCCCTCCGCTCTGCGTGGTCAGCGTCCAGGTCAGCCGGACCACGGCCTGATCTCCCGAGATCAGCACTTCGTGGATCGTGGGGGCGTAGTTCAGCCGGACCCCAGGACGGGTCATTGCCCGTTCCAGCCGCCGACAGATCGTTGCCTTGTCGCCTTCGGGCGCATCGGGCACCGTGTCGCGGACATCTTCGGCAAACAGCTCGCAAGCGCGCTGCGCATCGCCCGAATTGAAGGCCTCCGCCCACGCCTGCAAACGCGTGCGGATTGCCGCCTCGTCCGCTGCTGGTTCGGCCAGCGCCGGGCCACATGGAACCAGCAGGACAGCCAGAACGCCGAAACTGCGCAGCATTGGCTCACCTCGTGCAACCAGGCGACGACACAAGCGCCAGCATACAGCCGGTTGCGCAACCTTGTCGCCGCCGTGCGAGCTTCGATCAGATGATTCCTAATCGGGAAATGCTCTAGCCCCGCGGTCCGAACACCACCACGGCGGCCCCGACAAGGCAGATCGTCCCGCCGAGCACATCCCAGCGATCCGGCCGGAAATCCTCGATCGCCCACAGCCAGGCCAGCGAGGCGGCGATGTAGACCCCGCCATAGGCGGCGAAGGCGCGGCCGGCGGCTTCCGAATCGACCAGGGTCAGCAGCCAGGCGAAGGCGATCAGGCTGACCACGCCCGGTGCAAGCCAGAGCACGGAGGCGCCGTTGCGCACCACTGCCCAGAAGGCGAAGCAGCCGGCGATCTCGGCAAGGGCGGCGAGCACGAAGGCGAGCGGCGTGGTCAGCGGCACGTTCTCACCCCAGCACCGTCGGCTTGACCCACCAGCCGGGGTGCGCCGCCTTCACCAGCTTGGCCGCGCGCGCCGCCGCGCGGCAATCGTCATAGAGCGCGAACATTGTCGCACCGGAACCCGACATGCGGACGAGACGATGGCCGGGGGTCGCCTCCAGCGCAGCGGCGACCTCCGCCAATACCGGGGCGAGGCGCTGGGCCGGGGCCTCTAGATCGTTCGGCTCACCCCTGAGGAAGGTGAGCAGGGCCGAGCGGTCCGCCGGCGGCGAGGCGGGGACCGATGCACGCACCTCGCCGGGCTGCAGCGCCAGCAGGCGGAACACCTCGGCGGTCGAGACCGGCACGCGCGGATTGACCAGCACCAGCCCGAAGCGCGGCAGCACGACCGGGGCGATGCCCTCGCCGCGGCCGGTCATCAGGCAGGCAACGCTGGCGAGGCAGGCCGGAACGTCCGAGCCCGCCTCCAGCGCCGCTTCGCGCGGGCGCGGATCGTCGGGCGCAAGGCCGTTGAGCCGCGCCAGCAGGCGTAGCGCCGCCGCCGCGTCGGCCGAGCCGCCGCCGAGCCCGGCCGCCACCGGCAGATGCTTCACCAGATGAAAGCGCCCCATCGCGAGATCCGGCACCCTGGCGGCGAGCGCGCTGGCGGCGCGCAGCACGAGATTGTCCGCCTCGGCTCCGGCCTGCGCCGCGTTCGGCCCGCTGACCGCGAGGCTCAGGGGCCCCGGCTCCAGCGACAGCCGGTCCCCCGCACCGGCAAAGGCG
This sequence comes from Xanthobacteraceae bacterium, assembly GCA_029266425.1. Taxonomy (GTDB): domain Bacteria; phylum Pseudomonadota; class Alphaproteobacteria; order Rhizobiales; family Xanthobacteraceae; genus Ancylobacter. The sequence continues at coordinate 66,564 of JAQSWY010000002.1, forward strand.
ACGAGGCTGACCAGCTCATGATAACCGTCGGCACGCCGGCCCAGCACGCGCAGGCTGAGATTGACCTTCGCGGGCGCGCGCTCGCGGAGCGCGGCGGCACTGCCAGACGGCGAGCGGGAAAATGGCTGGACGGAGAGCGACATCACGCGCTTATGCGATCCCGCCCGCGCTCTCGCAAGCATCACGGCTTGCGCGAAACAGCGATTTCGCTATATAAGCCACGCATCCTTCATATCTCATAGCGATCTGAAAAGGTCGGTTGAGAGTGGGTTCCGCCGCCGGGACCCGCTCTTTTTGCATTCGGCCAGTTCTGCCGACCGGGGACCATGACCGAGACCAACGTCGCCGCGACCATAGAAGCCAGCCTGGACGAGCCGCGCCTCATCACCGAGACGGGACCGGCGGCGCGCGTCGCCGGCATTGTCGAGCCGGTACTGGCCGGTCTCGGCTTCCGGCTGGTCCGGGTCCGGCTGTCCGGCCGCGACGGCATCACCCTGCAGATCATGGCGGAACGGCCCGACGGCAGTTTCGGCATCGACGAGTGCGAGGCGGCGAGCCGCGCCATCTCCCCGGTGCTCGACGTCGAGGATCCGATCTCGGGCGCCTATCACCTGGAAATGTCCTCGCCCGGCATCGACCGGCCGCTGATGCGGATCAGCGACTTCCTGCGCTGGGCCGGCCACGAGGTGAAGGTCGAGATGGCGGTACCGTTCGACGGCCGCAAGCGCTTCCGCGGCCTGCTGCTCGGCGCCGAGGACGCCCACGCCATCATACGCATCAGCGATGCGCCGACGGATGCGCCCGACACTTTCCGGCTGCCGATCACCGACATCGCCGAGGCGCGCCTCGTCCTGACCGACGCGCTGATCCGCGAGGCGCTGCGGCGCGACAAGGCGCTGCGCGAGGCGGATGGCGGCGAGGAAGAGCTCGACGACGAGACCGGCAGCGAGGAGGCCGGCGAGGAAATCGCGGTCCGCATCCTGCCGGCGAAGAAGATGCCGGTGAGGAAGGACGAGAAGAGCCCCTGGGCCGGCAAGCGCGTTGCCAAGCACGCAAACAAGAACACGCCCACGAAGAACCCGCCCGGCAAACCAAGCCGGAAATCCACCGCGAAGGAGACGCACTGATGGTTGTCGTCAGCGCAAACCGGCTCGAACTGCTCCAGATCGCCGACGCGGTCGCCCGCGAGAAGTCGATCGACCGGAGCATTGTCATCGCCGCCATGGAGGACGCGATCGCCAAAGCGGCGCGTTCGCGCTACGGCGCCGAGACCGACATCCATGCCGAGATCAATTCGCGCACCGGCGAATTGCGCCTGGCGCGGCATCTCCTCGTGGTCGAACAGGTCGAGAATTCGGCCATCGAGATCGATCTCCCCGGCGCCCGCCGGCTGAACCCGGCGGCGCAGATCGGCGATTCCATCGCCGACACCCTGCCGCCCTTCGATTTCGGCCGCATCGCCGCGCAGAGCGCGAAGCAGGTCATCGTGCAGAAGGTGCGCGAGGCTGAGCGCGACCGGCAGTATGACGAGTACAAGGACCGCATCGGCGAGATCGTGAACGGCGCGGTGAAGCGCGTCGAATACGGCAATGTCGTCGTCGATCTCGGCCGCGGCGAGGGCTCGCTCCGCCGTGACGAGCTGCTGCCGCGCGAGATCTTCAAGACCGGCGACCGCATCCGCGCCTATGTCTACGACGTGCGCCGCGAGCCGCGCGGCCCGCAGATCTTCCTGTCGCGCACCCATCCGCAGTTCATGGCGAAGCTGTTCGCGCAGGAAGTGCCGGAAATCTATGACGGCATCGTCGAGATCCGTGCGGTCGCCCGCGACCCCGGCTCGCGCGCCAAGATCGCCGTGGTCTCGCGGGATTCCTCGGTCGATCCGGTCGGCGCCTGCGTCGGCATGCGCGGCTCGCGCGTGCAGGCGGTGGTGAACGAGCTGCAGGGCGAGAAGATCGACATCATCCCGTGGTCGCCGGACGTCGCGACCTTCATCGTCAATGCGCTGGCCCCGGCGGAAGTCGTGAAGGTGGTGCTCGACGAAGACCGCGAGCGTATTGAAGTCGTGGTCCCGGATGCCCAATTGTCTCTCGCCATCGGCCGCCGCGGCCAGAATGTGCGCCTCGCCTCCCAGCTTACCGGCTGGGACATCGACATCATGACCGAGGCGGAAGAGAGCGAGCGGCGGCAGAAGGAATTCGCCGAACGTACCAAGATGTTCGCCGAGGCGCTCGACCTCGACGAGATGATGGGGCAGCTGCTGGCCTCCGAAGGCTTCGCCACCGTCGAAGAGCTGGCCTATGTGCCGCTCAACGAATTGTCGAGCATCGAAGGCTTCGATGAGGATACCGCGCAGGAGCTGCAGAACCGGGCGCAAAACTATCTCGCCCGGATCGAGGCCGATTTCGACGAGCGCCGCCGCGCGCTCGGTGTCGAGGACGAGGTGCGCGAGGTCGAGGGCGTGACCTCGCCGATGCTGGTCGCCTTCGGCGAGAACGACATCAAGACGGTCGAGGATCTCGCTGGCTGCGCCACCGACGATCTCATCGGCTGGACCGAGCGGAAGGATGGCGAGACCATCCGTATCGCCGGCGCGCTGGAAGGCTTCGGCCTTTCCCGCGAGGAGGCCGAGGCCTTGATCATGCGGGCCCGCGTCAAGGCCGGCTGGCTCACCGAGGAAGACCTTGCCGGCCCGGCCGACGAGGAAGTGCCCGGCGACGAGGCCGAGCAAGGCTGACCAGGAGAGCATGGCAGGCATGCTGGCGATGCGCGACGAGGTGCACATGGACGACGTGCACATGGAAGACGAGACCGATGCCGGACCCGGCACCGGCCGCGTCCTCTCGCGCCTGTGCATCGCCACGCGCGAGGTGAAGCCGGTCGACGAATTGCTGCGCTTCGTGGCGGCGCCGGACGGCACCCTGGTGCCGGATCTCGCCGCAAAGCTGCCCGGCCGCGGCGCCTGGGTCACCGCGACCCGGTCCGCCGTTACCGAGGCGATGAAGAGACGAGCCTTCGGCCGCGCCTTCAAGGGCAAGGCCAAGGCGCCGGATGCCGGTCTTCCCGACCTCGTGGAAGGGCTTCTGGAGAAGGACGCGCTCGCCGCTCTCGCGCTCGCCAACAAGGCGGGCAAGCTGGTGGCGGGCAACACGAAAGTGACGGAAGCCCTCCGGGGGGGAGAGGTTTCCGTGCTGCTGCACGCGGCCGATGCCGCGGCCGACGGGGTGTCGAAGCTCGACGCCCTGGCGCGCCGTGTCGGCGCGGACACGGGCCGCGAAATCGCACGCGTGCAATGTCTTGCCGGAGCGCAATTGGACTTGGCGCTCGGCCGGGCAAATGTGGTACATGCTGCGCTGCTCGCGCACGGAACGAGCGCGAGCTTCGTCTCGCGCACACGTCGGCTCGAGCGCTGGCGTGCCGGATAAGCAAGCTGGCGCGCAGGTTTGATGCATCCCCGCATGAGGCGCGGATGCTCAGGAACGGATACCGAATGACCGATACGAAGAATCCAGGCGAGAAGACGATGGGCGTTGGTCAAGGGTCTGGCCAGGGTGGCAAGACCCTCACGCTCAAGCGGCCTGTCGAGCAGGGCGTCGTCCGCCAGAGCTTCAGCCATGGGCGGTCCAAGTCCGTCGTGGTGGAGAAAGTAAAGCGCCGGGAGATCGGTCCGGGCGCCGGCACGGGTGTGGGCGCGAGCGACAAGCCCAAGGCGCCGGCTGCGAGCGCACCGGGCGCCCATGGTGGGGCGACCCATTCCGCTGCGCCTCAGGCTGCTGCCTCGCACGCCGCCGCGTCGCATGGTGCCGCATCCCATAGTGCAGCATCCCATGGCACCGCGTCGCATGCGGCGCGTCCGGCCGCGGCGCCTTCGGCTCCGTCACGCCCGGCTCCGTCGGGTGCGCCCTCGCGCGGCGCGGCGACGCCGCAGAATCGCACCGTGCAGTCGCCCGGCGCCAACATCTCCGGTCCGCGCCCGGCGCCCGGCGGCTCGCGCCCCGGCGGCGTGGTGCTGCGCTCGCTGACCGAGGAAGAGGCCCGCGCCCGCACCGCCGCGCTTCAGGATGCCCGCGTACGCGAGGCGGAGGAGCGCCGCATCGCGGAAGAGGAAGCCCGCCGTCGCGCCGAACGCGAAGCCCGCGAGAAAATCGAGCGCGAGGCCGCCGAGGCCCGCAAGCGCGAGGAAGACGCCCGCCGGGCGTTCGAGGAAGAAGCCAAGCGCAAGTCCGAGCAGGAGGCGCGCAAGCGCTTCGGCGACGACGCCCCGCAGCAGCCCGCGGCCGCAGCAGCCGCGCCGAGTGCGCTGGCGCCCCGTGCGCCGCAGCCGGCCCCCGGCAACGCGCCGGGTGCGGTGACGCCCCGCGTGGCCACGCCGCGCAGTGCCGCGTCCATGGAATCCGAGGATGAGGAACGCCGTCCCGTTCGCCGCGGACCCGGCGGCGCTCCGGCGCGTCCGGCTCCTCCCCCGAAGCCGACGCGTCCTGCCGTCGGCGCGGAGAAGAATCGCGGCCGCCTGACGCTCGTCACCGCACTGTCCGGTGACGATGAGCGCCAGCGCTCGCTCGCCTCCTACCGTCGCCGCAACCAGCGCATGAGCGGCCACCGGCAGACCGAGACCAAGGAAAAGATCGCCCGCGAGGTGACGGTCCCGGAGACGATCTCGATCCAGGAACTCGCCAACCGCATGGCGGAGCGCGCGGTCGACGTCATCCGCCTGCTGATGCGACAGGGCCAGATGGTGAAGATCACCGACGTGATCGACGCCGACACCGCCCAGCTGATCGCCGAGGAACTCGGCCACAGCGTGCGCCGCGTCGCCGAATCCGACGTGGAAGAGGGCCTGTTCGACACCCCCGACGCGCCGGAGACGCTGGAATCGCGCCCGCCGGTCGTGACCATCATGGGCCATGTCGACCACGGCAAGACCTCGCTGCTCGACGCCATCCGCAAGGCGAATGTCGTCTCCGGCGAGGCCGGCGGCATCACCCAGCACATCGGCGCCTACCAAGTGACCTCGCCGCTCGGCGGCAAGGTCACCTTCATCGACACGCCCGGCCACGCGGCGTTTACCGCCATGCGCGCCCGCGGCGCCAAGGTGACGGACATCGTGGTGCTGGTGGTGGCGGCGGACGACGGCGTGATGCCGCAGACGGTCGAAGCCATCAACCACGCCCGGGCGGCGAAGGTGCCGCTGATCGTCGCCATCAACAAGATCGACAAGCCGGACTCCAAGCCGGAGCGCGTGCGCACCGAGCTGCTGCAGTACGAAGTGCAGGTGGAAAGCCTCGGTGGCGAGACCCTCGAAGTCGAGGTCTCGGCCAAGGCGCACACCAATCTCGACAAGCTGCTGGAGCTCATCAGCCTGCAGGCCGAAGTGCTCGACCTGAAGGCGAACCCGGATCGCGACGCCGAAGGCACCGTGATCGAGGCCAAGCTCGACCGCGGCCGCGGCCCGGTGGCGACCGTGCTGGTGCAGCGCGGCACGCTGCATGGCGGCGACATCGTGGTGGCCGGCGCCGAATGGGGCCGCGTCCGCGCGCTGATCTCCGACACCGGTACGCCGGTCGAGACCGCCGGCCCGTCCTTCCCGGTCGAGGTGCTCGGCTTCAACGGCACCCCGGAGGCGGGCGACCGCCTCGCGGTGGTCGAGAGCGAAGCCCGCGCCCGCGAGGTCACCGACTATCGCCAGCGCCAGAAGCGCGAGAAGGCGGCGGCGCGTTCCGCCACCGTCCGCGGCTCGCTGGAGCAGATGATGAGCCAGGCCAAGACGGCCGGGCGGAAGGAATTCCCGCTCATCATCAAAGGCGACGTGTCGGGCTCGGTGGAAGCGATCATCTCCTCGCTGGAAAAGCTCGGCACCGACGAAGTGCAGGCCCGGATCATCCATTCCGGCGCCGGCGGCGTGAACGAGAGCGACATCACGCTCGCCGAGACGGCGGGCGCGGCAATCATCGCCTTCAATGTCCGCGCCAACAAGGAAGCCCGCGAGGCGGCCGAGCGCGCCGGCATCGAGATCCGCTACTACAACATCATCTACGACCTCGTGGATGACGTGAAGCTGGCGATGGGCGGCCTGCTCGCCCCGGTGAAGCGCGAGACCATGCTGGGCAACGCGGTGATCCTCGAGATCTTCGCCGTCTCGAAGGTCGGCAAGGTCGCCGGCTGCCGCGTCACCGACGGTACGGTCGAGCGCGGCCAGCATGTCCGCCTGATCCGCGACAACGTGGTGATCCACGAAGGCAAGCTCGCCACGCTCAACCGCTTCAAGGATGCGGTGAACGTGGTGCAGGCCGGCCAGGAATGCGGCATGTCCTTCGAGAACTACCAGGACATGCGCGCCGGCGACGTGATCGAGTGCTACCGCGTCGAGGTGGTGCAGCGTACGCTGTGAGGTGAGCCTCTCGTAACGGGATGGCGCGAGGTTCTCGCGCCATCGGGAATGTGACGCGCCCGCGCGGTCCGAGCCCGCGCGGCGCGACACCCAGTGCCCAAACATCCGGTACCTGCGTGCAGCAATAGCCACGTTTGTCAGGATGGCGCCCAGGAACCCGTCGGTATGCCGGCGGGTTCGGCAAGGACTCTTCCGCTCGGACAACATCATCCGCCACGCCGGATCCCGGCATGGCGCAGCAATGGTCGGTCCGTGCCGGCTCTCGAACGACAAGACGTAAGGACTTCGACATGAAACGCGGTTCGCACACCGCCGCCGCTGCCGGCCCCTCGCAGCGCCAGCTGCGCGTCGGCGAACTGGTGCGCCATGCGCTGGCGGAGGTGCTGGCGCGCGGCGACTTTTCCGATCCCGCGCTCGGCAAGACGCTCATCACCGTGCCCGAGGTGCGGATGAGCCCGGATCTGAAGATCGCCACCTGCTACGTCATGCCGCTCGGCGGCAAGGACGAGAAGACGGTGCTCGCCGTGCTCGATGCCAATGCCAAGCCGCTGCGCGGCGAGGTCGGCCGCCGCCTCGATCTGAAATTCACCCCGGAACTTCGGTTCCGCCTCGACACTTCGTTCGACGAGGGGGCGCGCATCGATGCGCTGCTGCGCTCGCCGGACGTCGCCCGCGACCTTGATGGCGCACAAGAAGAAGATGGAGACGACGAATGAACGCGCCTGCTGAGGCGATCGAGGCCCGCCCGCCGGAGAAGAAGCGCCGTCCGAAGCGCGACATTGACGGCTGGGTGCTGCTCGACAAGCCGGTCGGGATGACCTCGACCCAGGCGGTCGGTGCGGTGAAGTGGCTGTTCTCGGCCAAGAAGGCGGGCCATGCCGGCACGCTCGACCCGCTCGCCTCCGGCTGCCTGCCGATCGCGCTCGGCGAGGCGACCAAGACCGTGCCGTTCGTCATGGACAGCCGCAAGGTCTACCGCTTCACGGTGCGCTTCGGCGTCGAGACCGATACCGACGATGCCGAGGGCCAGCCGGTTGCGACCTCCGAGTTGCGCCCGACGCGCGAGGCCATCCTCGACGCGCTCGACGCCTTCCGCGGCGAGATCCAGCAGACCCCGCCGGCCTATTCGGCGCTGAAGATCAATGGCGAGCGCGCCTATGACCTCGCCCGCGAGGGTATCGTGGTCGAACTGGCGCCGCGCACCGTCGTCGTCCACCGGCTCGAGCTCGTCGAGATGCCGGACGCGGACCATGCGGTGTTCGAGGCGGAATGCGGCAAAGGCACCTATGTGCGCTCCATCGCCCGCGATCTCGGCCGTATGCTCGGCGCGCGCGGCCATATCTCGGCGCTACGCCGCACCTGCGTCGGCACCTTCGAGGAGAGCCTGCTGGTGCCGCTCGACGAACTGCGCGCCACCTCCGAGGCCAATGGCGATGCCGCGCCGATGGAGGCGCTGCGCCCGGTCGGCATCGGGCTGGAGACGCTGCCCTCGCTGCGGGTGAGCCCGGCCGACGCGGCGCGGCTCGTCCGCGGCCAGAGCATCATATTGCGCGGGCGCGACGCGCCCATCGTCGAGGGCTTCATCGCGGTGACGGCGGGCGGCCGGCTGGTGGCGCTCGGCGAGGCGGAAGCCGGCGAGATCCACCCGCGGCGCATCTTCCATTCCGGCGCGGTGGGGTGAATCCCGTTCCAGGATCGGTCGTCAGCTCGGGCTTGTCCCCGGGGGGCGCCTTCATACACGCCGCTGGCCATATGAGCGTTTTCGTGTATGTTGCGCGCGCGTTGCGGACCACCTGTCCGCGCGACCCGTAGCTATTTCGACCGTGCTGGACGACATCCCGGCCCGGCCGAAGCGCGGGGGCGAAAATGGCCCTTAACGGGCGTTCGCTCACCTTGAGACCTTGAACCAGAAAGGATGCCCGATGTCGATCACTGCCGAGCGCAAGCAGGCGCTCATCACTGAGTATGCTACCAAGCCGGGCGATACCGGCTCTGCCGAAGTCCAGGTTGCGATCCTCACCGAGCGCATCAACAACCTGACCGGCCACTTCAAGGGCCACGCCAAGGACAATCATTCGCGCCGTGGCCTGCTCAAGATGGTTTCCGCGCGCCGTGGTCTCCTCGACTATCTGAAGAAGACCGAGGAAGCGCGCTACAAGAGCCTGATCGGGCGGCTGGGCATCCGCCGCTGATCGTGTTGCCGGGCGGGCCGGAGGCGTGAGCCTCCGCCCGCCCGAATTGCATGGGCGTGACGCTCGACTGGAGCGCTTTTTGTTCGGATGGAATCGTCGGAACGAAAAACATGTTCTAGATTCAAGAGACTGAAGCATTTTCTGGTCGCAGAGGTCAGTCGCCCTTTGCGGAAAATGCCCTGATACGCGCATCGGATGGTCCGGTGCGCGAAGACCATACGAGCGGCGGGCATGGGGCTCGCCGCCTTCGATGAGAAGCGGCGGCCATGGCAGGATCGCCGGAGGCTGATACCGGGAAGGCCCGGAGCTGAGCAGCCTCTCGCCGTCTTGCCCATGGCCCCCGCTTCGGAAAGCCAGAGACAGACATGTTCGATACTCACCGCGAGGAACTCGATTGGGGCGGGCGCACGCTCACCCTCGAGACCGGCAAGATGGCGCGCCAGGCAGATGGCGCCGTGCTCGCGAAATACGGCGACACCACCGTGCTCGCTACCGTGGTTTCGGCGAAATCGCCGAAGCCGGGTCAGGACTTCTTCCCGCTGACCGTGAACTACCAGGAAAAGGCCTATGCGGCCGGTCGTATCCCCGGCGGCTATTTCAAGCGCGAAGGCCGCCCTTCGGAGAAGGAGACGCTGGTCTCCCGCCTGATCGACCGCCCGATCCGCCCGCTCTTCCCCGACGGCTACAGGAACGACACCCAGGTCGTCATCACCGTGCTCTCGCATGACCTCGAGAACGACCCCGACGTCGTCTCCATGGTCGCCGCCTCCGCCGCGCTCACGCTCTCCGGCGTGCCCTTCATGGGCCCAGTCGGCGCCGCCCGGGTCGGCTTCATCGACAATGAGTACGTGCTGAACCCGACCATCGACGAGTTGAAGGATTCGTCCCTCGAGCTCGTGGTCGCCGGCACCGCCGACGCCGTGCTGATGGTCGAATCCGAAGCCAAGGAACTCCCCGAGGAGGTCATGCTCGGCTCGGTAATGTTCGGCCACCGCCACTTCCAGCCGGTGATCGACGCCATCATCCGCCTCGCCGAGAAGGCGGCCAAGGAGCCGCGCGACTTCCAGGCGCCGGACAATTCGGCACTCGAGACCGAGCTGCGCGGCCTGATCGAGGCCGACCTGCGCGCCGCCTACAAGATCGCGCGCAAGCAGGACCGCTACGACGCCGTCGGCGCCGCCAAGACCAAGGCCAAGGAGCACTACGCCGCGCTCGCCGCCGAGGGCAAGGAAGTCCCGGACGCGCAGACCCTGTCCGAGGTGCTCAAGGAGCTCGAGGCCAAGATCGTGCGCTGGACCATCCTCGACGAGGGGATCCGCATCGACGGCCGCGACACCAAGACCGTCCGCCCGATCGTCGCGGAAGCCGGCGTGCTGCCGCGCACCCACGGCTCGGCGCTGTTCACCCGCGGCGAGACGCAGGCCCTCGTCGTCGCCACCCTCGGCACCGGCGAGGACGAGCAGTTCATCGACAGCCTGGAAGGCACCTACAAGGAGCGCTTCCTGCTGCACTACAATTTCCCGCCCTTCTCGGTCGGCGAGACCGGCCGCATGGGCTCGCCTGGCCGCCGCGAAATCGGCCATGGCAAGCTCGCCTGGCGCGCCTTGCACCCGGTGCTGCCGCCGCAGCATGAGTTCCCCTACACGCTGCGCGCGGTCTCGGAGATCCTGGAGTCGAACGGCTCCTCCTCCATGGCCACCGTCTGCGGCACCTCGCTGGCGCTGATGGATGCCGGCGTGCCGCTGCGCCGTCCGGTGGCGGGCATCGCCATGGGCCTCATCCTCGAGGGTGAGAAGTTCGCGGTGCTGACCGACATCCTCGGCGACGAGGATCATCTCGGCGACATGGACTTCAAGGTTGCGGGCACCGACAAGGGCGTCACCGCGCTGCAGATGGACATCAAGATCGCCGGCATCACCGAAGAGATCATGAAGGTCGCCCTCACCCAGGCGAAGGACGGCCGCATGCACATCCTCGGCGAGATGAGCAAGGCGCTGTCCGGCGCCCGCGCCGAGCTCGGCGAGCATGCGCCGCGCATCGAGGTGATCCAGATTCCGGTCGACAAGATTCGCGAAGTGATCGGCTCCGGCGGCAAGGTGATCCGCGAGATCGTCGAGAAGACCGGCGCCAAGATCAACATCGAGGACGACGGCACGGTGAAGGTCGCCTCGGCATCGGGCGAATCGATCAAGGCCGCGCTGAACTGGATCAAGTCGATCGCTTCCGAGCCGGAAGTCGGCCAGATCTATGAAGGCACGGTCGTGAAGGTGGTCGATTTCGGCGCCTTCGTGAACTTCTTCGGCGCCAAGGACGGTCTGGTCCACATCTCGCAGCTTACCAAGGACCGCGTGGGCAAGACCTCCGATGTCGTCAAGGAAGGCGATAAGGTGAAGGTGAAGCTGCTCGGCTTCGACGAGCGCGGCAAGACCCGCCTGTCGATGAAGGTCGTCGACCAGGAGACCGGCGAGGATCTCGAAGCCAAGACTAAGTCGGCCGAGGCCACCGAGGCCGGCGCCGCCGAGTGATCCCGACGATCATGAGACGAATGAGCGGGGCGCCTTCGGGCGCCCCGTTTTGTTTTGGACGGGTGCAGTGCTTCAGCATCCTTCGAGGCCCGGCTTTGCCGGGCACCTCAGGATGAGGTCGTTCTTCAAAGAGGAACCTCATCCTGAGGTGCCGAAGCGGCCTCGAAGGATGCTCAAGCAGTGCCGCGTGCGAGGCTCACTGATACGGCGCGAACACGCCGGCGATGTCGGAACGGTCGAGCCCCGCAGCGAGCGCGAAGGTCAGCAGCAGCCGCGCTTTCGGTCCCTGCAGCAAGCCGGCGGGAATAAGCCCGCGGCCGAGCAGGTCGATCTCCGAACCCGGGTAGCCATAAGTCCGGGTGAAGACCGGCCCGCCGAGCGTGCGGCTCGCCAGCACCACCGGCATCGCACCTGCCAGTTCGCCGACCATGTCGGCAATGACGCCCGGCACATGGCCGGCGCCCATGCCTTCCAGCACCGCACCCTTGAAGCCGAGACCCGGCAGGGCGCGAACCAGCCGTCCATCATCGCCCATGGCGAACTTCAGGAGCGCGACCGGCGGCAGCACGGCATCGGCGGGCACCGGGAGCTTCGGCGTCGGCGCGATGCGGGCGAGGAGACGGGCGCGGCCTTCCGCCACCAGGCCGAGCGGGCCGAGGAAGGGCGAGACGAAGGTCGAGGTCAGCGCGGTATGCGCCTTGCGCACGAAGCGGGCGGCGTGGATCTCGTCGTTCAGCACCACCAGCGTGCCGAGCCCGCGGGCCTGAGGATCGGTGGCGACGAGGGCGGCCGCGTAGAGATTGGCCGGCCCGTCGGCGCCCGGCGCCTCTGCCCCGCGCATGGCGCCGATCACCACCACCGGCTGCTCGTCCTCGATGAGGAGATCGAGCGCGAACGCCGTCTCCTCGATCGTGTCTGTGCCCTGGATGACGATGGCACCGTCGAACCCCTCGGCAAAGCCGTCGCGGATCGCGCCGGCGACGCCAGCCACATTCTCGATGGTGAGCGAGGAACTCCCCAGCCGAAAGGGAGAACGTGCCTCTATCTCGGCAATGTCCGCCAGTGTCGGCACCGCGGCGACGAGGTCGGCGGCGCCCAGCTTCGGCTGGATCCCGCCGGTCCCACCTCCCGTCATAGTGATGGTACCGCCGAGGGAGAGGACGAGCAGACGGGGAAGCGGCATTGCGGAAACCTTGAGTGAATCAGGCGGCGAGCGGGCTGGTCTCGGGCACGATATCCGGCTTCGGTCCGCCGGTCGCCCAGTCCAGCAATTCGACAGTGTGCAGGATCGGGATGGCCGTCCCGCCGCCGATCTGGGTGATGCAGCCGATATTGCCGGTCGCGATGATCTCGGGGCTCGTGCGCTCGATGTTCGCCACCTTGCGCTCGCGCAGCTTGCCCGCGATCTCGGGCTGGAGAATGTAGTAGGTGCCCGCCGAACCGCAGCACAGATGTCCCTCCGCCGGCTCCAGCACGGTGAAGCCGGCTGCGTTCAACAAAGCCTTCGGCGCGGTGCGCACCTTCTGGCCATGTTGCAGCGAGCACGCTGCGTGATAGGCGACGCGGCGTCCGGCCGCGATCACCGGCGCCGGCAATCCGCGCTCGACGAGGAATTCGCTGATGTCCTTCGCCAGCGCCGATACCTTCTCGGCCCGCTCGGCATAGGCGGGATCGAGCCGCAGCATGTGGCCGTAATCCTTGATCGTGGTGCCGCAGCCGGAGGTGGTGATAATGATCGCGTCCAGCCCCTCGCCTTCGATCTCCCGGCTCCAGGCATCGACATTGGCGCGGGCATTGGCGAGCGCGTGGTCTTCCTTGCCCATGTGATGGGTGAGCGAGCCGCAGCAGCCGGCCCCGACGGGGCGCACCACTTCGACACCCATGCGGGTGAGCAGGCGGATGGCAGCTTCGTCGATCTCCGGCCGCAGCACCGGCTGGGCGCAGCCATCGAGGATGGCGACGCGGGCCTTGCGCGGGCCGGCGGGGGCGAAGCGCCGTACGCTCTCCCCTGCCGAGCGGGTCACTGGTCGGGCAGGGGCGAGCTTCAGCATGGTGGCGAGCGGCTTCAACGCGGCGACGCTCTCGAACAGCCCGGCGAAGGGCCGCGCCAACCTCGCCCCGGCGAGCGCGAGGCGAAAGCGCCCGCGATTGGGCAGCACATTCGCCAGCAGCCCCCGCATCATCCGGTCCGCCAACGGGCGCTTGTAGGTCTCCTCGATATGGTCCCGGGCATGGTCGACGAGGTGCATGTAGTGCACCCCGGACGGGCAGGTGGTCATGCAGGACAGGCACGAGAGGCAGCGGTCGATGTGCTTCACCACCTCCTGCGTCGCCGGCCGGTCGTTCTCCAGCATGTCCTTGATGAGGTAGATGCGCCCGCGCGGGCTATCCAGCTCATCGCCGAGTAGCACATAGGTCGGGCAGGTGGCGGTGCAGAAGCCGCAATGCACGCAGGCCCGGAGGATCTGCTCGGCATCGGCGACATTCGGATCGGCAAGCTGGGCGAGGGTGAAATTGGTCTGCATGTCTCACATCCCCGCATACATGCGACCCGGGTTCAGCACCCGGTTCGGATCGAAGCCCTCCTTCATCCGGCGCACCAGCGCGCCGGTGACGGGATCGAGCGGCTGGAACACCTCGATGGCGGCGCGGCGGTCGGCACTGGCGCGGATGAGCGTGGCGTGGCCACCGGCCGCACGGACAGCGGCACGGATCAGCTCGGCGCGCGGCTCGGCATCCGGCATTTCAATCCAGACCAGGCCGCCGGCCCAGTCATAGAACGCCATGCCACCCACTGCCCGCGCCGCTTCGCCGATGGCGGCGCCCCGCATCGGCGCGGTCGACACGCGCCAGACCGCGTTCGCCCTGGCCCCTTCCTTAGCCCTCTCCCCGTGGGGGAGAGGGTTGGGCGAGGGAGATTTTCGGCCGTGGTCCCCCTCACCCGGATCGCTGCGCGATCCGACCTCTTCCCAATGGGGAGAGGTGAAGGGAAGAACGTCACGCACAGACTTCCAGAACGCGACGGAAGCCTCCGCTTCCAGAGCCCCCAGCGCGCCAAACGCAGACAGCAGCTCTTCCAGCTTCTCCCGCCGATGCCGGATCGACGGCGGCACGCCCTCCAGCCGCAGCGCGGTCACCGCCCGCCCTGCGCCCGCCACCGCCGGCACCCGTGCGGCAATGTCGGCGGGCAGGTGCGCGGCGCCGGAGACATCGTAATAGGAGCCGACCGCCGCGCTCATCGCCTTGGCGGCGACGTCATCGCCGAGCCCGAGGATCAGCAGGGTCTGTGCCGTCTCTGGGCGCGGCAGCACCTTGACGGTCAATTCGGTATAGGCGGCGAGCGTACCGTAGGAGCCGGAGAGGCCGCGCGGCAGATCATAGCCGGTGACGTTCTTCACCACGCGCCCGCCGGCCTTGAAGGCCTCGCCCCGCCCCGACACGGCGCGCAGGCCGAGCGCATGGTCGCGCGCGGCGCCGGCGGTCGGACGGCGCGGGCCGGCGAGGTTGCAGGCGATCAGCCCGCCGAGCGTGCCGGCACCGCGATCGCCGCCCAGCAGCGGGCCGAAATCCATCGGCTCGAAGGCGAGCATCTGGCTGGCCACATCGAGCTGCGCCTCGATCTCGATCAGCGGCGTGCCGGCGCGGGCGGAGAGCACCAGTTCCTCCGGTTCATAGAGGGTGACGCCGGTGAGCGCCGCGAGGTCCAGCGTGGCGTCGGTCTGGATGTGGCGGCCGAGCGCGCGCTTCGAGCCCTTGCCCGCGACTTCCAGCGTGCGGCCCTCCGAGACGGCCCAGCGCACGGCCTCGACGACCTCGGCCTCATCACGCGGGCGCAAGCGGTCGGTCATGCAACTACTCCGAAAGCGCGGCGAGACAGAGCCGCTCGGTCGATGTGACGTGGACAGGTGAAATGCGGGCGCGACGCGTCGTCATTCCGGCTCAGAACCTTGGAATGTCCGGGAATGGCACCTGGCCGCGGCTGACATGCATGCGCCCGAGCTCGGCGCAGCGGTGCAGCACCGGGAACATCTTGCCGGGATTGAGCAGCGAGCCTGGATCGAAGGCGCATTTCAGCCGCTGCTGGTGGGCGAGGTCGGCATCATTGAACATGGTCGGCATCAGATCGCGCTTCTCGACGCCGACACCATGCTCACCGGTGAGCACGCCGCCAACCTCCACGCAGAGGCGGAGAATGTCCTGGCCGAAGGATTCCGCCGCCTCAAGCTCGCCCGGCTTGTTGGCGTCATAGAGGATGAGCGGATGCAGGTTGCCGTCGCCGGCATGGAAGACGTTGGCGCAGGCGAGGCCGTACTGCTCGGAGAGCTGCTCCATGCGGAACAGCACCTTGGGCAGTTCCTTGCGCGGGATGGTGCCGTCCATGCAGTAATAGTCGGGCGAGATGCGGCCGACCGCCGGGAACGCCGCCTTGCGCCCGGCCCAGAAGGCGACGCGCTCCTCCTCGCTGGTCGAGGCCCGCAGCGTGGTGCAGCCGAGGCCATCGGCGATCTCGGCGACGCGCTCGATCAGGTGGTTCACTTCCGCCTCGGGCCCGTCCAACTCGACGATCAGCAGCGCGCCGACATCGAGCGGATAGCCGACCCTGACGAAGGCCTCCGCTGCCTCGATCGCCAGCTTGTCCATCATCTCCATGCCGCCGGGAATGATGCCAGCCCCGATGATGCGGGCGACGCATTCGCCGGCGGCCTCGGAGGTCGGGAAGCCGACCAGGACAGCGCGCGCGGTCTCCGGCTTCTTGAGGATGCGCACCGTCACCTCGGTGACGACGCCGAGCAGCCCTTCCGAGCCGACGATGAGGCCGAGCAGATCGAGCCCGCCGGAATCGAGATGCTTGCCCCCTAAGCGGATCACCTCGCCGGTGATCAGCACCATCTCGACGCCCATCACATTGTTGGTGGTCAGCCCGTATTTCAGGCAGTGAACGCCGCCCGAATTCTCCGCGACATTGCCGCCGATGGTGCAGGCGATCTGCGAGGACGGGTCGGGCGCGTAATAGAAGCCGTTATGCGCCACCGCGTTGGTGATGCCGAGATTGGTGACGCCGGGCTGCGCGGTCACGGTGCGGTTTTCAAAATCGATGTCGAGGATGCGGTTGAACTTGCCCATGCCGAGCAGGATCGCATCCTTGAGGGGCAACGCGCCGCCGGAGAGCGAGGTGCCCGCCCCGCGCGGCACCACCCGGATGCCGTTCGCGTGGCAATAGGCGAGCACCTTCGAGACCTGCGCGGTGTCGGAGGGCAGGACCACGGCGAGCGGCAATTGCTTGTAGGCGGTCAGCCCGTCGGATTCGTAAGGCCGCATCTCGAGCGTCTGATCGATCACGCCTTCACCGGGCACGATCTGCCTCAGCGCGGCGACGATCTCGGCACGACGTGCCAGCACGCCGGCATCGGGTTCCGGCATGGCGAGCCCTGACATGGCTTCCTCCTGTCATTTGAAGCCATTCTAGGGAATAGCGCGCCGCGCCTCCATGGTAAAGTTTTTAGACCATCAGCGCATGGTGGCCGCTTCCGGCACGGATGGCATCGGTGCCGCAGTGGCCGTCGATGCGCTCTCGCCAGCCTCCGCGACCGCCGCGGCGGCGTCGATCAGCCCGGCGCCATAGAGGTCGTCGCGCCCGGATTTGCCGAGATCGCGGGCGGTGCGCACCAGCACCTCGCGCACCTCGGCCGGCGTCAGCTCGGGATGGCGCTGCAGCATCAAGGCGACCACGCCGGAGACATGGGCGCTCGCCAGCGAGGTGCCGGAGAGCACCTGATAGGCGTCGCCTGGCGCCGGCACCATCACCTCCACGCCGGGCGCGGCAATGGCGATCTGCCCGCCGACATTCGCCTGTGCATAGAGTGCGTCGTCCGGACCGGTGGCGGTGACGGCGATGACGTCGGGATGGGCCGCCGGATACAGCGGCTTCGCCTTCGGCCCCTCATTGCCGGCGGCGGCAATGAGCACCGCGCCGCGCAGCCGCAGCGCGCGCAGGGCACGGGCCATCAGCTCGTCGCGCGGGCCGGCAAAGCTGAGATTGACGACGCGGGCGCCACGCTTGGCGGCGGCATCGAGCGCGGTGACGATGTCGATGCTGGTGCCCTTGGCCGAACCGGCGGTGTCGTACTTCAACGCGTCGATCGCCAGCAGCCGCGCTTGCGGAGCGATGCCGACGAGCTTGATGTGGGCGGCGATGGCCCCGGCCATGCCGGTGCCATGGGTATGCGGCTTCGCCTTGGCATCAGGCTCGATCAGCGCATCCTTGAGCTCCGGATGGGTCGGATCGACCGCGGAATCGATCACCGCCACCAACACGTCCTTGCCGTCGGCGAGGCGGTGCGCCTCGGGTATCTTCATCCGGGCCGGGGCGTATTGCGCAGCGGCGAGTTCCGGCGACGCGGCGGCAGGCGCCTCGGGCGCGGCTTCGGGTGCTGTCTCAGCTTGGCCATCGAAGACGAAATTTGGCTGCGCGCTCGCCACGCGCGGATCGGCGGCGAGCTGGCGCACCACGGTCGGAACCTGGCTGCCGCGGGGGATGCGGGCGTGCTGGATGCTGGTGCCGAGCAGGGCAAGGTCATGGCGCGCCAGTGGGGTCAGGGCGAAGCGGCGCAGCACGCCCGCAAGCTCGGCCTCGGAGATGTCCGGCTTCAATTCGAACACCACCTCGTCCGGCACATGGTCCGAAGCGGCCGGCGTCCGAGCCGGCGGTGGTGGGGCGGCGCGGCGAGCAGCGGCCGCGGGCTTGGCGGGCGGCGGAGAAGAAGGCGGTGGCTTGAGTGCAGTCGGCTTGGCTGCGGGCGGCTTTTTGGCCACCGGCTTCTGCTTCGGCTTGGCGGGCTTGCCGGCCGGGCGCGAGGGCGGCGGTTCGTCATCCTCATAGATGACCCGCGGCGGCGGCGCATCGTAGGTCACCGGCGGCGCGACGATGATGCCGATGCCGGGAAAGCCGCCGCCGGGATAGCCTTGCGGGCGCGGCCGGCGCGGCTCGGGATAGCGCTCGGGCGCGCGGCCATAGCCGTCCGACGGCCCATAGGTGCGTTGCGCCATCGCCGGGGAGGCGAGCACCGTCATGGCGAGGCCGAATGCGGCAAGCCGGATCGAGGCGGCAGGCAGGCGTCCAGACAGGGGTTTCATGGCTTCGCCCTCCTCGTGGGCCTTACTGCGCCGGCGCCGCCATGCGCACAATTTCGGCGGCCTGCTTCAGCCGGCCGAGCGTCGCGGTGCGCTCCGTCTCCGGCATGTCGGCGGCGCCGATGCGGATCTTGAACAGGCCGCCCGGATAGGGGCCCTCGACGATGTGGCCGGAGACGCTCTGCAGCAGCGTGTCGATCTGCGCCGCGCGGGCCTCCGGCTGGAAGGAGACCAGCACATACGCGCCGGCCGCGGCATCGACGCCGCTGGCGGTGGAATAGCTCTCGCCGGCCCGCATCAGTTCGCCGGTGATGAAGCCGCCCTGCACCACCAGCGCCAGCATGGTCGCGCCGGCGGCGAGCGCCAGGGTCTGCGGACGCAGGCCCGCCAGCCATTCGCCGGCGCGGCGCAGCATGCCGGAGGCGGGGCCTGCGGCGGCGACACGCGACGGCTCGGCATCGAGCGCGGCGAACAGCTTGGCTGCGGCACGGGAAGACGGCAGGCCGAGCGCCTCGGCGGAACGGATCGAGGCGTCGCGCTCCTCATGGATGCGGGCGAGACAGGAGGCAAGCTCCGGATCGCGATCGAGCGCCACCTCGACGCGGCGCACCTCCTCGGGAGCGAGCGTGCCGGCGACATACCAGGGCAACAGCGCCTCGATCTCGCCGGGCGCGCCGTCGTCGTTGTCTGCGGGACTCGTCATCATGGCCAACCCCTGTCGATGCCGGCGAGCCGCGCCAGTTCCGAAAGCCTTTTGCGGGCATGGAACATGCGGGTCTTCACCGTATTCTCCGGCGCGCCGACGATGCGGCTCACCTCTTCGATCGACCGGTCGTGATAATAGACGAGATCGATCACTTCGCGATGCTCGGGCGAGAGCTTGTCGATGCAGGCACGCAGCACCGCGCTCTTGTCCTTCTTCTGCGCGACGATCTCCGGCGTGTCGGCCTCGTCCTCGATGGCCTCGATCGTCTCCTCGTCGAGCGCCACCTCGCCGCGCTTGCGCAGTTCGGAGAGCGCCTTGAAGCGGGCAATGGCCATCAGCCAGGTCGCGACCGACGAGCGCCGCTCGAAAGATGGCGCCTGCCGCCAGGCGTCGAGGAAGGTATCGGCGACGATGTCCTCGGCGACGTCCTCGCGCCGCACCAGTCGCAGCGCAAAACGGAAGACACGCACCTCGTGGCGCGCGAACAGCGCCTTCAGGGCGAGCTTGTCACCCTTGGCGATGCGGTCGATCAGGACGAAATCCTGATCTGCCGCGAGACCTCCCGCCCCAGCCTCCACCGCAGCCCGCACTGTCGCCCCTTGGCCCGCCTCGCATCCGCGGTGCGAAGCCTCAGGCGCGTGAGCCGTAAGGTCAAGCTGGGGGTGGAAGGCCCCCGCCGGCAGGGAGAGCGTGGCGCCCGCCCTGCCGGGCATCGTCGGGAACAATGGAGGCAGGATCCGGATCATGGGCCGACCCGTCCATGATCAGTCGCACACCGTGACCTTCTGCTTCACCTTGCCGACGCCGGGAATGTACTTCTTCTGGTAGACCACGTAGCAGTCCGGGGCATCGACGATAATCGGCATGGCGGCTCCGATCATCAGGCCGGCGCCGTAGCCATAGCCGAAGCCGGGGCCCCATCCGCCATGGCCGTGATGGCCATGATTGCCGTGCTTGCCCTTCGGGTTCTTCCAGGCGCCGCCGCCACCGCCCTTGCCCGGGCCGTTGCTGAGGTTCTTCGGGCCTTCCCAGGCGCTGGCATCGCCGGCGGTGGAGACGGAGGTGGCTGCGAAGCCGGCGGTGCCGAGAGCGATGGCGGCAACGGCAATGCGCAGGGTCTTGCCGAACCGGAGGTTGCTGAGGCCGGTCATTGACGTTCTCCCTTGGAGGTTCCGGGGACCGCGTCATTGCGCCCCGTACATTCCTTGGTCGCGACGGCGCGGAAAAAGGTTCATGCTCGGTACGATTTTTTTCGCATCTTTTTCCGGCTGCGGGCGAAACCGTGCACCGACAGGGCCTTGCGCCGGATCAAAGCGGCTCTCACCTCATTGGTAGAGGGTGCGAAAGAGACCCGTCGAGGAGACTGCCATGGCCACCACTGCCGCGAACAATGTCGCCGTCTCGATGCTGAGGCGCATCCGTCTCAATCTGGCCCGCTCTAAGGACTTTCCGAACGGGAGCGCGCGGCATGGCTATGAGTTCGTCGCGCCGCTCGATGAGGCAGGACACATCGATCTGGCGGCATGGCGCGAAGCGCGCAACGAATGCACGGTGCGCCGCTTCTGGGGCAATGAGCGGCCGGAACGTGGTTTCCTGGTGCACCGCGCCGGCGGCGCGCGCGGCGCCACCTGGATATTCGACTACGACCAGGGCGCGGAAGAGGATGACGAGGCGGGTTACCGCTTCGGCGACCACGCTTTCGCCCGCGGCGAATATGTCTCGCTGCGCGACGAGGACGGCGAGATGCACACCTTCCGCGTCGTCGCGGTGGAGCCGCCGTGAGGAAATGCACCTATCTCGGCAGAGGGTGGGCCATTTCCACGTGTCATGGCCGGCCTTGTGCCGGCCATCTCGGCCTCTAATGCACTGTCAGGAATCGAGATCCCCGGCATAAGGCCGGGGATGGCGGGTGCTCCAGGAGCTTCGGTCAGCCTCTCAGGATGAGGTGCTGATTTCCCGCTTGGGCTCGGTGGACCCGAATCACATCGGCGCGGCGGGCTTCGCGTCGGCCGCCGGAGCGGCGGTTGCCGCGGCCGGGGTGGACTGTGCGGCTTCCGCCGGCGCGGCGGCGGTGGCAGCGGGCGCCGTTACCGAGCCCGTGGCCGTCGTGACCGCAGGCGTCGCGGCCGACGCCGCCGTGTTGGACACCGGCTTCGGCTTCGGCTTGCGGGCGACCGCCGGACGCGGTGTCCCCTTCACGATCATCGCAATCACCTGCTCGTGCAGGCTGGGAGATTTGTCGATGTTGAGGTGCGTCAGCGCTTCGGAGCGGGTCAGGTCGACATTGGAAACCCGAGCACCGGACACCGGCTTGCCGGAACCACCGGCCTGGTAATAATTCACCACCTTGCCGATCCTGGAGGATGCGGTGGTCGGCGTCACCGGGTCGAAGGTGACGACCAGGGGCACCGGCGCGCTAAGCTCGGTGACGCGATTGGCCATGTAGACCGCAGCGTCGGCGCCGAGCGAATGGCCGATGATGATGACCGGCGCCCTCTGCTTGCCGCCGCCCGCCGCTGACTGCTCGGCGGCATAGCGCGCCAGCGTCTGCCACTCCGTATAGGGATGCACCGTCGCCTTGATGCCGCGCGCGTTCAGCTTGGCGGTAAGGTCATCCATGCCGAGCGAGAACACGTTGGCGAGGCCGCGCAGCAGATAGACCCGCGGTTGCGCTGATTTGGACTGCGCGGCAGCAGGACCGGCGAAGCCGAAGAGACACGCCGCAACGAAAAGGACCAACCAGCCACGCGCAGCCCGCATCATGTCCAAACCTCATAGACCCAATAATCTTCTACTCTCGCACCGCCCCATGCTGGCAACTGGTTTTTGCCAGCAGTTCCAAGATGCCGCGGGGCTTGATGCTTCTCCGCAACAGCCCCGCAGGGTAAGGCTTGCCGGCTGCGGCCGGCTCCGGGTTTCACCTCGCGCGCAAACCTGTGCCGGCAAGCAACCTACTGCCCCCGTTCGAGGTTCCGCGGAGAGTGCCGATGAACCCCTTCACCGAGGCCGAAACCAGCGCCGGTGCGCTCGCCAGGATCGCCGCCGAGGCGGCGGAAGCAGACGATGACGCGTCGGTCGGCGAAGCCGTCGGCTACGTCACCGGCAATACCGGGCTGCAGGCTCACCCGCTGCGCGCCGCGGTGCTCGGCGAGCTGCACGCCCGGCCCTTCGCTCCGGTGACCACGCCGGCGCGGATCCTCCATGTCGCCTTCATCGTCGATCGCGAGCAGGCGCTGGCCGATCGCGCCGCCTTCAAGGCGCTGTGCGCCTCGCGCGGCCAGCCGGGGCCGGCATCCGGGGCGAAGCAGCACCGGGTCGCGTTCGGCGGGGCGACGCTGCGCTGGGAGCGCCACGCCGAATTCACCACCTATACCTGGGAGCTGCCGGCCGAAGACATCGTGGAGGGTGGGCTGCCCTTCCATCCGGCCTCGGCGAGCCTGGCGGCGACGCTCAACGGGGTGCCGCAGCCGGGGCCGCTCCTGGTCGCGGTCGACCTGCATCTCGTCACCGACACCGCGGACGCGCTGCCGCTGGACCGGCTGTTCGACCGGGCGAGCCTTGCCCGCTCCGATGTCGAGGACGGCATGGCGGAGATCGCCACCGATTTCCAGCCGGACGCCTCGGGCTTCGTGCGCATCCTGGTGCGCGACCGCGGCATGACGCCGGAGGCCGCCGGCGCGCTGGTGCAGCGGGTGCTGGAGGTCGAGACCTATCGCACGCTTGCTTTGCTTGGTCTGCCGGAGGCGCAGCGCCTGGCGCCGACCGTGGCGCAGATCGAGAGCCGGCTCTCCGCCCTCACCAAGACGATGAAGAACACCGAAGGGCTGGCGGCGAATCACAGGCTGCTGGACGACCTCACCGCCCTCGCCGCCGAGCTGGAGGCCGACGCCGCCGCCTCGCTGTTCCGCTTCGGCGCCACCCGGGCCTATGAGGAGATCGTCACGCTGCGGCTGAAGACCATCGGCGAGCGGCCGGTGCCCGGCTTTCCGACCTTTGCCCAGTTCCTCGCCCGGCGCATGCAGCCGGCGATGCGCACCTGCCAGGGCATCGAGCAGCGCCAGGCCAATCTCTCAGTGAAGCTGACCAGCGCCGCCAACTTGCTGCGCACCCGGGTCGATGTCGAGCTGGAGCAGCAGAATCGCGATCTGCTCACCAGCATGAATGCCCGCGCCCGTATGCAGCTGCGCCTGCAGCGCACGGTCGAAGGGCTCTCGGTGGCGGCGATCACCTATTATGTGGTCAGCCTGTTCCACCATGTGCTGGAAGGGCTGCACGGCCGGCTGGAGGAAGCCGGTCTCCACGTCGATGTCGGCGTCGCCACCGCGATCGCGGTGCCGGTGGTGGCGTTCTTCATCTGGCTCGGGGTGCGCCGGGTGCGGCGCAGCCACGCCGACGACTAGAACATTTCCCGATCAGATGGAATCATCCGATCGAAGGGGAAGTGCTCCAGTCTATTGAATCTACAGCACTTTGCGTTACTGCGCCGGCGTCATGAAGCCGCCGGTCTCGGGCGGCTGCGTGCCGATCCATTGATTGTTGGTGGGCGCGATGGATGCGGCGGGCTTGGCCTGGTGTGGCGCCTGCTGCTGCGGCGTGCCGTAGATTGGCGCACTGTTCGCCGATTGCGCCGGGCGCGCGGCTGCGGGAGCGGCCTGCGCGGCGGCATTCGATGCTGCGGGCCGCGCCGCGGTGGGCGCAGGCGCAGCCGGCTTCGGCGCGGCGGCGACCGGCTTCGGCTTCGCCGGCCTGGTCTTCTTCTCCGCGACCTCAGCGGCCTGCGAATCGAAGCCGACATAAACGACGTAGCGCTCGAGCGTCGCGGCATCGGGCCGCGGGAAGCTCGGCTCCTCCGCCACCATGGAGAAGTCGACCTGCATCACTTCGGCGCCGATCGTCACGGGGACCATATAGAGGCGGGTCCAGACCGGCTTCGGCGTCGGCCCTTCCTCGACCACGGCAAGCCGGATCGGCACATTTACGAGGCCCGCAGTGCCCTTCGCGCCCATCAGCACCCGGCCCTGGATGCCGATCCGCATGGTCATTTCGGGGGTGGTATAGCGGCACTCGCGGGACATACGGCCAAGGGTCGCCTGGTAGCGCAGCGTGTTGTCCGCCTTGTCGGTGACCTGCCAGGCCGCCGCACCGCCACGGACCTCGACCTTGGGACAGGAGAAGGAACTGTCGTCGGGCTGCGCCGCCGTCGGCGCCACCGTCGTGGTCTGCATGGTCGAGCCGAAATTGCCCTGGCCGTCCGCATTGCCGCCGCCGAGCGGACCGACATCGCTGCCGCCGCCGATCCCGCCGCCGCAGCCGGCAAGCAGCAAGGCCGCAATCGTAACGCCCGTGGCCAAAGCCTTGCGCGGCGCGCGCGCGCCGGGCTCGCGTTTCGCGATGCTCATACGCAAACTCCCCGTTCCGCCACCGCCGCCGGATACCGGCGTTCCCCGGGGCGGATTCTTCCCCGTTGCTTCGAAAGTCCTTATATCAGCCCGCCGAGACTGGCAGGAGTATGGCAGGCCGCCCAATCGGGCGGGTTGCCAACAGGCTTTTGCCCTTTGCCAGCACTCTTTCCAATCGCAAAAGTCGGTCAACTCCTGCGAAAAATGCTCTAATTGGCGCTCGGGCTGATGCCCACCGGGCGTCCCACCACGCTGAACAGCAGCGCCGGATCCTTGGCGAAGCGGGCGGCCACGCGCTTGATGTCGGCGGGCGTCACCGCCGCCACCAGCTTGTTGCGGACGTCGATATAATCGATGCCGAGATCGTCGAGCTGGATCTGCAGGAGCTGCGCCGCAACCTTGGCCGAGCTGTCGAAGCGCAGCGCGAAGCTGCCGACCAGATAGCTCTTGGCGTCCGCGAGCTCCTCTTCGCTCGGCCCGTCGGTCAAGAGCTTCAGATATTCGGCGCGGATCAGCTCGATCGATTCGGCGGCGCGATCATTCTTGGTCGCGGTGCCCCCGAGCAGCAGGCCGGTATGGTCGAGCGGCGCCAGCTGGCTGTAGACCGAATAAGCGAGGCCGCGCTTCTCGCGCACCTCCCGGAACAGGCGGGAAGAGAAGGCGCTGCCGCCAAGCATGTGGTTCAGCACGAACGCCGGGATGAAGTCCGGATCGTTGCGCTTGAGACCGATGCCGCCGAACACGATGGAAGCCTGCGGTACGTTCAGCTCCTTCACCACGATGGAGCCGAGGCCCTGCGGCACCACGTCCGGCACCGGAGTGAGCTCCGCCTTGGCCGGCAGCGCGCCGAAGGTGCGGTCGAGCGCGGCGCCGAGTTGATCCGGCGTGATGTCGCCGACCACCGCAATCTTGAGATTGTCCTTGGCGAGCACCCGTTTGGCGAAGCTTGCCAGATCGGCGCGGGTGACCGTCGGCACGCTCGCCAGCGTGCCATCGACCGGGCGGCCATAAGGGTGGTTCGGGAAGGCGCGCGCCGACCAGCCGAGGCTTGCGAGGCTCGACGGATCGGTCGAGCGGCGGCGCAGCACCGCGAGCTGGGACTGGCGGATGCGCTCCACCGCCTCATCGTCGAACCGCGGCGAGGTCACCGCGAGGCGCAGCAATTCGAGAGCGGGATCGAGATTTTCCGACAGCGTGCGCAGCGAGCCGTTCAGGGCGTCGCGCGAGGCATCGAAGCGTAATTCGATGGCCTTCTCGGCCAGCCTGTCCTGGAAGGCGCGCGAATCGAGCTCGCCGGCGCCCTCGTCGAGCAGCGACGAGGTCAGGCTGGCGACGCCGGGCTTGTCGACCGGATCCTGCGCCGAGCCGCCGACGAAGGCGATCTCGATCGCGACCAATGGCAGCGTGGTGTCGTGCACCAGCCAGGCCTCGATGCCGCCCGGACTGATGACGCGCTGGATGCGCGTCGTCTCGGACTGCGCGGGCGGGACATTGAAGAGTGCAATGGTCATGAGGATCGGCAGTGCGAGAAAGAGGGCAAGGTGACGGACGGCACGCGGCATGCGGGCGCCCGTCATGAACGCTTCTCCGGACCGGCGGACACCGCCGCCGGCACGTCGGCATCGGGAGCATCCGACGCCGGCTTGGCGAGATGGCCGGTGACGGCGCGCGCCGGAACCAGATAGCGGCGCGCGACGTCCCGCACCTCATCGGCGGTGACGCGCTTCACCTCGTCCGGCCAGTTCTTCACGTCCTCGACCGTCGAGCCGGTGGTGAGGGCGGCGCCATAGATGCGGGCGAGCGTTGCCTGATTGTCCTGCGAATAGACCGATTCAGCCACCAGCCGGGTCTTGGCGCGCTCCAGTTCGGCCTGGTCCACGCCCTCCGCAGCGATGGTCGCGATGACCGCCTCGAGCCCCTGCTCCAGCGTGTCGAGCGTAACGCCGGGGCGCGGGCTGGCGGAGAAGCCGAAGCGGGTCTCGTCGAGCGACGTGCTCTGGTACCAGGCATTGGCGCCGGCCGCGAGCCCCTTGTCGACCACGAGGCCGCGATAGAGCCGGCCGGTCGAGCCGCCGCCGAGGATCTGCGCCAGCACGTCGAGCGCGACGCTGTCCCGCTTGTTCATCCGGTAGGCGGGAACGAGATAGGTGCGCGACAGGCTCGGCTGGGCGACGCGGGCGTCGGTGAGCGTCACCCGGCGCTGGGCGCGCGGCTCCGGTTCCGCGGGGCGCACCCGCGGGCCGGGCTCGGCGGTGCGCTGCACCTTGCCATAGGTCTCTTCCGCAAGCTTGCGCACCTCATCGGAGGTGACGTCGCCGGCGACCACCAGGATGGCGTTATTCGGCGTGTAGAAGCGACGATAGAAGGCCAGCGCGTCGGCGCGATTGAGGCCCTTTATCTCGTCTTCCCAGCCGATGATCGGGTGGCCATAGGGGTGGTTGGTGTACATTGCCGCCTGGGCGGCCTCGGAGAGCTGGGCACCGGGATCGTTGTCGGTGCGCATGCGACGCTCCTCCAGCACCACGTCGCGCTCGGGCAGCACGACGTCGTCGGTGAGCACCAGGCCGGTCATGCGATCGGCCTCGAAGCCCATCACGGTCGCGAGGTGCTCCTTGGCGACGCGCTGGAAGTACGCGGTGTAGTCCTGCGAGGTGAAGGCGTTCTCCTGGCCGCCGAGCTTAGCGACGACCTGCGAGAACTCGCCGGCCGGATGCTTGCCGGTGCCCTTGAACATCAGGTGCTCGAGGAAATGGGCGATGCCGGATTTGCCGGGCTGCTCATCGGCGGAGCCGACGCGGTACCAGACCATGTGGGTGACGACCGGGGTACGGTGGTCCGGCACCACCACCACGTGCAGACCGTTCGCCAGTGTGAATTCGGACGCCTCGGTGGCCTGCGTCGGGCGCGACGGGGCAAGCGTGGCCGCGCCGGCGGCGGCGATCAGCATGAGAGCGGGCATAAGTTTTCCAGTCACCAGGTATCCAGTCGCGGCGAGGATGGGGGCTGCGGCATCGTCGGCAATGTAACGACGTTGCCGCCGGTGCGCGATGGCAGGGTGTGCCGGCTTCACCGCCATGTGAGCCGGGCAACAGGAACGCGCGGCACGGACTATGCACGATACGGGCGGCACATGCCGCCCGATCAGCGGTCTGGCCGGGTCGTCGCAGGGTCTCTGCGTAGCTGAGCGCGCTCGTGATAGAGCCCGCTCAGGAATTGAACTCGCTCAGTTCTTGGGCGTGGTGCGGTCGAACCAGTTCGGCAGCTTCCAGCCTTCGTTCTTCTTCTCGACCGTGCCGTACGGCGCATTGGGCGCCGGGGTCTGGTAGCCGGGTGGCGGCTGCACCAGCGCCTCGCGCTCCGGCTCGCCGGTGAAGGTCAGGGGCTTTTCCTTGCCGGCACTCCAGATATTGCCCCAGCCCTTGAATTCGAGCTGATTGGGCGAAAGACGATTGTCGCCCTCTCCCATTCCGAAACCGCTGCCCTGCACGGTGCCGCCGCGCCTGCCGCCCTCGACCTCGGACGGCTTCAGCGGCCGCGGGTCAAGGCCGTCATAGCGGGAATGCTGCTTCGTCGTCTTGGCATCGAGTTCCGCCTGCTTACGCCGGGCGATCTCCTCCGGATCCTTCGGCCAGGCCGGATTGGCGGCGATGGTGTTATCGGCGGGTGGCGGCAGCACATCGGCGTTCTGCGGCACGACGAGGGGCGCGCGCTCGCGATAATCGATCTCCGGGGGGGTCGGCGCGACAAGGCCGATCCCGCCGAGCAGGCTCTCGGTGATGCCCTTGCTCTCCTCCTGCGCCTCAGCCGGGAGAGTGGCACCGGCGGCGAAAAGGGCGGCGGCGGTGAAAAGCGCCAGGCGATGCGGCCGCGCGGGATGGCGGCTAGGGGCATGTCTCGTCATCACGTCACAGTTCTCCTGCCGAACGTGCGCGTCAGCTTCCACCCGAGGGCGGCGATTTTACGGCGCGGGCGAACACGGAATCATACAAAAGCAGCACGACACCGACAACGATGGCTATATCCGCGACATTGAACACATACCAGCGGTAGCCGAAAGCGTGCAGCGAGACGAAGTCGAACACTGCACCATAGGCGGCCCGATCGATGGCATTGCCCAGCGCGCCGCCGATGAGCAGGCCGAGCGCCGCCGCCTCGATCGGCCTGTAGACCCGCGCCAGCCAGATGAAGAAGGCGATGGCGGCGACGAGCTTCAGCCCGCCGAGGATCCACCAGCCGTCGGCACCTTGCGGAAACAGGCCGTAGCTGACCCCGGTGTTCCAGGTCTCCACGAGATCCATGAATGGGGTGACGCGCAGCAGCCCGTTGTCGCCGAAATCGACCCTGGTCAGCACCAGCAGCTTGGTGAGCTGGTCGATCGCGAGCACGGCCGCGGCGATGCCGGCGCCGAGACCGGTCAGCGGTCCGACGAGCTTCACGCCCGACACTCCGTCGCGACCCGCCTCATTCGGCCGCCCGGCGCGCCGCGGCGAGCTCGCGCAGCGCCTGCGCGTCGCGCGGGGTGACGTCCGGGAAGTCCGGATCGGTGCCGACCAGCGGCGAGATCTTCCAGGAGCGCGCGCATTTGCGCCCCTCCGCCCGCGCCGGTACCACGGCGACGCCCGGCACGTCGTCGAGCCGGAAGGCGTTCGCCGGACCCTCGTCGGGCATCAGATGCGCGTCGGAGGTGATGCAGACCTCGGCGAGATCGACCGCGCTCACCGCCGCGAACAGGCCGGGATCGGAGACATGGATGATCGGCGCCGCTTCCAGGCTCGAGCCGATGCGCTTGGCGGCACGTTCCACCTCGAGCGCGCCGAGGACGACGCGGCGGACATTGCGGATCTTGCGCCACTCATCGGCCAGCGCCTCGTCGCGCCACTTCGCCGGAGTGTCGGGGAAGGTCTCGAGATGCACCGAGCCCTCCTCCGAGGGGAAACGGGCGAGCCAGGTCTCCTCGGCGGTGAAGGGCAGGATCGGCGCCAGCCAGATCACGAGACGGCGGAACACCTCGTCGAGCACGGTGAGGCAGGCGCGGCGGGTCTGCGACGAGATCGGGTCGCAATAGAGCGCATCCTTGCGCACGTCGAAATAGAAGGCGGAGAGCTCGGCGGTCATGAAGGCGGTGAGCGCCGCGTTCACCCGCTTGAAGTCGAACGTCGCATAGGCCTCGCGCACCTGCCGGTCGAGCTCGTGCACGCGGTGCAGCACCATGCGCTCCAGCGCCGGCATCTGCGCATAGGCGATGCGCTCGCTGTCGCGGTAATGATGCAGCGAGCCCAGCAGCCAGCGGAGCGTGTTGCGCAGCTTGCGATAGGTCTCGACCGTGGTCTTCAGGATTTCCGGGCCGATGCGCAGATCGTCGGCGTAATCGGAGGCGCAGACCCAGAGGCGCAATATGTCGGCGCCGGAGTTCTTGATGACCTCCTGCGGCGCGACCACGTTGCCGAGCGACTTCGACATCTTGCGCCCGTCCTCGTCGAGCACGAAGCCGTGGGTCAGCACCACGTCGTAGGGTGGGCGGGCGCGGGTGCCGCAGCTCTCCAGCAGCGAGGAATGGAACCAGCCGCGATGCTGGTCCGAGCCTTCGAGGTACATCACCCGGTCCGGCCCGCCATTGAAGGCGCGGTCGGCCTTGAGGTCCTCGCGGACCTCAAGGGTGAAGGCGTGGGTGGAGCCGGAATCGAACCAGACATCGAGGATGTCGTCGACCTTCCTCCACTCCTCCGCCGAATAGTCATTGCCGAGGAAGCGGGCGCTGGCGCCCTCCGTGTACCAGGCGTCGGCGCCCTCGGTCGCGAAGGCCTCGGTGATGCGCTGGTTCACCTTGTCGTCGCGCAGGATCTCGACCGTGCCGTCACCCTTGTCCTTCACGAACACGGCGATCGGCACGCCCCAGGCGCGCTGGCGCGAGACCACCCAGTCCGGGCGGTTTTCGATCATGCCATTGATGCGGTTGCGCCCGGTCTCCGGTACCCAGTCGACGCCGGCAATGCCGCCGAGCGCGCGGGCGCGCAGCGTGTCGCCGGGCGTGGTCGAGCCGTCGGCCGCCGCGATGTCCTTGTCCATCGCGATGAACCATTGCGGCGTGTTGCGGAACACGATCGGCGCCTTGGAGCGCCAGGAGTGCGGATATTGGTGCTTCAGCCGCCCGCGGGCGATGACCTTGTCGGCGGCGACCAGCGCCTTGATAACGACGTCGTTGGCGTCGCCGTCCTTGCCCTTGTCATCCATCACCCGGTGGCCGGCGAACAGCGGCACATGGTCGTAATAGCGCCCGTCCGGGCCGACCGTGTGCGGCACCTCACCGAGTCTCTCCGCCATGAAGAGGTTGAAGTCGTCGGCGCCGTGGCCCGGCGCGAGATGGACGAAGCCGGTGCCGGTCTCGTCGGTGACGAAGTCTCCCGCCACCACCGGCACGGGGAAATCGAAATAGTCCTTGGCGCCGTCGACGCCGCGCAGCGGATGGGCGCAGACCAGATGGGTCGGATCGACATCGGCATGGCGCTCGAAGCCGGTGACGCGCGCCGCCTTGAACACGTCGGCGGCGAGCTTGTCGGCAAGGATGAAATGCTCGCCGACCTTGGCCCAATTGTCGTGCGGGGCCTCGGTCACCTCATAGACCCCGTAGGTGACGTTGGGCGAGAAGGCGATGGCGCGGTTGCCGGGGATGGTCCAGGGCGTCGTCGTCCAGATGACGATGGAGGCGTTCTCGTAGGACGGGAACATGTGGATGTCGTCGGCCTGGTCGGCCGGCTGCAGCCCCGCCGGGTCGCCGCCGCGGGTCGAGTTGCACTCGCGGTAGCCTGTCACCGGGAACTTCACGAAGATCGTGGTCGAGGTGTGGTCGTGATATTCGACCTCGGCTTCGGCGAGCGCGGTGCGCTCGACCACCGACCACATCACCGGCTTCGAGCCGCGATAGAGCAGGCCGTTCGCGGCGAACTTCATGATCTCGCGGGCGATCTGCGCCTCGGCGTCGAAGCTCATCGTCGCATAAGGGTGCGCCCAGTCGCCCTCGACGCCGAGCCGCTTGAACTCCTCGCGCTGGATGTCGAGCCAAGCTTGAGCAAACACCCGGCATTCCTGGCGGAATTCGACGACCGGCACCTCATCCTTGTTGCGGCCCTTGGCGCGGTACTGCTCCTCGATCTTCCATTCGATCGGCAGGCCGTGGCAGTCCCAGCCCGGGACATAATTGGAATCATGGCCGAGTGCGCCTTGAGAGCGCACCACGACGTCCTTCAGGATCTTGTTGAGGGCGTGGCCGATATGGATGTTGCCGTTGGCATAGGGCGGGCCGTCATGCAGCACGAAGCGGGCGCGGCCGGCCCCGGCCTTGCGCTGCCTCGCATAGAGGTCGATCCGTGCCCAGCGCGCCAGGAGCTCCGGCTCGCGCTGCGGCAGGCCGGCGCGCATCGGGAAATCGGTCTGCGGCAGGAACAGGGTCGGGGAATAATCATGCACGACAGGCGGGGCGCCTGCCTCGTCCAGGGTTCCACCGTCGCTGTTTCGGCTCGTCATTGCGCGCTCCTTCGCCTGCCGCGAGGTTTAAGCGCAGCGGATGAGGGGTGCAAGGGCGCGGGCGGTAAAGAGGGCGCGTGGTCTGAGCATCCTTCGAGGCCCGGCGATGCCGGGCACCTCAGGATGAGGTCGCGTCAAAATACCACCTCATCCTGAGGTGCGAGCGCAGCGAGCCTCGAAGGATGCCCACGCAGGGTGTCCTTTCAAGCCCCGAGGATCGCCCGAGCCTGGACGCTGTCCTTGTCCATCTGCACGATCAGCGCCTCCAGGCTGTCAAATTTCAGCTCCGGGCGCAGGAAGGCCCGGAACGCGACGCGCAGGGTCTTGCCGTAGAGATCGCCGTGAAAATCGAACACGAACACTTCGAGCTTCGGCGCGCCGCCATCGAAGGTCGGGCGGCGCCCGAAGCTCGCCACCGCGGGGTGCACGACGCCGTCGAATTCGGCGGTCACCGCATAGATGCCGTGGGCGAGCGCGATCGAGGGATCGAGCACCATGTTCGCTGTGGGGTAGCCGAGGTCGCGGCCGCGCTTGTCGCCGTGCACCACCTCGGCCTCGACGACATAGGGTGCGCCCAGCATGTCGGCGGCCTGCTCGACGCGCCCTTGCGCCAGCGCGGAGCGGATGGCCGAGGACGAGATCTGCGCGCCCTCGTCGAGCAGCGGCGGCACGATCTCGACGGCGAAACCATGGCGCTTGCCGGCCTCGCGCAGGAAGATCGGCGAGCCGCCCCGCGCCTTGCCGAAATGGAAGTCGAAGCCAGCCACCACCATGCGCACCCCGAGCCGCTCGACCAGGATGTCGCGCACGAAAGTCTCGGCGTCCTTCGCAGCGAGCGCCGCATCGAAGCCGAGCACCACCGTGCCGTCGAGCCCGGTCTCCTCGAGCCGCGTCAGCTTCACCGGCGCCGGCGTCAGGCGGAACAGCGGCTCATCCGGCCGGAAGAACGCGCGCGGATGCGGCTCGAAGGTCAAAGCGAGCGCCGGGCAGTCGAGCGAACGGGCCTGCTCGATGGCGGTCCCGATCACCGCACGGTGGCCGCGGTGCACGCCATCGAAATTGCCGATGGCGACCACGGCGCCGCGCAGATCGTCCGGCACCGGCGTATCGCCGGAGACGACGGTGAAGGGAGCGGTGCGGAGCGGGCGACTGTTCATGTGGGATGCGACGCCGAAGGGGCCGGAAAACTCGCGCGCGGCGCGGCGCGGGTCAAGCACCAACCATCAAATGCTCACCAGGCGAGACGGGTGGTGACCGCGACCGGCAGGCCGGGGCCGTCCTCGAACAGGGCCTTGAGCGCGGCGGGATCGACGTCCTCGCCATGGCCGAGGCCGAGTTCCCCGGCATGGATGCCGGCGGCGACGAACAGGCAGTCGATGCCGGCGCCGAGCGCTCCGGCGAGATCGGTGCGCAGCGCATCGCCGATGGCCAGAATGCGCGAGGTGTCGACCGCGCTGCCGCGCAGGCCGCGGGCGACCTCGAACGCGGTCTCATAGATCGGCGGATGCGGCTTGCCGCAAAAGACCACCTTGCCGCCGTGCTCGACATAGGCTTCGGCAATGGCGCCGGCGCACCAGATGAGATCGCCGCCGCGCTCCACCACGATGTCGGGATTGGCGCAGATGAAGGGCAGGTCCCTGGCCTTCGCGGCAGCCAGCGTCGTCTTGTAGCTGTCGGGCGTCTCGGTGGTGTCGTCGAACAGGCCGGTGCAGACGATGAGCTCGGCCTCCTCGAGCCCGGTCAGCACGACGCCGAGCCCCTGATAGATGCCGAGATCACGGTCGGGACCGAGATGAAAGAGCTTCACCCCGCGACGGGCGCGCAACAGGGAGGTGGTGACATCGCCGGAGGTGACGATGTCGTCATAGGCGTTGCGGGGTATGTCGAAGCCGTCGAGTATCTTCGCCACGCCATCCTTCGGCCGCGGCGCATTGGACACGAGTACGACGGTCGTCCCATTGGCGCGGGCGCGTACCAGTGCATCGGACGCGGCGGCTGACCCCCTCACCCCATTGTGCAGCACGCCCCAGACATCGCACAGCACCAGATCGTAGTGCGGGGCGAGCGCGGCGAAGGAGCGCTCGATCGGCGGCAGCGAGGGCTTGGACAAGGCAGGGTTCGCGGACATCGCGCCGAAGTGCCACGGTCCGCTGCGAGGCACAAGGGTCGTAAATGCATGAGGGGCATTCGGCCGGGCGCGGCTGCGGCCCCGAACACTCTTTGCCAAGATCACATGTTGCCAAGGGCACGTGCATTGTCCGACGGCGCCGTCGCACCATCTTTAGGCTCGGCAGCCAGAGTAGCGGCGCACCGACGCACATTCACAGGAGAGGTCCATGTCCTTCGAAACGCTTTTCACCGGTACCGCGACCGCGGTCGGCGGCCGCAATGGTCATTCGCAAACCAGCGACGGCTCGGTCTCGGTCAATCTCGGCTTTCCCAAGAACGGCGTCCTGGAGCCGGGCAAGACCACGCCGGAGCATCTGTTCGCCACCGGCTATGCGGCCTGCTTCGGTTCGGCGGTAGAACTCGTCGGCAAGCAGAAGGGCTATGACGTCACCGACGCCGCGGTGACGGTCGCCGCCTCGCTCGGCAAGGTGCCGGACGGCTTCGGCCTTTCGGTGAAGCTCTCGCTCAAGGCGCCGAAGCTCTCCAGGGAGCAGACCCAGGAGCTGCTGGAAGCCGCCCACCAGGTATGCCCCTATTCCAAGGCGACCCGCGGCAACATCCCGGTGGAATTCGGGGTGGAGTGAGGCTCAGCGCCGCTCAACTCAGGACGACGTCATCCTCGGCCTTGTGCCGAGGATTTCGATTCCGGGTAGTGCATCGGGAATCGAGATGGCCGGGACAAGCCCGGCCATGACGTGTTCTGCTAATGCGCCTCTTCCCAATTGTCGGCGGCCCGCGCGTCCACCTTCAGGGGCACGCGCAGTGCCACCGCCGGCATCGGCGCCTGCTCCATGGTGGCGGTGATCACCGGGAGGCTCGCCTCGATCTCGCTTTCCGGCACCTCG
Source organism: Xanthobacteraceae bacterium (assembly GCA_029266425.1). Classification (GTDB taxonomy): domain Bacteria; phylum Pseudomonadota; class Alphaproteobacteria; order Rhizobiales; family Xanthobacteraceae; genus Ancylobacter. The sequence continues at coordinate 101,437 of JAQSWY010000002.1, forward strand.
AAGATCAGCTCGTCATGCACCTGCAGCAGCATGCGGGCATTGAGCTTCGCCTTCGACAGCGCCGCATCCATGCGAGCCATGGCGCGGCGGATGATGTCCGCCGCGGTGCCCTGGAGCCGCGCATTGATCGAGGCGCGCTCGTTGAAGGCGCGGATCGAGGGGTTCTTTGCGTTGATGTCGGGGTAGTGGCAGCGTCGGCCGAACAGCGTCTCGACATAGCCGTGGGCACGGGCGAAGGCGCGGGTCTCGTCCATATAGGCGCGAATGCCGGGGAAACGCTCGAAATAGCGCTTGATGTAAGCGCCAGCCTCTTCGCGGGGGATGGAGAGCTGGTTGGCGAGGCCGAAGGCCGAAATGCCGTAGATGATGCCGAAATTGATCGCCTTGGCGCGCCGGCGCACCTCGCCGGGCATGCCTTCGATCGGCACCCCGAACATCTCCGACGCCGTCATGGCGTGGATGTCGAGCCCGTCCTGGAACGCCTGGCGGAGCGAGGGCGTATCGGCGATCTCGGCCAGCAGCCGCAACTCGATCTGCGAATAATCGGCCGAAATCAGCCTGTAGCCGGGCTGGGCGATGAAGGCGCGGCGGATCTTGCGGCCTTCCTCGGTGCGCACCGGGATGTTCTGCAGGTTCGGCTCGGAGGATGAGAGCCGTCCGGTGGTGGTCGCCGCCAGCGCGAAGCTGGTATGGACGCGGCCGGTCTCCTTGTTCACGTAAGTCGGCAATGCATCCGTATAGGTCGATTTCAGCTTCTGCAGCTGGCGCCAGTCGAGGATGCGGCGCGGCAGTTCGTGGCCGGCCTCGGCCAATTCGTCCAGCACGTCGGCGCCGGTCGACCACGCCCCCGTCGGGGTCTTGCGGCCGCCGGGCAGCTGCATCTTGCCGAACAGGATGTCGCCGAGTTGCTTGGGCGAGCCGGGATTGAAGGTCTCCCCCGCCATCCCCGATATCTCAGCCTCGAGCCGCGCCATGCCTTGCGCGAACTCGCCGGAGAGCCGCGAGAGCATCTGCCGGTCGATGGAGACGCCGCGCCGCTCCATATTGCCGAGCACGCGGACTAGCGGGCGCTCCAGCGTCTCATAGACGCTCGCCTTGCCCTCGGCGACGAGACGGGCCTTGAGCACGAACCACAGCCGCAACGTGACGTCGGCATCCTCGGCGGCGTAGCCGGTCGCCTTGTCGATGGGGGCCTGGTCGAAGCAGATCTGGCCCTTGCCCTTGCCGCACACCTCCTCGAACTTGATCGGGGTGTGCTTCAGCCAGCGCTCGGAGAGCGGGTCCATGCCGTGCGGCGAGGCGCCGGCATCGAGCACGTAAGAGAGCAGCATCGTGTCGTCATAGGGTCCGACATCGATGCCGTGGCGCGCCAATACCAGCCAGTCATATTTGAGGTTCTGGCCGATCTTCAGCACTGACGGGTCTTCCAGCAGCGGCTTCAGGGTGGCGAGTGCATCGCGGATCGGGATCTGGTCCGGCAGCAGGCCCTCGGCGAACAGCCCATCGCCGCCGCCCCTGTGGGCGAGCGGAATGTAGCAGGCCTCGTTGGGCGCGGTGGCGAGCGAGACGCCGACGAGGTCGGCCGCCATCGCGTCGAGGCCGGTGGTCTCGGTGTCGAGCGCGACATGGCCGATGTCGAAGGCGCGGGCGATCCATTCGTTCAGCCGCGCGAGCGTGGTGACGGTCTCGTATTTCGAGCGGTCGACCGGGGTTTTGGCGGCCTCCGTGGCGCGGGCGGTGGCGAGCGCCTGCGGGGTCAGCCCGGGTTCGCCCAGCGCGAAGCCGTCCACGACCATGGCCACGCCAGTGACTTCGGCGCCCGGTACCAGCGCGGCACTGACCTCGGCGGCGAGGCTGGGCTCCGCCCCTGCCTTCAGCCGCGCATCCGGCTCGATTTCGCCGATCTCGATGCCATAGGCCTCGCCGACGCGGCGGGTCAAAGTGGTGAACTCCATCGCCTTCAGGAAGGCGACGAGGCGCTTGGCTTCCGGGTCCACCACCGCGATGTCGGCGAGCGGCACCTCCAGCGCGACGTCGCGCTTCAGCGTCACCAGCTCGCGCGAAAGCCGCGCCTGGTCGGCAAAATTGACGAGGCTTTCACGGCGCTTGGGCTGCTTGATCTCCTCGGCGCGGGCGAGCAGCGAATCGAGGTCGCCATACTCGGTGAGCAACTGCGCCGCGGTCTTGACGCCGATGCCCGGCACGCCCGGCACGTTGTCCACCGAATCGCCGGCGAGCGACTGCACGTCGATCACCTTGTCCGGGGCGACGCCGAACTTCTCGAACACTTCCGCCGCGCCGATCGGCTTATCCTTCATCGGGTCGTACATGCGCACGCGCTCGTCGACGAGCTGCATCAGGTCCTTGTCGGAGGAGATGATGGTGACGAGGGCGCCCTTGGCCTTGGCCTCCTCGGCATAGGTCGCCATCAGGTCGTCGGCTTCAAAACCGTCCTGCTCGACGCAGGCAAGGTCGAACGCCCGCGTCGCCTCGCGGATCAGCGGGAATTGCGGGATCAGGTCTTCCGGCAGGTCCGGGCGCTGCGCCTTGTAGAGCGGGTATATGTCCTTGCGGAAGGTGTGCTCGGACTTGTCGAACACCACGGCGAGATGGGTCGGCGCCGGTGTGAACCCCTGCGCCCGCACCAGCTTCCACAGCATGTTGCAGAAGCCGGCGACCGCACCGATCGGCAGCTTGTCCGAGGTGCGGGTCAGCGGCGGCAGCGCGTGATAGGCGCGGAAGATGTAGGCGGAGCCGTCGATCAGGACGACATGATCGCCGGCTTCGAGAGGGTCGTGCTCGGGCATTGCGGGCATCCGGTTCGGGCGCGCACGATGCCCGAAGCCGGTAGCCGGGGGCAAGCTCTCTTCCCCTCTCCCGCTTGCGTGGGAGGGGACAAAGGAATGCTCATTCGGCCGGGGCGAGCCCGGCGTCCGCCCGGCGCTCGATGCGGAGGCGCTCGGGGCGCACGAACAGGAAGCGCAGCACTGTGCCCTTCACCAGTGCGTGGACGATGAGCGGCGTCACCACCGCCACCATGGTGACGATGAGCGAGATGAGGCCGATATCCGCGATGAAGCCCGTCTTCAGCAGCACGGTCCGGGTGATCGCCATCGGCAGGAAGAAGGCGAGATAGATCACGATGGAATTGCGCCCGGCATATTCCAGCCAGCCGAACGCACCGCGATTGGCGCCGATCTTGGCCATCAACGCACTAACGGTGACGACTGCGCCGGCGCCGAGGAGACCGAGCAGCAGCGAGACGACGGGAAGCTGCGCATAGCCGGAGAAGACCAGCACGCCGTTCAGCACGCCCCATGCCAGCAGCCCGACAAGGCCGAGCGCGGGCATCGCCTGCGCCCACTTCGCCAGCGCGAAGGCGTAAGAGGCAAAGAGATAGCCGGTGTAGAAGAAGACGAAGCGCTCGCAGAATTCGTCGATCACGGTCCAGCCGGTCTCGACGGTGGCGATCTCCAGCGCGCTAGCGACGAGCCAGATCAGCGCCGGGGGCAGCCGCCGCGTCGCCTTGGTGACGACGAAGAAGATCGGCAGCAGATAGATGAACCACAGCGTGCCGAACGGCTCGATGAAGCCCAAGAAATAGAGTCCGGGCAGTGCGCTCGCGCCGTGCTCGCCGGCCATGCCGGGCGCCTTGAAGGCGAACTGGATGGTGAACCAGATCACGTAGAAATAGGCGAAGTGCACCACCTTGCGGTCGAGATAGGTGCGCCAGTCGCGATCGATGACGCGGGCGAGGAACAGGCCCGAGATCAGGAAGAAGTCCGGCATGCGGAACGGCCGCGCAAAGGCCACCACATAGTCCATGAAGCCGGTCTCGCCGGCTGCCTCCTGCACGCCGAGCGTGGAGTGCATCATCACGACGAAGACGATGCAGAAGCCCTTGGCCATGTCGACCCAGTCGACGCGCGAAGCCTGATGCTGGGTCTGCGGCATGGGACCGATCCGCTGATAGTTCGAATTTTCAACTAATCTCGCTCTTTCTGGCGTGGAATGGGGAACGGCGCAAGCCTGCCGGGCGGACAAGGTTAAGGAATGTTGGGCGGCCTCGGCGAAGGACGCTCTGCTTCAGCATCCTTCGAGGCTCGCTAGCGCTCGCACCTCAGGATGAGGTTCCAAAAAATGCGACCTCATCCTGAGGTGCCGGCCAACGGCCGGCCTCGAAGGATGTTCAAGCAGAGTGACGCCCGCCCGCGAGACCGCTACAGAGCCCCACATGCCCCGCTATAAGCTCATCATCGAATATGACGGCACCCCTTTCGTCGGCTGGCAGTTCCAGGCGGCGGGGCTGTCCGTGCAGGGGCTGCTTGCGGATGCGATCGAGCGCTTCTCAGGTGAGCGCGTGCATGTGCAGGGCGCCGGGCGGACGGACGCCGGGGTGCATGCCACCGGGCAGGTCGCTCATATCGATCTCACGAAAGACTGGCGGCCCGACACGGTGCGCGACGCGCTGAACGCGCATTTGCGCCCGCACCCCGTCGCGGTGCTGGCGGCCTCCATCGCGGCGGAGGACTTCCATGCCCGCTTTTCCGCGATCGGGCGACGCTATGTCTATCGGGTGATCGGAAGGCGCGCCGACCTTGCGCTGGAGCGCGACCGCGCCTGGAAGGTGCCGCGCCCGCTCGATGCTGAGTCCATGCACGAGGCCGCCCAGCGCCTTGTCGGCCGGCACGATTTCACCACGTTCCGCGCCGCCGAATGCCAGGCCGCCTCGCCGGTGAAGACGCTGGACCGGCTCGCTGTCGAACGGCTGGGAGAAGAGGTGCGCCTCCATGCCGAGGCGCGCTCCTTCCTGCACCACCAGGTGCGCTCCATGGTCGGCACGCTGGTCAAGGTCGGCGAAGGCGGCTGGACGCCGGACGACGTGACAGCCGCGCTGGAAGCGAAGGACCGCACCCGCTGCGGCCCGATGGCTCCGGCGATGGGGCTGTATCTGGCGGAGGTCACGTATCCCGATACGACCTCATCCTGAGGTGCGAGCGTAGCGAGCCTCGAAATTCACGGGGTCGACTGCAACGCCTCCACAAACCTCACCGCCTGGCCCTGCGACGGCGCCGTCAGCTCGCCTTCCCACATGACCTTCCGCCCGCGCACGAAGGTGCCGACCGGCCAACCGGTGACCTCCATGCCGTCATAGGGCGTCCAGCCGGCCTTGGAGGCGATCCATTCGTTGCGGATGGTCTCGCGGCGTTTGAGGTCGACCACCGTGAAGTCCGCGTCGTAGCCGACCGCGATGCGCCCCTTGGTGGCGATGTTGAAGATCCGTGCCGGACCCGCGCTCGACAGGTCGACGAAGCGCGCCAGCGAAAGCCGGCCCGCCGCTACATGATCGAGCATGATCGGCACCAAAGTCTGCACCCCGGTCATGCCCGAGGGGCTGTCGGGATAGGGCTTCTGCTTCTCTTCCAACGTGTGCGGCGCATGGTCGGAGCCGAGCACGTCGACCACGCCCTCAAAGATTCCGCGCCAGATGGCGTCGCGATGGCGGGCCTCGCGCACCGGCGGGTTCATCTGCACCAGCGAGCCGAGCCGCTGGTACCAGCTCGCATCCATGGTGAGATGGTGCGGGGTGACTTCCACCGTCGCCACGTCCTTGACGCTGCGGAGATATTCCATCTCCTCCGCCGAGGTCACGTGCAGCACATGGACCCGCTTGCCCACCTCTTTCGCCAGGGTCACCAGGCGGTGCGTGGCAGTGAGCGCGGCGATTTCGTCGCGCCAGACCGGATGCGAGGAGGCGTCCCCGGGCACCCGCAATTCGCGGCGCTCGTTGAGCCGCGGCTCGTGCTCGCAATGGAAGGAGGCGCGGCGGCGAATCACCTGCAGGATCGCCCGCACCCCAGGATCGTCGGCCACCAGCAGCGAGCCGGTCGAGGAGCCGATGAACACCTTGATGCCGGCGGCGCCGGGCAGCATCTCCAGCTCGGGAAGATCCTTCACATTGTCATGGGTGCCGCCGACGAAGAAGGCGAAGTCGCAATGCATGCGGTTCGTCGCCCGCTTCACCTTGTCGGCGAGCGCGTCGCCCGAGGTGGTGAGCGGATTGGTGTTCGGCATCTCGAACACCGCGGTCACTCCGCCCATTACCGCGGCGCGTGAACCGGATTCGAGGTCTTCCTTGTGCTCCAGCCCCGGCTCGCGGAAATGCACCTGGGTGTCGATGACGCCGGGCAGGATGTGCAGGCCGGTGCAGTCGATCAGCTCGCCCGCCTGCTCGCGACTGAACGAGCCGATGCCGGCGATGCGCCCGTCGGTCACGCCGACGTCGCGCGGCCCCTCGCCGTCCTGGTTCACCACGATGCCGCCCTTGAGGACGAGGTCGAACGTATCGGACATGGCTCCCCCACGCGCTTGATGTCTTGCGGCCAAGGCAACTGGGCTTTACGTCTCGCCAGACGGGCTGGCAAGGATGAGCTTATGCCGATCGCGATTCTCGAAGCGCGGGTGGTGGCCCGGGTCGCCGGGCCGGACGCCACGCACTTCCTCGACAACCTCCTCACGTCGAACGTGCCCGCTCCCGGCGGCGCGCGCTATTCAGCGCTGCTGACGCCGCAGGGCAAGATCGTCGCCGACATGATCGTGGTCGGAACCGAGGGCGGCTTCCGCCTCGACGTGCCGCGCACGACGCTCGACGAGCTGATGAAGCGGCTGCGGCTCTACAGGTTGCGCGCCAAGATCGAGCTCGGAGTGCTGGAGGATCTCGCGATCGCGGTCGCCTGGGACGGGGCGGAGCCGCTGGTCGATACCTTCGCCTATGACGATCCACGGCTGCCGGAGCTCGGGCGCCGCTTCATCCTGCCGGCCGCCGAGGCCGCGCAGATCGTGATGGTACCGGAGGCCGAGTGGCACGCCCACCGGACGAGGCTCGGGGTGCCGGAGGGCGGGCTCGATTTCCTCTATGGCGACGCCTTCCCCCACGAAGCGGATATGGACCAGCTCCACGGCATCGATTTCGGCAAGGGCTGCTATGTCGGCCAGGAGATCGTCAGCCGGATGCAGCATCGCGGCACGGCGCGCACCCGCATCATCCCCTTTGCGGTCTGCGGTCCGCCGCCGAGCCCGGGAACCGAGATCACCTCCGGTGGCAAGACCATGGGGCGCGTGGGATCCGGCATCAATGGCCGCCTGCTGGGGCTGGTGCGGCTCGACCGCATCGCGGACGCCCGGACAGGCGGCCACGCCATCGAGGCGGATGGCGCCACTCTGGTGCCGGAGAAGCTCAACTGGGCGGATTTCGCCATTCCCGGCACGGAGAGCGTGGCGTGAAGTTCCATCTGCATGGCGACGGTGTGACGCGCTGCGCCTGGTGCGGCACAGATCCCCTCTATGTCGCCTATCACGACGAGGAATGGGGCGTACCGGAATATGACGACCGGGCGCTGTTCGAGAAGCTGATCCTCGACGGCTTCCAGGCCGGCCTCGCCTGGATCACGATCCTGCGCAAGCGTGACAATTTCCGCCGCGCTTTCGACGGCTTCGAGCCGGAGGTGATCGCGCGCTACGGGCCCGACAAGGTCGAAGCGCTGATGCAGGACCCCGGCATCGTGCGCAACCGCTCGAAGGTGGTCTCGACCATCCGCTCGGCGCAGGCCTTCCTCGACATCATGGAGAAGGGCCCCGGCTTCTCGAAGCTGCTCTGGGAGATCAATGGCGGCGCCCCGGTCGACAACAGGCTGAGCGAGGCCGATGCGCCGCCGGTCACCTCGCCGAGCGCGGTCGCCATGTCAAAGGAATTGAAGAGGCGCGGCTTCAATTTTGTCGGGCCGACCATCGTCTACGCCTTCATGCAGGCGGTCGGCATGGTCGACGACCATGTCGTCGACTGCCATCGCCACGGCAAATATGCCGGGGCCGGCAAATGACCTTCGGGGTGGCGCCGGCACGGGGGCATGCACGGGCCTGGCAGCGCATGCTGTCGGGTCGCCGGCTCGATCTGCTCGATCCCTCCCCGCTCGACATCGAGATCGAGGATATCGCCCATGGCCTTGCCCGCGTGGCGCGCTGGAACGGCCAGACCATCGGGCCCAACATCTTCTCGGTGGCGCAGCACTCGGTGCTGGTGGAGTTCATCGCCAAGCGCCAGGCGCAGCTCCGCGGCACCGATCTCGACCGCCGTTGGCGCCTCGCCATGCTGCTGCACGACGCCCCGGAGTATGTGATCGGCGACATGATCAGCCCGTTCAAGGCGGTGCTCGGCAGCGACTACAAGGCGGTGGAGGCCCGCCTGCTGACCGCGATCAGCCTGCGCTTCGGCCTGCCGGCGGTGTGGCCGGCGGAACTTGTCAAGCTGGTCAAGGCGGCAGACCGCGCCAGCGCCTTCCTCGAGGCGACGCGGCTCGCCGGATTCGATGTCGCCGAGGCGAAAAAATTCTTCGGCCAGCCTTTTCCGCTAGAGGCCGCGGCCGAGCGCGACCATCTCGCCTCCTGGAGCGCGGACGAAGCCTCCGGCCGCTTTCTCGCCCGGTTCAGGGAGTTGTGTCCGTGACGAAGACGCCCGCATGCTTCGAGGTCGGCCCGCGGCCGGCACTTCAGCGTGACGTAGGTCGCTTCCTGTCCAATAAGAACAACGTCATCCTGAGGTGCGAGCATAGCGAGCCTCGAAGGATGCTGAAGCCGAGCGGCATGTAAGGAGAAACGACATGATCCATGTCTGTCCGCTCTCGAAGATCGAGGCGACGGTCAAAGCGACCGGCGCGCGGCACCTGCTCAGCGTCATCAATCTCGGCACCGAGGTGCCGCGCCCCGCGGCAATCCTGCCCGAGGACCACCTCTTCGTCGGCATCAACGACATAACGGTGCCGCAGGAGGGCCTGATCCATCCTGCCGCCGAGCATGTGGAGGGCATTCTCAGCTTCGTGCGGCGCTGGCCGCGCGAGGCGCCGCTGGTGGTGCACTGCTATGCCGGGATCAGCCGCTCCACGGCCAGCGCCTTTATCGCCGCCTGCGCTCTCAATCCCGATGCCGACGAGATGGAGATCGCCCGGCGGCTGCGCGCGGCCTCGCCGAGCGCGACGCCCAATGCCCTGCTGGTCTCGCTCGCCGACAGCGCGCTGCGGCGCGGCGGCCGCATGAATGCAGCGATCGCCGCGATCGGCAGCGGCCGCATGGCCTTCGAAGGTGATCCGTTCGAGCTGAGCTTCGGGTGAGCTCAAGCCGAGCTTGAGCATCGCTTGAGCCGAGCTCAAGCCATGCCTCGACCCTCCTTGAAAGTTCTCTAGTAATGATTCGCAATCCGTACAGGAAACGTACAGGTTCGGCGCATTAATGGGCATGAGCCCCCAGCATCAGGGTCGGGAACCGGTTTCAGAGAGTTTCATCATGCGGACATTCATTATCACCCTTGCCGCCTTCGGCCTTGCGGCTTCGCCGCTAGCGGCTGCCGACAGCGCCAAGGTGAAGCGCGGCGAATATCTCGCGGCCATTATGGATTGCGGCGGCTGCCACACCACCGGCGCGCTCGCCGGCAAGCCGGATCCCGCGATGCATCTCGCCGGCTCGACGATCGGCTTCCAGCTCCCGGGCCTCGGCATCTTCTACCCGCCGAACCTCACGCCGGACAAGGCGACCGGGCTCGGCGAATGGAGCGAGGCCGACATCGTCAAGGCGGTGCGCGCCGGGGTGCGGCCGGACGGGCGCATGCTGGCGCCGGTCATGCCGTACCATAGCTATTCCAGGCTTACCGATGCCGACGCCGGCGCCCTCGCCGCCTACCTCAAGAACCTGAAGCCGATTTCGCACCAGAGCCCGGCCATGGTCGGCGCCAACGGCAAGGCGAGCGCGCCCTATCTCGGCCTTGTGATGCCGTGAACGCGGCCTCTTCTCCCTCTCCCGCTTGCGGGGGAGGGTCGCGGAGGGGGCGCCGCCAGCCTCCTGCACCATGTTGGGTGTCAGCATCCGGAAGCCGCGCCACGTCATATCCATCACTGATGCAAATGGGTCCGGGCAGGAAAATTCGTTTTCCGTCGAGCCGACCTACGGGTAGTGTCGACGATGCGGGTATGTGTCCGCATTTCACGACGAGGTTCCTAATGCCTGCAGCCGCTGAGCCGACCCAAGTCGCGCGCCCGAGCCTTGCCGCCCGCGCGCCGCTCTTCGTCGTGCTGTGCGGCTGCATGATCGCCATGCTCACCTTCGGGCCACGCGCCTCCTCCGGCATCTTCCTCCTGCCGATGACCCATGAATATGGCTGGGGTCGCGATACGTTCGGCCTCGCCATCGCCATCCAGAACCTGCTCTGGGGCGTCGGCACGCCGTTTGCCGGCGCGGTCGCGGACCGTCTTGGCGTGGTGCGCGTGCTGTGGGTCGGCGCTGTGCTCTATGCGCTCGGGCTGATCGCCATGGCCTATGCCTCGACCCCCGGCCTGCTGCACATGTCCGCCGGCGTGCTGATCGGTTTCGGGCTTTCCGGCTGCTCGTTCAACATCGTGCTCGCCGCCTTCGGCAAGCTGCTGCCGGAGCGCTGGCGCCCGCTCGCCTTCGGCGCCGGCACCGCGGCCGGCTCGTTCGGCCAGTTCCTGTTCCCGCCGCTCGCCAATGGGCTGATCGGGTCCATCGGCTGGCAGGAGACCCTGATCATTTTCGGCGTCACCATGATACTGGTGATGCCCTTCGCCCTCGCGCTCGCCAATCCGGCGCCGGCCGCCGGCAAGGCCAATGTGCCGCAACAGTCAATCGGCGCGGCGCTCGGCGAGGCGTTTCGCCATCCGAGCTACGTGTTCCTGGTGCTCGGCTTCTTCACCTGCGGCTTCCAGCTCGCCTTCGTCACCACGCACCTTCCCGCCTATCTCACCGATCGCGGCCTGTCGGTCACCATCGGCGGCTGGACGCTGGCCTCGATCGGGCTCGCCAACATGGTCGGCTCGCTCACCGCGGGCTGGATGTCGAGCCGCATGTCGAAGCGCTGGCTGCTCGCCGCCATCTATTTCGCCCGCGGCGTGGTAATCGCCGCTTTCGTGCTGCTGCCGGCCTCGCCAGCGACCTCGATCGGCTTCGGCATTGCCATCGGCCTGCTCTGGCTCTCCACGGTGCCGCCGACCTCGGGCCTCGTCATGCTGATGTTCGGCACGCGCTATCTTGCCATGCTCTATGGCTTCGCCTTCTTCAGCCACCAGGTGGGCGGCTTCCTCGGCGTGTGGCTCGGCGGGCTGCTCTATGAGCAGCTCGGTTCCTACAACTTCGTCTGGTGGCTCTCGGTGGCGCTGAGCTTCGCCTCGGCGGCGATCAACCTGCCCATCGTCGAGCGCCCGGTGGCGCGGCCGCAGCCGGCGTGAGCCTCGCCCGCAGTCGCGCCACGTTTTCCGTCCATTAACCATCCTGGTCGCACCATGGCGGTGCGTTGATGGCGCGTCGCGTTGCAGAGGCGCCACAGGGCCGCGGCAGCATGCCGCCGTGGGCCGGTGGATTGCCCGGCTTTGCTTGACAAGGCCGGGTTTTGGCGGCGCATCGTAAAGGCTACGGGATCGACGGGATTGGGACATGCACCGCAACATCGCTTTGCTTGCCGCTAGCGCCGCGCTCACCGTGGCGGCCATGGCGGTACCGGCATCCGCCGAAACGCTGAGCCCCGACGCCGCCAAGAGCTTCGTCATGGGGCGCACCTTCTCGTACAAGTGCTACGAGGGCACCACCGGCGCCGGACGCATCCTTCCCGACGGCTCGGTCGCCGGCACCATCCAGATCCGCGGCCAAGGCAATATGCGCTATGTGACGCTGCCCGCCGGCACGCTGCTCACCAAGGGCCCGGCGGTCTGCGCCAAGCTGAAGGGCGTCGCCTTCCAGCCCTGCTTCGAGGTCGAGAAGACCAGCGCGACCAGCTTCCGCGGCAGCCTCGCCGGCTTCGACAAGATGTGGTGCAGCTTCGAGCGTGGCGGCTCCGGCCGCGCCAAGCTCGCCCAGCGCCGCTCCAAGCCCGAGACCACCGCCTCGGTCGACCAGAACTGAGGTCTTCGCTTCCAACCAGGGCCTGACTCCAACTCGCCGAAGCCGGCGCGAGCCTCCCCTCGCGCCCTCATCCCCGGGCTTGACCCGGGGATGAGGGCGCGATTTGGAGCTTTGGTGACGCCGATTGAAATTGCATTTCTGCAAGATTTCTTTGGTTTCTTTCTCTATCGCATTGCGTGACCGGGCCCGGTAGTTCTGCAGCTATCCAAGCGGCAGATGGCGCCCCACGCACGGATCCATCGGCCGGACAATCACAACCCGCCAGATCGGAACTCCGCCATGCTCGATACCAACACCGCCCCCTACGGCATCTTCGTCCTGCGCGTCGCGCTCGGCGCCATGTGGATCTCCCACGCGCTGCTCAAGTACGTCGTCTTCACCATTCCCGGCTTCGCCGGCTTCCTCGGCAGCCTCGGCCTGCCGGAAGCCCTTGCATGGCCGGTGTTCCTCGCCGAGCTCATCGGCGGCATCCTGATCGTGCTCGGCGTCTATGCCCGCCACGTCGCCCTGCTGCTGATCCCGGTCATGGCCGGCGCGATGAGCGTGCACATTCCGAACGGCTGGCTGTTCTCCGGCACCGGCGGCGGCTGGGAATATCCCGCCTTCCTGATGGTCGCGTCCTTCGCGCTGTGGCTGCTCGGCGACGGCGCCTTTGCGCTGCGCTCGCGTCCGCTGCTGTTCGTCGGCCGCCCGGTTGCCGCCTGATCCGACTATCCGGTGACTTCAGAGGGGCAGCCTAGCTGGGCTGCCCCTTTTGCACGTTTGCCGGTCTGAGCAGCAGATGCTGGTAGAGCCAGCCGATGGCGACCAGCACCAGGCCGAGCCCTATGAAGGACAGCGCCCGCAGCACCCCCTCGAGATCCGACATGTCCCACAGGAACACCTTGAGGATGGTCAGCATCACGATGCAAGCCGAGGCGAGCCTCAGCTCGCGCGAGCCGGAGAGCAGGCCGGCGAGAAGCAGGGCGATGCCGAAGACGAGCCAGACCGCGGAATAGGCGTAGAGCTCGCCGCTGCCCAGATCCTCCGAGGCGAGATCCGGACCGACGAAGAAACGGCGCACCGACAGCGTCACATAGGCGAAGGCCAGCACCAGAGCGAGCGCGCCAGACGCCCTGCGATGCCAGAGCGGGCGGGTCTCGCGCGTCACCCGATGGAGGGCGAAGGCAAGCACCGCCGGAACCGCATAGGCGAGCAGCAGCAGATTGATGAAGCGGCCCTCGATGAGGTCGCCCGTCACCATCGGATTGGCGAAGCCGAGCACGGCGAAGGCGAGCAGTCCGGCGATCGCGAACACGCCGAGCGATCCCAGCTCATAGACCGGGCTCGCGCTCACGCGGCGCAACCGCTCCAGACCGATGACATAGGCCAGCGCCACGCAGAGATAGCCGGCGATCTCGGCAAGGCCGGGTTCCGGCCCGATCAGCGTGCCGCGCACCGCATGGCGGATTTCGGTCACCGCCAGCAGCACCGCGAAGATGAGCGCCAGGCTCTCATGGGTGCGCCGGGCCCAGTCGTTCCCGCCCAGGCGCCACGCCGCGGCGGCGAAGGAGAGTGCCGGCACGCCATAGCCCCAGAGCAGCCAGTTGAGGACGGGCGTCGCGCCGGGATTGCCGCCGGCGATGGTCGGGTCCCACATCACCCGTCCGAGCACGGCGATGCCGACAAAGGCGGAGAGCTGGCGCAGCCCGGGCAGCGGACGGGTGCTCGCGATCCAGGCGATGCCGAGGCTCGCCAGCGCCAGCCCGACGGTGAGCCAGCCACGCTCCAGCGCCATGGTCAGCCCGAGCGCCAGTGCCGCGACGCTGCCGGTGGCGAACACCGTGGCGGCATGCTCGCTCGCACCTTCGCGCCCGGTGAGACGATCGACCGCCAGCGTACCTAAGGCGGCGAGCGCAAGCGCGGCCAGGGCAAAGCCATAGCTGATGCCGAAGTCGGTCAGCCGCCAATAGGCCGCGATCAGCAACAGCAGTGGACCGACGACCGCGGCCGCGCTCCATGCCAGCGCCGGCATCAGGCGTTCCGCACGGCCGGCCTTGAGGTAGCCGGCGAGGCCGAGGAGGGCGCCGAGCGCGAGGCCGAACGCGATGAAGCCACCGAGCGCCAGCACCGGCGGGCCGGCAACGACGCCTTCCATGGCGCCGGGCGCGGCGACTGTGGTGCCGCCCTGCGCCAGCACATCCCAGGCCGCCAGCACGAAGGCGCTCAGCGGCGCGGCGATCAATGGCGCATGGCTCGCCGCCTCCGCGCGCCATGCCATGACGATGGCCGCGAAGACCAGAGCGCCAAACAGGATGAGCGAGGGCGCCGCCTGGTCGACCGCAGCGGTGAGCAGCGCGCCAAGACCCAGCGCGCCGGTAACGGCGAGGGCCGAGACCCAATCGGGCCGCGGCATCTCGCCCGCCGGCGGGCCACGGAACAGGCCGGGCACCAGGAAGGCGGCGGTCAGCGCCATCAGCACGGCGGCGAGGAAGCCGGGCGCGGCGCTGCTGCTGCCACCCTCGGTCAGCACCAGCAGGACCAGGCCCCACAAGGTGGCGCCGATGATCGCCAGCGCCGCGAGCCATGCCCAGAGCCGGGCGCGGGCGACACCGATCGCGGCCGCAGCGACGACGGCGACATAGACGGCAAGGCCCCAGGCGCTCGGCTCGTCGGTCGAGACCAGCAGCGGCGCGACGCCCGCGGCGACGAGGCCGAGCGCCGCCAGCATCGGGCCATGCAGCAGCGCCGCCGCCATCGAGGCGATGGCGACCGCGCCCAGCAGCAGGAAGGCGACGCCGGGCGGTAGCAGCCCATAGATCTCATAGGCGGCGTAGATGACGGCGTAGGCGGTGGAGGTGCCCGCGGCGGTCAGCATCGCCGGTACATCGGCGAAGGGCAGCGCGATGCGGCTCGGTTCGCCCTTGCGGCGCAGCCATTCGCCGGCCGCCAGCAGCGCGACGGCGAGCAGCGCGCCGAGGGTAAGCCGGGCGCCCGGGCCGATGAGATCGGCCTCGATGGCGTAGCGCACCAGGAAGATGCCGCCGAGCGCCAGCGCGATGCCCCCGAGCCACACGGTCCAGAGCGCGCCGAAGCGCTCCTCGAAACCGGCGAGCCGGCCGGGCCCGGCGGGCGCAGGCTCCTCGATTTGTGGGACTTCCAGAGGCGGAGAGGCCGGCGGAGGTGCCGCAGTCGGCTCCTCCTTGGGAGCGAAGACGGAGAGCCCGGCCTGCTTCTCCGCGGGCGGGGTCGGCACGGGCGCCACTTGCGCCGGTGCTGCGCCGCGCTCCAGCAGCTCGATGCGCGTTTCGAGCTGTTTCACCCGGCGGCGCAGGGCGAACAGCAGGATGAAAGCGATGATCAGGAAAAGACCGGCAAACTCGCCCATGTATCAGCGGCCGCAAATGCCCGTCATCGGCGCACCCTGCCGGACGACGGTCCGGCAGGGCCGGGCGGCCCTCCTGCCAACGAGCAATGCCGCGCCATTGCTGAACGCGGGCTGAAGCCCTGCTTCAGCAATGCTTTATCTGGTGGATAAGGGAATGTGGCGCCGCTTTGTTTCAACATTCTTCCAGGCTCGCTGCGCGAGCACGTCAGGATGAGGTCCGTCTAAAGTACCACCTCATCCTGAGGTGCCCGGCAAAGCCGGGCCTCGAAGGATGGTCGAGCTGAGCAAGCGCGGAGGACGCCGGCAGCAATCAGCCGCCGCCATCCTGCTTCTGCGCGGTCGGCGCGAGGGCCGGCTGCTCGGTCGTCGCCTTCTGCGCTTCGTCGAGGCCGACAGCGATCTTGCGCTCGATCTTGGCGAGTTCGTCGGCATCCGGCTTCATGTCGCGGGCGTGGTTCCATTTGAACCGCGCCTCGAGCCGGCGGCCGACCTGCCAATAGGCGTCGCCGAGATGGTCGTTGATCACCGCCTCGTCGGGCTTCAATTCGACCGCGCGCTCGAGCTCGCGCACCGCGTCGTCATAGCGCTTCAGGCGGTAATAGGCCCAGCCGAGGCTGTCGATGTAATAGCCGTCGTCCGGGCGCAGCGTGACCGCCTTGCGGATCAGGTCCAGACCCTCATCGAGGTTCACGCCCTGGTCGACCCAGCTATAGCCGAGATAGTTCATCACCGCCGGCGTGTCGGGGCGCAGCTCCAGCGCCTTCTTCAGGTCGGCCTCGGACTTCGCCCACTGCTTGGTGCGCTCAAAGCAAGTGCCGCGGGAGAAGAAGAGATCCCAATTGGCGGCAGTCGGCGCCTGAAGCAGGTCGATCGCCTTGGTGTAGACCTCGGCGGCCTCGGCATATTTCTCGTTAGCGCGCAGCACCTCGCCGAGCGCGGAGATCGCCTGGAGGTCCTTCGGGTTCTTCGCCACCACGCCCTCAAGCGCGGCGCGCGCCTCCTCGAAGCGGTCGGAGCGCTCCAGCGCAAGGCCGAGCTGGATCTCGGCATTGGCCTTCAGAGGCGAGTTCGCCGGGACACTGCGGAACAGCGCGATCGCCTCGTCATACTTCTTCATGTTCTCGAAGAGGTCGGCGAGGGTGATCTCGATCAGCGGATGCGAGGGGTCGAGCCAGCGGGCAAGCTGGAGATAGACCAGGGCGAGATCCTCGCCGCCCTGCCGGCCGAGCGCGGCGCCGAGGCCGTAGAGCGCTTCCGCGGCGCCCTGCGACGGGTTGGCGGCGAGCGGCGGCAAGGTCTTGCCGGCCTCGATCTCGGCGATGGAGCGCTCCACCAGCGGATCGTTCGGCAGCACTTTGTCGAACTGCTCATAGGTGGCGATGGCGAGCTTCTTGTCGCCGTTGCGGGCAGCCCAGCGCGCATAGGCGTCGACCACGCGCAGCGTGCGCGAATCGATCTTCAGCGCTTCCTCCAGCCGCTTGCCCGCATCCTTGCGCGAGCCGGCGGCGTCGAGGATCAGGCCGGCGTGGAAATCCTTGAACGCGGCGTACCATTCCGGGCCCTGCAGCGCGTCGATGGTGGCGACGCCGCCTTTGGCGTCGCCGGTGCCGAACTGGGTCCAGGCCACCAGCAGCGTGGCGCTCATCTCGGAGATCGCGCCCTGGCCGGCGCGGCGCAGATTGCTGCGCGCCGTGGTGTATTTCTTCCCCTTGATCGCGGCGACGCCGAGCACCATGCGGGACAGCCGGTGCTCGGGATCGATCTCGACGATGCGCTTGGCGAGCGGCACCGCCTCGTCGATCGAGCCGTCGGCAAGCAGCGTCAGGAAGGCGCGCTCCAGAATCTCGCCATTGCGCGGGAAGACCCGCACCAGCGCCCGGTAATAGGCAGCAGCGGCGGCGGTATCACGCTCGGCGCCGGCGAGCCGAGCGGCGAGATAATTGCCGGCCGGCGAGGTGCGGGCGATGACGCTCGCCGGCGGTGCTTCGGCGAAGGCAGGAGCGCCGGCGCCAAGCGCCAGCAATGCGGCGAGCGCAGCGGCAGCGGGCCGCCGCAGCGGCAAACGACGAGACGTCAAATTCGAAACCTCCAGCGGCAGCGTGCCCCCACCCGGCCCGCGACTTTGGGCTTTTTTCCATGCGCCCGCAAGGACACGACGCGCTCGCACAGTGCAGCGCAACGCACGAATCGGGGAGCGTTAGGGCGTGGAGGATGTCAGATGCGTCGGCCGAGAATAAGGCCGAGCACCGCGGCGCCGGCGGCGACGCCAAGCAGGATCTTGCCGCTCACCGGGGGCTTGCCGCCGGGCGGCGGCACCGCACCGGGGGCCATGGCCGCAAGCGAGGCCGCGGCAGGCCGCGCGGCGGCAAACGGAAAGGCGCGGCGCGGGCGGTGCTTCAGCCGGACATAGGCGACGACGAGGAGGAGGAGCGCCGCGACGAACGCCAATGCCGCCAGCAGAAGAGCGGCGACGACAGGATCATACCGCTCGGCAAGGGCGAAAAATATCGCGGCCATCACCCCGATGACGGCGACCCCCAGCAGCACGGCGCCGATCGCCAGGAGGATGACGGTCGTCGCCGCGCGGCGGGCGGTGTCACGCAGTTCGACGCCGGCGAGACCGAGCAGGAAATTGAACATCAGTCGCGGCCCCTGGTCAGCAGGCCGACCAGGAAGCCGATGCCGAGCGCGGCGGCCACCGCGCCAAGCGGATTGCGCTCGATTGCCGCGGTCACGTCATTGCCGAGCGACTGGGCCCGCGCCTTGGCGTCGTCGAGCGCGGCGGCCCCTTCGTCGAACAGGCCGGTAGCGGTGGCGGAGGCCTGCTTGGCACGCGTGCGCACCCGCTCGCGAACCGCCGAACTCACCGCCTCGCTCTCATTGCGCGCCATCGCGGCGAGCGTCTCGGCAAGCTTGGCGACGTCGGCACGCAGCGTAGCAAGATCGGAGGTGAGCTTGGCGAAATCTTCCTGCGCGCTCGGTTCGGCCATCGGTTGAGTTCCTCGTGCTTGTCGGTGCGTGGATAACGCACCGCTACCCACGCGGTTCCGAGCCTAGCACACGGTATTCAGATGCGCAGGAACTCATAGTAACAAGGTATACGGCCGGCCTGCTTCGCCTTGGCCTCGTAGCGCGTGCCGGGCCAGCCCTGCCAGGGCACCAGCCAGTCGGCCGCGCCACGCGCGGTCCATTGGAAGCGCGGATCGTCGAGGAGGTGGCGCAGCGTCCAGGCGCCGTATGCGTCGATGTCGGTGGCGAAGCGGAAATGCCCGCCGCTCTTCAGCAATCTCGCCAGCCGATCGAGATTGTCGTGCCGCACGAAGCGGCGCTTCCAGTGCCGACGCTTCGGCCAGGGATCGGGATAGAGCAGGTCGATGCGCTCGAAGGCGCCCGCCGGCAGGCGATCGAGCAGGGGAACCACGTCGTCGCCATAGAGCCGGACGTTCCTGAGACCGAGCGTCGCGATCGACGCGGTCGCCTTGGCGAGGCCGTTAAGGAAGGCCTCGGCGCCGATATAGCCGATGTCCGGGTGGCGCTGCGCCTCGCCGACGAGATGCTCGCCGCCGCCGAAGCCGATCTCCAGCCTGAGCGCGCGGACCGGCAACGGAAACAACGTCGCGAGATCGTCCGGCAATGCGGCCGGGTCGAGCGCGAAGGCGGGCAGGTCGTGCGCGATATGGCCGGCCGGAATCGAACGCAGCGTCTTGCCGCGGCGCCGGCCATAGAAGGCGCCCTCGCGCATAGGCTTCGGGCCGGCATCATCGGTCATGGGAAGCTCGGGACGGAGATTCATCCGACCGGATTAGCGACACCAAACTCCGCCGGCAAGTTCCGAGCCTGAATTGCTGTTCAAGTCCTGCAGTAAGCCGGCCATCTCCACGTCATGGCCGGCCTTGTGCCGGCCATCTCGATTCCCGACGCACGGCCAGGAATCGAGATCCCCGGCACAAGGCCGGGGATGACGGCCGTTCTTGGAGTTACAGATCAGATCTTCAGCTCAGCGCCGAACGCAGGGTGTCGGCGAGGTCGGTGCGCTCCCAGGAGAAGCCGCCATCAGCCTCGGGGGCGCGGCCGAAATGGCCATAGGCCGAGGTGCGGGAATAGATCGGCTTGTTGAGCTGGAGATGCTCGCGAATGCCGCGGGGGCGCAGATTCATCACCTCGCGCAGCACCTTTTCGAGCTTCGCCTCGTCGACTTCGCCGGTGCCGTAGAAATCGACATAGACTGCGAGCGGGTCCGAGACGCCGATGGCGTAGGCGAGCTGGATGGCGCAGCGCTGGGCAAGACCTGCCGCGACGACGTTCTTGGCGAGGTAGCGGGCGGCATAGGCGGCCGAGCGATCGACCTTGGTCGGATCCTTGCCGGAGAAGGCGCCGCCGCCGTGGGGCGCGGCACCGCCATAGGTGTCGACGATGATCTTGCGCCCGGTGAGGCCGCAATCGCCATCGGGTCCGCCAATGACGAACTTGCCGGTGGGATTGACGTACCAGACGGTCGAGGGCGTGATCCAGCCCTCGGGCAGAGCCTCGCGAATAAAGGGCTCGACGATGGACTGCACGTCGTTGGAGGACAGATCCGCATCGAGATGCTGGGTGGAGAGCACCAGCTGGGTGACCTCCACCGGCGTGCCATTCTCATAGCGGACCGTGACCTGGCTCTTGGCATCGGGGCCGAGCACTGTGCTCTCGCCGGAATGGCGGGCATTGGCCAGCAACTTCAGGATCTTGTGGGCATAATAGATCGGCGCCGGCATCAACTCCGGGGTCTCGCGGCAGGCATAGCCAAACATGATGCCCTGGTCGCCCGCGCCCTCATCCTTGTTGTGGCCGGAATCAACGCCCTGCGCGATATCGGCCGACTGCGAGTGCAGATGCAGGTCGATCTGCGCGGTCTCCCAATGGAAGCCCTCCTGCTCGTAGCCGATGTCCTTGATGGCGAGCCGGGCGACGTGAGAGAGGAAATCCTTGGTGATTTCCGCAGGACCGCGGGTCTCGCCCGCGATCACCACCCGGTTGGTGGTGGCGAGGGTCTCGCAGGCGACGCGCAGGTTGCTCGGATCCCAGCCATAGTCCGGCCCATGACGGAAGAAGGCGTCGACCACTTCATCGGAAATGCGGTCGCAGACCTTGTCCGGATGGCCTTCGGAAACGGATTCGCTGGTGAAGAGATAAGCCTGACGGGACACGTGACGTCGCTCCTAGAGCATGATGCCGAGACGTGCGAAGCGGTTTTCGGACGACACCATGCTTGACCCATTGAAAATCGACCACGTCCGATGAATCCGGATCGATTTCGGCCCGGATTCATCGTGATCGTGAGCAAGTCGGGGGCGCAGGCCGGACCCGGCACCGCTACCCAGCAGCCGTTTTCTGGCAAGCCGGGTGCCGGGTCAAGATCGTTCAAGCGAATTTGTTCGGAAAAACGAACGAGGCGTCCGTCGCGTCGCGCCAGAAATATGTGCTGCGGAGCCTTCTTCAAATTCGGCTGAGCCAGCGCCAGCTATTCCCCAGGTCCCCTCGTCCGGGGGATGAGGGTGATCTGGAGTTTGCGGTCAAGCTATCAGGGAGACCACTCCGGACCGACTACGAAGCGGGCGCTTCGTCCACCAGCGCCTCGACGAGATCGACGATGCGGCGGCGCACCTTGGAATCCGAGATGCGGGTGAAGGCGCGCGTCAATGCGAGGCCTTCGGACGTCGCGAGGAAGTCGGACACATAAGCCGGCGATGAATCCTCGGAAAAACCTGCGGTGGGCGATCCGGAGGGCGCCCCCTCGAAGAAGAACGAAACCGGCACGCCCAGGACGGTGGAAATATGCTGAAGCCGGCTCGCACCAATTCTATTGGTGCCTTTTTCGTATTTTTGAATCTGTTGGAAGGTAATCCCCAGATTTTCCCCCAGCTTCTCTTGGCTCATACTCACCATCATGCGCCGCATGCGCACTCGGCTACCGACGTGCTTGTCAACCGGATTGGGAGACTTCTTGGTCATCGACTTCCCCGTTCGCAAATAAGTGAATTGCTCCCCCTCCTCTGCAAAAGGAGAGAAGCGACGCCCAGCCCGGGGACAGTCTAGGGAATGCGTACCTGACCGTCGATCAACTTTTGCGTGTCTCATTGCAACGCATTGTAAACGCGACGGCAATCGAAAGTATTATCATCAATAATGGTATTATGTTGCCTGCTTTTCCGTAAATGGTTGCAGGCAGTGCGGCCGGAAGGGCGCCGTCCAGCACGCCGCGTACACCCAGAGGTAGCAAGCCGGTGATTCGACCCACCGAATCGGTGATGGCGGAAATGCCGTTGTTCGTGGCACGCACCAGAGGCAGCCCTTCCTCGACGGCGCGCAGCCGGGCCTGCTCAAAATGCTGGTGGGGTCCCGGAGTCAGGCCGAACCAGGCATCGTTGCTCACATTGAGCAGGAAGCCCGGCCGCGGCCCCTCATCCGGCAGCACAGCGCCCGGGAAGATCGCCTCATAACAGATCAGCGGTGCCGCCGTGGGCAGGCCGGGCACGTTGAAGGCATGGCGCCTCGGCGCCGCGGCGAAGCCGCCGCGCATCCGCGTCAATTGCTCGATGCCGATGCTCTCCAGAAGCGGCTGGAACGGCAGATACTCGCCGAACGGGACCAGATGCACCTTGTCGGCGGTGGCGAGGATCGCGCCGTCCGAGCCGATGGCGCGCAGGCTGTTGAAGACCTTGATCGCGGTGCGTCCGGGATCGGGCGGAGCGGCGCGGCCCGCCCCCGTGACCAGCACCGCGCCCGGCGGCAGCAGGTCGGCGATGCGCAGCAGCACGTCGGGCTCGCGCTCGACGAAGAAGGGGAAGGCCGATTCCGGCCAGAACAGATGGGTGACCCCGGCGAGCCCGCCCGCTTCGACGCTGGTCTTGAGATAGAGGTCGACGACGCTCTGCTTGGCGTCGTAGCGGAACTTCTGATCCTGCGGCAGGTCGGGCTGCATGATGCGCAGCTTGACGCCGGGCACGGTGCCGACATCGGTCGCGGAGAGCCGCCAGGCGCCGAAACCCCACATCGCCGCCAGCACGGCGAGGCCGAGCAGCGGCGGCAGTATCCGGACGCGTTTGCTTGAACGAACGGCGAGAAGGGCCACGGGGCTCGCCAGCACCGCCACCGTGACCAGGCTGAGCCCCCACAGGCCGAACAGCGAGGCCGATTGCGCGAGCTCGAGATTATTGGCCAGCGCATAGCCGAAGCTGTTCCAGGGAAAGCCGGTCAGCGCGATGCCGCGCAGCCAGTCGGCGGCGGCGAGGCCGGCAGCCAGCGCCAGGATGCGTCCCGGCCTCTCACTCCACAGCGCCCGGGCGAGCACGCAGCCGAGGCCGATATGAATGGCGAGATAGGCCGGCAGACCGAGGACGGCGAACGGAATCAGCCAGGCGAAGGCTTCCGCCTGCACCAGGAAGGCCTCGCCGATCCACCACAGGCCGGCGACCAGATAGCCGAAGCCAAACCACCAGCCGGCGATGAAGGCGCCCCGATAGCCCCGCCCGCCGGCGATCGCCGCGCCGTCGATCAAGAGCACGAGCACCGGCAGGGTGAGTGCCAGCACCGGCCAGATGCCGAACGGCGGCATGGCGAGCGCGGAGAGCGCGCCGGCGGCGAGGGCGATCGCCAGCCGCCGCCAGCCGGTCGCGAGCATGATGCGGTCGGGCAGCGTCACCGGCATTTGCTGCAGATGTTCGATCAGAGATTTGCGGGCGGGACTGCGGGCAGGCGCCCCTGTGCTGCTCACGCGGCGTCCGGATCGCGCAGCGCCGGGCGTGACGCGCTCTGCTGCTCGGCTGGAGCCGGCAGGCTGCCGCGGGCCGGCTCACCGTTTTGCGGCCGGGTGCCCTGCTGGCCAGCGGCCTGATCCGGGCGCCGCACCGGATGGCGGGCGCCTTCGCGGGCCCTGACGATGCGCAGCCGCTTCACCCGGCGCGGATCGGCGTCCAGCACCTCGATCTCGAAAGCGCCAGGGCCGGAGACGATCTCGCCGCGCACCGGGACGCGACCGGCCAACGTGACGAGAAGGCCGCCGAGCGTGTCGACCTCCTCGGCCTCCTCGCCCATGGCGAAGGCGGGGTCGATCTCCTCGGCCACTTCCTCGAGCCCGGCGCGCGCATCGGCGATGAAGCTGCCGTCGGCCTGCCTGGCGATCAGCGGGGTCTCCTCGTCGTCGTGCTCGTCCTCGATGTCGCCGACGATCTCCTCGACGAGATCCTCCATCGAGACGATGCCGTCGGTTCCGCCATATTCGTCGATGACGAGCGCGAGGTGGATGCGGCTCGCCTGCATGCTGGCCAGCAGCTCGATGGACGGCATGGACGGCGGCACGAACAGCAGGCGACGGATCAGCTTGGTGGAGCCGAGCGAGGCACCGAGATCGATGGCCTTGAGATTGAAGGCCGGGAGCAGCCCCTTGGCTTCAACATGGTGGACCGGTTCATCCGGCGTGCCGGCTTCCTGCGTCGTCTCGTGACCCGTGTCCTTCCTGCGCGGCGTCATGGCGCGCTGGGTGAGATAGGCGACGAGGTCGCGGATGTGCACCATGCCGACGGGGTCGTCGAGCGTGTCGTCATAGACGACGAGGCGGGAATGGCCGGCATCGGCGAACACCGCCAGCAATTCGCCGAGCACGATGTCCTTCTGCACCGCGATGATGTCGGCCCGCGGCACCATCACGTCACCGACCCGCAGCTCGCGCAGATCGAGGATGTTCTTGAGCATCGCCCGCTCGGTCACCGACAGGTCGGTGGTGGCGTCGACGCTGGACGAGGCGAGCACCTCGGCAAGGTCGGTGCGCAGCGAGCCGGAGGAGCGCCAGCCCCCGATCAGACCGCGCAGGCGATCCAATAGGCCGGCGCCGCGTGTCTCCGGCGAAGATCGTGGCTCGTCGGTCGGACCGGGACTTTCGGTCGGCGTCGGCGAAGGGGAGTGAGCAGGGTCGGACATGAGACTCAGGTTCAAGGTTCAAACAACCGGGTCGGTTTCGGCATAGGGATCCGGCACGCCGAGACCCGCCAGTATCGAGCGTTCGAGCGCTTCCATCGCCTCGGCGTCGCCCGTCTCCTCGTGGTCGTGGCCGAGGAGATGCAGCGTGCCATGCACGGCAAGATGGACCAGATGATCGGCGAGCGGCTTGCCTTCGCTTGCCGCCTCGCGCTCCATGGTCTGGTACGCGATGGCGATATCCCCGAGATGGGGGTCGCCGCCGGCGCGCGCCACCTGTGGAGACGGGAAGGACAGCACATTGGTGGCCTTGTCCTTGCCGCGCCAGTCGCGGTTCAGCGCGCGTATGCCCTCGTCGTCGGTCAGCATCACCGCGATCTCGGCCGCCTCCGGCGCCTCGTCATCTTGGTCGGTATCGCCTTCGATGCCCGCGGCACGGCAGGCCGCGGCGACCGCGACCTCGATCAGCTCGGCGGCAGCCGGCAAGGCCGACCAGGCGTCGGCCTCGACCACCACATCCACCTCGATGGTACTGCCATCGCTCATGATTTGGCGCTCACAGCCTGTGCACCGGATTGCGCACCCGTCTGGCCCTGCTTGTCATAGGCAGCGACGATGCGCCCGACCAGCTCGTGGCGGACCACGTCGGCCGCATGGAAGTGGCAGACCTCGATGCCCTCGACATTGCCGAGCAGGTCGATCGCCTCCGCCAGACCGGACTTCTGGCCGGGCGGCAGGTCGATCTGGCTCGGGTCGCCGGTGACGATCATATGCGAATTCTCGCCGAGGCGGGTGAGGAACATCTTCATCTGCATCGTGGTGGTATTCTGCGCCTCGTCGAGGATGACGCAGGCATTGGCCAGCGTGCGGCCGCGCATGAAGGCGAGCGGGGCGATCTCGATCTCGCCGGAGGTCAAAGCGCGCTCGACGAAGGCCTTGTCCATCAGGTCGTGCAGTGCGTCATAGATCGGCCGCAGGTACGGATCGACCTTCTCCTTCATGTCGCCGGGCAGGAAGCCGAGACGTTCGCCGGCCTCGACCGCCGGACGCGACAGGATGATGCGGTCCACCGCGCGGCGCTCGAGCAGATGCACGGCATAGGCCACCGCCAGCCAGGTCTTGCCGGTGCCGGCGGGGCCGACCCCGAACACCAGGGTGTGGCGCTTGAGGGCGCGGATATAGGCATCCTGCGCCGCGGTGCGGGCGCGCACCGGACGCCGGCGCAGCTGGATCTCGTCGAAGCTCTGCTTGCGCGCGGCCGGGTCGAAATCGAACAGGAAGCCCTGTGAGGCCGCCTCGCGGATCACCCCCTCGACATCGCCGGTGGCAAGCTCGCCGCCCTTCTTGAGCCGCGCATAGAGCGTCTCCAGCACGTGCCGGGCCTGGTCGCAGGCCTCGCGTGCGCCTTCGATGGTGACGTGATTGCCGCGCTGCTCGGCGACGACGTCGAGCCGGCGCTCGATCAGCGCGAGGTTCTGGCCGTAATGGCCGAACAGCAGGCTGGCGAGCCGGTTGTCGTCGAAGGCAAGCACGATCTGCGCCGGCGCCCCGGACTCCGGGGTCATCCAGCTCGCGGTGGAAGACGGGCTGGGGCTGGAGGAAGACGCGGAACTGGAAGACGAAGAGGCACGCGCGGCCACGAATGGCCGGTCGGAATCGGACCCAGGTCGACGCACGCTCAAGCCTCCACCTTCTCCTCTCGCATGGCATGGACCGCGCCAGCCGCGGCGCCACCTGCAAAAAACTCACCGCCCAGCACCTCGCCGGCCAGGCTCCTGGTGCTGACGTCGCGGATCTCGACCCGCGCCAGCGTCCCGATGGCCTCGCGCGGCGCCAGCACCACGACAGACTGTAGATAGGGCGAGCGCCCGATGATTTGACCGGGCAGCCGGCCAGGTTTTTCCAGCAATATGTCGAAGCGGGCGCCGCGGCAGGCCTCGTCGAACGCCGCCTTCTGCCGCTCCAGCAGGGCCTGGAGCGCGTAGATCCGCTCGTTCTTCACCGCTTCGGGGATCTGGTCTTCGTGCGTCGCCGCCGGCGTGCCGGGGCGCGGGCTGTATTTGAAGGAGAAGGCGCCGGCAAAGCCGACCTTTTCCACCAGATCCATGGTGTCGGCGAAATCCTCGTCGCTCTCACCGGGAAAGCCGACGATGAAATCGGAGGAGAAGGCGATGTCAGGACGGGCCGCGCGCACCCGCGCCACCAGCTCGAAATAGAGCTCGCGGTCATGCTTGCGGTTCATCGCCGCCAGCAGCCGGTTGGAACCGGACTGCACGGGCAGATGCAGATAGGGCATCAGGGCCGGCATCTCGCGATGGGCGGCGATCAGCTCGTCATCCATGTCACGCGGATGGCTGGTGGTGTAGCGCACCCGGGCGATGCCCGCGATCGCCGCTACCCGGCGCACCAGCTCGGCGAGCCCGGCGGGGCGGCCGCGCTCGTCGAGCCCATGATAGGCGTTGACGTTCTGGCCGATCAGCGTGACCTCGCGTACCCCGCCATCGGCGAGCCGCGCCACCTCTTCGAGGATCTTGGCGAGGGGCCGCGAGACCTCGGCGCCGCGGGTATAGGGCACCACGCAAAAAGTGCAGAACTTGTCGCAGCCTTCCTGCACGGTGACGAAGGCGGTGGGGCCGCGCTTGGCGATGGCCGCGCGGGTCGGCGGGGCGAGGAAATCGAACTTGTCCTCGACCGGGAATTCGGTCTCCACCACTCCGCGCCTCTGCTCGGCGCTGGCGATGAGCTCGGGCAGGCGGTGATAGCTCTGCGGACCGACCACGAGGTCGACGACGCGGGCGCGCTTGACGATCTCGGCGCCCTCGGCCTGCGCGACGCAGCCGGCGACCGCGACCATGGTCTTGCGGCCCTGCTCTTCCTGCTGCTTCCGCAGCCGCCCGAGCTCGGAATAGACCTTCTCGGCGGCCTTCTCGCGGATGTGGCAGGTGTTGAGGATGACGAGGTCGGCGTCCTCGGCCGAGTTCGTCTCGACATAGCCCTCGCGCGCCAGGGTGTCCGTCATGCGCTGGGCGTCATAGACGTTCATCTGGCAACCGAAGGACTTGACGTACAGCTTGCGGGGTTCGCTCATCGCGCTTCGATCGACCCATGCCGCGACGACGGATGCGTCCGGCAGGACCCTTGTGAGAATCTGGCGTGCAGGTGCGACGCCTTCGTGAAGGCGCCCGCACAAATCGCCGCTCGTTCCCGGGTCGAGATCGTCTACGTCTCCTTGGCCACGCCTGGAATCCGTGTTTAACCGGATTCCACCGAAAAGGGAATGCGCGCAAGGCGCGGCAAAGGTTTTATGCCGGCCGTCCGCGCAGCGCCCCCGCCAGCATGGCGCGGGATCGCCGGTGGGCCTCGAAGGTCAGCGCCTTGCGGTCGGGACCGGTCAGCGGCTCGGCGAGGTGGACCTCCACATCGACGGCGCCGCGCTTCAGGATCGCGAACAGATGCGGCGCGAGGTCCATATCGCCGTACCAGGCGACCATGGGGCGGCGGGTGCGGCCGAGCGGCACGCCGCCGAGCCCGACATAGGCGATGGCGAGCGGCTGGACACTGGCCGGGGCGCCGCTGCCGAACGCATCCCGCGTCGCCCCGAGCAGCGCGGAGCGATAGGGCAGGACGCGGTTGCCGTCGCTCGAGGTGCCCTCGGCGAACAGGACCACGGGGTCGCCCTCGCGCAGCCGGTCAGCGATCGCCTCGTTCACCTTGGCGGTGGCGGCGCGGCTGTTGCGATCGACGAAAACGGTGCGCTGGAGCTTGGCCAGCAGGCCGATGCCGGGCCAGCCGGCGACCTCGCTCTTGGCAATGAAGCCGAGCGGAAAGCGCGAGCCGAGCACCGGAATATCGAGCCAGGACACATGGTTGGAGACGAGGATCAGCGGCCGGGCGGTGGCCGGCTCGCCCACCATGCGCACCCGCACGCCGATCATCCCCAGGAGCAGCCGATGGTAGATCAGGGGGATCCAGCGCCGGCTCGGCAGCTTCAGCGCGAGCGAGAGCCATTGCAGCGGTATACCGACAGCAGTGACGAGCACCACCGGCACCAGCACCAGCCAGGCCCTCATGGAGAAGCTCAGTCCTTTTTCGGGTCGAGCGGGACGCCGTAGAGCTCGAGCCGATGGCCGACCAGGCGGAAGCCGAGCTTGCGCGCGATCTCCTCCTGGAGCTGCTCGATCTCCTCGGAGCGGAACTCGACGACGGTGCCGTTGCGCAGATCGATCAGATGGTCGTGATGCTCGTCCGGCACCGGCTCGTAGCGCGAGCGGCCATCGCGGAAATCATGGCGTTCGATGATGCCGGCATCCTCGAACAGCTTCACTGTGCGGTAGACGGTGGAAATCGAGATGCGATCGTCGACCGCGGCGGCGCGGCGGTGCAGTTCCTCGACATCGGGATGGTCCTGCGCCTCAGTGATGACGCGCGCGATCACCCGGCGCTGGTCGGTCATGCGCAGGCCGAGCGTCATGCAGGCTTCTTCGATTGCGGTCGGCTTGTCGTTCATGCCGCCTCATCCCCTCCGAGCACATTCCGCTGAACGACCCTTGCCATCAGGATATGCTCCAGTTTCTTGAATTTAGAGCACTTTTCATCCCTTGAACGTTACCGTCCGCGGGATGACGGGCTCTGGCCAGCCTTATGACGCAAGCGGCAGGCCAGGGGCAACTCATTACTGGACGCGGCGTGCGACGTGCCTGCTCACGCCGCCTCGTCGAAGGTGCTGACCTCCGTTGCCGTCTCGGCGATCAGCTCCTGCAAGGTTGCAAGGCGGCGCTGCCGGTAGACCGCGGCGAAGGGTATCTGGGCCGGCTCGGGGCGCGTTTCGAGGATCCGCAGGGTGCCCTGCGCAAGCTCTGTGCCATAGCAGCTGGGCGGAAGCAGGCTGACGCCGACATTGGCGATCGTCAGGGTCGAAAGCACCGTCATGCTGTTGCACAGATCCGGACGCTGCATCGAGCCGCTCTGTTCGAGCCAGGACGAGACCGTCTGGTAGTGGATCGAATTCTCGCCGAGCGAGAGGACACGCAGCGCGTTGAAGTCGGTGGGGACGAGCGGCCGGTCCGGAAGCTCGAAATCCGCGCCCGCCATCCACCGGAACTGCACCGACCCGAGCGGGCGGACCGCCAGCATGGGATCGAACGCCGCCCCTGGAATGAGCGCGATATCGAGTTCGCCCGAGACCAGGCGCGCGCGCAGCGGCGCGGTCAAGGCGATGTCGAGTTCGAGGCTGATCTTCGGATAGCGCTCGTGCAACGCGGTAGCAAGGCGCGGCAGCCAGGTCATCGCGACGAGTTCGGCGACGCCGACGCGCACCACGCCGGACAGAGCCTCACGCGGGGCAATCTGCTGGCGGATCTCGGCCTGAAGGTTGAGCGCTCGCTCGGCAAAGCCGACGAGCTCGCGCCCCTTGGCGGTGATCGTCGCCTTGCGCTGGCTGCGGTCGAACAGCACGACGCCGAGATCGCTCTCCAGCTCATGGATCCGTGCCGACACGGTGGATTGCGTAGCATTCAGCTTGTTTGCTGCAGCTGCGAAGCTTCCCAGGCGGACAATCTCAAGAAAAGTCTGAAGCTGCCGAAAGTTCATCGCTCTGCAGGACCCGTCTCATCGATTATCCTGCACAGTATCGATCGAAAACAATCGTTTTCAATGAAAAATTCGAAAGCCTAGGCTTGAACTCCGACAGGGCGGAAGAGCGCCTCGTCTACACAAAAACAAGACAGAACAGCGTTTCGTCGCACCACGGAACGTAACGCCCGCGGCTTGGGTCGCGGACGCTGCGTCATGCCGGTCGCCATCGCCTAAGATGAAGACCGGCCCGATCCGATGTCGGCTGCGCGCAGGGAAATGGAAACGCAGGTCCCAACGGGACGCATTGGAGGGAAATTATGGCTTCGCACACCGGAGGGTCGCCGCTCGGCGACGCCGATACCGCACGCCATGCGCGCCGCGCCGTGATCGCCTCGACCGTCGGCACCATGATCGAATGGTACGATTTCTATCTCTACGGTCTCGCCGCCGCCCTGGTCTTCGGCAAGCTCTTCTTCCCGTCGCAGGATCCCTATGCGGCGACGCTGCTGGCCTTCTCCACCTTCTTCCTCGGCTTCGCGGCCCGTCCGATCGGCGCGATCATCTTCGGCCATTTCGGCGACCGCATCGGCCGCAAGGGCACATTGGTCGCCACCTTGCTGCTGATGGGCGTCAGCACGGTGCTGATCGGCCTCGTGCCGACCTATGAGCAGATCGGCATCTGGGGCGCGGTCGCGCTCACCGTGTTGCGCATGGTGCAGGGCATCGGCGTCGGCGGCGAATGGGGCGGCGCCATCGCCGTCGCCACCGAATGGTCGAAGTTCAATACGCGCCGCGGGCTTGCGGCGAGTTGGCCGCAGTTCGGCTCGCCGCTCGGCATGCTGCTCGCCGTGGCGGCGCTGACGATCACCTCCTATGCCGGCTCGCCCGAATGGTTCGAGACGATCGGCTGGCGCATCCCGTTCCTGATCAGCGCGCTGTTGATCGCCGTCGGCCTCTATATCCGGCTCGGCGTGCTGGAGACTCCGGTCTTCCAGCAGATCCAGGAGAAGAACCAGGTTGCGCGCACGCCGGTGCTCGATGCGGTGCGGGGCTATTGGCGGGAGATCGTGCTGACCTGTCTCATCCGCACCGGACAGCAGGCGCCGTTCGTCCTCTTCACCACCTTCCTGCTCGCCTATGGCACCAAGACGTTGGGGTTCGACAGACCGTTCCTGTTCAATTGCGTGCTGGCCGCGGCAGCGCTCTCGCTCTTCACCACGCCGTTCTTCGGCTATCTCTCCGACCGCATCGGCCGCAAGCGCATGTATCTGATCGGCGCCTTCACGATGCTGGCGTTCGCCTTCCCTTATTTCTGGATGCTCGACAGCAAGATTCCGTTCCTGGTCGTGCTGGCGATCCTGCTGTCGCTGCCGATCCACGACATGCAGTACGCTCCGCAGGCAGCCTTCATCGCCGAGAGCTTCCCACCGAGCGTGCGCTATTCGGGCTCCTCGATCGGCTATCAGCTCGCCTCCATCACGTCCGGAGGGCCGGCACCGATGATCGCCGCCTATCTGCTCCACACCTACGGAACCTCGACGGCGATCAGCGCCTATATCGCCTTCATCGCCGCTATCAGCTTCACCTCGGCGCTGTTCCTGCGCGACCGCTCGCGGGACGACTACGCGACGAACGAGGGATGGGTGCGGGGCGAACGGCCACCCATGGCGACGACCGAAGCAGTGTCTTCCCCCACCTGACCTCCTGCTGACCTCCTGCGCGTGGCTGGGGCCGGCGCTTCGCCGCCGGCCCGTTTTTTCCGTAAGTCGTTTCATCGAAAATTTCGAAGCGTCTAGATCGAAAACAATCGTTTTCAATGAAGACAATCGAGCGCTAGCGTCAGAGCGCCAGAGTGCTGGCCGACGCAGCCGACACGAGACCAGCGCCGTGCAATGGCGCGAAGGGAGTGAATGCACATGTTGGAGCGCGTTTCAGGGATGGAAACCGAAATTTCCCCGCTCGAGGCCGCCAAGCGCAACCCGCTCATGCTCGGCCTGTTCCTTCCGATCCAGTCGGGCGCGTGGAGCCCGTCGACGGCCCCGCGCGAGACCTCCTGGACGTTCGACTACAACGCCCGCTGCACCGTGATGGCCGAGCGGCTCGGCTTCGACCTGGTGTTCGGCCTCGCCCAATGGATGGGCAAGGGCGGCTATGGCGGCGAGATGAAGTTCCGCGAGATGGCGACCGACCCGCTGCTGGTCACGGCCGGCCTCGCCGCCCTGACGAAGCGCATCCTCCTCGTCTCGACCGTGCACATTCTCTATGGCTGGCACCCGCTCCACCTCGCCAAGTTCGGCGCCACGATCTCCGAGATGAGCG
The DNA here is from genome assembly GCA_029266425.1 of Xanthobacteraceae bacterium. GTDB lineage: Bacteria > Pseudomonadota > Alphaproteobacteria > Rhizobiales > Xanthobacteraceae > Ancylobacter. The sequence goes on from JAQSWY010000002.1 coordinate 133,607, forward strand.
GCGGGCGGTGGGGCCTCAACATGGTCACCGGCTACAAGAAGAGCGAGTTCGAGATGTTCGGGCTCGAGCAGATCGAGCACGACCATCGCTACGTCATGGCCGACGAATTCGTGACCATGATGGAGCGGCTGTGGTCGGAGGACGAGAATCTCTCGATCGACGGCGGCTTCTGGAAGATGAAGGACGGCTTCGTCGCGCCGAAGCCGGCTGGCGGCCGGTGCATCCTGGTCAACGCCTCCTCATCGGGCGCGGGTCTCGCCTATGCGGTCCGGCACTCCGACCTAATCTTCGTGACCAGCCCGGCCGGCGCCAATCTCGACCGGGCCTGCGAGACGCTGCCGCCTCACAATGCGCGGATCAAGGCGGCGGCGCGGGAGATCGGCCGCGACATCCGCACCTTGATCAATCCGCACGTCATCTGCCGCGACACCGAGGCCGAGGCCTGGGCCCAATATAACGCAATCCTCGAGCACCAGGACCCTGTCGCGGCGCAGAATTTCTACGCGACCTTCGCGGGCGGCGACCAGGCCTCCTGGAAGGCCGCGACCCGGGAGCAATGGACCATCGGCGGCAATGTCCACATCGTCGGCACGCCGGAGCAGGTCGTCGACGGCTTCCGCCGGCTGAAGGCCGCCGGCTGCGACGGCGTGCAGGTGAATTTCTACGACTTCCTGCCCGACCTGAAATTCTTCGGCGAGCGCGTGCTGCCGCTGATGCGGGAGGCAGGGCTTCGCCTCGATGCGCCGCTCGCCGCGGCGGCCTGAACCAATTCGCCAGTTTTCCGGAGGCCATCCTCGATGACTGTTCCCGCTTCCCCTGTCCCCGCCGCGATCTCGCCCACCGAGCTGCGCGGCTTTGCCGGGCATTTCGCGACCGGCGTCGCCGTGGTGACGACGCTTCACCCGGGCGGCGAGCCGTGCGGCGTCACGATCAATGCCGTGACCTCGCTCTCCCTCGATCCGCCGCTCTTCCTGATCTGCCTCGATCACAAGTCGAAGACACTGGACGCGCTGCAGCGCAGCGGCCATTTCGGCCTGCATTTCCTCTCCCGGGAGCAGACCGAGATATCACGGGTCTTTGCCTCCAAGCAGGACCGGAAATTCGAGAATATTGGCCACCGTCCCGGCCGGCGCGGCAGCCCCCTGATCGAGGGCGTGGTTGCCGCGGCCGAGTGCCGGGTCCGGGAACTGTGCCCGGGCGGCGACCACACCATCATCATCGGCGAGGTCGAGCAGATCCATGTCCATGGCGGCGAGCCGCTGCTCTATCACCGCGGCGCCTATGCCGCGCTCGAAGGCGAAAGGATGGTCGCGTGAATTCTCCGCACACAGCCTCGCTGAAGCCCCTGGCGGGCCTCCGCGTCCTCGAATTCGCGCAGATCGCCGCGGGCCCCTTCACCGGCAGCCTGTTCGCCGATCTCGGTGCCGACGTGGTCAAGGTCGAGCGTCCCGACGGCGGGGACGGCATGCGGGGATGGCCGCCACTACACGTGGGCAGCGACGGGCCGGAGGACGTCTTCAGCGGCAACTTCACCTCGCTCAACCGGAACAAGCGCTCGGTCGCGCTCGATATCAAGGACAAGGCCGATCTCGCGCGCCTCTATGCGCTGGTCGAGGGTGCCGACATCTTCATCGAGAATTTCCGCCCCGGTGCGCTGATCCGCTCGGGCCTCGGCTATGACCAGCTCAAGGCCCACAATCCGCATCTGATCTATTGCTCGATCACCGGCTACGGCCAGAGCGGTCCCTACGCGCAGAAGGGCGCCTTCGACGTCACGGTCCAGGCGATGAGCGGGGTGATGAGCGTGACCGGCGAGCCGGATCGGCCGCCGGTGAAATGCGGCGTGCCGGTCGGTGACTTCGTGACCGGGCTCTATGCGGCGTTCGTCATCCTCGCGGCGGTCATGCGGGCGCGCGAAACCGGCAAGGGCGCCCATATCGACTGCTCGATCCTCGGGGCGCTGCTCGGCATTTCCGCGCTGCAGACGAGCGAGTATTTCGGCACCGGCAAGGTGCCGCGGCGGCTAGGCTCGGCGCATCCGCGCAACGCGCCCTATGCCGGCTTCGACGCATCCGACAAGCCGTTCACCATCGCCGCCGGGAACGACAAGCTGTGGCGCGACACCTGCGCCATCGTCGGACGGCCGGACCTGCCGGACGATCCGCGCTTTGCGACCCAGTCGCTACGCGCAAGGAACCAGGACGAGCTCGCCGCCCTGTTGCAGCCGATCTTCAGGACGCGAACGGCAGCGGAATGGCTGGCCGAGCTCGATGCCAAGGGCGTGCCGTGCGCGCCGATCAACGACTTCGCCGATATCCTCGCCGACCCGCATGTACGCGACATGGGCTGGGTCCAGCCGATGACGATGCCGAACGGCGCAACGGCGGAGACGGTCGGCTTTCCCGTCGGCATCTCCGACTACACTTTCGAGATCACCCGCCAGCCGCCGCAGCTCGGCGAGCACAATGAAGAGGTCTTCAGGGAATGGACGCCACGCCCTATCGCGAAGGCACTTTGAAACTCGGCTCGGCCGCAGACGGCGCCATCCGAACCCTCACGCTCACGCGGGAAGAGAAGGCGAACGCGCTCGACGCAGCCAGCGTGGACGCACTGAGCACGGCGCTCGACAGCGCAATCCGGGACGGACGGGCCGTGGCCTTCGGCGGCCAAGGCCGAGCCTTCTCCGGGGGTTTCGACTTCACCGGGATCGAGGAGCAGAGCGAAGGCGATCTGCTCCTGCGCTTCGTCCGCATCGAGGCGTTGCTGCAGGCGGTGGCCTCGGCCCCCGTGGCGACCTTCGCCCTGGTGGGCGGCGCGGCGTTCGGCGCCGGCGCGGACCTTGCTGCGGCATGCAGCTACCGCATCGGCTCGCCGGAGGCGAAGTTCCGCTTTCCCGGCTTCCGCTTCGGCGTCGCGCTCGGCACCCGACGCCTGGCGCACACCGTCGGCACCGACATGGCCCGATCGATCCTGCTCGAAAACACGACCATAGATGCCGAGCAGGCGCTGAAGATCGGGCTCTTGAACCGGATCGTCGATCGCGCCGAGCTGCTGTCGACCGCCGAGAGCGTGCTGGCGTCGCACCGCGGCCTTGCGCCCGCGGCGAGCGCCCGCATCCTCCGGCTCACCGCTCCGGACACCGGAGACGCCGACATGGCCGAACTGGCGCGATCGCTGGCGACGCCGGGCTTGCACGAGCGGATCGCCGCCTACCGCGGTGGGCCTCGCAAGAGCAGTTGACGTCTAAGCGATGTCCCGGCGCATCACGAGGGCCGTCGCCGGCGCGCCAGAGGCGGTGCGGTAATAGCCGGCACGGCGGCCGACCTCGGCGAAGCCGTTGCGCTCATAGAGCCGGCGGGCCGGCGCATTGGCTTCCTCGACCTCGAGGAACACCGTAGTGAACCCCTCCGCGGCGAGTTGGCCAAGCTGGCGCTCCAGCAGCCGCCGGGCGAGGCCGCGGCCGCGCCGGCGCGGCACCACGGCGACGGAGAGGATCTCAGTCTCCGGCTTTACCCCGCGCACCAATATGAAGCCGAGCGCGGCGCCACCGGTGCCGTCCACTGCCACCAACGCCCGGCTCAGCCGGTCGGCCAGCAGACGCTCGAACTCGTCGGCGTCCCAGGCGATGCGGAACGCCGAGGCGTGCACGGCGGCGAGCGCCGCGGCGTCGGCGGTCGTCGCCGTCCGCAGCACCGGCTCCCGGGCACCGAACCATTGCGAGATGGGGAATTTCATCGCCGGGCGATGCGCGCGCCATCCTGCGGGCGGGCGTCGGGGCCGCGCAGATAGAGCGGGCGCGGCTTGGAGCGGGCGGGATCGGCGACCGAGGCGAGCCGCGCCAGCCAGATTGCGTCCGGGGTCGCCGCAGCATCGACCAGCAGCGGCGCCGGTTCGCCCGCCGGCCAGCTCTCCGCCAGCAGCGCGGCGCCCGATCCGGCGATCCGGACCGGCCCGATCGCCACCGCTCGGGCCGCCTCCTTGATGCCAACGGCGCGGGCGCTGATCAGCACCCGCCCGCCGGCGCCGAACATCTGGATGTAGAGATTGCCATGCCGCGCATCGATGGCGGAGACCGCCGGCACCGCATCGTCGCTGCCGAGCAGCGGCGCGGCGAGCGTCGCCAGCGTCGAGATGCCGATCACCGGCCGCCCTGTGGCGAGGCCGAAGCCGCGTGCGGCGGAAAGCCCGACCCTGAGGCCGGTGAAGCTGCCCGGACCCACGGTGACAGCGAAGGCGCTGATGTCGGCGAATTCCTTGCCCGCCTGGAGCATCAGCCGCTGCACCATCGGCACCAGCGCTTCGGCATGGCCGCGCGCCATCGGCAGGCGCTCGGCGGCAAGCGTCTCGTCGGTCGCGACATCGTGCAATGCCGCGGAACAGGCTTCGAGCGCCGTATCTATGGCGAGAATCAACATGCGAACGAACGTCCTCCCCCGATCCACCATGCAACGGATCGGGCGGGCGGAGAAGCCGCCGGCGAACGGTAGGTCAGGCCGCTTGAGGCGTCAGACCGGCCGTACCTCGGTGACGTCCGGCACGAAATGGCGGAGCAGGTTCTCGATACCGTTCTTCAAGGTCGCGGTCGAGGACGGACAGCCCGAGCACGAGCCCTTCATGGCGAGATACACCACCCCGTCCTTGTAGCCGCGGAAGGTGATGTCGCCGCCGTCATTCGCCACCGCCGGGCGGACCCGGGTGTCGATCAGCTCGCGGATGGTATCGACCAGCCCCGCATCCTTGGCCTCGAAGAAGGCATCGTCCTCGACCTCTTTATGCGCCTCGCCGAGCACAGCGTGGCCGGAGACGAAGTGCTCCATGATGGCGCCGAGAATGGCCGGCTTCAGGTGCGGCCACTCCCCCGCGCCCTTGGTCACGGTCACGAAGTCCGAGCCGAAGAACACGCCGGTGACGCCGGGGATCTCGAACAGCCGCACTGCCAGCGGCGAATTGCCGGCTTCCTCGGCATTGCGCGCCTCGAAGGTGCCATTGCCCAGCACGGTGCGCCCCGGCAGGAATTTCAGCGTGGCGGGATTCGGGGTGGCTTCGGTCTGGATGAACATCTTGGGTCTTTCTCCTTCCGGCCGGGGGTCAAGGCCCCGGTGGCATGGTTTGCACGTTAGATAAGCTCCAGCGGGGCTCTAGGGAAGTGGCGGCTTGCCGCTTCAGGCCAGCGCGTCGATCTCGCCGTCCGACAATGCGCCGGGAACGATGGTGATCGGCACCGCGAGCCCCGCCCAGGCGCCGTGCGCCAGCGCGGAGACCAGCGGCCCCGGCCCCTCGTTCCCGATGCCCGCGGCCAGCACCAGTATCGCAATGTCCTCGTCGGCCTCGATCAACTTCACGATCTCGTCGGCGATGCGACCTTCGCGGACCACGCTCTCGGCCTCGACCCTGGCGATGCCGCGGGCCCGGGCGGCGAAATGATCGAGCCGGCCGCGGGCCTGGTCGGTCGCCTCCGCGCGCATCAGCCCGGCGACGCCGAACCATTGGCTTTGCACGTCGGCGAGGTCGAGGACGGCGAGCATGACCATGCTGCCATCGGTGCGAGCGGCGCGGCGCGCGGCGTAATAGACCGCACGGTCGCATTCCGCGGTGTCGTCGATCACCACCAGGAATTTGCGGCGGTGGCCCGGCTCGTGGCTCTGGCGCCTGCGCGGCATAAACTCTCCTGAACCTGGTCCAATCGGACGAAATGCGGCGCTGCCGTTCTATCACATCGCGCGGGCCCGCCGCCCTCAATAGACGCCGGGGATGAGCCGGGAGGTGCGGGCGCGATAGGCGTCATATTCGGTCCCGAACTCGGAGCGCAGCAACGCCTCCTCGGCGTGGATGCGGGCAAGGATCGGCGGGATCATCAGCACCACCAGCAGCACGCCGGCCATGGAGCGGAAGGCGAGCACCCAGCCGAGCGAGCTGACGAGGAAGCCGAGATAGCTCGGGTGGCGGATGACGCCATAGATGCCGCCGGTCACCAGCTTGTGCCCGGGCTGGATTGCCACCAGGCCGCTGAAGCGATTGCCGAGCACGAAGACCGGCCAGAGTCTCAGCGCGCCGCCGGCCGCGAACAGGACGACGCCGAACCAGCGCAAGGCGTCCCCATCGAGGGTCCAGACATCGAGGCGGTCCATATAGGCGGGAAGCCAGCCGGCGAGGAGGCCGAGCACGCCGAAGGCCAGGAGGACCCAGCGATTCTGCCGGTCCTCGCGCACGCCGGAGCTGAGATTGCCCTCGCTGAACAAGGCAGCGATGGCGAGAGCGAACAGCACGATGGTGAGCACTACGCGCGCCGGACTGGCGAAGAACGGCGCAATGCCGCCCCAGCCGAGGATGGCGAGGCCGAGATAGGCGAGGGTGCCGATGAGAGTGAAGGCGATCAGGCGGGAGAACGGCATGGTGGAGCCCCGTTGGTCGAGACGGTCCACCTGATATGGGGCGGGGCCTACCAGTGATCCAAGGATACTGGGCGTCATCCCGGCCGCAGGCGCAGCCGGAGAGCCGGGATCGCTTTCCAATGTTCGCGCGATCCCGGCTCGGCCTGACGGCCGTCCGGGATGACGGCGTGCGGTTAGGTGCCCGCTACCGCACCAACCCCACGATGTCCTTCACCTGGCCCATCGTCTCGGCGCCGATCACGCGGGCGCGGTCGGCGCCGTCGCGCAGCACGGCGTCGATATGCGCCGGATCGTCGACGAGGCGCTTCATCTCGCCGCCGATCGGGCCGAGCTTGCCCACCGCGAGATCGACCAGCGCCGCCTTGAAAGTGGAGAACTGCCCGCCGCCGAACTCGCCCAGCACGTCGGCCTTGGCGGTGCCGGCCAGCGCCGCATAGATGCCGACCAGATTCTCCGCTTCCGGCCGGCCGGCAAGCCCTTCCACTTCCGAGGGCAGCGGCTCGGGATCGGTCTTGGCCTTGCGCACCTTGGAGGCGATGGCGTCGGCATCGTCGGTGAGGTTGATGCGCGAGAGATCCGACGGGTCGGACTTCGACATCTTCTTGGTGCCGTCGCGCAGGCTCATCACCCGCGCCGCCGGTCCGCCGATCAGCGGCTCGGTGAGCGGGAAGAAGGCCTCGCCGAAGCCGGCAGCAGCGATGGAGGGCGCAAAGTCGTTGTTGAACTTCTGCGCGATGTCGCGGGTCAGCTCCAGATGCTGCTTCTGGTCTTCGCCGACCGGCACATGGGTAGCGCGATAGAGCAGGATGTCGGCCGCCATCAGGTTCGGATAGGCATAGAGCCCGACCGACGCATTCTCGCGGTCCTTGCCGGCCTTCTCCTTGAACTGGGTCATGCGGTTCAGCCAGCCGAGACGGGCGACGCAGTTGAACACCCAGGCGAGCTCGGCATGCTCGGCGACCTGGCTCTGATTGAAGACGATGTGGCGCTTGGGATCGATACCGGCGGCGATGAAGGCGGCGGTGACCTCGCGGATCTGCTTTTTCAGCTCGACCGGATCCTGCCAGACGGTGATGGCGTGGAGGTCGACCACGCAATAGAGGCAATCATAGCTCGCCTGCAGCTCGACGAAGCGCTTGATGGCGCCAAGATAATTGCCGAGATGCAGATTGCCGGTCGGCTGCACGCCGGAGAAGACCCGCTGCTGGAATGCCATTTATGCCGTTCCTTAATTCCCGCCGAAGCGCGGGCGCTATGACATGCACGGGGCGATGGGGCAAGGTGATCGGGGCAAGGGGATGAGGGCGGACGGCGTTCACCGCCGCAGCACCTTGAGGTCGAGCGCGCCGGAGAGCTGGGCGGCAACCCCATAGATCGCAACGCCGAGCACGATGCAGGCAGCGAGCGCGGCGAAGCCTGCGAGGCCATGCGCGGCGAGCGGCCCCGCCAGCAACCGGCCGGCAGCGAGCACGGCAAGGGTCATGGCGAGCGCCGCGAAGGCAAGGCGCGGCAGGCGGCGGCGCGCCGCATCGTCCAGCGTCAGCAGCCCGCGCCGGGCGAGCCCGAGCGCGAGCCCGACGAGCCCGACCGCGCTGGAGACCAGGATGCCGAGTGCCGGCCCGGCGATACCGAGCGGCCCGGCGAGGGCGAAGCCGGCCGCGCCGCCGGCGACGAGCGCGGCAAGGCCGGTGCGGGTGGCAAGCCGCCCCGCGCCATGGGCGAAAGCGATGGCGGCGAGGATCTTCTCCACCGCCTGCACCGGCAAGGCGAACGCCAGCAGCGCCAGCACATGGGAGGTCGCCGCCACCGCCTCGGCATCGAAGGCGCCGCGCTTGAACAGCACCGCAACGATGGGCTCGGCTAGCACCATCAGGCCGAGGCCGGCCGGCAAGGTCAGCGCCAGTGCCGCCTCCGCCGCCCGGGCGCCAGCATTGCCGGAGGTTGACCGCGCCTGCGCCGCCAGCAGGGGCAGCAGCACCGCGCCAGTGCTGGCGCCGATCACGCCGAGCGGCAGCTCGATCAGCCGGCCGGCATAGAACAGCGCGGCGACGCCGCCGACCGTGCCGGACGCAGCGGCGCCGGCGACGAGGAAGCGCAACTGCGGCAATGCCGATGCGAGCAGCGATGGACCTGCCTCGGCGAGCATCGGCCAGGCCGTGGGCAACGCCGTCCGCACCAGGCGCGCCGGGGCGAGCCGGGTTCCCTTCACGGCGGCAAGCATCAAGCCGAGCTGCGCCACGGCCCCGGCGACGCTCGCCGTCGCGAGCCATGCAAGAGCGCGGCTTTCCGGCACCAGGAACACGATGCCGAGTACGAGGAGCACGGCGATATTGCTGAGCACGGGCGCAAAGGCGGGCAAGGTCGCGCGACCAGAGGCATTGGCGATGGCGGCAAGCACGCCGGCCATCGCCATCAAGGGCAGGCAGACGATGGCGAGGCGGCCGACCAGCACGGCGCCTTCCGCGCGCTCGCCGTCCCAATCGAAGCCCGGTGCCAGCAGCGCGATCACCAGCGGCATCAGCACCGTCATGAGGATGGCGAGGAGGCTCGCGGCGGCGGTGATCAGGGCCAGCGCGGCGGCGGCGCGGGCGCGGGCCTCTTCGATTCCCGCCGTGCGCTCGGCGTCGAGCAGGCCGGGGACCACCGCGGCATTGAGCGCGCCCTCGCTGAGCAGGCGGCGGGCGAGCTGCGGCACGGCGAGGCCCGCCACCGCCGCATCCGCCACCGCGCCGGTGCCGAACAAGGCGGCGACCGCGGCATCGCGCACGAAGCCGAGCACGCGGGAGGCGAGCGTCAGGCCGGCGACGGTCGAGGCGTGACGGAGCGGGGCTTCGGGGGCGGGGCTCATGGGCAGGCCATGTTTAGCCCGCCCTTGTGACGGCTGGAAGCGTTGCGAGGTGTGCCGCGCTCTGGTAGCGCAGACCAATCCTTCCAAGTTGAAAGGCCCGCTCGTGAGCGCACCCCATCTCGACGTGCTTGGCTTCGGCAATGCCATCGTCGATGTCCTCGCCCGCACCGAGGACGACTTCCTCGCCCACCACGGCATGCGCAAGGGCGGCATGACACTGATCGACGAGATGCAGGCCGAGACGATCTATGCTGCCATGGGGCCGGGCGTCGAGATATCCGGCGGCTCCGCGGCAAATACCGTGGCAGGCGTCGCCTCGCTCGGCGGACGCGCCGGCTTCGTCGGCAAGGTGAAGGACGATCCGCTGGGGCTTATCTTCCGGCATGACATCGAGGCGGCCGGGGTACGCTTTCCGACACCCGCGGCGGCGAGCGGGCCGGCCACCGCACGGTGCCTGATCCTGGTGACGGCCGATGGCGAGCGCACCATGAACACCTTCCTCGGCGCCGCGCAGAACCTTGAGCCCGAGGATTTCGACGAGGCGATCGTGGCCGGTGCCGCGGTGACCTATCTCGAAGGCTATCTGTGGGATCCGCCGCCAGCGAAGCAGGCCTTCCTCAAGGCCGCGGGCATCGCCCACAAGGCGGGACGGACGGTCGCGCTGACCCTGTCCGACGCCTTCTGCGTCGATCGCTACCGGGCCGAGTTCCTCGCGCTGGTCCGCGAGGGCACGGTGGACCTCTTGTTCGCCAACGAGACCGAGCTGAAGGCGCTCTACCAGACCGCGGATTTCGACACCGCGCTGGCGGCGCTGCGGCAGGATGCGAAGCGCGCCGTGGTGACCCGCAGCGAGAATGGAGCGCTCACCATCGCCGGTACGGAGACGGTCGCGGTGCCGGTGTTCCCGGTGGCCAGCGTCGTCGACACCACCGGTGCCGGCGACCTGTTCGCCGCCGGTTATCTGCACGGCCATGCGCGGGGCTTTTCGCCGGAGGAGTCGCTCAGGCTCGGCGCGCTGTGCGCGGCGGAGGTGATCAGCCACATGGGCGCGCGCCCCGAGCGCGCCCTGAAGGAGCTGGCGGAAGAGAATGGGCTGAGAGTGTGAGGAGGCTCTGCGGCGAGCATCCTTCTAGGCTCGCTGACCCTTCCGTCGTCATGGCCGGGCTTGTCCCGGCGATATTGGCCTCTGATGCGCGCCTCGGGAATCGGGATCCCCGGCACAAGGCCGGGGATGACGTTCGCCTGACGGGTTTCTTAGCCTCGCAGGCTAGTTGCGGCCTACCGCGGCGCGCGCTTCGCCAGGATCCGCTGCAGCGTGCGGCGATGCATGCTGAGGCGGCGGGCGGTCTCCGACACGTTGCGTCCGCACAATTCGTAAACGCGCTGGATGTGCTCCCAGCGCACCCGGTCGGCCGACATCGGGTTCTCGGGCAGCTGCGGCTTGTAGTCGCCCTGCGCGTTCAGCGCGGCGCAGATGTCGTCGGCATCCGCCGGCTTTGCCAGATAATCGACCGCGCCCATCTTCACCGCGTTCACCGCGGTGGCGATGTTGCCATAGCCGGTGAGGATGATGCCGCGGGCGTCCGGACGGCGGCGCTTCAAGGCGGAAATGACGTCGAGACCATTGCCGTCGCCGAGCCGCATGTCCACCACCGCATAGGCCGGGGCGCCGCCTTCGACGCGGGCGAGGCCATCGGCCACGGTCTCGGCGGTGGTGACGACGAAGCCGCGCGATTCCATGGCGCGGGCGAGGCGCTGGAGGAAGGGCCGGTCGTCATCGACGATCAGCAGTGAACGGTCGGCGGTGTCAGAGGGGGCGTCGAGCATGGCGTACTTTCCTTGGCCGGACGATGCGCCCCTTGGGGGACGCGCGAAGCGGCCTCACACTTCATCGCAGATTACTATTCCCCGGCTTCGCGCGCAAAGTTGCCGCGAAGAGTCCATGCGTCAAGCCCGCGCAGGCCCGCCGTCCGAACGCGCTGCACCGGCCGCTGGCGCGGCGGGATCGATGGTCCGCGCCCGCTCGCGCCCCTCGGAAATGTCGATCAGCGCCCGTGGCCAGCGCACGCTAACTTCAGCGCCATGGGCAGGAGCCACGCGATTGACGAAGCCGAGTTCGGCGCCGGAGCGCTCCAGCAAGGTCTTGGCGATGAAGACGCCCAGGCCGAGCCCGTCGCCATCCCCGTCGCCGTCACCGCCCTTGCGCCAGCGATGGCGGCCGCGGGTGGTCACATAGGGCGCGCCGATGCGGTCGACAAGTTCGGGCGGGAAGCCGGGGCCGTCGTCGGTGACGGTGACGACGACGTCGCGGTCGGTCCAGTTGGCCACGATCTCGACGCGGGTCGCGGCGAAATCGACCGCGTTCTCGACGATATTGCCGAGGCCGTAGAGCAGGCCGGGATTGCGCGCGATCACCGGCTCGGTGCCTCCCGTCGGCAGCGCAATGGCAATGTTGATACCGAAATTGCGGTGCGGGGCGACCACATCCTCGATGATGTGCGAGAGCGGCATGCGATCGAACGGGGCATCCCCCGCATCGAGCGAGGTCAAGGTGCGCAGGATCGCCCGGCAACGGTCCACCTGCTCCGACAGCAGCTTGATGTCCTCGCTCATCGGGCTCTCGGAAGGCAGCGAGCGGCCGAGCTCCTTGACGACAAGGGTGATGGTGGCGAGCGGGGTGCCGAGCTCATGCGCCGCCGCGGCGGCAAGGCCATCAAGCGCGGAGAGATGCTGCTCGCGCGCCAGCACCAGCTCGGTGGCAGCCAAGGCTTCCGAGAGTTCGCGGGTCTCCTCGGCGACACGCCAGGCATGGACGCCGATGAAGGCGATGGCGAGCGCGAGCGCGCACCAGATGCCGACGAGATAGAGCGGCGGCAGCTCCGGCGCCGCCCCCAGACCGTCATGCGTCGCCCAGGGCAGCGGCATCTGCCACAGCCCGACGATCGCGGCGCACAGCCCCGCGAGCAGGCCGAGCAGGATGGTGGTGCGCGGCGACAGCGCGGTCGCCGAGATCAACACCGGCGCGAGGAACAGAAGCGCGAAAGGATTGGCGAGGCCGCCGGTGAGGAACAGGAGCGCCGCCAGCTGCAATATGTCATAGGCCAGCAGCCACGCCGCCTCGCCGTCCGACAACCGCCGCGCACCGGGATTGCGCAGCCTGAGCGCCAGATTGAGCCAGGCGGAGAGCGCGACCACGGCGAGGCAGGCGCCGATCGGCAGCGAAAAGCCGAGCAGCAGCTGCACCACGATGATGGCGAGCGTCTGCCCGGCAACGGCGAGCCAGCGCAGCCGTACCAGCGTGTCGAGCCTAAGGCCGAAGAAACGTTCGCCGATGGGGCGATCGAGCGAGAACACCATGGGCAAGCGTTAGAACGCCGGCGGGCGGATGGGAAGAGGTTGGAGGGGTGGCGAAGGCGAGATGGTGCGCGGCTTGAGCATCCTTCGAGGCCGGCCGCTGGCCGGCACCTCAGGATGAGGTGGTACTGGAAGAACAACCCCATCCTGAGGTGCGAGCGCAACGAGCCTCGAAGGATGATGAGGCCGAGGAACCGCACCCTAACCCCGCACAAACCCACCCCATACCGCCGCGCCATCGCCTGCCCCGACACAAGCATGCGTTGACGTGCCGCACTGAGCGCTTATTTGTGTTGCAACGCACAAGCACGGTGGCACTCCCGGAGTGGACGCGCCGGCGACGGGAGTGGAGCCGCAAATGGCGATCGGCGTGTTCGGCGACGCATTGGAACTCGAAGAACTGACGGAGCCTTCGGTCGAGGCGGCGGCCGCCTTGTCGCGTCCACTCTACTGGATGTTCGAAATGGGGCAGGCGGCGCTGAATCCCTATCGCGCCCTGGCCGACGTCGGCCGGCTCTATTACCGCAATCCGGTGAACCCGCTGGCCCACACCCAGCTCGGCAAGTCGGCCGCCGCCTGGTTTGAGATGTTCGAGCGGGCGACGAGACGCTACGGCAAGCCGGACTGGGGCATCGACAGCGTCACCGTCGGAGCGACGCCGGTGCCGGTCCAGGTGAGCACGGTGTGGGAGCGCCCGTTCTGCCGGCTCCTGCATTTCGAGCGCATCTTCGAGCACAAGCCGCGCCGGCCGCAACCCAAGCTGCTGATCGTGGCGCCGATGTCCGGCCACTACTCGACGCTGCTGCGCGGGACGGTGCGCACCATGCTCACCAACCACGACGTCTATGTCACCGACTGGGTCGACGCCAAGATGGTGCCGCTCTCGGATGGGCGGTTCGATCTCGACGACTATATCGACTACCTCATCAGCATGCTGCACCACCTGGAAGGCGGCGCGCATGTCATGGCGGTGTGCCAGCCGGCGGTGCCGGTGCTCGCCGCCGTCGCCCGCATGGAGGCGGAGGACGACCCGCACGTTCCGGCCTCGATGGTGCTGATGGGCGGGCCGATCGATACCCGCGAGAACCCGACCTTGGTGAATGACGTTGCCGTCGACCGCGGGCTCGACTGGTTCCGCCGCAACGTCATCACCACCGTGCCCTTTCCGCACCCCGGCATGATGCGGCAGGTTTATCCCGGCTTCCTGCAGCTGCACGGTTTCGTCTCCATGAATCTGGAGCGGCACCTCCAGGCGCATTCCGACATGTTTCGCCATCTGGTGAAGGGCGACGGCGATTCCGCCGAGAAGCACCGCGACTTCTATGACGAATATCTCGCGGTGATGGACCTCTCGGCCGAGTTCTATCTCCAGACCATCGAGACGGTGTTCATCCGCCACGACCTGCCGCTCGGGCGGATGACGCATCGCGGCATCCCGGTAGACCCGTCGGAGATCCGCAATGTCGCGCTGCTCACCGTCGAAGGCGAGAACGACGACATTTCCGGCGTCGGCCAGACCGCGGCGGCGCAGCGGCTGTGCGTCAATATCCCGGCGGAAAAGAAAGTGCATTATCTCCAGCCGGCGGTCGGGCACTACGGCGTGTTCAACGGTTCGCGCTTCCGCGCCGACATCGCGCCGCGCATCTCCGACTTCATCCTCTCCAATAACTGGCCGAAGACCAAGGCGAACGGCGCCGAGTGACGGAAAGGAGGCGCCCCCACGCCTCCTCCCCGACACCGGCCCACACCTCACTCGCCCGCATCTCACTCGTTCGAGAGGCGCGCGGGCAGCAGGCGGCGCAGCCGGACCACGAAGGGCCGCACCGTTGCCTCATAGGGTGCGCCTTCCGCCCGCAGTTGCTTCAGCTCGGCATATTCCTCGGCGATGAAGTCCTCCATCGCGCTCTTCTGCTCAGCCGTAATCTTCGGGCTCTTCGCCAGCTTCTGGCGCAACTCGGCGAACAGCGCGTCGATCTCGCCCAGCGGGATGCCGGCGAGATAGCCGCGCACGGTGGCATCGAGCGCCGCCCTCCAGCTCGCTTTGGTGAAGCCCTGGCGGGCGATGAGCCGCTCTTCGCCCTCGTCGCGCTCGTACCAGTCGTCCGCGACCTCCTCGTCATAAGCGAGCGTACCGAAGCTCGGCTGCAGCTTCTCGATCAGGCCGACCACCTTGCCAGCCTCCTGCGAGGTGAGGGCCAGCGCCGGTGGGGCCACCAGCAGCGAAAGAACAGCCAGCGTCCTGATGAAGATGAGCGAGCGGCGCATCAGCGGCACTCCTGCGTCACGGCGGCTTCAGCCTGCGCGCTCGCCTGCGACTGGATGAGCGAGCCGCCGACCGAGGCGGCCTGCGCGGCGACGGCGCCGCCCTCTCCGCCCATGCCACCGATCCCGCCAACCATGGAGAGCGCGCCGCCGAGCATCGCCGCCTGGGTCTGCTTGTTCGCCATCTCCTTCGCAGCGTCCGCACAGCGCTGCGCGACTGTCTGCGCCGCGGCGACCTGCTTTGCGGACTGCTTGCTCGACTGTCTTGCCGGCGCTGCGTCAGTCGCCGCGCTTTCCATGCCTGACGGCCGCGCCGTTGCGGTGCCGAGCGTCTGGTTGCACCCGGCCGAGGCCAGACCGAGCGCGAGAAGTATCCATGCCCTCATGTCGATGTCTTCCGCAGTGGTTGGTGCCGACCCAGCCACGCGGCGCGCCCACGGCCCGCCGTCCGACGACGCGATGCCTACGATCATGAGAGGGGGACGTCTCGGCGCCCGGCGAACGAACTGTGCGGGAGGCGAACAGGACGTCGCGGGAGACTGACGGAGCTTTCAATCCGGGCGATTGCGAGCGCTCTCAGCCGCGACGGCGCAGCGCCTCGGCGCGTACCTGCGAGGGGGTCATGGCATAGCGCCGGCGGAAGGTGCGGTTGAAGGTCGACAGGTCGCAGAAGCCGACATCGAAGGCGATCGCGGCGATGGTGCGCTCCCCGACGCCCGCAGGGTCGTCGAGCAAGCAATAGGCATGCTCCAGCCGGCGCTCGCGCAGAAAATCGGAGAAGCTGGTGCCTTCGGCCTCGAACAGACGCTGAATGTAGCGCGGGGTGACGCCCTGGCGGCGCGCCACGGATTCGATGC
The DNA here is from genome assembly GCA_029266425.1 of Xanthobacteraceae bacterium. Taxonomy (GTDB): domain Bacteria; phylum Pseudomonadota; class Alphaproteobacteria; order Rhizobiales; family Xanthobacteraceae; genus Ancylobacter. The sequence goes on from JAQSWY010000002.1 coordinate 149,320, forward strand.
CGAGGCCGGGATCACCGAGCCGGGCGCGCACCTCCCGCTTCACCAGCTCGAGCCGCGCGGCGCCGAGGCTGCGAGGATTGCGCGCGGCGCCGCCCGAAACGGCACTTTCGAGCAGCAGCGCCACGAGATCATAGAGATGGCCCGCCGCAAGGCTCGCCGCCTTTTCGCCCTGTGGCGGCGAACGGCGCAGCAATTCCGCATAGCCGGCGAAGAGACCGAGACCGGGCGTCGCGTCCGGGAGCACGTAGCAGGCCTCGCCATCGATGCGCGGCACCAGCCGCTTCAGGCGCGCGCGATCGAGATTGACCACTTTCAGCGCGGTTCGCGGCAGGCGACAGGAACTGTGCACGCTCTGGTCGAGGATCATCAGGGCGCCCGGTGCGACCTTCAGCTCCGTGCGGCCCTCGACCGAGGCTTCATGCTCGGTGGTGTGGATCATCAGCTGGTAGCTGTCGCGGCCGTCATTCAGCAATGCCCGGGTGCGGGCGCCGGCGATCGGCGAATAGCGCGCCTCGGCGAGCAGCACCTCATGCGGCAATTGAAGCGCGGCGATCTCGACGCGGAGATTCTCCGCGTCGAGTGGGCGGAATTCCATGCCGACGGCGTGACGCCCGACGAAATCGTGCACGAAGGCGAGCCGGTCTCGGTGAGGTAGGGCGTCGGTGGAGAGGCGCTGCATCGGTCCCCCAATTCGCTGTCATCGCAGCGAAGCGGGTTGGACCGGGCAGGCTGAATGCGCCGTGAACGGGGTGACGTAGCGTCCGCACCGGGCGGCGGGCGAGCGCCCACGCTCAGTGCGCGCGGGCGAACATCTCGTTGAACGAATAGCCGGAGCCGCGCACGGTGCGGATCGGATCGGGCTGGCGCGGGCGGTTCAGCGCCTTGCGCAGGCGCCCGACATGGACGTCGACGGTGCGCTCGTCGATATAGACATCCTGGCCCCACACGCCGTCGAGCAATTGCTCGCGGGTGAAGACGCGGCCGGGCGACTGCATCAGGAACTCGAGCAGGCGGAACTCGGTCGGACCGAGGTGCAATTCGCGCCCCGCCCGATAGACCCGCTTGGTCTCGCGGTCGAGCTCGATGTCCCCGGCGCGCAGGAGCGTGGCGATGTGATCGGGCTTCGCCCGGCGGAGCAGCGCGCGGACCCGCGCGATCAGCTCCGGCACCGAGAACGGCTTCACCACATAATCGTCGGCGCCGGTGGCGAGGCCGCGCACCCGCTCGGTCTCCTCGCCGCGGGCGGTGAGCATCAATACCGGCATGCGCTCGGTCTCCGGCCGGGCGCGCAGGCGCCGGCAGAGCTCGATGCCGGACAGGCCCGGGAGCATCCAGTCGAGGATGACGAGATCCGGCACGCTCTCGCGCAGCCTCGTCTCGGCCTCGTCGCCGCGGCCGACGCTCTCGACCGCATAGCCTTCGGATTCCAGGTTGTAGCGAAGAAGGAGGGTGAGGGGCTCCTCATCCTCCACGATCAGTATGTTGGTCGGCATGGCCCGTCTTTCCGCTCAGATCAAGCAGGGAACGCCACGCTGGTGATGCTGGTGGTATCCTGCTTCGGACGCTCTTCCGTGGGAAGCTGGCCGGTCACCAGATAATGCACCGTCTCGGCGATGTTGGTGGCGTGATCGCCGATGCGCTCGATGTTCTTGGCGCAGAACAGGAGGTGCGTGCACAGCGAGATGTTGCGCGGGTCTTCCATCATATAGGTGAGAAGTTCGCGGAACAGCGACGTGTAGAGGATGTCGATCTCGCCGTCGCGCTTCCACACTTCGAGGCCGCGGGCATCGTCGCGGCTGGCATAGGCGTCGAGCACTTCTTTCAGCTGCTCCAGCACCATGCCGGACATGTGCTCCACGCCGCGCACCAGCTTCTGCGGATGGAACTCGCCGGTCAGCGCGACGACGCGCTTGGCGGTGTTCTTGGCGAGGTCGCCGATGCGCTCGAGGTCGTTGGCGATGCGCATGGCGGCGACGATCTCGCGCAGGTCGTGGGCCAGCGGCTGGCGCCGGGCGATGGTGAGGATGGCCTTCTCCTCGATCTCGCGCTGCAGGAGGTCCACCGGACCGTCGAGCACGATGACCTTTTGCGCCAGTTCGGCGTCGCGCTTGACGAGGGCATGCACGGAATCGGCCACCAGACGTTCCGCCTGGCCGCCCATTTCCACGACCTTGCGGCCAAGATCCTTCAGGTCGGCGTCGAAGGACGAGACGATGTGCTCAGTCATGGGTCAAAGCCTCTCGCGTCGCCGGCATCAGCCGAAGCGGCCGGTGATGTAGTCGCGGGTGCGCTGCTCGCGCGGATTGGTGAAGATCTCGTTGGACGGGCCGACTTCGATCAGTTCGCCGAGATAGAAGAACGAGGTGATGTCGGCGCAGCGGGCAGCCTGCTGCATGTTGTGCGTCACGATGACGATGGTGAAGTCCTGCTTCAATTCGTCGATCAGGTCCTCGATCTTCGAGGTGGAGATCGGATCGAGCGCCGAGGTCGGCTCGTCGAGCAGGATGACTTCCGGGCGCACCGCAATGGTGCGGGCGATGCACAGGCGCTGCTGCTGGCCGCCGGACATGCCGAGCGCCGAGGTGTGCAGGCGGTCCTTGGTCTCGTCCCAGATGGCGGCCTTGCGCAGGCACCATTCGACACGCTCGTCCATCGCCGACTTGCCGAGGCTCTCGTGCAGCTTCACGCCGAAGGCGATGTTGTCATAGATCGACATCGGGAACGGCGTCGGCTTCTGGAACACCATGCCGATGCGCGAGCGCACCACGGTGGAATCGAGGTTCTTGCCGAGCAGGTCGACGCCGTCGAGGCTGATCTTGCCTTCCGCGCGCTGGCCCGGATAGAGCTGGAACATGCGGTTGAAGATGCGCAGCAAGGTGGACTTGCCGCAGCCCGACGGCCCGATCATCGCGGTGACCCGCTTCTCGGGAATGTCGAAATTGATGTTCTTCAGCGCGTGGTTCTCACCGTAGTAGAAGTTCAGCTTCTCCACCTTGAGCTTGGTCGAGGTGGGACCGGCTGCATTGGCGCGGTTGACGGCGGCGGCGATGTCGAGGGAGGTGTCGGGTGCAAAGTTCATGGCCGGCTCACTTCATCTTCGCCAGGACGACGCGGGAAAGAATGTTGAGGGTCAGCACCCCAACGGTGATCAGCAGCGCGCCGGCCCAGGCCAGGGCGACCCAGTCATCGAACGGGCTGGCGGCGTATTGATAGATCGCGATCGGCAGGCTGGCCATAGGCCGCGAGAGGTCGATCGACCAGCCATTGTTGCCGAGCGAGGTGAAGAGCAGTGGCGCGGTCTCGCCGGCGGCGCGGGCCAGCGCCAGGAGGATACCGGTGGTGATGCCGGCGCGCGCGGCGCGCCAGGTCACCATGGTCACCACCTTCCATTGCGGCGCGCCGAGCGCGAAGGCGGCTTCGCGCAGGCCGATCGGCACCAGGTTCAGCATGTCCTCGGTGGTGCGCACCACGACCGGGATGACCAGGATGGCCAGCGCGATCGAGCCGGCCCAGGCGGAGAAGCCGCCGAACGGCACCACGAGAAGCTGGTAGACGAACAGGCCGATCAGGATCGAGGGCGCGGAGAGCAGCACGTCATTGACGAAACGCACCACGCCGCCGATGTGCGTGTCCCTGCCATTCTCGGCGAGGAAGGTGCCGCACATCAGGCCGATCGGGGTGCCGATCAGCAGAGCGATGACGATCTGGATCAGCGAGCCGACAATGGCGTTCAGGAGGCCGCCGCCGGCGCCGGGAGGCGCGGTGATGTTGGTGAACACATGCGGTCCAAGCGCCGGGAGGCCGCGCGACAGCAGGGTCCACAGGATCCAGGCGAGCATGACCAGCGACAGCGCGGCGAAGCCGGTGGAGATCGCCTTCACGGTGTAGTCGGTGGCGCGGCGGGCGGCGAGCGATGCCATGACGATTTCCCTCAGGCCTTGAGCTTCGAGCGCACCAGCATGCGCGACAGCGCAAGCACGATGAACGAGATGACGAACAGGATGAAGCCGAGCTGGAGCAGCGACTGCAGCTTCAGCGAGCCCATCGAGGCTTCGGGGAATTCGTTGGCGATGGTCGAGGCGATGGTGGCGCCCGGCGCGAACAGCGACGCCGACATGCGGGTGGCGTTGCCGATGACGAAGGTGACGGCCATGGTCTCGCCGAGCGCGCGGCCGAGGCCGAGCATCACCGCGCCGACCATGGCGGTGCGGCCATAAGGCACCGAGACGTTGCGATAGACCTCGAACGTGGTGGCGCCGACGCCGTAGGCGGATTCCTTCAGCATGGGCGGCACGGATTCCAGCACCTCGACGAACATCGCGGTGATGAAGGGCAGGATCATCAGAGCGAGGATCAGGCCGGCGGTGAGCATGCCGGCGCCGAGCGGCGGGCCCTGGAACAGCGCGCCGAGCAGCGGGATCGGGCCAAGCCACTCGATCAGCGGCGGCTGCACATAAGCGGCGATCAGCGGCACGACGACGAAGAAGCCCCACATACCGTAGATGATCGAGGGCACGGCGGCGAGCAACTGGATGGCAACGCCGATCGGACGGCGGAACGGGCCCGGCGCGATCTCGGTCAGGAAGAAGGCGATGCCGAAGGACAGCGGCAACGCGACGAGAACCGCAATGATGGCGCTGAACAGCGTGCCGAACACCATGACGCCGGCGCCGAACTTCTCGGTCACCGGGTTCCACTGCGTCGACCAGAGGAAGGAAATGCCGAATTCGCGCAACGCCGGGAGGCCGCCCTCGAACAGCATCGCGATGATGAGGCCGAGAATGAGCAGAACGAAGATGCCGCTCGCCCAGAGCAGGCCGACGAAGATCGGATCGCTGATCCTTCCGGTCGGCTTGTGGGCAGAGACCATCGCCGGGTCGGCGGAATTTCCGCCCAAGGTGGCGTCCATATGAAAAATTCCTTCGGCCTCAGCCGGAAACCGCGCTCAACACCCCGCGAGGCGGGGCAACTCCAGGACTTCGCACATCAAGACTTCGGGTATCAGGACTTCGGATACAGAACGGCCACGCACGTCCATTCAGGCACGCGTCACACGAGGATGAAGGGCGGCGGCGCCGAAGCGCCAGCCGCCCTTCGAGACTCTCGTCAGTTGGTCCAGACGGCCTTGCCGTCGGCCTTCACTTCGGCCTTCCACGCCTTGCGGACTTCCTCGACGACGGCGTCCGGCAGGGCGATGTAGTGCAGCTTCTCGGCGAGCTCGTCGCCTTCCTTGCCGTACGCCCAGTCGAAGAACTTGATGGCCTCGGCCGACTGCGTGGCGTTGGTCGGGTTCTTCGGCAGCAGGATGTAGGTGGCGGAGACGATCGGCCAGGCGGTCTCGCCGGCGGTGTCGATCATGGAAGCGGCGAAGTTCTTCGCGCTCTTCCAGTCGGCAGCCGAAGCGGCGGCCATGAAGGCGGCTTCGGTCGGCTTCACGGTCTTGCCGGCCTTGTTGATGAGGTCGGTGGTGGTCAGCTTGTTGGCCGCGGCATAGACGTATTCGACGTAGCCGATGGCGCCCTTGGTGTTCTTCACGGTGCCGGCAATGCCTTCATTGCCCTTGGCGCCCGCGCCGGTCGGCCACTGCACGGAGGTGGCGGCGCCGACGTTCGACTTCCAGTCCGCGCTGGCGGCAGCGAGGTAGGAGGTGAAGACGAAAGAGGTGCCCGACGAGTCCGAACGATAGACCGGGACGATGGCGAGGTCGGGGAGCTTCACGCCCTTGTTCAGATCAGCGATCTTGGGGTCGTTCCACTTGGTGACCTTGCCCTGGTAGATCTCGGCGAGCACGGGACCGGAGAGCTTCACCTGGCCGCTCTCGATGCCCTCGAGGTTCACGATGGCAACGACCGAGCCGATCACGGTCGGGAACTGCAGCAGGTTGTTGCTGGCGAGCTTGTCGTCAGCCATCGGAGCATCGGACGCGCCGAAATCGACGGTGCGATTGATGATCTGGTTCTGGCCGCCGCCCGAACCGATCGACTGATAGTTCATGCCGGTGCCCGACTTCGCCTTATAAGCGGCACCCCAGGACTGATAGACCGGCGCGGGGAAGGACGCGCCAGCGCCGTTGATGTCGGCAGCGAAAGCGCCGCCCGAAACAATGCTGCCAGCCGCAATCGCGACAGCTCCGAAAATATTGGCGAATTTCAAGGGTCTTCTCCTTAGCTCGTGTGTCCGGTTGCGTTCCGGGCGTAGCCGGAGGCGACGGAAAAAGCTTCACAACGGACTCTTAACGGCCCGGGGCCAACGTTCTATGACTTCCGGATGACATCCGGATGACAGGCCACATTGTTGATTTTAGTAGATAATTACCGCGGGCCGGACGCAATAACTGCAAGGCGGACGGTGAATGTCGCCCCCTCTCCGGGAACACTTTCAATGCCCAGCCGGCCACGATGGCGGGCTACTATGTGCTTGACGATGGCGAGGCCGAGACCGGTGCCGCCCTGCTCGCGCGAATGCGCGGTGTCGACCCGATAGAACCGCTCGGTAAGGCGGGGCAGGTGCTCGGGTGCGATGCCGGGGCCGAAGTCGCGCACGGACGCTACCGCATCGGCCGCTTCAAGGGCAAGGCGGATCTCGATGCGCCCGCCCGATCCGCCGTATTTCAAAGCGTTCTCGACCAGATTTTCGAACACGCGGATCAATTCGTCGCGATCCCCGCGCACCATGATCGGCCGGCCGGGTGTCTCGAAGGCGACATCGACATCGCGCTCGCGGGCGAGCGGGGCCAAAGTGTCGCGCACATGGCCGACCACGGCCACGAGGTCGATCTCGGCCTCGGGGCGCATGTGCGCGTTCAGCTCGATGCGGGAGAGCGAGAGCAGGTCCTCGATCAGGCGCGACATGCGCCGCGCCTGCGCCGCCATGATCTTGAGGAAGCGCTCGCGCGCCTGCGGGTCGTTGCGCGCCGGCCCCTGCAGCGTCTCGATGAAGCCGGACAGCGAGGCGAGCGGGGTGCGCAATTCGTGGCTGGCATTGGCGATGAAGTCGACCCGCATCTGCTCGACCCGGCGCTGCTGCGTCATGTCGTGGAAGATGAGCAGGATCACGTCGGGCGGACCGCCCTCCTGGCCGGCGAAGCGTACCGGCACGATGTCGGCGAGGATCGCGCGCTCGAGCGGGACGCGCTCGGCGAATTCGACCTGGCGCGGCCCGCCGCCGGAGCTCGCCGCGCGCACCGCCTCCAGCACCTCGGGCACCCGCACCGCGAACGACACCGGATCGCCGATCTTGACGCTGGAAACGGTCTGTGCCGCGAGCTCATTGGTCGCGAGCACGGTGCCGCCGGTATCGAGCAGCAAGGCGGCATCGGGCAGCGCACGCACCAGCGATGCAAGCCGTCCCTCGACGGCGATGGACACAGCCGGCGCGCGCACCTCGCCGTGGAGCCTCGCCAGCGCCGCCGCGACCGGCCGGCGCCGGCTCGGTACCGCGGCGGCGGCGACGAGCAGCGCGCCGAGCAGCAGGGCCGGCACCACATTGAGCCCGCCGGAGCCCACAACGATGGCGAGGCCGGCGAGGCCGGCGCCGAGCACCCAGCGCGCCGCCACCAGCCTTTCGACCATAGTGTCGTCGGCAAGTGGGCTCGACGGGCTCGAATCGCGCAAGGCCATTGGCGTTTCCCGGGAATATTCTTCCTTAACCGCAATCCGCGCCGCGGGCCACATTGCCCCTGCCGCCATGCTAAGAAGCCGGCTCTAGAATCAGCTGCGCGGTTGCAGTCGTCCCTTATCGGTCACGTTACGAGGCTTCCATATGACGAAGAAGAAGCCGGAGAAGTTCAAATCGGGGGAAAAGGCCGGCAAGGATGGTGAATCCGGCGGCAAGACCAGTGGCAAGGCGAACGACAACCGTGCCGACAATGCACTGGCCAAGGCGCTTGCGGACTTTTCCTTTGATGCGCCGGCGCTCGATCCGCTGATCGAGGCGCGCGCCTATCGCAGTGGCGGCTACCCTTACGCCGACCGCCCGAAACGCAAGGTCTATGAGCGGGAGCTGCTTGGGCTGCAGATCGAACTGCTGAAGCTGCAGAGCTGGGTGCGCGACAAGGGCGAGCGCGTCGCCCTGGTGTTCGAGGGCCGGGATGCCGCCGGCAAGGGCGGCACCATCCATCGGCTGACCCAGCACCTCAATCCGCGATCGGTGCGCATTGTGGCACTCGCCAAGCCCACCGAGGTCGAGAGCGGCCAATGGTATTTTCAGCGCTATGTGCCGCACATGCCGAGCCGCGGCGAAATCGCGATCTTCGATCGCTCCTGGTACAATCGTGCCGTGGTCGAGCCGGTGATGGGCTTCTGCACGCCGCAGCAGACGGCGGACTTCCTCGAACAGGTGCCGGTCTTCGAGAAGATGCTGGCCGATGACGGGATAAGGCTGTTCAAGCTCTGGCTCGACATCGGCCGCGAAATGCAGCTCAAGCGGCTGTTCGCACGCAAGCTCGACCCGCTGAAGCGCTGGAAGCTCTCGCCGGTCGATTTCTCCGCGCCGGCGCGCTGGGACGCCATCTCCAGGGCCCGCAACACCATGATCGCGCGGACCCACGAGCCGGTGCCGTGGATCGCGATTCTCTCCAACGACAAAATGCGCGCGCGGCTCGGCACGATACGCCACTTTCTCTCGCATCTGCCGTATGATGGGCGCGACGACATGGTGATCGGCGTGCCGGATCCAGAAATCGTGCTCGATGGGCGGGATCTCCTGACACGCCAGACGGCCTGAACCGCCGCGTCGGCGTCAGGACTTGCGGGGGCAAGAGATGCTGCGTTCCGACCTCTCCCTTGCCTTCGCGCTGGGGATGCCTGTCATGGCAGCGGCGCCCGCCCCCGCCTGCGCCGACACGCTGCCTCGCCCCTCGGTCGATTACGCCGCGACGGCGCGCACTCCCAGCGAGAGTGCGCAGATGAAGGTCGTGCATGGCAACGGACGGCTGCGCGTGGAGGTCGGCACCGCCGGGACGAGCGGCGCAATGACCGGACTGATCGACCCGAAGAAGAAGCGCATGGTGATGCTCACCACGCTGCCGGGGATGGACAAGGTGGCGCTCGAAATGGAGCTGCCGGAGAGCCTGTCCTTCACCGACCTGCCGGCGGAGGGCGCCCGCTTCGGCAGCGACACGGTCGCCGGCGAGCCTTGCGATTTGTGGCGCACCAGCGAGAAGGTCGGCTCCGATCCGGTGGAAGCATGCATCACCCCCGACGGCATCGTGATGCGGGCAAAGGCGACCGTGAACGGCAAGCCGCAAGTGGTGTTCGAGGTCGTCGAGCTGGCACGCGGGCCGCAGGACCCGGCGCAGTTCGAGGTCCCGAAGGGCGTGAAGATCACCAAGGTGCCCAAGGGCATGCAAGGCATGATCCCGGGGCTTGGACGCTAGAGCAACTCCCGATCAGATGGGATCTTTGATCGAAGAGGAATTGCCCCGGCTTATCGAACATGGATTGATCGACCCCGGCCCCTCACCCCGCCGCGCGACGCGGCTCGTCCTCTGCCGCGTCAGTGACCGCCTCGGGCTCAAGTACCGGCAGGGCGGCGAGCGGCTCGGGAGAGACCTCGGGCGCGGGCACCGGAACGGCGCGGCGCCGGCTGAGCAGCAGTTCGCGCACCCCGAGCATGATCAGCGCCAAAGTGAAGGGCGCCACATAATAAAGCAGGCGCAGCAGCAGCAGCGCGCCGAGCAGCGGCTCCTTGTCGAACTGCGGCAGCGCCACCAGCATCGCCGCGTCGAACACGCCGAGCCCGCCGGGCGCATGGCTGGCGAATCCAAGCAGCGTCGCCGAGATGAAGACGACGCCGAGCGCGATCGGATCGATGAAGGGGGCCTGCGGCATCAGCACGTACATCGCCGCCGCGCAGAAGGTGAGGTCGACGATGCCGATCAGGATCTGCAGCAGCGTCAGCCGCCAGCCGGGCAGCGTCACCGTCCAATGGCCCTCGCCGACGCCGATGCGGCGCGGTCGGACGCCGACCCACACGACGTAAGCGGTGAGTGCGGTCAGCAAGGCGAGGCCGATCAGCCGATTGGCAAGCGGCGGCAACTGGTCGACCGCGCTCGCCGCCGACGGCTCGATGGTGATGCCGAGGCCCAGTATGGTGATGTTGCCGAGCCAGAAGGTGAGGCCGGTGATGAAGCACAGTTTCGCGACATCGACCGCGCCGAGGCCGTAGGCCGAATAGATCCGATAGCGCACCGTGCCGCCGGTGAAGGCGGAGAAGCCGATATTGTGGCCGATCGAATAGGAGGTGAAGGACGCCAGCGCGGCAGTCCGATAGGGTACGTGCGGCTTGCCGATGGTGCGCAGCGCGAACCAATCATAGAAGGTGAGGGTGAAATAGGCGCAGGCGACGAACAGGGCGGCGAGCGCAATGCGCCATGGCGCCGTGCCGGTCAGGGCGTCGAACACCTCGGCGGGCTGGATGTTGCGCAGCATCTCGTAGAGCACAGTCACGGCGACGCCGATGATGGCGAGACTGGCCAATACGCCGAGACCGTGCCAGCCGACACGCTCGCGCAGGAAATGGCCGACCGCCTTCAGACCGTTCATCGATGCGTCCATGATTTCGATCGGCCGCGCGACGAGACCGCCCCGTCCGCACCCGTACCAGACCCATAGGGATTTCGGAACCGGCCGCCCCGACACAATCGCATGGCGAGGTGCGTGACGCGGCGCACGGCACGCGAGCGGGGGTCTTTTCCGCGCACATCAAGGCGACGGCGTGACGGCGCCAACGCGAAACCGTGAAGCCTGCTCACAGCCGCACCGGGTAACCGATCTCGATGGTGCGGGGACGCGGCAGGCCGAAGCGGTCGACCGAACGCTCGGCATTTCGCGCGAGGAAGGCGAAGAGATGGGCGAGCACGTCGCGGAGCGACTTGATCTCCTCCGGCGGCACGATGCGCTCGTGGCCGATGAGATAGATCGCCTCATCCGGATCCACCCCTTGCGCATGCAAGGCGGGGCCGAGCACGGCGGGCACATCGATCTGCTGCATGTAGCCGAAGCGCACATCGACCCGGACATGGCTCGGATCGAGCACGGTTACCCGCACCCGGTCGTCCATCTGCACGCGCGGCCGGGAGGCGATCCACACCGAGACGATGACCGCCTTGGCGAAGCGCACATCCATGAGCCCGGCGAGCCGGCTCAGCGCCACCGGCGTCATTGCCCCGGCGCGCGACAGGAAGATGGCGGTGCGCGGGCTCATCGCGCAGTTCGCCGGCTGTCCGCGGGAGATGAACTCGTCGAGCGGCTCGGTGAAGCGGCGCTGCTGGACGACCAGCGCCTCCAGCCCGCGGCGCCAGCTCACCATGACGATGAGCACGATGCTGGCGATCATCACCGGCAGCCAGCCGCCATCGTGCAGCTTGGTGAGATTGGACAGAGCGAAGGAGACGTCGATCATGGCGAGCCCGCCGGCAAGGCCGATCAGGGCCGGCAGCGGCCAGTCCCAGCTGCGCCGCACATAGGCGACGAACAGGATGGTGGTGGCGACCATCGCCATGGCGACCGCAATGCCATAGGCCGAGGCGAGACGGTCGGAGGAGCCGAACGACACCACCACGGCGATGCAGGCCAGCATCAGCAGCCAGTTCAGCCGGCCGATATAGATGTGCTGGTCGTTGTGCTCGCTGGTGTAGCGGATTCGCATCGGCGGCAGATAGCCGAGCTCGATGGCCTGCTTGGCCAGCGAGAACACGCCGGTGATGATGGCCTGCGAGGCGATGATGGTCGCCGCCGCGGCGAGGAACAGCAGCGGCACGTCGATGATGTCGGGCGAGAGATCGTAGAAGGGGTTGCGCACCGCATCCCGGTTCACCAGAACCGTGGCGCCCTGGCCGTAATAGTTCAGCAGCAGCGCCGGCATGGCGACGAACAGCCAGGCCCGGGTGATGGTCGGACGGCCGAAATGGCCGAGATCGGCATAGAGCGCCTCGCCGCCGGTGATGGCGAGGAAGGTGGCGCCGAGTATCGCGCCGGACAGCCAGGGGTGGCCGATGAGGAGCTGGATGCCGTGGCGCGGATCGGCTGCCAACAGCACCTCCGGCGCCTTGACGATGCCGTAGAGCCCGATGGCGCCCAGCACCGTGAACCAGATCAGCATGATCGGCCCATACAAGGCACCGATCTTCTCGGTGCCGGCCTGCTGGGAGAAGAACACGGCGAGAATCACCAGAACGGTGACGGCGACGATCCAGTGGTCGAGCGCCGGCGCCACCACCTCCAGCCCCTCGATCGCCGAGAGCACCGAGATAGCCGGGGTGAGGACGCCATCGCCGATCAGCATGGCGCCGCCGATGAGGCCGGCGATCAGGAGCCAGAGCCGCCCGCCCGCCGCGCTGCGATGCAGATCGAGCAGCGTCACCAGCGCGAGGATGCCGCCTTCGCCGTCATTGTCGGCGCGCAGCACGAGCATCACGTATTTCAGCGTGACCGAGAGGATCACCGCCCAGGTGATGAGCGAGAGCAGGCCCAGCACGTCGTCGGCGGTGAAGGTCTCGGCGCCGACCGCCAACAGGCCTTGGCGGAAGGCATAAAGCGGACTGGTTCCGATATCGCCGAAAACGACGCCAAGGGCGGCGACTTCTGCGGCAAAGGGCAAAGTACGGGCACGAGCCCTGGCGAGGCGTTCGGTCATGATGGTTCCGGTGCCGCCCGCGCAAGGGCGGAGCGGCCGCATCCACTGACGCAAGCCCCGGACCGCCCACTCGCAAGCCCGCAGGCCGAGGGCCCGCGGGTTGACGGAAAGACACAGCGCGGGGCCTTCAGGAGCATGCGGTGCTCGGGAAACGCCTGATTGGGAGCGGCCGCATCAATAGCCTTCGATCGGCGATCCGCCAAGTGACGCGCGGCGTCGCAGGTCCGAATGAAGGTGAGGTTCATATGACCGGCGCGAAACGCGGCGCCGGCCGCCGCACGGCGGAAAGAGCGAGGGAGGGGAGTTGGGGGGCGGATGTAACTCCCCTCCCTCTACCATCGACCGGGTAAATATCCAGAGGCTTGCGGGGGCCTTCCGAATTCCGACCAGACGGTGTAGCCACTAGATAGAATTTTCGATGAGCACATTCAAGACTGAACCGAACGGTTCGGTCAAAAAACGGTGATACCTGCCGCTTTGACGTTTGGCATTCGGCGGCGAGTGCGCCAGTTTAGAATGGACATCGCTTTCCTGTCGCCACACACCATCCGCATCAATCATCCTTTCGTCGTAGGGCGAGTCAGTTCGGATTCATGACGGTAGTTCAGTACATAGCGAGGGAAGAGCCGGGCGCTGGCGGGCACGATCCGGACAAGCGCAGGCAAGTCCTCGCAGGTGCGCGCGAGGTGTTTCTGGCCCGCGGCTTCGATGCCGCCAGCATGGGTGACATCGCCCGCACCGCCGGCGTCTCCAAGGGCACGCTCTATGTCTATTTCGGCTCCAAGCAGGACCTGTTCGCGGCACTGGTGCATGAGGAATGTGCACAGACCGCCGAGCGCACATTGGTGCTCGGAACCGGCGACGGCGACCTGAGGGCCGAGCTCACCACCGCGGGCCGCAGCTATATCGAGGCGATGATCCGCCCGGAGCACATCGCCACGGTGCGCATCGTGATCGCGGTCGGGGAGAAGTTTCCGGAGATTTCAAAAGCCTTCCTCAAGGCCGGGCTCGAGGCTGGCGTGCAACGCTTTTCGTGCTGGCTCGAAGCCAGGATCGAGCGCGGCGAGCTCGAGATCCAGAATCCCGAACTGGCCGCATGGCAGTTCCTCATCGGCTGCCATGCACCGATCGTTATGCCGATATTGTTCGGCGGCGAGCCGGCTCCCCCCGGGCAGTGCGTCGACCAGGTGGTGGAGCACACGGTCGAGCAGTTCCTGCGCGCCTTTCAGCCGCGGATCTGACGAGGCGGGGTTGCCGGAGGCGGAACGCATGGCATAGAAAAACATTGACGTCTTACAATCCGCCATGCTGGACACGCACGTTTTCTCCCCAGGCTCTTCGGCACCGCGTCTGCTCGTCGTCGAGGGCAACACCGCCGCGGCGCGGGCACGCCACACCAATTTCGGCGGCGAAGCGCCGAGCGAGGGTTACTCGCGGCTGCTGCGCGAGCTGCTGCCGCGCGCCACCGTCGATATCTGCTATCCGGCGGATGCCGGTGCCAATCTGCCCGACGGCGGCGGCCTCGAATCCTATGACGGCATCGCCATCACCGGCTCCTCGCTCAACATCTACAATGGCGGGCCGGAGATCGAACGGCAGATCGCGCTGATCCGCGCCGGCTTTTCCTCCGGCACGCCGCTGTTCGGAAGCTGTTGGGGGCTGCAGGTGCTCACCGTGGCCGCGGGCGGCACCGTGCGGCGCAATCCGCGCGGGCGCGAACTCGGCTTCGGCCGGCGCATCCGCCTCACCCCGGCCGGCGCCACGCACCCGCTCTATGCCGGCAAGCCGACCGTGTTCGAGGCGATGACCGTACATCTCGACGAGGTCGAGACGGTGCCCGCGGGCGCCGAGCTTCTCGCCACCAACGGCCATAGCGGCGTGCAGGCGCTGGAGATTCGCCGCGACCACACCGTCGCATGGGGCGTGCAGTACCATCCGGAATATCCGTTCCGCGAAATGGCGGCGATCGTCCGGCGCATCGGCGACGCGGTATACGATGAAGGCTTCTTCGCCAACGTCGCCGAGCGCGACGGCTTCATCGCCGACCTCGAGGCGCTGGAGACGAACCCGGCCGACCAGCGGCTCTCCTGGCGCCACGGCATCGGCGACAGCATCCGCATCAAGGCCGAGCGGGTGCGGGAGATCTCGAACTGGCTGGAGCGCCAGGTGCTGCCGACCCGGAGCGCACGCGGGCGGGGTTAGTATTCGCTGACAACCTCATCCCGAGAGCCTCATTCAAACTCACCGGAAGCGGCGCGAACCACCCCACCCACCCTCATCCCTGGGCTTGACCCGGGGACCCAGACTTGACCGGACCCAGACTTGGGACCGGGTGCATGCGGCGTGGCTGGATCCCCGGGTCAAGCCCGGGGATGAGGGCGATTTGGAGTTTTTCGGTCAAGCCCGAGGCGCCTTCAACATACTTCGAGGCCCGCGACGCAAGCACCTCAAGGTGAGGTTGTTCAAAGGTTCAGGGGACGTCCCTCGCCGGCGTCGAACAGCGCCGCCAGGCCCTCGCGATAGGTCGGATAGCGGAGCTGGACCCCCAGCTCCTGCTTCAGCCGCGTGTTGCGCACCCGGCGATTGTCGGCCCAGAACGAGCGCGCCATCGCCGACATCAGCGGCGCCGCCTCATCGTAGGGCACCGCCGGCGGCGGTTCGACGCCCAGCAGCTTTGCCGCAAAGCGCACCGGGGCGCAGGCCTCCGCCGGCTCGTCGTCGACCACGTTGACCGTGCCCTCGAAGCCATGGACGGCGGCGAGGATGGCGCCGGCGATGTCGTCGACATGGATGCGATTGAACATCTGCCCTTCGCGGACGATGCAACGGGCATCGCCGTCCGCGATGTCCGCCAAGGCGTTGCGCCCAGCGCCATAGATGCCGCCGAGCCGCAGCACCGTGACCGGGCGACCGGCGCGCTGGCCGAGCTGCTGCCAACCCGCCTCCGCGGCGATGCGCCGGCGCCCGCGCGGGCTGGTGGCATTCAGCGGCGCGGTCTCGTCGATAAAGGCCCCGCCGCTATCCCCATAGACGCCGATGGTGGAGAGATAGATCAGCGCGCCCTTGCGCCCCGCCGCAATGGCGTCCCCGAGAGGGCCGAGGAAGGGATCGCCCGCTTCGCCGGGCGGGGCCGAGACCAGCAGCACGTCGGCGGCCCCGGCTGCCGCTTCCAGCTCGGGCGAGCCGATCCGGAGCGTCTCGATGCTGTCGCCCCGGGATGCACCGCTCCTCGACGTGGCGAAGAGACGCTCGAACTGCGTGCCATGCATCTCGACGAACCGCGATGCGCAATAGCCGAAGCCGAGACAAAGCAGGCTCGTCATGCGGCGCCCGAGGCGTCGAGCCATTCGGCTCGGACGCTTTCGTCCGGCTCATCGGGCAGATGGCGGGCCCGCAACTCGGTGAAGGCCTCCCAGTCGAGCAGGCGGGACAGAGCCCAGACCGCTGCGCCTCGGATCAGCGGATGGCCGTCGCCGACGAGGCGCACCGCCTCCGGC
Source organism: Xanthobacteraceae bacterium (assembly GCA_029266425.1). Lineage (GTDB taxonomy): Bacteria > Pseudomonadota > Alphaproteobacteria > Rhizobiales > Xanthobacteraceae > Ancylobacter. Next base: position 165,453 of record JAQSWY010000002.1, read on the forward strand.
ACGAGCGAAGCCATGCCCGAATTGCCGATGGCGATCAGCACATTGCGCAGGAAGCGGACGCGCCCGGTGCGCTTGATCGGGCTCTTGGTGAAGCGGGCGCGGAATGCGGCCTCGTCCAGCCGAGCCAGCTCGGCGAGCGGCGGGGCGCGGTTCTCCTCGCGCGCCGCGAGCCGGGCTTCGCGGCCGAGTTCGGCGAACTTGTTCCATGGGCAGGCGGCGAGGCAGTCGTCGCAGCCATAGATGCGGTTGCCCATCGCCTGCCGGAATTCGTGCGGGATCGGGCCCTTGTGCTCGATGGTGAGATAGGAGATGCAGCGGCGCGCATCGAGCCGATAGGGCGCTGGGAAGGCCGCGGTCGGGCAGGCATCGAGGCAGGCGCGGCAGGAGCCGCAATGGTCGGTCTCCGGCGCATCGGGCGGCAGCGGCAGCGTGGTGGCGATGGCGCCGAGCAGCAGCCAGGAGCCGCGCTCGCGGGCGACGAGATTGGTGTGCTTGCCCTGCCAGCCGAGCCCGGCAGCCTCGGCGAGCGGCTTCTCCATCAAGGGTGCGGTGTCCACGAACACCTTGATATCGCCACCGGCCTTCGGAACGAAGCGCGAGGCGATGCGCTTCAGCTTGCCCTTGATGAGTTCATGATAATCGTCGCCGCGGGCATAGACGGATATGGCGCCGCGCCGGCGTTGCGCCAGCACGTCGCGGGGATCTTCGTCCGGGCCGTAATTCAGGCCGAGCATGGCCACCGCACCGACCTCGGGCCACAGCGAAGCGGGGGACGAGCGGCGCTCCATGGTGTCCGGCATCCAGTCCATGTCGCCATAAGCGCCCTCGCCAATCCATCGGGCGAGACGAGGGGCCGATTCGGGGATGGAATCGGGGGCGGCGATGCCGAAGGCGTCGAAGCCCTCCTCGCGGGCGAGACCGGCGAGCAGGGTCTTCGCAGCCGCAGGATCTAGAAGCCTGTCCGCTCGCGCGGTACCGTTCGGGCGAGCAGATAGGCTTCTAGATTCAATAGGCTGGATCATGTTCTGATCGCAAAAGTCGTCCAACTTTTGCGGAACATGCCCTAGAAGTCCAGGTCGGCGTAGGTCGCAGCCGGCGGCATGCCCGCCATGGTCACCGCCAGCAGCGGACGGAAGGATGGGCGCGACTTGATGCGCGCGTACCAGATCTTCGCCGTCTCGTCCTCGTCCCACGGCACGTCGCCCAGATAATCGGCGCAGGAAATATGGGCCGCGGCGGCGAGATCGGCATAAGAGAGCCGCTCGCCGGCGATCCAGTTCCGCGCCTTCACAAGCCATCCAATATAATGCAGATGATAGCGGATATTGGCACGGGCGGCGCGAATTGCCGCCATGTCCGGTGGGCCGCCGCCCTGCTCGCGCTTCATGTAGCGCTTATAGACCTTCTCACGCACCAGCGGCTCGGTGACCTCAGTGAAGAACTTGTCGTTGAACCAGCTGGTGAGCCGGCGCACCTCGATCCGCCCGCTCAGATCCTCCGGCAGAAGGCGGCGATCGCCCAGGGCAAGGCCCCGGGTCTCGTCGAGATATTCGGCGATGATGGCGGCGCCGGGCACGGCAAGGCCGTTCTCCTCCACCACCACCGGCGTCGCCCCGGCAGGATCGAGCGCGAGGAAATCCGGCCGGCGCTCCCACACCCGCTCCTCGATGAGGGCCGGGTCCATGCCGTACTCGCCGAAGGCGAGGCGCACGAAACGCGAATGCGGGCAGAAAGTATGATGGAAAAGCTGCATCGCTCGCGACGTTGAAGACCGCACATTGGGCGGCTGGACCAGCCTGGTAGGTCCGGCCCGGTCGGTCCGGTCTAGTTCGGTTCGCCGGACATCGCAAGCCATAGCGGCGCGAACGTGATGCGCCCGTCGCTGCAGCGTCGCCCGGTGGCATTATGATGGTTGATCGCGGGCCGAGTACACCCGTTGGGACAGGAGAACTGCCATGCCGAAGCACGGATCCTTCGTGTGGAACGAACTCAACAGCTGGGACCCGGAAGCTGCCAGGCGCTTCTATGGCGAGGCGCTCGGCTGGAGCTTCGATGCCATGCCGATGCCGAACGGCACCTATTGGATCGCCAAGATGGGCGATGAGATGGTCGCCGGCATCTTTCCGCTGCACAGCCCGGATTTCGACGGCATACCCAGCCACTGGTTCGCCTATATCGAGGTCGACGACGTGGACGAGCGGCTCAAGGGGCTCGAGGCCGCCGGCGGACGCATCATCCGGCCGGCCTTCGATGTGCCGGGCATCGGTCGCATCGCCATCGTCATGGATGCGGAAGGCGCCGGGCACGGCTGGATCACCTCGGTGACGCCGGACAAATAAGGCGTCGCCTTGCAATCTGACCGAGCCTGGATGGGTGAGGCCGACCACTTCCGCCGTCATGGCCGGGCTTGTCCCGGCCATCCACGGTTGCTTGTTCGTCACGGTCGTGGATCCGCGGGACAAGCCCGGGGATGACCAGTCGATTGGAGCATTGCGAGGTCGGAACCTGTGAGCTGGCGCCGGCCGTAACGGCATGCAACCTCCGGCGCGTCGGCGCGACTTAACATTTGTGGCATATTGCGGGCGCAAATTCGTCTTTGCGCCTGGAGCAGGCACCGCGGGGTCGGCAAGCTCTTGCGGTCCGAACGCGCTCCAACTTGTTGAATCAAGAGCACTATCCGCCGTTTGGAGCGATCCTCCGAACGGGGAGGGCTCGGGCACACCACATGAAAGGACCCCCCGCATGCTGATGCACGCCCCGGTCTCCGCCGTCCGCGCCGCCGGCTATTCCCTGCGCGAAGGCAGCCCAGAATTCGACGATCTCGGGCCGGCCCTCGACGAGGCCGAAGCCCTCGGCGTGAACGTCGTGGAGCTGCCGGCCTATGCGTGGCATCTCATCGTCGGCGGCAAGGTGCTGGACGATCGCGTCGCCGATCTCGGCCGGGCGCTCGCCGGGCGCGCGCTGGGCTACACGGTGCACGGCCCGCTTTCCATCAATCTGATGGATATTCCCGAACGCCTCGAGCGGCATGAGGCCGTGCTCAAGGCGTCCATCGAGATCAGCGCCGAGATCGGCGCCAGCCACCTCGTCATGCACACCGGAATGGTGCGCGATCCCCAGGATGATATCGAGGTCGCCTATTCGCGCCAGCGCGACGCCCTGATTCGCGCCGGCGATATCGCCGCCGCCCTCGGGGTCACGCTCTGCGTCGAGAATGTGTTCCGTTTCAATGGGGTACGGGAGACGGCGACGCCCTCCAAGCTCGCCGGCGAGCTCGACGCCATCGACCACAAGGCGGTCAAGGCGACGCTCGATTTCAGCCACGCCTATATTCGCTGCGCCGAGAACCGGCTCGATCCGGCGGCCGAGATCGCCGCCCTGGCACCGCATGCGGTGCATCTGCACCTCCATGATTCGTTCGGCCGCCCGGGCGAACTCTGGACCTTCGATCCCGCGGAGGCGGCGGCGTTCGGCGAAGGCGACCTGCACCTTCCCATCGGCTGGGGTGCGATCGATTGGGACGGGCTGGTGGAGGCCTGCCACTTCCCGCCGGAGACAATCGCCATCATGGAGCTCAATCCGCGCCATTGGCGCGAGCTCGCGGCGCAGATCCCGGTTCTCGGGGCGCTTGCAGTGCGGTTTCGCGTGACCTCGGCGCAGCCGGCCTGACATTCCCGGCGGCGGCGGGCCTCCAGCCAGCATGCCTGCTGCGTTTGCGCGCGACGTCGTGGCTGCACTTCGTGGCTGCGAATGTCTTGCGGCGTCTGTGGGCTGCCCCTATATCCGGCGCGAACGGCGCGAATAGCGCCGTACCCCGTTTGTTTGGGGGCCGGTCCGGGGGACGGGCGGCGAGAAGCCAATACCGTACTTCTGGGTGCTTACAATAAGGCCCGGCCGGCCTGCCGGAAGGAGATATATATGTCCAAAGTCATCGGCATCGACCTCGGCACGACCAATAGCTGCGTCGCGGTGATGGAAGGTTCCACGCCGAAAGTGATCGAGAACGCGGAGGGCGCGCGTACCACGCCCTCCATTGTCGCCTTCACCGAAGACGGCGAGCGCCTCGTCGGCCAGCCGGCCAAGCGCCAGGCGGTGACCAACCCCGAGCGCACCTTCTTTGCGGTGAAGCGCCTGATCGGCCGCCGCTATGACGACCCGATGGTCGAGAAGGACAAGAAGCTCGTCCCCTACAAGATCGTCAAGGCGCCGAACGGCGACGCCTGGGTCGAGGCGGACGGCAAGCCTTATTCGCCCTCGCAGATCTCCGCCTTCACCCTGCAGAAGATGAAGGAGACCGCGGAGGCCTATCTCGGCGCCAAGGTCGACAAGGCGGTCATCACCGTCCCGGCCTATTTCAACGATGCCCAGCGCCAGGCCACCAAGGACGCCGGCAGGATTGCCGGCCTTGAGGTGCTGCGCATCATCAACGAGCCGACGGCGGCCGCGCTCGCCTATGGCCTCGACAAGAAGGCGAACGGCATCATCGCGGTCTATGACCTCGGTGGCGGCACCTTCGACGTTTCGATCCTGGAGATCGGCGACGGCGTGTTCGAGGTGAAGTCGACCAACGGGGACACCTTCCTCGGCGGCGAAGACTTCGACATGCGGCTCGTCAACTACCTCGCCGACGAGTTCAAGAAGGAGCAGGGCATCGACCTGCGTAACGACAAGCTGGCCCTCCAGCGCCTCAAGGAGGCCGCCGAGAAGGCGAAGATCGAGCTGTCGAGCGCGACCCAGACCGAGATCAACCTGCCCTTCATCACCGCCGACGCCGCCGGGCCGAAGCACCTGACCATGAAGCTCACCCGCGCCAAGTTCGAGGCGCTGGTCGACGACCTCATCCAGAAGACCGTCGAGCCCTGCCGCAAGGCGCTCAAGGATGCCGGCCTCTCGGCCGGGCAGATCGACGAGGTGGTGCTGGTCGGCGGCATGACGCGCATGCCGAAGGTCCAGGAAGTGGTGAAGCAGTTCTTCGGCAAGGAGCCTCACAAGGGCGTCAACCCGGACGAAGTGGTCGCCATCGGCGCCGCGATCCAGGCCGGCGTGCTGCAGGGCGACGTCAAGGACGTGCTGCTGCTCGACGTGACCCCGCTCTCGCTCGGCATCGAGACGCTGGGCGGCGTGTTCACCCGCCTGATCGACCGCAATACCACCATCCCGACCAAGAAGAGCCAGGTGTTCTCCACCGCCGAGGATGGCCAGACCGCGGTCACCATCCGGGTGTTCCAGGGCGAGCGCGAAATGGCGGCGGACAACAAGATCCTCGGCCAGTTTGACCTCGTCGGCATCCCGCCGGCGCCGCGCGGCGTGCCGCAGATCGAAGTCGCCTTCGACATCGACGCCAACGGCATCGTCAATGTCTCGGCCAAGGACAAGGGCACCGGCAAGGAGCAGCAGATCCGCATCCAGGCCTCCGGCGGCCTCACCGACGCCGACATCGACAAGATGGTGAAGGACGCCGAGGCCCACGCCGCCGAGGACAAGAAGCGGCGCGCCGTGGTCGAAGCCAAGAACCACGCCGAGGCGCTGGTCCACTCGACCGAGAAGGCCTTGAGCGAGCATGGCGAGAAGGTCGGCGCGTCCGACAAGGCGGCGATCGAGGCGGCGATGACCGACCTCAAGAGCGCCCTCGACGGCGAGGATGTCGACGCCATCACCGCCAAGACCAATACGCTGATGCAGGCCTCGCTCAAGCTCGGCGAGGCGATGTATGCCGCGCAGTCGGGTGGCGACGAGGGCGGCGCCGCGCCGAAGGACGACGTGGTCGACGCCGAGTTCACCGAGGTCGATGACGACAAGAAGAAGTCGGCGTGACCGCTGGATACGAATGAGAAGAACGATGCCCGGGTACATCCCGGGCATCCCGCTTGACGGCGGGTTGCTGTGGATGGCCGGTGCGCCCGGCCATGGAATGGCATGCGAAATGCTACCGTCGATGCCCTCGGCACCCGCTCGCCGCTGAACCTGGAGCCGCGCACCCGCGATGTCCAAGCGCGACTATTACGAAGTCCTCGAAGTCTCCCGTACCGTCTCCGACGCGGAGCTGAAGACAGCCTTCCGCAAGCTCGCCATGAAGTGGCACCCGGACAAGAATCCGGGCGACACGGCTTGCGAACACCGCTTCAAGGAGATCAACGAGGCCTATGACGTCCTGAAGGACGGGCAGAAGCGCGCCGCCTATGACCGCTTCGGCCATTCCGCCTTCGAGAATGGCAATGGAGCCGGCGGGCCGGGCTTCGGCGCCGATTTCGCCTCCACCTTCTCCGACATATTCGACGACCTGTTCGGCATGGGCGGGGCCCGCGGTCGCGGAGGCCGCGGCGGGGGCGGCCGCGAGCGCGGCGCGGACCTGCGCTACAATATGGAGATCACGCTCGAGGATGCCTTCGAGGGCAAGGAGGCGACGCTCAAGCTGCCGACCTCCGTCACCTGCGAGACCTGCTCAGGCACCGGCGCCAGGGCCGGCACCCAGCCGACCGCCTGCCGCACCTGCCAGGGCTCGGGCCGCATCCGTCATGCCCAGGGCTTCTTCACGCTGGAGCGCACCTGCCCGACCTGCCAGGGCCGTGGCCAAGTGATCGAGGATCCTTGCCCGGCCTGCGCCGGGGCGGGGCGCACCACGCGCGAGCGCACATTGCAGGTCACCATTCCGTCGGGCGTCGAGGACGGCACCCGGATCCGGCTCGCCAATGAAGGCGAGGCCGGGGTGCGCGGCGGACCGCCCGGCGACCTCTACATCTTCCTCTCCATCGCCCCGCACGAATTCTTCCAGCGCGACGGCGCGGACCTGTTCTGCCGGGTGCCGATCTCCATGGTCACCGCGGCCCTCGGCGGCACCTTCGAGGTGCCGACCATCGACGGCGACAAGACCAAGGTGAGGGTCCCCGAGGGCACCCAGTCCGGCAAGCGCTTCCGGCTCGCCGGCAAGGGCATGCCGGTACTGCGTACCCGCAACTCGGGCGACATGTATGTGCAGGTCGTCGTCGAGACGCCGCAGAACCTCAATCGCCGGCAGCGCGAATTGCTCGCCGAGTTCGACAAGGAATGCTCGAAGGACACGCATCCCGAGTCGACCGGATTCTTCGCCAAGGTGAAAGACTTCTTCGCCGGCGAGACGGAATGACGTGAAAGCGGGCCGCGCATGACGTTCGAAATGACAAGCAAGCGACCATTTGTTATCGAACCGTCATCGCCAGCGCCTAAGGCAAATGCGCGCAAATCAGCGCGCCGTATCGCCGAGCGCTTGACCCGACCCGCCGCTTCCGTCTAATCGCGATGGTCCGCCGGCCGGACCGCAGGAATCCGAACGGCATGCTGCACCGCCTCGCCAAGAACAACTCCGCCAAGAAATCCGCTCCCGATGAGGTTCGCTTCCTCGGCTCCTGGCTGCAGGATCCATTGCGTACCGGCGCGGTCTCGCCGAGCGGGCGCGCCCTGGCGCGGACCATGGCGGGCTATGTCGATCCCAACCATGACGGGCCAGTGATCGAGCTTGGTCCCGGCACCGGTCCGGTGACCTCGGCGCTGGTGGCACGCGGCATCGCCCCCGAGCGGCTGGTGCTGATCGAGTACAACCCCGAATTCTGCAACATGCTGAAGGCGCGCTTCCCCGGCGCCACCGTGATCCGCGGCGACGCCTACAACATGGCGAAGACGCTGAACGGCTCGCTTGCCGCCCCGGCGATCGCGGTGGTCTCCAGCCTGCCGCTGTTCACCAAGTCGGTGCCGATGCGCCACGACCTGCTCGACCAGGCCTTTGGCCTGTCGCGGCCGAACGCGCCCTTCATCCAGTTCACCTATGCGGTGGTGTCGCCGATGCCGCTCGCGCCCGAGCGGATGAGCGCCCATGTGAGCCCGCGCGTGTGGATGAACCTCCCGCCGGCGCGGGTTTGGGTCTATCGTTCGGCCAGGCAGCACGGCTGATCGGACCCGGTTGAACGGAAACCATGCGCGCAACGAAGATCGTCACCTTTGCCGGCTCGACCCGAACCGGCTCCTATTCGGCTGCACTCTCCGCTCTGGCGGCAAAGGAAATCGCCCTGCTCGAAGCCGAGCCGGTGCATCTGTCGCTCGCCGACTATGCGTTGCCAATCTATGACGGCGACTGCGAGACGCGCGAGGGCGTGCCGGAGAATGCGAAGCGGCTGCATGGCCAGCTGGTGGCCGCGGACGGGGTGTTCGTCGTCACCCCGGAATACAATGCCGGCTTCCCGCCCTTGCTGAAGAACGCCATTGACTGGGTGAGCCGGGTGCGGGGCCAGGGCGACGCCTTTGGCGGCCCGGCCTGGGCCATCGGCTGCACCTCGCCGGGCGCGCTCGGCGGCTATCGCGCCTCGCAGATGCTGCGCCAGAGCCTCGCGCTGGGCCTCAATTGCCTCATCCTCGGCGAGCAGGCGATGGTCGCCAACGCGTCGCAGGCGTTCGACGAGGCCGGCAATTTCAAGGACGACAAGCAGACGGCGCGGCTGCGCGGCGTGCTGAAGAAGCTGATCGAGCTTTCCGCGCTCCGCGCCGGCCTTCGCGCGTGAGGACGCAGCGGTGAGCAATGCTCCATCCGACCCGCGCGACCGGCTGATCGTCGCCCTCGACATGTCCTCGCTGCGCGCGGCGGAAGACATCGTCTCCCGGCTCGGCGACACGGTGAGCTTCTATAAGATCGGCTATGAGCTCGGCTTCGCCGGGGGTCTCGGCTTCGCCCGCGAACTGATCGGCGAGGGCAAGAAGGTCTTCATAGATTTCAAGCTGCACGACATCGGCAACACGGTGGCCCGCGGCGTCGCCAGCCTCGCCGGGCTCGGCGCCAGCTTCGCCACCGTGCACGCCTATCCGCAGACCATGCGCGCGGCGATGGAGGGCAAGGGCGCGAGCCCGTTGCGCATCCTCGCGGTCACCGTGCTGACCTCCTATGACGACAACGACCTTGCCGAGGCGAGCTACGCGGCGGGCGTCGCGGATACGGTGCATCGCCGCGTCGCGCAGGCGCGCGACGTCGGCATTGACGGCATCGTCTGCGCGCCGACCGACGCCGCGGTGGTGCGCGGCATCGTCGGATCGCGTCCTGCCATCGTCACCCCCGGGGTGCGACCCGAGGGCAGCGCCGCCGGCGACCAGAAGCGCATCGCGACGCCGGCTGCCGCCATCAAGGCCGGCGCCGACCATCTCGTCGTCGGCCGCCCCATCGTCGCCTCGCCCGATCCGGCCGGCGCGGCGCGGGCGGTGCAGGCGGAGATCGCGGCAGCGCTTGCAACTCTCTAGCTGCGAGAAAAGGGCAGGGAAATCATGGCCAAAGGATATTGGATCGTTCGGCTCGACGTGCCGGATGCCGAGAAGTACAAGCCCTATCTCGACGGCGCGGGCCCTGCGATCGCGGCCTTCGGCGGGCGCTTCCTGGTGCGCGGCGGCAGCTTCGAGACGCTGGAAGGCACCTCGCGAGGGCGCAACATCGTGGTCGAGTTCAAGGACTACGAGACCGCGCTCGCCTGTTTCCAATCCCCGCAATACCAGGCTGCCTACGTGCTCCGCCTGCCGGTCTCGACCGGCGAGCACCTCATCATCGAGGGCTATGAGGGCGCGCAACCGGCGGCGGGCGCTATCGAGGGGCCGGCGATCGGGCCGGGCACCGCCTATTGGATCATGCGCATCGACGTCCATGACATGGAGACCTACAAGTCCTATGTCGCGGCCGATGCCGTCGCCATCGAGAAGTATCGCGGTTGGTTCCTGGTGCGCGGCGGCAAGCACGCGGCGATGCAGGGCCCGGCCCGCTCGCGCAATGTGGTGCTGGCCTTCAAGGACTATGAGACTGCGCTCGCCTGCTACCGCTCGCCGGAATACCAGGAGGCGTTCGGCTTCCGCCGGGTCTCCGCGGAAGCCGAGGTGATCGCGATCCCCGGCTCGGAATAGCGGCGAACGGTCCGCCTCGCTTCCCTCGTCTCCGGATCAGACCTCCGGGGAGGGGCGTGAGGGCAGCTGATCGGCTCAAAATGGCGCGATCATTGGCGCCGCGCTGTGGACAAGGCGCGGCGCTTCTGCTATCTGCGCACACCTCGGCAAGTCGGTTGTCGGCGCCTCAGCGTCCCCGCTTGCCTCGAACATCAACGCAGACGCTCTGAAACAGCGAACGCACGAAGAGGAACACACGTGCAGGTTCTCGTCCGGGACAACAATGTCGACCAGGCCCTCAAGGCGCTCAAGAAGAAGATGCAGCGTGAGGGCATTTTCCGCGAGATGAAGCTGCGCGGTCATTACGAGAAGCCGTCCGAGAAGCGTGCCCGCGAGCAGGCTGAGGCGGTGCGCCGCGCCCGCAAGCTGGCTCGCAAGCGCGCCCAGCGCGAAGGCCTGCTGCCTTCCAAGCCGAAGACGGTCGCTCCGGGCCGCTGAGCCACGGCCGCGTTTGTGCGCGGCGAAGATCGAGATCAGAGCGCGGTCGGGTTCTCCCGGCCGCGCTTTTCGTTTGCGGCTACAGAGCCCGCCGTCCAGCGACCTGGTGATAGATCCAGAGCACCACGACCGAGCCGAGCACCGCGACGATCAGGCTGTAGATGTTGAGGCCGGTGACGCCGGACGCCCCGAAGAAGCTGAAGATCACGCCGCCGACCACCGCGCCGACAATGCCGAGCACGATGTCCATCATCATCCCCTGCCCAGACTTGTTGACGATCTTGCTCCCAATCCACCCAGCGATAAGGCCGAGAATAATCCAGGCAATAATCGACATGACGTTCCCTTTCCCCCGCCGGACCGCCCGGCGTTTTGCCGATGTCCTCCAGCGAGCCCCCCGCCGCGATTCGAGAACACCGCGGTAACGATACGCCCGCTACGGCACCTTGCCAAATTGTCGCAGAAGGACCACTTTTCGCTCGCCTGACCAGTCGTCAGCTCTGCCTCAGGAGGCCAAAATGGGACTGTTCGACGACGCCGTGCCTGGCGGTAACATCGCCAAACCGATCATGATCGCGCTCGGTGCGCTTCTCGTCAGCAAGATGCTTGCAGGAAAGAGCGAGCCGGAGCAGCCCACCCTCAATCCGCAACCGCTGCCTCCCGGCACCACCACCGCGGACGCGACGCCTGATGGCGGGCTGCTCGGCGGTCTCGGTGGGCTGCTCGACAAGCTGAAGAATGGTGGCCTTGGCGAGGCCGCAGATTCCTGGGTCGGCACCGGGCAGAACAAGCCGGTGCCGCCGGGCCAGCTCGGCTCGGCACTCGGCCAGCAGACCATCAGCGATCTCGCCCGCCGCGCCGGCATGAGCGAGCAGGAATTGCTCCAGCAGCTCTCGCAGGTGCTGCCCGGCGTGGTCGACAAGATGACCCCGAACGGCCAGGTGCCGGACCTGCGCCAGATCGCGTCGATGTTCGGCCAGCGCTGAAGGGCGTTATCCGACATAGCCGGCGTCATCCCGGAACGGTCGCGAGGCCGTATCCGGGATCGTTCGGAGGATTGAGAGGTGGGTGGGCCCGGCCTGCCAGTGTTCAGAGGCCCGCCCGGAACTCCAGTGCGCCCTCATCCCCGGGCTTGACCCGGGGACCCCGGACTTTGACCGGGTGCGGGCGTCGTGGCTGGCTCCCCGGGTCAAGCCCGGGGATGACGGCGTGAGATGTGGCTGCGTCGTCGGCGGCAGAGCGAGGTGGTCTCTCGGCGCCTCGAAGAACGGCACCAAGGCGCCGCCTCTTAATCTTTCCGGCTCACTGCCGGTTCAGCGGCACCGTGTATTCGCCGGCGCGGATGCGTCCGGCAAGGCGCTCGGCAAAGCCTGCGGCCGCTTCCTCGCCATAGGTGGCGACCAGCGAGCGGATGGCGGTGAACAGCGCGGCCTGCGCGAGGCAATCCTCATCGAGACCGTCATAGACAGCTTCGTTCCAGGCCTCGTCGAGATAGGCGAGCGCCGCGTGACGCTCGTCCTCGAGGACCTGGTCGGTTTCGCCATCAAAATGAAGCGGGTCGGGAACGTTCGACACTGCACACCTCCGCACGCCGCCGCTGGCGTGCCGAATCAAAACATAGCACGACCGAGCGGCCGGCCGGTCCAAGTTTTGAGAGAAGGTTAACATCAAGGCGCCAATTCGACGTAAAGGCGCTTAGAGATTGAATCAATTGCTTCCGTAGCGCGTCGCGATGTCGCGGGAAAGCTTGGCGCCCTCGTCGAGATAGCGTGCACTGGCAAGTTGGGCCGACGGGGTGCAGGTGCGATAGACCTGCGCATAGCTCGCATAGCCGCGATTGAAGCTGCCGATGAGCTGGGCGCGCCGCGCATCGGAGGGCTGTTCGGCCTCGATCAGGCCCTGCATCTCGTCGCGCCAGCGATTGGCCTCCCGAGCCCCGCACAGCGGGCGCAGATAGTGCAGCGCCCCCAGCACCTCGGCGAGATGCATCATGTCGGTGTCATAAGGCGGGGCAGCCCCTTCCGTCTGCTGCGCCCACACCGGGCCGAGCAGGAGAATCATCAGGAGCGAGGCGAGGAGCGCGCGCATGCGGTGGTTCGTGCCCCCGGCAAAGCGCGCGGTCAAGGGGAAGGGTTAATGCAGGGGCGATGAACACGTCCTTCTCCCTCTCTCGCTTGCGGGGAGGGTTGGGAAGGGGCCGTTCCGACGGCACCCGGCCCTATGCCCCCTTTCCGACCCCGCCTGCGGCGGGCCACCCTCCCCCGCAAGCGGGGGAGCGAAGTGTCAAAGCCGGTCTCAGAACTCGACGTCGAGCTCCTCGAGCTCGTCGGGCTCGATCTTCGCCGCGGCGGTCCACTCCTTGATGGAGGGATGCGAGAGCACCAGCCGGCAATAGGCCCTGGTCGCGGGATCGAGCTTCACGTCGTAGGTAGTGAAGCGCGAGCAGACCGGGGCGTACATCGCGTCCGCCATCGAGATCGCGCCGAACAGATAGGGCCCGCCATAGGTCTTCAGGCACTCGCGCCAGATGGCGAGGATGCGCTCTATGTCGGCCTGCGCCCCGGTCCACACCTTGAAGCCGGGATGGTGCGCCTTGATGTTCATGGGCAGCGCCGAGCGCAGATTGGCGAAGCCGGAATGCATCTCGCCGCAAATGGAGCGGCAATGGGCACGTGCTGCCTTGTCCTTGGGCAGCAGCCCGGCCCCGGGCGCGATCTCATGCAGATACTCGGCGATCGCCAGCGTGTCCCAGATGCGCAGCCCCTCATGTTCCAGGCACGGCACCAGGAAGGAGGAGGATTGCAGCAGCAGCTCGGCGCGGATCGAGGGATCGGCGGCGGAAAGCTGCTGCTCCACGAAGTCGAGGCCGGCCATGCGGCACAGCAGCCAGCCGCGCAGCGACCATGAGGAATAGTTCTTGCTACTGACCGTGAGCGTCGGCTTGGGCGTGAGCGTCGCCTTGGGCTTGATCGCCGGGGGTCTGATTGCCGCCTTCGGCACCTTGGACGCGGCGGATTTGGTAGGAGCGGCCGCTTTGACAGCCTTCGTCGCCAGAGCTTTCGATGCGGGTGCCGCTGCAGACGCCGGGGTGGATTTCGAGCTCGCGGCACGCATGGTCGGGGGCTCCTGTCCGTGCTGGCGGGATGTGGTCGAGCTCGGTGCAATCACAGTTCGTGCCACTCGCGCGACGGCCGGCACTACGCCCGGCGCCAGCCTGATGAGAGCACGAACGCATTCAACTTTTGTGGAGCATGCAGCAGAGCCGGAAATGCCTTAGGTTCGGCGTTCATGGTATCCGCTTCCCGGTTCCCTCCTCCTGCCCGCCCCTCCTGCGCGGGCTCGGTTTCATGATCTATGCCGCCTATCAGGCCCAGGCCGACCTGATGGAGCCCATGCGCCTGATGGCACGCCTGTCGCGGCGTATGATGGATACCGGGCTCAATGGCTTCGGTGATACGCCCTTCCTGCGCACCATCGCCGCCGGCCTGGAGATGGTGGAGCGCGCCGGGCTCAGCCACGCCCGGCCGGCCTTCGCGATCGAGGCGGTCGAGGTCGGCAACCGGCCGGTGCCGGTGTTCGAGGAGGTGAGCCTAAAGACCCCGTTCGGCTCGCTCCTACATTTCCGCAAGGACATCGACCAGCCCCAGCCCCGCGTGCTGGTGGTGGCCCCGCTCTCCGGCCATTTCGCGACGCTGCTGCACGGCACGGTGAAGACGCTGCTGCCGGACCACGACGTCTATGTCACCGACTGGCACAATGCCCGGGACGTGCCGCGCGCTGCCGGACCCTTCGGCTTCGACGATTATGTCGAACACATCATCACCTTCCTCGAAGCCATCGGCGAGGGCGCGCACGTGCTCGCGGTGTGCCAGCCCTGCGTGCAGGTGCTGGCCGCTGCCGCCGTCATGGCGCGGGACGACAATCCCGCCCAGCCGCACAGCATGACGCTGATGGCGGGCCCGGTGGACACCCGCATCAATCCGACCACGGTGAACGAGCTCGCCATCTCGAAGCCGCTCGCCTGGTTCGAGCGCAATCTGATCGCCACCGTGCCGGCCGGCTTTGCCGGCGCCGGGCGGCGGGTCTATCCCGGTTTCGTGCAGGTCGGGGCCTTCATGGGCATGAATCTCGAGCGGCACATGAAGGCGCATCTCGATCTGTACGGGCACCTCGCCGGCGGCGAGACCGAGAAGGCGCAGGCCTCCAAGGCCTTCTATGACGAGTATTTCGCCGTGCTCGACCTCGCTGCGGAATTCTATCTGGAGACCATCCGCATCGTGTTCCAGGAGCACGACTTGCCGCGTGGCGTGCTGACCTATCGCGGCGACACGCTGGATTTCCGCGCCATCCGCCGCACCGCGCTGCTCACCGTGGAAGGCGAGCGCGACGATATCTGCGCGGTCGGGCAGACGGTGGCGGCACAGGATATCTGCTCCAGCCTGCGCCCGCACCGCAAGCGCCACCACATGCAGGCCGGCGTCGGCCATTATGGCGTGTTCAGCGGCAGGCGTTGGCAATCCCAAGTCTATCCGCTGGTGCGCAGCCATATCCTCATGGCGAGCGACTGACTTGGCGAGCGTGCTACAGAAGACGGTACTTGCATGGCCGAGGGTTGCATCGTAGAAGGCCGTGCTCCCTCAACCTGCGCAGCATGTACGTCATGCGCACGTCACGGTTGACGCGGCACGCTCTCCCCCGCATCGTTCGCTGCCGGCCACTATAGCCGTGCTGGTTCGTTGTGGACTGTATTTCTTCCTCGAAACCTAGGAGTTCCCATAGAATGACCGATTGGCCGGTCTACGCCCATATTGATGGTCCCATCGTGATGATCGGCTTCGGCTCGATCGGACGCGGCACGCTTCCCCTGATCGAACGGCATTTCACCTTCGACAAGGCCCGCTTCACGGTGATCGACCCGGTGGACGACGATCGGGCGCTGCTCGACGAACGCGGCATCCGCTTCCTCCAGCAGCCGATCACCAAGGCGAACTACCGCGACGTGCTGACTCCGCTGCTCACCGAAGGCGGCGGCCGTGGCTTCGTGGTGAACCTTTCGGTCGATACCTCCTCGGTCGCTCTCATGGAACTCGCCCGCGAGCTCGGCGCGCTCTATATCGACACCGTCGTCGAGCCGTGGCTCGGCTTCTATTTCGACAAATCGGCCGGCCCCGCCGCGCGCTCCAATTACGCGCTGCGCGAGAGCATGCTCGCCGCCAAGCGCGCCAAGCCCGGCGGGCCGACCGCGATCTCCTGCTGCGGCGCCAATCCCGGCATGGTGTCCTGGTTCGTCAAGCAGGCGCTGATCGACGTCGCCAAGGATATCGGCCTCGCCTTTGAGGAGCCGACCAGCCGCGAGGGCTGGGCCTCGCTCATGCAAGAGGCCGGCGTGAAGGGCATCCACATCGCCGAGCGCGACACCCAGCGCGCCCGCGACCCCAAGGCCATGGGCGTGTTCGTCAATACCTGGTCGGTCGAGGGCTTCGTCTCGGAAGGACTGCAGCCGGCCGAGCTCGGCTGGGGCACGCACGAGACCTGGATGCCGGAGAACGGCCACACCCATGAGGCCGGCTGCGGCGCGGCGATCTATCTGCTGCAGGCCGGCGCCAACACCCGCGTGCGCACCTGGTGCCCGACGCCGGGGCCGCAATACGGCTTCCTCGTCACGCACAACGAGTCGATCTCGATCGCCGATTATTTCACGGTGCGCGAGGGCGGGACCGCGGTCTACCGCCCGACCTGCCACTACGCCTACCACCCGGCGAACGACGCCGTGCTCTCGCTGCACGAGATGTTCGGCGCCGAAGGCAAGATGCAGGACGACTGGAAGATTCTCACCGAGGACGAGATCGTCGACGGCAAGGACGAGCTCGGCGTGCTGCTCTACGGCCACGCCAAGAACGCCTATTGGTACGGCTCGCAGCTCGACATCGTCGAGACCCGCGAGCTCGCGCCCTATCAGAACGCCACCGGCATGCAGGTGTCGTCCGCGGTGCTCGCCGGCATGGTGTGGGCACTGGAGAATCCGGAAGCCGGCATCGTCGAGGCCGACGAGATGGATTTCCGCCGCTGCCTCGAGGTGCAGAAGCCCTATCTCGGTCCGATGAAGGGCTATTACACCGACTGGACGCCGCTCGATAACCGTCCCGGACTGTTCCCCGAGGACATCGACACCTCCGACCCCTGGCAGTTCCGGAACGTGCTGGTGCGGTGACCCCCGCGGGTAACTGTCGCAACGTGTAGGCCAAGGTGTAGGCTGCGGCCTACACTCGGCCTATATGCTCGCCTGAAACGGGCGGGCTATAGGCTGAGGCTTACATGGACCAGACGACAATGCCGCCGCGGACGCCCTCCGCGGAGGCGCACCTCCCGGCCGGCCACCCGCCGGTCGCCACCGGCAAGATCGGCGTGCTGATCGTCAATCTCGGGACGCCGGACGCCACCGATTATTGGTCGATGCGGCGCTATCTGAGGGAATTTCTCTCCGACCGCCGTGTCATCGAGGTGAACCGCGCGCTGTGGTGGTTCCTGCTCAATGTCGTGATCCTGTCCAAGCGCCCGCAAGCCAAGGGCAAGGACTACGACACGATCTGGAACCGCGAGCTCAACGAGGGGCCGCTGCGCACCATCACCCGCTCGCAATCGGACAAGCTCGCCGCGAGCCTTGGGCCGAGGGACGCGCGCCTCGTCTTCGAATGGGCGATGCGCTACGGCAACCCTTCCATCCCCGCACGGCTCGAAGCGCTCGAGCGCCAGGGCTGTAACCGCATCCTGCTGGTGCCGCTCTATCCGCAATATGCCGCGGCGACCACGGCGACGGTGTGCGACAAGGCCTTCGACGCGCTGAAGACCATGCGCCGGCAGCCGGTGCTGCGGGTCGCCCCGCCCTGGCCGGAAGAGCCCACCTATATCGAAGCGCTCGCCGCCTCATTGGAACGCGGGCTTGCCGCGCTCGATTTCGAGCCGGAGATCGTGCTCGCCTCCTTCCACGGCATACCGAAGGAATATGCCGACAAGGGCGACCCCTATCCGGAGGAATGCGCCAGGACCGTCCGCCGGCTGTGCGAACGCCTCGGCTGGCCGGAGGAGAAGCTCCGCCTCACCTTCCAGTCGCGCTTCGGCAAGGCGGAATGGCTCCAGCCCTATACCGACAAGACAGTCGAGGCGCTGGCGAAGTCCGGAGTGAAGCGCATGGCGGTGATCACCCCCGGCTTCGTCGCCGATTGCCTGGAGACGCTGGAGGAGATCGCCGGCGAGAATGCCGAAATCTTTCACCACAATGGCGGCGAGAGGTTCCACTTCATTCCGTGCCTGAACGACACCACTGAGGGCATCAAAGTGCTGGAGACGGTGGTGAAGCGCGAGCTTTCGGGCTGGGCGGTATTGGACTGAAACCAATCGTGTTGCAGTTGGGGAATGGCCGGCCTTGTGCCGGCCGTTCCGATTCATGAAGAGATTTCGGTATCGCGCACCATCAGGAGCCCTCCCTTGGTCCGTACCGAAATGCAGAAGATGCTTGCCGGCGAGCTCTATCGTGCCGGCGATCCCGAGATTCGCGCCGCCGCGGCGGAAGCCTTCGCCTGGATGGCGCGCTACAACGCCTCGCTCGGCGGCACCCGCGAGGAGCGCCGGGCGCTGCTGCGCGAGCGGCTCGGCGCGGTGGGCGACGGCGCGGCGATCCGCCCGCCCTTTCATTGCGACTACGGCTTCAACATCAAACTCGGCGCGGGCGTGTTCCTGAACTTCAACTGCGTCATCCTCGACGTGGTCGAGGTGACGATCGGGGACGAGACGCAGATCGGCCCGGCGGTGCAGATCTACACCGCGGACCATCCGCGCGACCCGGAAGAGCGTAAGAGCGGCCTCGAATTCGGCCGCCCTGTGCGGATCGGCAGGAATGTGTGGATCGGTGGCGGCGCGATCATCCTGCCCGGCATCACCATCGGCGACGATGCGGTGATTGGCGCCGGCGCGGTGGTGACCCGCGATGTGCGGGCGGGGGCGACCGCGCTGGGCAATCCGGCGCGGGTGCGGGGTTAAGACTCAGAACTGATCACCGAGCGGTGGGCGCCGCGAAAAGGCGCCGCCGATAGCCTCGTCGTCCGCATCGGCTGGCCGGCGTGCGTAGTCGGCAAGTAAGGCGCCGAGCGTTGAGGCGCGGTGAGAACGCACAACCAGAACTACCTCATCCTGAGGTGCTCGGACGAAGGCCGAGCCTCGAAGGATGCTCATTCGCGTTTCCGTCGCCCTGCTTTAGCCTCCTTCGAGGCTCGATGCGCTCGCGCCTCAGGATGAGGTCGTTGGGTCAACGTCAAAAACAAAACGGCCGGCGCTCGCGCGCCAGCCGTTCCGCATTCAGGGTGAACCGAAGATCGCGAGAGCGATCACTCGGCCTTTTCGGTCGCCTTCTTGAGCGCGGCGCCGAGGATGTCGCCGAGCGAGGCGCCCGAGTCGGACGACCCGAACTGCGCCACGGCTTCCTTCTCCTCGGCGATCTCCAGCGCCTTGATCGACACCTGGACCTTGCGGGCCTTGCGGTCGAACAAGGTGACGCGGGCGTCGAACTTCTCGCCGACGGCGAAGCGCTCGGGGCGCTGGTCGCCGCGGTCACGAGCGAGCTCGGAACGCTTCACGAAGGTCGACATGTCGGTGCCGATGATCTTCACCTCGACGCCGCCGTCCTTCACGTCGGTGACTTCGCAGGTGACGATCGCGCCCTTCTTCAGCTCGCCGGCATCGGCGAAGGGGTCGCCCGCCAGCTGCTTCACGCCGAGCGAGATGCGCTCCTTCTCGACATCGACGTCGAGCACCACCGCCTTGATGATGTCGCCCTTCTTGAACTCGTCGATGACCTGCTCGCCCGGACGGTTCCAGTCGAGATCGGAGAGATGGACCATGCCGTCCACATCGCCGTCGAGGCCGAGGAACAGACCGAACTCGGTCTTGTTCTTGACCTCGCCTTCCACGGTAGCGCCCGCCGGATACTTCTCGGCGAAGGCCTCCCACGGGTTCTGCAGGGTCTGCTTGAGGCCGAGCGAGATACGGCGCTTGACCGGATCGACCTCGAGGATCGCGACCTCAACCTCCTGGGAGGTGGAGACGATCTTGCCGGGGTGGACGTTCTTCTTGGTCCAGCTCATTTCGGAGACATGGATCAGGCCTTCGATGCCCGGCTCCAGTTCCACGAACGCGCCGTAGTCGGTGATGTTGGTCACGCGGCCCTTGAAGCGGGCATTGACCGGGTACTTGGCCTCGATGCCCTCCCACGGATCGCCGAGCAGCTGCTTCATGCCCAGCGAGATGCGGTGGGTCTCGTGGTTGATCTTGATGATCTTGACCTTCACCGTCTGGCCGATGTTCAGCACTTCGGTCGGGTGGTTGACCCGGCGCCAGGCGATGTCGGTGACGTGCAGCAGGCCGTCAATGCCGCCGAGGTCGACGAACGCACCGTAGTCGGTGATGTTCTTGACCACGCCGTCAATGACCTGACCCTCTTCGAGATTCTGCACCAGCTCGTGGCGCTGCTCGGCGCGGGTCTCTTCCAGCACGGTGCGGCGGGAAACGACGATGTTGCCGCGGCGGCGATCCATCTTGAGGATCTGGAACGGCTGCGGATTGTGCATCAGCGGGCCGACATCGCGGATCGGGCGGATATCGACCTGGGAGCGCGGCAGGAAGGCCACGGCGCCGTCGAGATCGACGGTGAAGCCGCCCTTCACCTGGTTGAAGATCACGCCGGTGACCTTCTCCTGGGCGTTGAAC
>JAQSWY010000158.1 GCA_029266425.1 Xanthobacteraceae bacterium
AGCAGGCCGAGCGCGTAGTAGTAGAACGGCCCGGTGAGGAAGGCGGTCTTGCCGCCCTCCGCTTCCATGCCGAACAGCAGCGGACGGAGCACACGCATGCCCTGGTCGCCACCGGTGAGCCCGTAGAACTTGTACAGGATCGAATGGAACAGCATGCCGAAGGCCAGCGTCAGCATGCCGAAGAAGATGCGGGTATAGCGCACGCACAGGAAGCCCACCGGGATCGCGACGATGGCCGCGGCGGCGATCGAGGCGAGCAGGATCAGCTCGAACGACAATATGCCGAGCTTCGAGGTCATCACCGCCGCCGTATAGGCGCCGATGCCGAGGAACATGGCGTGGCCGAAAGACAGCAGTCCGGTATAGCCGAACAGCAGGTTGAACCCCAGCAGGGCGATGGCGAGCCCGAAGAACGGCACCATCAGGGTCAGCGTATAGCTGGACGCGAAGAAGGGCAGGCCCGCCATCGCGACAAGGATCACCAGGAACGCCCAGAGGCCGGAAGGCCGGGCGACGGGGGAAGCGGTGGCGGGAACCACGGCGCTCTCGACGATATGGGGCGCGCTCATGCCATCACCTTTCCGAACAGGCCGGCCGGACGCAGGATCAGCGCCAGGATGACGACCAGGTAGATCGACAGGATTTCCGCCTCCGGCAGCACCATGATCGCCACCGCGCGAATGAGGCCGACGATAAGCGCGCCAGCTATCGCGCCGCGCATCGAGCCGAGGCCACCGATGACCACGACCGCGAACGCCTCGACCACGAGCTCCACCGCCATCTCGAGCGAAGCGGCCGAGGCCGGCACGACCAGCGCGCCGCCGACCGTGCCCAGCATGCAGCCGACCGTGAAGACGGCGGCGAACACCCGGTTGGAATTCACCCCCAGCCCTTCGGACATTTCGCGGTTCTCGGCCGTGGCGCGGATGATGCGCCCGGTGCGCGTGCGCTGCAGGAACAGGCCGAGCGTGACGGCAATCGCGATGCTGGCGGCGATCACCAGCAGATTGTAGGTCGGCACCCGCACGCCGAGAATCTCCGCCGTGCCATAGGCGAGATAGGCGTTGTCGAGCGTGCGCGGGGTGGCGCCCCAGAAGAAGCGCAGAACGTCCTGAAACACCAGCAGCAGGCCGAAGGTCAGCAGGAGCTGATGGCTCTCGTCCCGACGGTAGACCGTGCGCAGCAGCCGCTCCACCGGCAGCCCGATCAGCCCGATGGCGAGGCCGGCAAGCAGCAGCACGGGCAGGAATGCCACGCCCGGGAGGCCGAGCGAGGTCGCGACGGCAACCGAGGTAATCGCGAAATAGGCGCCCAGGGCATAGAAGGAGCCGCAGGCAAGGTTCACGATCTTCTGGACGCCGAACACCAACTGGAGCCCGGCGGCGACGAGGAAGAGGACGGCGGCGTGGAAGACGCCGCCGAGTATCATGTCGACGAAGACGTTCATCGCGTCGCTCCTCAGACCGGCAGCTTCGACGTCTTCAGCCACTCCCAGAAATCCATGCCGGGCGGCTTCTGAAGCTGGTCGGCGGTGAAGGAATCGACGGTCTTGAGCGTCGGAAAGTCGAACGAGTTCTCGTTGGTCGACAGGCCCTGATAGAAGGTCTGCTCCGCGATCTTGTCGGCGCGGAAGCGGCCGGGACCGCCGAGGCTCTGCACGTCCTGCTTCGGAATGGCGTCGATCACCTCGTCGAGCTTGGGCCAGCGGCCGGTCGCCTTCTGCGCGGCCTCGACACCGGCCTTGTAGGCGGCGAGCGCAAAATAGGCGCGGTCGGCCTCCCAGTTCGGGGCTTCCTTGTAGCGGGCCATATAGTCGTCGACGAACGCCTTCTGCAGCGGCGAGGCGGTGGGCAGCGCGAAGTAGAGCGTGTTGTGCCCGAACACGATGTTCTCGGGCATGAAGCTCTTCTTGAGCTGGTTGATCTGCCAGCCGGCCGCCGGCAGAGCGAGATTGACGCCCTCGAACAATCCGGCCGCGCTGCCCTGCTTCATGAATACGGGCAGGTCGGCAAACAGCATCGAAGAGAAGATGAAGTCGGGCTTGGCCGCCTTCAGCGCCGCGACGTGCGAGGTGAGGTCCATGGTGCCGACCTTGGGCCACTGCTCGGCCACCATCTCCGCCTCGACGCCGGCGCGTTTCAGGATCTGACGGAAGGCTTCCCAATTATTGCGGCCGTAGGAATAGTCCGGGTTGATGCCGGCGATGCGCGTGATCTTGCCGGGGAAGTACTTCACGGCGAGCAGCGAGGACATTACCGCCTCGCACTCATTGTCGGTCGAGCGGAACACGTAGCGCGCGTCCGGCATCGCCTCCTTCACGCCGTCCTGGGTGGTGCCGTCCCACATTATGAGGAGCGCGCGCTCCTCCTCCGCGACCGGCGCGACGCCCATGCTGACGCCGGTGGAGATGAGGCCCTGCACGACATCGACCTTTTCCTGCAGCACGAGGCGACGGAAGCGCTCGATGGTGTCCTTCGGCGAGGTCTCTTCCTCGATCACCAGTTCGATGGAGCGGCCGCCTATGCCACCATCCTTGTTCATGCGCTCGGCAGCCCACTGGACCGCTCGAATGCCGCATTCGCCGACGGTGCCCATGGCGCCAGAGCGGGGAGCGAGGATGCCGACGCGCAACGGCGTGGACTGTGCGATGGCCGGAGAGAAGATGCCGGGGGCGGCAGCGGCGAGACCGGCAGCACCGATCCCCCGCATCAATGTGCGGCGGCTTATGCTCATCAGACTTCCTCCCTGCGGGTCTAACGCCCGTTACAAGTCTGACATATCATAAATATGCACACTGAATGTCTGCAAGAGGAATCTTGA
>JAQSWY010000159.1 GCA_029266425.1 Xanthobacteraceae bacterium
GCACCGCCACGGTGAGCAGGTCGAAATCCTTGCCCGGCGCATAGCCGAGCTTGGGGTTGAGCGCGGGATTGATGGCGTAGACGCCGATCGAGCCGACCAGCAGCGTGTAGCCGTCGGCGGGCGAGTTCTTCACATGCTGCGCGCCGGTCGCGCCGTTGGCGCCGGGGCGGTTGTCGACCACGACCGGCTGGCCGAGCTTTTCCTGCATCTTCGGCAGGAGCAGGCGCGCCGTGCTGTCCGAGGCGCCGCCGGGCGGGAACGGCACCACGACGGTGAGCGGCCGGTCGGGAAAGGACTGGGCAAGGGCGGGGGCGGCAGCGACGCAAAGCGCCGCAACCAGTGCCAGCGGGGCGATCTTGAGATGGGACATGGTTCCTCCTGTCGCGTCGGATGACGCATGGGGCAGGAGCCGGCGCCGGTTTGGCGTTGGCGCATGGTCTCCTCCGTTCCCCTTCTTTGCGGGGTTGGCCACGATGGGCATATCCACTGAAGCACTAATGCATCAGTACCGTCAACTCAGCTTTGCGCTATGGTGTCGGCATGGACACCCCGACCCATCCGCGCCCGACGCGCGATCCCTCCCGCCATGCCGCGCCGCAGGTGTTTGACTATCTGCGCGAGCGCATCATCGCGCTGGAGCTGCCGCCCGGCGCGCTGATCTCCCGCACCGAATTGCAGGACCTGTTCGGCTTCTCCTCCACGCCGGTACGCGACGCGCTGCTGAAGCTGCAGGAGGAGCAGCTCGTCGAGATCTTCCCGCAGCATGCGACGGTGGTGAGCCCCATCGACCTGAAGCTCGCGCGACAGGCGCATTTCCTGCGCCGCTCCATCGAGCAGGAGGCGGTGCGCACCATCGCCCTGATGGAGGAGCGCGCGGAAGTGGTGCGGCGGCTGGAGACAGTGATCGACGTCCAGGCCGCGCTGCTGGCCCGCGGCGACCTGCCGGGCTTCGAGAATGCCGATCGCGAATTCCACCGCATCTTCTTCGAGACGGTCGGCGTGCCAGAGCTCTGGAAGATGAGCCGCCGCTATTCCGGCCATATCGACCGCATTCGCCGGCTGCACCTGCCCATGCCCGGCAAGGCGCCGCAGGTGATCGCAGATCATCGCGCCATCGTGGCGGGCATCGCCGCGGGCGACGTGCCGGCGGCACAGGGAGCGCTGCGCGAGCACCTGTCGAAGTCGCTGGCCTTCACCCCGGATCTGCGGGCGCGCTGGCCGGACTATTTTCGCGACTGAGCCTGCCGAGCGACGCCCTGAAGATCGTGCCGCATGGCAGGCCTATTATAGCTCAGCCGGGGCCACTGCCGCCGCCGCCCGGCCGGTCGGGCGGGGCGAGCGCCAGCATGGCGGTGACTTCGGCCGGCGCCGGACCCGGCGGGACGCCGCGCCTGGGCATGCCGTCCACGAAGGGCACGAGCTGGAGGAGCGCGATTTCCAGAACGCGGCGCAGCTCCGCGACCGGCTTCGGGTGTTCGTCGACCCGCAGGTCGAGCGCGGGATAGGCCTCTTCGCCCTGGATACGAAGGCTCGCCGACTGGCGGCCGCGCTTGTCGCCGCCGGCGGCGTCGCCGGCCTCCATGGCGCGCATCAATCGCTCGTCGAGCGGCATTCCCTCGCCGGCGCGGAAGGCGGCAGCCATGGCGGCGATCACCTCGGGGCCGGTGAGCATGTTGCCCTGCACGGCAAAGCCGTCGCCGACTTCCTGTCCGCACCAGGGTGTGCAGTCGGCGCCGGTGAAGGCGGCCGCCGCGCCGGCAGCGTCCACCACGCCGATCTGGCGCAGTTCGCGCGCCGCGTCGCCGGCGAGCACCGCCTCCAGCGCCGCGGGCGCGGACTGACCACCGGCAATGGCGTCGAGCACGTCGAGCGCGAGATAGGGATTGACCCAGGACTGGGTCGAGACCGCGCCGGTGCCGGCCCGGGTGAACGGACACATGGAGCCGACGGCGGGCACCGCGGTCGCCACCGCGACGCCGAGCCGGCCGGTCGCGGGGCAGCGGGCGACGATGGAAAAGGTCACGGCGCCCCCCTGTCCTAGACGCTGAGATGCTTCAACACGCGCTCGCGCGCGTCCGGCTCGGACGAGGCGCCGGTCTCGGCGATCTCGCCGCGGTCGAGTACCGCCCAGCGGTCGGCCACCGCCAGCGCGAAAGGCAGGTGCTGTTCCACCAGCAGCATGGTGGTGCCGTGGCGCTCGCGCGCGCTGCGTATCACACCGGCGAGGCGGTCGATGACCGAGGGTTGCAGGCCTTCGGTGATCTCGTCGACGAGCAGAAGCTTCGCCCCGGTCGCCAGCGAGCGTGCCATCAGCAGCATCTTCTGCTCGCCGCCCGACAGCGTGCCGGCGCGCTGCTTCAGGCGCTGGAGCAGGAACGGGAACGACGCCTCAACCTCAGCGAGAGCGGCCTCGAAATCCGTGCGCCGCACGGCGAGGCGCAGATTCTCCTCCACCGTCATGTCCTGGAACAGCGCCTTCTCCTGCGCCACATAGCCGACCCCGAGACGCGCCACGCGGTGCGGCGGAAGCCGCGTAGCCTCACCGCCGCCGATCAGCACGCTGCCACCCATCCGCGGCAGGAAGCCCATCACCGCCTTGAGCAAAGTCGACTTGCCCATGCCGTTCTTGCCGAGCACGGCGAGGATCTCGCCCGGCGCGATGAACAGGCTCACCTCGCGCACCACGACGGCGCCGGCATAGCCGCTGGAGAGTTTCTCGACGCTGAGTGCGTTGCTCATGCCGGCACCTCCCCGGTCGCCTTGGCGGCGGTTTCGTGCGCGATGCCGGCATGGCCGGAGCCGGCATAGACCTGC
>JAQSWY010000160.1 GCA_029266425.1 Xanthobacteraceae bacterium
TGACGCCTCCATCGAAGACCAGCTTCGCCAGAGCCGGGATTATGCCGAGCGGCAGGGCTGGAGCGTGGTCGAGAGCTTCACCGACCGCGCCATCTCCGGCGCCTCGCTGATCCGCCCCGGCATCCAGAAGCTCATGGCCGATGTGCAGGGCGGCCGCTTCGATATCGTGCTGTCGGAAGCACTCGACCGCATCAGCCGGGACCAAGAGGATGTCGCCGCCGTCTATAAGCGCCTGCGCTTTGCCGGGGTGCAGCTGATCACCCTCTCCGAAGGCGAGATCAGCGAACTGCATGTCGGCCTAAAGGGCACGATGAATGCGCTGTTCCTGAAGGACCTGGCGCTGAAGACCCACCGGGGCATCCGCGGCCGGGTGGAAGCGGGCAAGCTCGGTGGCGGCAATGCCTATGGCTATCGCGTGATGAAGCAGCTCGATGCGAGGGGCGAGCCGATCCGCGGCGAGCGCGAGATCGTCGAAGACGAGGCCGAGATCGTCCGCCGCATCTTTCGTGAGTATGCGGCCGGCAAGGGCCCGCAGCGCATCGCCGCCGACTTGAACCGGAAGGGCATACCCGGCCCCACCGGCGGGCGCTGGTCCGACACCACCATCCGCGGCAATCGCGCCGTCGGCTCCGGCATCCTCAACTGCGAGCTCTATATCGGGATCATCCGCTGGAACCGGCAGCGTCGCCTCAAGGATCCCGCCACCGGATCACGGGTGATGCGAATGAACCCGCAGAGCTCCTGGGTGCGCAAGGAGGTCCCGGAGCTTCGCATCATCGACGACGCGTTGTGGGAAGCCGTCAAAGCCCGACAGACCGAACTGGGCGAGGTCTATAGGAAGAACATCGAGGGCGGCTTGAAGGCACTGGAACAAAGAGCCACCGCCAATGCGCTGAACGCCACCCACCGCCCGCGCACCATGCTGTCCGGCCTGATGTTCTGCGGGTGCTGTGAGCAACCCTATGTCCGCCGGGGTCAGGACCGCTATTGCTGCACCAGCCATCTGATGGGCACCGGCTGTACCAACAGCCGGACCGTCACAAGGGACAAGCTCGAGGAACGGGTGGTCAACGGCCTGAAGCACCGACTCATGGCACCTGACAAGGCGGCAGAAGCGATGCGGGCCTTTGCCGAGGAGACCAACCGGCTCAACCGGGAACGCCGAGCATCCAGCGAATCCGACCGGCAGGAGCTCGCCCAGGTCGAGACTGCTATCCGCGAGATCGTCGCCGTCATTGAGCAAGGCGGCTTCTACCGGGCGCTACTGGATCGGCTGACGGTTCTGGAAGCTAAGCAGGCCGAACTCCAGGAGAGCCTCGCCAGGGCTCCCGTTGACGTCCCCGATCTACACCCCAACATCGCCGAGCTCTATCGCCGCAAGGTCGAGAGGCTATCCGAGGCCCTCGATCATCCTGAGGATCGCTATGAGGCGATCGACGCCATTCGGCAACTCGTCACCCGCGTGGTGCTCACCCCCGGCGCCAAGCGTGGCGAGGTTCATGCCGTGCTGCATGGTGACATCGTCGCCATCGCCGACTGGGTATTGAAGGAAACAGAGCGGCCCCGCAAAGCTGGTCACCCCACCCACCGCGCCCACGCCCTCGCGCGAGTGTCGGAACCGGTTGAGGCACGGGCCTGACCCGGGGATCCACGCCTTTCGCTCGCTGAAGCCGTGGATGGCCGGGCCAAGCCCAGCCTTGACAATTCTGAAGCGATGTCAGCGATTTACACCCGGACTCTCACCGTGTCCCCGCCGCGTCATAGATCGCCTGCGCCGCCAGCACCGCGTCCATGTTGTGCTCGGCCCAGTGGGCGAGGGCGGAGACGGTTTCGGTGAGCGTGCGGCCGAGCGGGGTGAGGGCATATTCCACCGTCACCGGCACGGTCGGGTAGACGGTGCGGGTGACGAGCCCGTCGCGCTCGAGCCTCTTCAGTGTCTGCGACAGCACCTTCTGCGAGATGCCCTTTATCTCGCGCCGGATGGCGTTGAAGCGCACCGGCCCGTCCTCCAGCCGGTCGAGGACCAGCACCGCCCATTTGTCGGCGAGGCGGTCGAGCACCATCCGCGTGGGGCAGCGGTCCTCATAGACGTCGTAGCGGTAGCGCATTCTCTTCTCCGTCTTGCCTCGCCACCCCCGGTTTCCTGGAGGACACCATGTGAGCGGAAAGTGCTCTCTTCCGCGCTTCCGAGACCGGGAGTATGTATCCGTTCGAAACGTGGTTTCTAATTGATACTAAGGAGATCGGACATGACAGGCAAGATTCTCGTACTCGGTGCCACCGGCACGGTGGGGCGGCCGCTGGTGAAGGCGCTGCTGGCGAAGGGCGAAAAGGTGAAGGCGGCCTCGCGTACGGGCCAGTCGGTGGAAGGCGCCGAGGGCGTCGCTTTCGCCTACGATCGGCCGGAGACCTTCGGCGTGGCGTTCGAGGGCGTCGACCGGGCCTATGTGCTGGTGCCGGGCAGCACGGTGCACCCGAAGGAGTTCGTGCTGCCGGTGATCGAGGCCGCCGCCGCGCGCAAGGTGAAGGTGGTGTTCCAGAGCGTGTTCGGCGCCGATGCCGACGATGCCATCCCCTACCGCCAGGTCGAGATCGCGCTGGAAAAATCCGGCACGCCCTACGTGATCCTGCGGCCGAACTGGTTCACCGACAATTTCCTCGCCTTCTGGAAGCCGGGCATCGACCACAACGGCGCCATCTCCGTGCCGGCGGCGGAGGGCAAGAGCAGCTTCATCGATGCGCGCGACATCGCCGAGAGCGCCGCGGCGGCGCTGACCACCGACCGCTTCGACAACAA
>JAQSWY010000161.1 GCA_029266425.1 Xanthobacteraceae bacterium
CATGAAATATCTTCACACCATGGTCCGCGTCACCGACATCGACGCCTCGCTCGACTTCTACTGCAACAAGCTGGGCCTGGCGGAGCTGCGTCGCCGGGAAGATTCGAAGGGCCGCTACACGCTGGTCTTCCTGGCGGTGCCCGGCCAGGAGCGCGTCGCGGAGATCGAGCTGACCTTCAACTGGGACCCGGAAGCCTATGGCGAAGGCCGCAATTTCGGCCATCTCGCCTTCGAGGTCGACGACATCTACGCCACCTGCGCGAAGCTGCAGGCCGGCGGCGTCACCATCAACCGCCCGCCGCGCGACGGCCGCATGGCCTTCGTGCGCTCGCCGGACAACATCTCCATCGAACTGCTGCAGAAAGGCGGCGCGCTCGAGCCGCAGGAGCCGTGGGCCTCGATGCCGAACACCGGCAAGTGGTGAGGCAGGGTCCACGGATCGGATCCCGCCAGCCTAACCTCCACATGTGCCCTGCCGGACAGCCGGCAAGGCACGGCCGGCAGCCTCCGCCGAGGCTGTGGATGGCGATCTCTGTGACGGCTTGTGCACCGGGGCCGTCGCCCCTATAAGGGCCGCGCCTGCGCGCCCTTCGTCTATCGGTTAGGACGCCACCCTTTCACGGTGGAGAGAGGGGTTCGACTCCCCTAGGGCGCGCCACTTCCGTACAAAATCGGTCGGCCACGGACTCAAGCGGAGCCTCCAGCAGCTCGGGCGTCAGGACGCGTGCGCCGGCCGGTGCGACGCGGCACGCTTTGCCCGGAGCGCCGCGGCCTGGGCTTCACGTCAAAGGCCGACGAGACCGCGCGGGTTGCGTGTCGCCACCTGCCTTGCGGCAGCGGTTCGTCCGCTCATCCAGGGCGGGGGGATGAAGCGCTCGGTGTTGTAGGGCTCCGGCGCGATCATCGAGAGCGGCTTACGGAAATCCTGGATCTGGTAGAAGATGTGCGGCATCCCTAGCGAGGGATCATGGGTGACCACCGGATAGGGCACGACCGCCTGCCAGTCCGGATGGTAGCGGATCGTTCCGTGCACACTGCGGTAGATCATGCCCTTCAGGGCGAAGGCGACCTTGCGGTTCTGCTCGAAATCGCCGGGCGGCCCCGAGCCGCCCGCCATGGCCGCCGCCACCGCATAGTGGTGCATGTTGCTGTAGGACTGGCAGCCGATGGTCGCCGTGGAACCTTCGCCGAAGCGAGCGTTGTAGCGGGCCTCGAATCGCTTGCCCATTTCGTCGCGCAACAACCCGATGACCGAGGAGACGATGACGCCGTCGCTCGCCTCCTGGGCAATGTCGTTGAAGGTGCGGTGCATCGCGCCGTATTGCAGATAGACGATGCAGTCCATGGGGTTAGCCCGGAACTGCCGCTGGAAGTGGGCAAGGTCCACCGCGTAGAAATGCGTGTTCGCGAGCACGGCCGGATTGGTGGAGCGCACCTCTTCGAGCACGTCCCGCCAGTGATGCGTCGGCGTTTGAACGATCTTCGGCCCGAACGCCACCTGCCAGCCGTAATCGGCCGCCGCCTTCGCCATCGCGTTGGCGATGACGATGCTATAGGGCTTCGACCCCGAGATGATGGCGATCCGGTTGGATTGCGGCGTCCACTGGCCGGAATCGCGTAGCCAGGAAATGAACTTGATGAATCCCGGCCCGTACCAGTAGTCGGCCGGATCCGCCATGAAGCAGCCAAAATAGCGATTGGGATCGCTCATCACCGTATCGTGGTGCTGTAGAAGCGTATTCGCATGCACATAGATGATCCCGGCGTCGGCGATCGGCTCATATTCGGAGTTCTGCGGCCCGATATTGTAGCCGTTGACGATCGCATGGACCTTGTGCTTCTCGATCAGCCAGCGAGCGGCGGTGACGACCTCCTCCGCCGTCTGGCGACAGGTGTCCGCGAAGATCGGCTGGATCGGGCGCCCGAGCAGGCCGCCACGGGCATTGAGCTCCTCGACGGCGAGGATCATTCCCTTGCGAAACTCCGCGCCATCCGCCGCCGACGGGCCGGTCAGCGGCACCATGCTGCCGATGGGCACCGGCTCCATGCTGTTGGTCACGGGGCGTTTCTCCTGGATTCGGCGGCGGTCGGTTCGGCGACGGCGGCCAGCGAAGGCTCGAACAGCAGATTGTGCATCAGGACGCGCAGCCGCGGGGGACTGACCGGCTTGACCAGCACCGGCAGTTCCGCGGCGCGGATGCTCTCGATCACCCGCGGCTCGGCGTCGGCGGTGACGATCATCGCCGGCACTTCGGCGCCGATCGCCTTTCTCAGCCTGTCGATCACGTCGACCCCGGTCTGAGTCTTGAGGTTGTAGTCGGCCACGATCAGGCGGGGCGACACACCGCTCTCGATCAGCCGGATCGCCTCGGCCTCCTCCGCCGCCGCGTGCACCTCGATGCCCCAGCGCTGGAGCAGCTGCGTCATCGTCTGGCGCAGGATGTCATCGTCCTCGACGAGGATGATCGGCGTGCCGACGAACTCGCCGGCAACGGTCTCGCTGATCTCGACCTCGTTCGCCTCACTGTGCCATATGTTTCCCAGGGGCACTGTGACGGAGAAGATCGAGCCGCGGCCGACCTCCGAGCGCAGGCGGATGGGCAATTCCAGCAAGCCCGCCAGTCGCTTGACGATATTGAGGCCGAGCCCGAGGCCGCTCTTCTGCGCCCGCTGCTCCTCGGACCGGAAGAACTCGTCGAACACGCGCTCGCGGTCTTCCGGCCGGATGCCGCGGCCCGTATCCACCACCTCGATGCGCAGGCCATTCGGTTCCCGCCGACAACCGACG
>JAQSWY010000162.1 GCA_029266425.1 Xanthobacteraceae bacterium
CGCATGCGCTCGGCCGCTTCGTCTTTGGCGAGATAGGTGGAGATACGCCCCTGCGCAGGCCGTGGCACGCCGGGCACCAGCGCCCAGTAGACCTTGCGGGCCGAGCGCGAGCGGAAGGTCTTGGCCAGCGTCGAGGCGGCGAGCCGGCTCTTGGCGACCAGCAGGATGCCGGAGGTGTCCTTGTCGATGCGGTGGACGAGGCGCGGCTTCTGCCCGTCATCGCCGCGCAGCGCCTCCAGCATGCCGTCGACATGGCGGTAGGTGCCCGAGCCGCCCTGCACGGCGAGGCCGTAGGGCTTGTTCAGCACCAGCACGTCGCGGTCCTCGAACAGCGTCATCGCCTTGAGCGCGGCGGCGTCCTTGTCGTCTGCGCTGGCGCGCTTCACCGCCGGTGCGGCGAGATCGGACCGGCGGCCATCCTCCCCGGCGACCCGTGCCGGGCGCGGCGGCGCCTCGCCGCGCGCTATCGCCTCCTCCGCCTCGATGTGGTCGGCGGCGGAGAGCTGCGGCTTCTCCTCAAGCGGAGGGATGCGCACGCTCTGCCCGGAGGCGAGGCGCGTATTGGTCTTCACCCGGCCGCCATCGACCCGCACCTGCCCGGAGCGCAATAACTTCTGCAGATGGCCGAAGGACAGGTCGGGGAAATGCGCCTTGAACCAGCGGTCCAGGCGCATGCCCTCCTCATCCCGATCGACGCGGCGTGTCTCGACGGCCATTTCAAATCTCCTCGGCCCTGCAGATAGCCGAGGATTGTGGCCAAGTCATTCGACCAATTCACGCGA
The DNA here is from genome assembly GCA_029266425.1 of Xanthobacteraceae bacterium. Classification (GTDB taxonomy): domain Bacteria; phylum Pseudomonadota; class Alphaproteobacteria; order Rhizobiales; family Xanthobacteraceae; genus Ancylobacter. Next base: position 783 of record JAQSWY010000162.1, read on the forward strand.
CGGCGCGCACCAGGGCGAGGCCGCCGAACACGGCGGTGAGCGAAAGCGCCACCGAGCCGGCGACATAGAAGGCGGCAAGGCCCACCTCGCCACGCTGCACCAGCATCGCCGTATCGAGCGAGAAAGAGGAAAAGGTGGTGAAGCCGCCCAATATGCCGGCCACCACGAACAACCGGACCGGAGTGCCCCAGGAGGCACCGCCCTTCATCGCCATCCAGCCCGCAATGCAGCCGATGACGAAGGAGCCGACCACGTTGACGACGAAAGTGCCGGACGGGAAATGCATCCCAAACACGCGCATCGCCGCCTCGTAGGACACATAGCGGAGAACGCCGCCAATGCCGGTTCCGATAAAAACCAGCACGATCGCGTTCACGGCCTGTCTCTCCTATTTGCCCTGCTGGCGCTCCGCTCTCAGCCGCGCCCAATATTCCAGCCGCTTGCGGATTTCCCGCTCGAAGCCGCGTTCCACCGGTTCGTAGAAGTGCTGGCGCCCGAGCTTCTCCGGGAAGTAGTCCTGTCCCGAGAAGGCGTCCGGCGCGTCGTGGTCGTAGTCGTAGCCCGTGCCGTAGCCCTCCTGCTTCATCAGCCGGGTCGGCGCGTTGAGGATATGCTTGGGCGGGACCAGCGAGCCGCCTTCCTTGGCGACCCGAAGCGCCTGCTTCCAAGCGGTGTATACGGCGTTCGACTTGGGGGCCGTTGCCAGATAGACCGCGGCCTGCGCGAGGGCGAGCTCGCCCTCGGGCGTTCCGAGAAAATCGTAGGCATCCTTGGCCGCATTGGCGACGACGAGCGCCTGCGGGTCGGCATTGCCGATGTCTTCGGCCGCCATGCGCACCAGCCGGCGGGCGAGGAAGAGCGGGTTCTCCCCGGCGTCGATCATCCGGGCCAGCCAGTACAGCGCCGCGTCGGGGTCGGAGCCGCGGATCGACTTGTGCAGGGCGGAGATGAGGTTGTAGTGGCCGTCCTCGCTCTTGTCGTAGATCGGCGCGCGGCGCTGCACGATCTCCTGCAATTTGGCGCCGTCGAACACCTCGCCCGGCCGGGCGGCGCGCCAAGCTTCCTCGGAGAGGGTGAGCGACGCACGCCCGTCGCCGTCTGCGAGCCGCACCAGTACCGCGCGCGCCTCCTCATCCAGAGGCAGCGGCTTGCCCTCCAGTTCCTCCGCGCGCGACAGCAGCCGCCCGATGGCGGCCTCGTCCAGCGAGCGAAAGGTCAGCACGCGGGCGCGGGACAAGAGCGCGGCGTTGAGCTCGAAGGACGGATTCTCTGTCGTCGCGCCGATCAACGTGACGGTGCCGTCCTCCATAACGGGGAGGAAGCTGTCCTGCTGCGCCTTATTGAAGCGGTGGATCTCGTCGACGAAGAGTAGCGTGCCGCGCCCTACAGCACGGCGCCCGCGCGCGGCCTCGAACACCTTCTTCAGCTCGGCGACGCCGGTGAAGATCGCCGAGACCTGCTCGAAATGCAGGTCAGTCTCATGCGCCAGCAGCCGCGCCACCGTGGTCTTGCCCGTGCCGGGAGGGCCCCAGAAGATCAGCGAACCGAGCGAACGGCTGTCGATCATCCGGGTAAGGATGCCATCCGGGCCGGTCAGGTGCTCCTGCCCTACGACGTCGGCGAGGCGCTGCGGGCGCAGCCGGTCGGCGAGCGGGCGCGGGGCTGCGCCTTCGAGCCCGGCGTTGGCGAAAAGATCGGACAAGATCGCCTCAGCCCGGCAGCATGGCGGAGAGTGTCCGCCCACCACGTTGCAGCGTAATGCGCCACATGCGCGACGGCGTCGCGGTGGCCTTCACCAAGTCGGCGGTACGGGAGATCGCGATGCCGTTCACCTCGAGGATCACGTCACCGGCCTTGAGGTTCGTCAGGTCAGCCGGCGAGCCCTCGACGATAGCGGTGACCACCACGCCCTTGTCCGCCTCCACCGTGCGCATCTCCTCCACCACGGCCGGCGACAGGTTGACCACGGTCGAGCCGGAAAAGGGCGAGCGGTTGTCGAGCGTTAGCGAGCGTCACAGGCTTGCCCTGCCGGATGATCGCCACCTCGACCGTCCCGCCGAGGGGACGGGTAGCGAAGCGGTAGCCGAAGGCGTCGGGATCATCGACCTCCTGCCCGGCGATGGCGGTGATGAGGTCGCCCGTGCGCAGACCGCCCTTCTCGGCCGGACTGGCGGACCGCACGCTCTGCACCAGCGCGCCGACCGGCCGGGCGAGATCGAGGCCTTCCGCGATGTCGACAGTGACCGCCTGCAGGCTGGCACCGAGCCAGGGCCGGCGCACCGACTTGCCGCCGCTCAGCGCCGATTGCATCACCACCCGCACCATGTCGGCGGGGATG
>JAQSWY010000163.1 GCA_029266425.1 Xanthobacteraceae bacterium
GTCCGGCGCCGGCGGCTCGACGGCCTCGCGGCGGACGCGGAGAGCCGGGCCAAATCCCTTCGCGCCGCCGCGGAGGCACTCCCGTGAGCCAGACGCTTCCCGGCATCCTCGTCGTCGACGACGAGCCGCGTTCGGCCGAAGTGATCGCGCGCGTGCTCGGCGAGGATTTCGAGGTCCACACCGCCCTGGGTGCTTCCGGCGCGCTGGAGGTTCTCGAGAAGGAGTGGATCCAGGTCATCTTCTGCGATCAGCGCATGCCCGAGCGTTCGGGGGTCGACCTGCTCACCGAGATCCGACGGCGCTGGCCGGATGTCGTGCGCATCATCGTCACCGGCTACACCGATCCACAGGACATGATCGGTGCCATCAACGAGGCGGGAATCTACCAGTTCATCACCAAGCCCTGGCACCCCGACCAACTGCTTCTGGCGGCGCAGGGAGCCGCGCGGCTCTATCATCTCCAGCGCGAATACGATCGGCTTTCGCTCGAGCTCAAGCTCGCCGTGCCGGCGGCCGAAGTCCGCTTCGCCGAACAGCACGAGCGCGTACTGCGCAGCTATCATTTCGACGCGCTGGTGCGTGCGCCCGGCAGCCCGCTGAACGAGGTCTGCCGCCGGGCTGCGCAGGTCGCGGCCTTCGACATCCCGGTATTGGTGCTCGGCGAGACCGGCACCGGCAAGGAATTGCTGGCCCGCGCCATCCATTATTCGAGCCTGCGCTCGGAGCGGCCGTTCTTCGCGGTGAACTGCGGCGCCATCCCGGATGAACTGCTGGAATCGGAACTGTTCGGCCACCGGAAGGGCTCCTTCACCGGCGCCCATGCCAACCGCATCGGCCTGCTCGACCAGGCCGACGGCGGCACCATCCTGCTCGACGAGATCGGCGACGTCTCGCCGGCCTTCCAGGTCAAGCTGCTGCGGTTCCTGCAGGAGGGCGAGATCCGTCCCGTCGGCGCGAACGAGACCAAGCGCGTCGATGTGCGCGTGGTCGCCGCCACGCATCGCGATCTCGCCGGCGAGGTGAAGGCCGGCCGCTTCCGCGAGGACCTGTACTACCGGCTGTCCGCCATGGTGCTGACGCTGCCGCCGCTGCGCGAGCGCCGGGGCGACCTGCCGGTCCTCGCCTTGCGCATCCTCGACGGCCTGTCGGGCACGCATGGCAAGCGTACCAAGGGCTTCACCGAGGAGGCGCTGGCGTGCATCGAGGCCTATGACTGGCCGGGCAATGTGCGCGAATTGCAGAACGAGCTCACGCGCATGCTGGTGCTGGGCGGCGGCGAGCTCCTGGGGGCCGACCTCCTGTCGCCTCATGTGCTGCGTGGAGCCTCCGCCTCCGCTGCCAAGGCCGCGCCGTCCGATCTTGCCATCCGGGACACCGGTCCGCTCAAGGACCGCATCGAGCGGATGGAAGCCTTGATCCTGATGGAAACGCTGCTGCGCTGCCGCTGGAACAAGAGCCGCGCGGCCGAAGAACTCGGCCTGTCCCGCGTCGGGTTGCGCGCCAAGCTCGACCGTTACGGCATTGCCCGCGACGGCACCTTCGGCCGCAGCCATTAAGGAGAAACCGTCATGTGTCTCGGAATTCCCGGTCGCATCGTCGCCATCGTCGACGAGGACGCCATGCTCGCCAGCGTCGATGTCTCCGGCGTGCGGCGTACCGTCGACGTGGTCTGCGTCGCAGAACCCGGCGGGAGCCTCGATGCGCTGGTCGGCGCGTGGGTGCTGGTCCATGTCGGCTTCGCGATGAGCGTCATCGACGAGGAGGAGGCCGCCGCCACGCTCAAGGTCCTCACCGAGATCGGCGAGGCCGAGGGCGAGATCGAGGCGATGCGCACCGGCAGCGTCGAGCCCTTCCATCCATCCCACGCGCCCCGCGCGCAGTGATCGGGAGCCCCGTCATGCGTTACGTCGATGAATTCCGTGACCCCGCCCTGGCGCGCGGCCTGATCCGCGAGATCGAGACCCTCGCCGCCCGCATGGAGCGCGGCCGCGACCGGCCCTTCTCCATCATGGAAGTGTGCGGCGGGCATACCCATGCCATCTTCCGCTACGGGCTCGAGGGCCTGCTGCCTGATATCATCGAGTTCGTGCACGGTCCGGGCTGTCCGGTCTGCGTGCTGCCCATGGGGCGCGTCGACGACTGCGTGACCATCGCCGAGCGCCCGGAAGTCATCTTCGCCACCTTCGGCGATGCCATGCGCGTACCCGGCTCCCGCAAGAGCCTGCTCGCCGCCAAGGCGGACGGCGCCGATGTACGCATGGTCTATTCGCCGCTGGACGCGCTGGCGCTCGCCCGGCGCAACCCGGACCGCGAGGTGGTGTTCTTCGGCCTCGGTTTCGAGACGACCATGCCGTCGACCGCCCTCACCGTGCTGCGGGCGGCGCGCGAGGGCATCGGCAATTTCTCGATCTTCTGTAACCACATCACCATCATTCCGACCCTGCGGGCTCTCCTGGAGATGCCTGATCTCGGCATAGACGGCTTCATCGGGCCGGGCCACGTCTCGATGGTCATCGGCACCGAACCCTACCGCTTCATCGCCGAGGAGTTCGCCAAGCCGATGGTGGTGGCCGGTTTCGAGCCGATAGATCTGCTGCAATCGCTGCTGATGGTGCTGCGCCAGCTCGACGAGGGGCGGGCGGCCATCGAAAACCAGTATGCGCGGGTGGTGCCGGATGCGGGCAATCCGCGCGCGATGGGCGCGGTGGAAGAGGTCTACGAACTGCGCCCGACCTTCGAATGGCGCGGGCTGGGCTCCATCGCGCATTCCGGCGTGCGGCTGCG
>JAQSWY010000164.1 GCA_029266425.1 Xanthobacteraceae bacterium
TTCGCGGGCGACGGCGCGCTGATCCTGTTCGGGGTGCCGGAGGCGAAGCCCGACGACGCCGCCCGGGCGCTCGCCTGCGGCCGCACCCTGCTCGATCTCGTCGAGCGCTGGAACGCCAAACGCGGCTTCGATCCGCCGTTGCGGGTAGGGATCGGCATCCACACCGGCGAGATGTTCTGCGGCGTGGTCGGAGACGCGGACCGGCTCGAATTCACTGTCCTGGGCGAGACCGTCAACACCGCGGCGCGGATCGAACAGGCCACCAAGGCCGTCCGGTGCGACTGCCTCGTGTCGCAAGAGGCCGTGATGGCCGCAGGCGAGGATGCCTTGTGGACCGAGGTCGAATGTCCGCCGCTTCCGGGCGTCACGCGCAAGCTCGTGCTGATGGGACCGAAGGCGGCCGCCGAATAGAAGCATGGCGCGCGCGTCCTTCCCCCTTGTGGGGAGGAGCGCGCGTGGATGCTCCGTCCAGGTCCGCTACGCTTCCTTCTTGCTCGCGTCGTAGCGCAGCAGCAGCGGCGTCTGCGCGAGGGCGAACACGATGGTGAGGGGCACGATGCCCAGCACCTTGAAGCTGACCCAGAAATCCCATGTCTGCTCTGCGTCCGCCAGACGATTTCGTTCAGGGCCGCCAGCACGAAGAAGAACAGCGCCCAGCGGAGCGTGAGCTTGCGCCAGCCCTCATCGGTCAGCTCGAACATGCTGTCGAGCACCACCTGCAGCAGATTCTTGCGAAAATAGAGGCCGCCCAAAAGGATCACGCCGAACAGGGTGTTCACGATGGTGGGCTTGAGCTGAAAGAAAACCTGATCCTGCAGGTAGAGCGTCAGTCCGCCGAAGATGAGAACCACGATTCCCGAAATCAGCGGCATGATCGGCAATTTGCGGATCAGCCCATAGCTGATCGCCAACGCCACCACGGTCGCGACGATGAACAGGCTGGTCGCCGCGTAGACGCGCTGATCGTCCACATAGCCGAACCGGTCCGCATACGCATTGGCGGCGAAGAACAGCGCCAGGGGACCAAGTTCGAGGACCAACTTGAGGAGCGGCGGGAGGCGTTTTGGTTCGATCATGAGGGTGTTCTACAGGAAGTTGGGGTGACAGGGATACTGATGGGATGGCGCGGGATGCAGAGGAAGCGACGGGAATGCCTGGGGACAGGCAGTGGGCTCCCTCTCACCTCATCCTGAGGAGGCCAAAGGCCGTCTCGAAGGAGGATCCGGCGCCCACTGGAGACGCCTCGTCCTTCGAGACGCCGCTACGCGGCCCTCAGGATGAGGCTCTTGAGGTCGCCCGGGCGACCCCCTCACACATTCTCCAGCCCCGCGATGGCGCGGGCGAAATCCCGGGCCGCGAAGGGCTCCAGATCCTCCACGCCCTCGCCGACGCCGATGTAATGAACGGGAAGGCCGAATTTAGCCGCCAGCGCCACCAGGATGCCGCCCCGCGCCGTGCCGTCGAGCTTGGTCATCACCAAACCGGTGACGCCGGCGAGCTTCTGGAACAGCTCGACCTGGCTGAGCGCGTTCTGGCCGACGGTGGCATCAAGCACCAGAAGCGTCGCGTGCGGCATGGCCGGATCGCCCTTCTTCAGCACGCGCACGACCTTTTCCAGTTCGGCCATCAGGCCGGCCTTGTTCTGCAATCGTCCCGCGGTGTCGATGATCAGCACGTCCGTTCCGGCGGCCTTGGCCTCCACGAGTGCATCGAAGGCAAGGCCCGCCGCATCCGACCCTTGCGGGCGGGCGATGACGGGGGCGCCGACGCGCTCGCCCCAGACCTTCAATTGCTCGATGGCGGCAGCGCGGAAGGTGTCGCCGGCGGCCAGCATGACGCTCAGGCCCTGCTGGCGGAATTTCTGCGACAGCTTGCCGATGGTGGTCGTCTTGCCGGCTCCGTTCACCCCCACCATGAGGATCACATAGGGCTTCATCGACCGGTCGATGACGAGCGGCAGGGCCACGCCGGCCAGCGTCTTCTCGACCTCCTGGGCAAGAATCGCCCGGACCTCGTCGGGGGCGATTTCCTTGTCGTAACGGCCGGCCGAGACCGCCTCGGTGATGCGCATGGCCGTAGCGACGCCGAGATCCGCCCGCACCAGCGCATCTTCCAGCTCCTCGAGGGTGGCGTGATCGAGCTTGCGCTTGGTGAACAGGCCGGTGACGCTGTCCGAGAGGGAGGACGAGGTCCGCTTCATGCCCTGCGAGAGGCGCTGCCACCAGCTTTGCGGGGCCGGGGACGGCTCCGTGAAGGGAGCAGCAGCCGGCGGCGGAGCGAGGGGGGCCAAGGCGGCCGGCCCCACATCCTGCTCGATCGGTTGAAGATCCGCGCCCGCGATCTCGCCGACCGGCGGCGCAGCCGCAAGGTCGGGCGACAGCGGCGTGACGACAGGCTCGGGCGCTTCCGGAGCGGTGACGGCCGTGGTGAAGGCTAGGCCTGCCTCTCCCGGGCCGGGTGCGACGGGGGTTGGCGCCTCGGACGGCTCGGCCGCCGTCGGCTTCGCCTCGTCGTCCGCCGGGCGACCGAACAGACGCGAGAAAAATCCGGGCTTGTCGGGCTTGGTGTCCGCCATGGAGTGTCGCCGCCTCTTTACTTGATGTGCAAGCCTCGATAGCCGAGGCCTCATGAATGCGGAAGAGATAGTATCGAGGCTGCTCTATCGCGATGCCCTGATGCTCGTGATCGACAAGCCCGCCGGAATGCCCGTCCATCCCGGCCCCAAGGGCGGCGAGACGCTGACGCATCATCTCGATGCCCTCCGCTTCGGTTTGCCGCGCCGGCCCGAGGCGGCCCATCGCCTCGACAAGGACACCTCGGGGTGCCTGATCCTCGGCCGCCATCCGAAGGCGCTCGCCCGTCTGAACGATCTCTTTCGCCGCAACGACGTCGACAAGGTCTATTGGGCCGTGGTGGAAGGCGGCCCGGCCGGGGACGAGGGCGAGATCGACCTGCCGCTGGCGCCGAAATCCCCCGATCGCGGCTGGTGGATGAAAGTCGATCCGAAAGGCCAGCCGTCGCTGACGCATTGGCGGGTGCTGGGACGAAGCGCCGAGGGGCTCTCCTCCCCCTTGTGGGGAGGAGTTGGAGGTGGGGGTGCCAGCGGCGAACCCTCAAGCGTGGAACCACCACCCCCACCCCTGACCCCTCCCCACAAGGGGGAGGGGAAAACGCTCCTCACCCTGCTCGAATTGCGCCCGATCACCGGCCGGACGCACCAGCTGCGCGTCCATTGCGCCGCTTCCGGCTGGCCGATCCTGGGCGATGCAATCTACGGCACGGCGTCACGCCCGCAGCGTGACCGTGCCGCTCTATCCGAAGAAGCCCCCGATTGCGGTGGAAGCGCCGGCGCCGGATCATATGCGGGAGCGGCTAGCGGCTTGCCGGGGCGCTCCGTAGAACCTTGACGCCGCATCCCAAAGAATGCTGTCAGGCCGCCAGCAACTCACGCCCATCGTGGCCCAGGATCGTCACCTCGCGCAAGTCGCCGCGCGCGACCGACGATGAAAAGCGCACGGGCGTAAAGGCCTCCGTGCGCCCAAGCTGATTCAGTTCGATCAGCACACGGCGTCTCTCGCCCACTTCTTTGTCCAGATAGGCTGAAAGCGCCGCCGCGCCTTTTTCGCGCAAGCGCCGGGCGCGGTC
>JAQSWY010000165.1 GCA_029266425.1 Xanthobacteraceae bacterium
CCTGTCAGAGATCGAATCCGGCGGCTTCACCTTCCAGCGGGCGCTGGAAGACATCCACATGAACGTGGAATCGCGCCTCGCGAACCTGCTCGGCCCGGCTGCCGGGCGCCTGCACACCGCCCGCTCGCGCAATGACCAGGTGGCGACCGACTTCCGGCTTTATGTGCGCGACACCGTCGACACGCTGGACGCGCAGCTCAAGGACCTGCAGCAGGCGCTGGCCGAGAAGGCGCTGATCCATTCCGGCACGGTGATGCCGGGCTTTACGCACCTTCAGACCGCGCAGCCGGTGACTTTCGGCCACCACCTGCTCGCCTATGTCGAGATGATCGGGCGTGACCGCGGACGTCTCGCGGACGCGCGCAAGCGACTCAACGAATGCCCGCTCGGCGCAGCGGCGCTCGCCGGCACCTCCTTCCCGATCGACCGCTTCGCCACCGCGAGCGCGCTCGGCTTCGACCGGCCGACCGCGAACTCGCTCGATTCGGTCTCCGACCGCGACTTCGTGCTCGAGACGCTGGCGGCGGCGGCTATCGCCGCCATGCACCTGACCCGCTTCGCCGAGGAGATCGTGATCTGGACCTCGCCGCTGGTTGGGCTGGTGAAGCTGTCGGACCGCTTCACCACCGGCTCGTCGATCATGCCGCAGAAGCGCAACCCGGACGCCGCCGAGCTGGTGCGCGGCAAGATCGGCCGCATCGCCGGCGCCTTCTCGGGGCTCCTGATGGTGATGAAAGGCCTGGCGCTGGCCTATGCCAAGGACATGCAGGAGGACAAGGAGGGCGCCTTCGACGCCTTCTCGACACTCTCGCTGATGATCGCCGCCACCGCCGGAATGGTGCGCGACCTGGTGCCCGACGAGAAGAAGATGAAGGCGGCGGCGGGCGCGGGCTATTCCACCGCCACGGACCTTGCCGACTGGCTGGTGCGCGTGCTCGGCCTGCCCTTCCGCGAGGCGCACCACGTCACCGGCCGCATCGTCGCCGCCGCGGCCGCCAAGGACGCGCCGCTGCACCGGCTCTCGCTGGCCGAGATGCAGGAGGTGGAGCCGCGCATCACCCAGGACGTGTTCGGCGTGCTGTCGGTTACGAAGTCGGTGGAGAGCCGCGTCTCCTACGGCGGCACCGCGCCGAAGAACGTCCGCGCGCAGGCCAAGCGCTGGCTGAAGCAGCTGGCGAAGGAAGGCTGACGGTCACCCAGCCTTCCGACCGAGCAGCCGCAGCGCGTTGGCCGTCACCAGCACGGTGGCGCCGGTATCGGCGAGGATTGCCGGCCAGAGGCCGGTGATGCCGGCGATGGTGGTGACGAGGAACACCGCCTTCAGGCCCAGCGCCAGCGTGATGTTCTGGTGGATGTTGCGCATGGTCGCACGGGAAAGATCGATCAGGCCCGCGATATCGCCGACGCGCCCGTGCAGCACCGCGGCGTCCGCCGTCTCAAGCGCGACATCGGTGCCGCCGCCCATGGCGATGCCGACATCCGCGGCGGCCAGCGCCGGGGCGTCGTTGATGCCGTCGCCGACCTTGGCGACGGTGAAGCCTTCGGCCTTGAGTTCGCCGACGATGCGCTGCTTGTCGGCCGGCATCAGCCCGGCGCGCACCTCGATGCCGAGATCGGCGCCGATGGCCTTGGCCGTGCGCTCATTGTCACCTGTGAGCATGATGGTGCGGATGCCCCCCGCCTTCAGCACGGCGAGGCTCTCCGACGCGTCGGGGCGCGGCTCGTCGCGCATGGCGATCAGCCCCTCCACCGCGCCGTCCGCCACCAGCACCGCGACGGTCTTGCCGGCATCGTTGAGCCGGCCGACGGTGGCGCGCTGCGCCTCCGACAGCGAGGCCCGCTTGGCCGCGGCCTTGGGGGAGCCGAGGAACAGCGCCCGGCCCTCGACCATGCCGGTGACACCCTCGCCGCCGAGCGCGCCGGCCCCGCTCACCGCCGGAGAGGCGATCCCGCACGCCGCAGCCTCGCCAAGGATGGCGCTCGCCAGCGGATGGGTGGAGCCCGCCTCCAGCGCGGCGGCGCGGGCGAGCAGGGTCGCCTCGTCGCCGGCGAAGACGACGAGATCGGTGACCTTCGGCTTGCCCTCGGTCAGGGTGCCGGTCTTGTCGAAGGCGACGGCGGTGACGGTGCGCAGCATCTCCAGCACCGCCCCGCCCTTGATCAGGAGGCCGCGCCGCGCGCCGGAGGCGAGGCCCGCCGCCACCGCCGCCGGGGTGGAAATGACCAGCGCGCAGGGGCAGCCGATCAGCAGGATTGCCAAGCCCTTATAGATCCACTCATCCCACGGCGCGCCGGCGACCAGCGGCGGCAGCACGGCGACGAGCGCCGCCAGCACCACGACGAGCGGCGTGTAGTAGCGCGAGAAACGGTCGATGAAGCGCTCGGTCGGCGCCTTGCTCTCCTGCGCCTCCTCCACCAGCCGAACCACCCGGGCGATGGTGTTGTCGGAAGGCTCCGTGGTCGCGCGGATGGTGAGCGCCACCTCGGCGTTGACCGTGCCGGCGAAGACCGGATCGCCCGCCTGCTTGGCGACGGGCACGCTCTCGCCGGTCACCGGGGCCTCGTTCACCGCGCCGATGCCCTCCAGCACCTCGCCGTCGGCGGGGATGCGCTCGCCCGGCCGCACCAGGATGACGTCGCCGATCCTGAGGCTCTCCGCCGGCACTTCGCGGGTGGCGGAACCCTGGACGAGGCGGGCGGTCTTGGGCACCAAAGCGGTCAGCGCGCGGATGGAATCGCGGGCGCGGCCGGCGGCGAAGCCTTCCAGCAACTCACCGACA
>JAQSWY010000166.1 GCA_029266425.1 Xanthobacteraceae bacterium
GCGGCGCTGATCATGCTCGCCGGTATCTATTACGGCGCGCAATATGGCGGCTCGACCACGGCGATCCTGGTCAACCTGCCGGGCGAGAGCTCCTCGGTCGTCACCGCCATCGACGGCTACCAGATGGCGCGCAAGGGGCAGGCGGGCCTCGCGCTCGCCACCGCGGCACTGTGCTCCTTCATCGCCGGCACGCTGGCCACCCTGGTCATCGCGGTGGCGGCGCCGGCGCTCGCCGAGGTGGCGCTGGACTTCGGCCCGGCCGACTATTTCTCGCTGATGCTGTTCGGCCTGGTGGCGGCGGTGATCCTCGCCCATGGCTCGATCGTGAAGGCCATCGGCATGATCCTGATCGGCATCCTGCTGGGCACCATCGGCATCGACGCCAACACAAGCCTCGAGCGCTACACCTTCGGGGTGCCGGCGTTCGGCGACGGCATCGACTTTGCCGTCATCGCCATGGGCATGTTCGGCATCGGCGAGACCATCTCCAATCTCGAGCAGAAGGAGGCCGGGCGCAGCTTCGTCAAGGAGGTGCGCGGGCTTTGGCCGAGCTGGGCCGACATCAAGCGCTTCCTCGGGCCGGCGCTGCGCGGCACGGCGCTGGGCGGCTGCCTCGGCCTGCTGCCGGGCGGCGGGCCGGTGCTGGCTTCCTTCTCCACCTATGCGCTGGAGAAGAAGCTGTCGAAGAAGCCGGGCGAGTTCGGCCATGGCGCGCTCGAAGGCGTCGCCGGCCCGGAGGCGGCCAACAATGCGGCGGCGCAGACTGCCTTCATCCCGATGCTGACCCTCGGCCTGCCGTCGAGCGCGGTGATGGCGCTGATGATCGGCGCTCTGATGATGCAGGGGCTCTCGCCCGGGCCGCAGCTGATGAACCAGCGGCCGGATCTGTTCTGGGGGCTGATCGCCTCCATGTGGCTCGGCAACCTGATGCTGGTGGTGCTCAACCTGCCGCTGATCGGCATCTGGGTGAAGCTGCTCTCCGTGCCCTACCGCATGCTCTATCCGGCGATCATGCTGTTCTGCTGCATCGGCGTGTACAGCATCAACAACAACGCACTCGACGTGGTGCTGGCGGCGGTGTTCGGCGGCTTCGGCTACGTGATGAAGCGCCTGCATTGCGAGCCGGCGCCGCTGCTGCTCGGCTTCATCCTCGGGCCGATGATCGAGGAGACGCTGCGCCGCGCGCTCTTGATCTCGCATGGCGACCCGATGGTGTTTGTCGAACGGCCGATCAGCCTCAGCTTCCTCGTGCTGACCTTCCTGCTGCTGATCGTGCTGGTCGCGCCGATGATCCGGATGACGCGCGAGCGCGCCTTCGAGGAGGGCGCCGACTGACCCGTGCCGATATTCCTTCAGGCAAACGAGAACGGCCGGGCAGCAGCCCGGCCGTTTTGCCGTAAGGGGCAGGAGAGGTCAGGCCGCGCCGGCGAGCCCGCGCTGCTGCGGCTGCACCCAGTGCGAGGAGGTATCGGGCAGGGCGCTGAACAGGCCGCGCTGGGCCAGCGAGTCGATCTCGGCGCGCAAGAGGCCCATTACCACATGGGCGGCGGCGCTGACCTTGTCGCCAACATGCGAGAGCATGATGGTGCGGCTGAGATTGACGCCGCCCACCGCGAGGCCGGTGAGCAGGCCGTCGTCGATCTCCTTGCGGAAGGCGGAGATCGGCATGATCGAGGCGCCGCGGCCGCGCAGCAGCATGCGGCGGATCGCTTCCACCGCGTCGATCTCGCAATCGACCTCGATGCACACGCCGTGCGAGGCGAGCTGCTCGTCCACCAGGGCGCGGATGCCGCGCGTCACCAGCATCGGCGTCGAGGCGAGCTCGTCCAGCGTCACCACCGGCGAGACGCCGCGCGAATGGCGGGGCATGACGACGACGATCGGCTCGGTGAGCACGGCGGTGAAGCGCAGCGCGCGGTTCGGCGGCGGGTTGGTGAGCAGCGCGAGGTCGACCTGGCCGTTGACGAGATCGGTCTGCAGGCGGCGGGTGAATTCCTCGACGATGGTGAGGTTGATCGCCGGATAGGTGGAGGCGCAGCGCTCGATCAGGCCGGGCGTCAGCAGCGAGGACAGCGTCGGCGAGATGCCGACGACGACGCGGCCCGAGAGGCAGTCGCCGCCGATGTTCATCTCCTCGGCGGCGCGTGCGACCTCCTGCAGGATGCGCCGGCTGTGCTGGAGGAAGCGGCGGCCGGCCAGAGTGAGCTGCACGCCACGAGGCAGGCGCACCAGCAGCGGAGTGCCGATCTCCGTCTCGATGCGCTGGATGTGCCGGCTGAGGGCGGGCTGGACGATGCCGAGGTCGCGGGACGCTCGCGTGATGCTGCCGAGTTCGGCGACGCGCACGAAGGCTTCGATGCTGCGCAGTTCCATGGCGGTTCCTCCGGAAGTGGCACCTGTTCTGTTGTGGTGTGCCCCTTGTTCTGAACGCTGATCCTCTCACGCGGGCGGCGGCACGCGAAACACGCGCAAGGCGATCGCGAGCATGGAGTAGTAGCCGAGCAGGCCGGTCAGCTCGATCACCGTGCGGCGGCCGATGCGCTCGACTGCGGCGGCGAAGAGGTCGTCCGGCACGTCCTTCTCGCGATAAACGGCGCTGGCGAAGTCGTGCACCAGTGCGGCGTCGGGATCGGTGAAGCCGGGGCGCCGGCCGGCAGCGAGCGCTTCGATCTCCGCCTCCGGCACGCCGGCCTTGCGGGCCTCGCGGGCATGGACGCCGAACTCGTACTCGGCGCCCCAATGCGCCGCCGTGGTGAGGATGGCGAGCTCCGACAGGCG
>JAQSWY010000167.1 GCA_029266425.1 Xanthobacteraceae bacterium
CATCTTCGGCTGCATGGCGGCGAACGGCCAGAGCCGGCCGGCGCTGGAGAAGTGCTCCTGCTCCATCGACACCATCGCCACCATCCTGCCCTATGAGAAGTACCAGGAGGCCGAGACCATCCTGCGCATGGTGCAGGTGCCGGGGCAGGCGTCGGAAGTGTTCCGTTCCACCGGCATGTTCCGCGACATCGTCGCCGAGATGCGCCGCGCCCAGGCGGAAGCCGAGGTGACCTGCTTCTATTGAGGCGCCAGCGCTGGCACGGCGCCATGGTCACATGAACATCGCCACACTAACATCGTCATGCCCGGGCTTGGCCCGGACATCCACGTTTTAGGGGCTGGGAAAGTCGTGGATGGCCGGCCCAAGGCCGGCCATGACACTGCTCCTGCGGGGTGCGCTCACCCCGCCGGCTTGAGGCCGCCCTCGAACTTGCGCCCGTCGGTGTCGGCGGCGTCGACATGGATCGCCTTGCCGGTCGGCTCGTAGGAGAACTGGATCGCCGGGTCTTCGCTCAGCGAGATGCCGCCCACCATGGAGAACACCAGCTCGTCACCCTGCTTCACGTCGATGGCGTCGACGAACTTCGCGGGGATGTAGAGCCGGGTGACCTGGTCCATCTGCAGCCCGGAATAGTTCGGGTGCCGGATCATCAGTTGCAATTGCGAGACGCGGTTCGCCTTGGTGGCGTCGCCGATCTTCTCACCCGCCTTGGCGGCGTCGACCACGCGCAACTTCATCTGGCCGATGTTCTTCAGCGCCGTTTCCTCATCCTTCAGCGCCGGCGCCGAGCAGCCGCCCGAGGCTTTCACATAGCGTGCCGCCATGTGCAGCTCGCCGTCGCTGGTCTCGGCGACGGCGCGGATGAAGGAGTAGGAATTCACCCGCAGCCGGGTGCCCAGCGTCAGGTCGCGCCGTTCGCCGCCGAAGCTGAAGGTAGCGGCGACCGGCGCCGGGTTCTCGTCGACGATGAGGGTGAGCTTCTTCACCGTGCGCGGATCGCCGGCGGGCAGTATCACCTCGACCTCGATCGGCACCATGGCGGCGTCTTCGGCGCGGATCGGCGCGGTGAGCCGCACCAGCGGGCTCTTCTCGTCGATGCGCCGCTCGCCGAACACGTCGGGTTTCAGCGACTGCCAGGTGGCGTCGGCGTTCGCCTCCTGCGCCTGCACTTCGGCGGCGGCCGAGATGGCGAGGGCGGAGAAGATGGCGACGGCGAAGATCAGGCGGATGCGACGATGGATGGCACGATGCATGGGAGCCTCCCGGGCAACCCGCCGGATCGTTTTGCGTCCTGCGGTTGCTCCCATCATACGCTTTTCCTGCGTGAATTGCAGGCACGATCATGCGAGCCGTGGAGTCGCATGGCGGTGCGATTGTACGCGGCGGTATCGGGCGATATCCTGCCGGCGATTCAACTGGGGGAGTACCCGATGTCCAAGTCCGTCGCCGTCAAGGTCGCCGCCATCGCCATCATCGCTCTGGCCGCGGCCGGCTGCACCACCACCCAGCGCAGCGCCGGCACCGGCGCGCTGATTGGCGCGGGCACGGGCGCGGTGATCGGTGGCATCGCCAGCGGCGGCACCGGCGCCGCTTGGGGCGCAGGCATCGGTGCGGTCGCCGGCGGTGCGATCGGTGCGGCCGTCGCCAACTGACTCTCCCACGTTCGACTGACCGCTATCGCAGCCGTCGCGCCGGCGCTATGACCGGCGCGATCTGCGTTGCAAGCGGGGTTTTGACGTGAGTGTCACCATCTACGGTATCAAGAACTGCGACACGATGAAGAAGGCGCGCGCCTGGCTGGACGCGCACCACGTCGTCTATGACTTCCACGACTACAAGGCTTCCGGTATCGACGCGGCGCATCTGAAGGCGTGGGCCGGCAAGGTTGGCTGGGAAGTGCTGCTCAACAAAGCCGGTACCACCTTCCGCGGCCTGCCGGATGCCGACAAGGCTGACATCGACGAGGCCAAGGCGCTCAAGCTGATGCAGGCCAACACCTCCGTCATCAAGCGACCGGTGCTCGACATCGACGGCACCCTGCTGGTCGGCTTCAAGCCGGAAATCTACGAGAAGCAGTTCGGCTGAGGCGTCCGCCTACAGCCCAATGCCGCCCACCGGCTCGGTCTCGCTGCGGCTGTCGAAGCCGGCGATCAGCGGGCGGGCCTTGGCGATGGTCGCCTGCACCGAGGGCAAGGCGAGCGAGGCCTTGTGGCTCGCCGCGTCATCCCACACCTCGGTGACCCAGATGCCCTCGGCATGGGCGGGATCGCGGGCGATCACATAGCTCAGGCAGCCGGGCATCGGCCCGACCTCCGCGAGCAGGATGGCGAGCAGTTCCTCCCTTTTACCGGGCGTGGCGATCATCCTGCCGATCAGGCCATACATGGACGGTTCCTCGGTGCCGGGTGGGGCGGTCGCGGCGGATATAACACGCGACGCGGCACAGTGCGGAGCCCGCCGCCCCTTGATCCGCGGCGCCTTCCCTGCCACATCCGCCGGCATGGACCAGATCAGCAAGCCCGCCTCCAATTCCGCGGCGTCTCCCATCGCGCTCGAGGTCGCCCGCCGGCGCACCTTCGCGATCATCTCGCACCCGGACGCGGGCAAGACCACGCTGACCGAGAAGCTGCTGCTGTTCGGCGGCGCGATCCAGCTCGCCGGACAGGTGCGCGCCAAGAAGGACCGCCGCTCGACCCGCTCCGACTGGATGGCGATCGAGCGCGAGCGCGGCATCTCGGTCGCCACCTCGGTGATGACCTTCCCACCTCGGTGATGACCTTCGAGTTCGGCGGTCACGTGTTCAACCTGCTCGACACGCCGGGCCACGAGGACTTCTCGGAAGACACCTACCGCACGCTCACCGCGGTCGACGCGGCGGTGATGGTGATCGACGCCGCCAAGGGCATCGAGGCGCGCACCCGCAAGCTGCTGGAAGTGTGCCGCCTGCGCGACATCCCGATCATCACCTTCATCAACAAGATGGACCGCGAGAGCCGCGACCCGTTCGAGCTGCTCGACGAGATCGAGAAGACGCTGGCGCTCGACACCACGCCGATGACCTGGCCGGT
>JAQSWY010000168.1 GCA_029266425.1 Xanthobacteraceae bacterium
CGCCGCGCTGGTGCAGCGGGCGGGCGAGATCGACTGGAACGTCTTCGGCAACATCGCCTCGCTCGGGGTGAGCGCCGGCGCCTCCGCCCCGGAGGTCCTCGTCGAGGAGATCCTCGACGCCTTCGCCGAGCGCTATGCGCTGAAGGTCGAGACCGTTCACACGGCCCATGAGGACGTGTTCTTCCCCCTGCCCCGCCAGCTGCGCCCCGACGCGGCCGAATAGCGCAACCGATGTACACTACTCCTCTTTCTTCCCTCATGCCCGGGCTTGACCCGGGCACCCAGTCCTTCTGGATCCCCGGATCAAGTCCGGGGATGAGGCCGGGGGAAATGGTGGGCGGATATCCCCTCCCAGAGCGCCGCTGAACCATGGCCGTCTATACCGACGTCTCCCCGGAAGAGCTCGAAGCCTTCCTCTCGACCTATGAACTCGGCCGGCTGCGCGCCTTCAAGGGCATCGCCGAGGGGGTGGAGAACTCCAACTACCTGCTGCAGACCGAGGCCGGCAGCTTCATCCTCACCCTCTACGAGAAGCGGGTGAACCCGGCCGACCTGCCCTTCTTCATCGGGCTGATGGAGCATCTGGCGAAGCGCGGCATCGACTGCCCGCAGCCGGTGCGCAACCGCGAGGGCGTGGCGCTCGGCACGCTGGCCGGGCGGCCGGCGCTGATCGCCACCTTCCTTGTCGGCACGTCGGTGCGCCGGCCCACCGCCGCCAACTGTGCCGCGCTCGGCGCGGCCCTTGCCGGCCTGCACAAGGCGGGCGCCGACTTCACCGAGTTCCGGCGCGTCAACGCCCTCTCGGTCGCCGGCTGGCGCCCGCTCTACGAGCAGGCGCGCGAGCGCGCCGACACGGTGGCGCCGGGCCTCGCAGCCCTCATCGCCGACGAGCTCTCCGTGTTGGAGGCGCGCTGGCCCAAGGGCCTGCCCGCCGGCGTGATCCATGCCGACCTGTTCCCCGACAATGTGTTCTTCACCGACGGCAAGCTGTCCGGGATCATTGACTTCTACTTCGCCTGCAACGACCTCCTCGCCTATGATGTCGCCATCTGCCTCAACGCCTGGTGCTTCGAGCCGGACGGCGCCTACAACCAGACCAAGGGCCGTGCATTGCTCGCCGCCTATCAGGCCGAGCGCCCGCTGGGGGAGGAAGAGGTCGCCGCGCTGCCGCTGCTGGCCCGCGGCGCGGCGCTGCGTTTCCTGCTCACCCGCCTCGTGGACTGGCTGAACGTGCCGCCCGGCGCGCTGGTGCGCCCGCACGACCCGGTCGAGTATCTTCGCAAGCTGCGCTTCCACCGCTCCGTCACCAGCCCGCGCGACTATGGCGTCGCCGAGAGGCAGACCGCGTGAAGACCGCCCCTGGCACCGCCCGCGTCTTCTCGGATGACGGAGCTAAGCAGCCGCCCAAGGGCATCGTCGCGGTGTGGACCGACGGCGCCTGCTCGGGCAATCCAGGTCCCGGCGGCTGGGGCGCGATCCTGCGCTATGCCGGCGCCGAGAAGGAGCTCTCGGGCGGCGAAGCCCCGACCACCAACAACCGCATGGAGCTGATGGCGGCGATCTCGGCGCTGGAAGCGCTGAAGCGCCCGTGCACCGTCGACCTGCACACCGACAGCGAATATCTGCGCAACGGCATAACCAAATGGATCGCCGGCTGGAAGCGCAATGGCTGGCGCACCGCCGACAAGAAGCCGGTGAAGAATGTCGACCTTTGGGAGCGGCTGGAGAGCGCCATGGAGCGCCACGAGATCCGCTGGCACTGGGTGAAGGGCCACGCCGGTGATGAGATGAACGAGCGCGCCGACGAGCTCGCCCGCGCCGGCATGGCGCCGTTCAAGCGCGCGCGGGGCGAGGCGGCGGACTGAACCGATGACCACAGCCCCCGATACCGGCTCTCCGGGAGCCGTCCGCGGCGCTCCCCGCCTGCTGCTCCGCCTCGAGGGTGTGGCGACCGCCGCGGCGGCGATCCTGGCCTATCATCACATCGATGGCGGGTGGGGCTTGTTCGCCCTGCTCATCCTCGCCCCGGACCTGTCGCTGCTGGCTTATCTCGCAGGACCGGGCGCCGGTGCCGTCCTCTACAATACCGCTCATTCCTATCTGGCGCCGGCGCTGCTCGCCGGAATCGGTGTTGCGCTCGGCCGGCAGTTGCCGGTGGCGATCGCACTCGTCTGGATCGCCCATATCGGCATCGACCGCGCCCTTGGCTACGGTCTGAAATATGCCGGCGGGTTCGGGCTGACCCATCTCGGCCGCATCGGCCGAAGGCAGGCAGATGAGGATCGAGGGCCTTCCTCGGATTGACAACCGCCCCTCCCCTCCGCTATCAGCCGGGCCTCGAATTTCAATGCTGGCGGATCGGGGCGCGGCCATGGAGGCGCCGTCTCATGCGCAAGCGCCGACGATCCGAAGGTGACGTGTCATGAAGATCCGCAATTCGCTCAAGTCGCTGCTCGGGCGCCACCGCGACAACCGCTTGGTGCGCCGCAAGGGCCGCGTCTACATCATCAACAAGACCCAGAAGCGCTTCAAGGCCCGCCAGGGCTGAGGCCTTCCGGCAGCCGATCCGCGTTCACGATTTCGCGGCTTGCTGCCCCGCAACATTGAACGAGGGCGCCATCGCTCCTAGACTGGAGCCATGCGCGCCCTTTTTGCTGCCCTGATCATCGCCGCCGCGCCGCTCGGCGGATTCGCTCCCCCGGCACTTGCCCAGAGCGCGGCCCCGGCTGCGCCCGACGAGAAATCACTGCCGGGCGAGAAGC
>JAQSWY010000169.1 GCA_029266425.1 Xanthobacteraceae bacterium
ACCGCCTCGATCGAGGCGTCGACGAAGCGGGTGGTGTCGTAGACGATGGCGTAGTCGACGCCTTCCGGCATCGTCTTCTTCACCTCTTCCATCGTCTGGCGGACGTTCTCGGCGATCTCGAGCGCGTTGGAGCCGGGCGCCTGGAACACGCCGATGCCGACCGCCTGCTTGTTGTCGAGCAGCGAGCGCAGCGCGTAGTCGGCGGCGCCGAGCTCGATGCGGGCGACGTCGCGCAGGCGCACCACCTGGCCGTCGGCGCCGGTCTTCACGACGATGTCGCCGAACTCCTCCTCGGTCTCGAGGCGGCCCTGGGCGTTGACGGAGAGCTGCAGGTCGACGCCTTCGGCGGCCGGCGAGGCGCCGACGATGCCGGCGGCGGCCTGCACGTT
Organism: Xanthobacteraceae bacterium; assembly: GCA_029266425.1. GTDB lineage: Bacteria > Pseudomonadota > Alphaproteobacteria > Rhizobiales > Xanthobacteraceae > Ancylobacter. The sequence goes on from JAQSWY010000169.1 coordinate 390, forward strand.
CTGGGCGCGGATTTCGTTGGCGATGTCGCCGGCGGAGAGGCCGTGCTCGGCGATCTTCTGCGGGTCGAGCCAGACGCGCATCGAGTAGTCGCCGGCGCCGAAGATGTCGATCTGGCCGACGCCGGAGATGCGCGCCAGCCGGTCCTTCACGTTGAGGACGGCGTAGTTGCGCAGATAGGTGATGTCGTAGCGGTCGTTGGGCGACAGCAGGTGCACCACCATGATGAAGTTCGGCGAGCTCTTCGCCGTGGTGATGCCCAGCGCGCGCACCTCTTCCGGCAGGCGCGGCTCGGCCTGGGCGACGCGGTTCTGCACCAGCTGCGTCGCCTTGTCGGGGTCGGTGCCGAGCTTGAAGGTGACGGTCAGCGTCATTACGCCGTCCGTCGTCGCCTGCGAGGACATGTAGAGCATGTCCTCGACGCCGTTGATCTGCTCCTCGATCGGCGTCGCCACCGTGGCGGCGATGACCTTCGGGTTGGCGCCGGGATAGGTGGCGCGTACGATGACCTGCGGCGGCACCACTTCCGGATATTCCGAGATCGGCATCACCCGCAGGGCCAGGAGCCCCGCGAGGAAGATGACGACGGAGAGGACGCCGGCAAAGATCGGCCGGTCGATGAAGAATTTGGACAGATTCATAGCGTCCTCCCCCCTAGGAGGGTGCGTCGGCGGCTAGCGATCAGCGCGCGGCGACGGAAGTGTTGGGGTTCGCCGCACTGGCGGTCGTGTTCATCGGGACGACTTCGGGCGCCAGCAGCGCGCCGGGACGCACCCGCTGCAGGCCGTTGACGACGATGCGCTCGCCTTCCTTCAGCCCGCTCGCCACCACGCGCAGGCCCTCGCTCGGCGGACCGAGCTTGACCTCGCGATAGACGGCCTTGTTCTCCGGGTCGACGACGAAGACGTACTTCTTGTCCTGGTCGGTGCCGATGGCGCGCTCGTTGATGACCAACGCCGGCTCGGTCTTGGCCCGGCCCATGCGCACGCGGGCGAACTGGCCCGGCACGAGGCGTCCGTCGGGATTGTCGAACACCGCGCGCAGGCGGAACGTGCCGGTGGCGGCGTCGACCTGGTTGTCGACGAGCTGGAGATGGCCGCGCGCCGGCTTGCCGCCGGTGGTGGCGGTGGTGATCTCGACCGGGATGCGGTCGATCTCGCCGAGCACGTCGCCGTCGCCGAGCGTGGCGAGCGCCTCGCTCACCGCGCCTTCGTCGGCGGCGAAGCCGACATAGATCGGGTCGACCGAGACCAGCGTGGTCAGCACGGGCGAGGTGGGCCCAGCCGAGACGAGGTTGCCGACCGTCACGTCGATGCGCCCGACACGACCGTCGACCGGCGCCCGCACTTCGGTGTAGCCGAGGTCGAGCTTGGCGGTCTGCACGTCGGCCTGCGCCGCGCGCAGATTAGCCTGCGCTTCCTTGTAGTTGTTGGTGCGCTGGTCGAGGTCCTGCACCGAGACGACGCGGGAATCGACCAGTTTCTGGCCGCGGTCGAGCTCGTTCTTGGTGAACAGCAGCCGCGCCTCGGCGGCGGCGGACTGCGCCTCGGCGCGGTCGAGCTCGGCCTGGAAGGGCTCGGGATCGATGGTGACCAGCAGGTCGCCCTGCTTCACCAGCGCGCCCTCGCGGAAGTGGATGGTCTTCACCGCGCCGGCGACGCGCGGGCGCACCTCGACGCGCTCCACTGCCTGCAGGCGGCCGGAGAACTCGTCCCACTTCATGGTGTCGCGCGGCTGCAGCACCGCGACCGCGACCGGCATGGCCGGCGGGGCGGCCGCTGCCGGCGCCGGATCGGTCGCCAGTGCGTTGGTGCTCGGCCAGGCGAGGAATACCGCGGCGCCGGTGGCGAGCGCCGCCAGCGTCAGGACGACGCCGGCCTCGCGCCAGCGGCGGCGCTTATGCTGCGACGCAACGTCGCGAGCGATTTCAACGTGTGCGATCTGGCTCGGATCAACGTCGTTGCCAAGGGTCTCGTTACTCATGGCGGTCTCCTGGCCCTCAGGCCCGAATAGTGCGAACGGGGCTGGCGGAATGTTCCGCCAGGAAATTCCGGAAAAGCTCACGCAACGGCGCTTCCCATTGCGGGCTGGCGTCGATGTTGGCGCCCATGCTGGTGTCGGTCTCGTCCGGCGACTCCGCCGGCGCTTCGAGCACGCTGGTCTCCACCGCGATGCCGCTTTCGGCGAGGCGGTGGGCATAGGCGAGGCTCTCGTCGCGCATCGGGCAGTCGCTGCAGGTGATGATCAGCGCCGGGGCGACGCCGGCCAGCCGGCGCGAGCCGAACGGCGCGGCATAGGGGTGCGCGGCCTTGTCGGCCGAGCCGAGATAGCGGTGCCAGCCATCCGCCCATTTGCAGCCGGC
>JAQSWY010000170.1 GCA_029266425.1 Xanthobacteraceae bacterium
CGCTCGCCGCCGAACTCGACCTCCAGCCGGTCGCCCGAGCGCTCGGCGCGGCGCAGGTTCCGGTTCTTAAGCAGGTAGGTGACGCGGGAGGAGAGGACCTCCTCGTCATAGGGCTTGATGATGAAGTTGTCGGCGCCGGCTTCCAGCCCTGCCAGCACGTCCTGCGGCTGCGACAGCGACGTCACCAGGATGACCGGCGTGTCCTCCAGCCCCGGCGTCGCCTTCAACCGCCGGCACAACTCGTAGCCGTCCATGCCCGGCATGACGATGTCGCTAATGAGGATGTCCGGCTGGGTGGCGACGGCGAGTTCATAGGCTTCCTCACCGTTGCGGGCGGCCTGGACCGCATAGCCCTGGCGGGAGAGGAAATGGACGATCTGCGCCGCCTGCGTCGGGCTGTCCTCGGCGATCAGGATGCGCGGGCCGGACGGATCGCGTTGAAGGTGCTGGTTCATGACTGGTGGCGCCTTCTCGTCAGTTGGGCCAGTGCGAATCTCGCAATGTCCGGAGGCGCGAGAACGCGTTGCGCCGCCCCCATGCGAATCGCCGCTGCTGGCATGCCGAATACCACTGAACTCTGCTTGTCCTGCACGGTCGTGACGCCGCCCTTCTGAGCGAGATAGGCCAGCCCTTCCGCCCCATCCTGGCCCATGCCGGTCAGCAGGATGGCCAACGCCTCCCGCCCGAAGGCGTCGGCGACGGAGCGGAAGAGATGGGACACCGATGGCCGGAAACCGTTCTCCGGCGGCCCATCATCGAGGGTGAGCCGGCCGCGTCCGTCGATGCCGAGGTGACGGTCCTCGGGCGCGATATAGACCCGCCCCGGCGCGGCGGCGACATTGTCGGCGGCCACCTCGACCGGCAGCCCGCTGCCACGGGCGAGCCAGGAGGCGAAGCCGACGATGAAGCCCGGCGACATGTGCTGCACCAGCAGCATGGGCACGTCGAGCCGCGGCCCGAGCCGGCGCAGTATGTCGAGCACGACCGGCGGGCCGCCGGTGGAGGCGCCCATGGCGATGATCCTGATCTCGCGCGCCTCGCGCACGGGCGTTGGGCGGTTGGCCAGATCCTCCGGAGGACGCGAGCTCGCGGCCGACGGGCGCGGCAGGCGGCGCACGACCTTGACGTCGGCCATCAGCTTCAGCGTCAGGCAGAGCTCCTCGGCCAGGCGGTCGAAGTTCTCCGCCGCCGGGTCCAGCGGCTTGGGCACGATGGCGAGCGCGCCCTCGTGCAGTGCCTCGAGGCCTGGATGCACGTCGTTGGCGTCGAAGGTGGCGCTGGTGACGACGATCGGCACCGGGCAGCGGCCCATGATGACGCGGGTGGCCTCGATGCCGTCCATCACCGGCATGTGGCAGTCCATGAGCACGATGTCGGGCCTGAGCCGCTCGACCATGTCGACCGCCTCGGCGCCGTTCGCCGCGTCGCCGATGAGTTCGAGATAGGGCGCGTTGCCGATCACCCAGGAGATCGCCTCCCGCTGCGAGCGCGAATCCTCGGCGAGGAGGACGCGGATCTTGCGCGACTCTTTCATAGCACCCGCCGCACGAGGTCGATCAGCATGGACTGATCGAAGGCCGACTTCATCATGTAGGCGTTCGCGCCGAGTCGCAGCCCGCGTTCGTGGTCCTCGCGCTTCTCCAGGGCGGTGACCAGCACGATCGGCAATTGCTTCAGCCGCGCATCGGAGCGGATGCGCTCGGTCAGCTCGAAGCCGTCCATGCGCGGCATGTCGATATCGGAGATGACGGCGTCGAACTCGCCGCTCTGCAGCACCGTCCACGCCTCCATCCCGTCGGCGGCGGCGTGTACCTCGTAGCCGGCCGCCTCCAGAAGGCCGGTCTCCATCGCCCGCGTGGTGATGGAATCGTCGACCACCAGCAGGCGCGGCTTGCCCTGCCGGCGCACCGGCCGCGGAGCGGGCGCCGAGCGGCGCGGGTGGTTGATGAGCGTGTCGAGCACGTCGGCGGTGCGCAGAATCAGCCCGAGCCGGCCATTGCCGAGCAGGCCGGCCGCCAGCACGTGGCGCACCCGCAGCAGCGGCGGGCGCAGCTCCTTCACCACCACCTCGCAATTGCCGGTGACCTCGTCGACCGCCAGTACGCCGCGGCGCTCCTTGTCGCGGATGACGAGGCAACTCCTGAGGCTCCGCCGATCGGCCGGCGCCGCCTCGGGCGGCTGGCCGAGCACATGGCCGAGCGCGCCGAAGGGCAGCAGCACGTCGTCGATCTGCACCGCGCCGCGCGCCAGCGCCGCCTCGCACACGTCCTCCGGCAGCGCCAGCGAGCGCTCGACCGCCTCGCGCGGCCAGATCACGAAGGTCTCGCCCGCGCGGGCGCCGATGCCGTGGAAATTGGCCAGCGCGGCGGGCACCTCCAGCCGCAGCACCGTGCCCTTGCCGGGAGTGGAGGCGATGTGGACGCTGCCGCCCAGCCGCTCCACCCGCTCGCGCACGATGGCGAGGCCCAGGCCGCGCCCGGACACCGGGCTGATGACGGTGCGGGTGGAGAGGCTGGATTCGAACACCATCTCGGTGACCGCCTCGTCGCTGAGGCGCGCGGCGTCCTCGCGCGAGACGAAGCGGTTGCGCACCGCCGCCTCGCGCAGCGCGGGAAGGTCGATGCCGGCGCCGTCGTCGGCGACCTCGATGGCGACGCGCCCGCCCTCGGCGGGTTCGAGGTTCAGCGAGATCACGCCCTGCGCCGGCTTGCCGGCCTTCGCCCGCTCCTCGGCCGGCTC
>JAQSWY010000171.1 GCA_029266425.1 Xanthobacteraceae bacterium
GGAGGCGCATCCGCTCACCGAGGCGCAGTCGGGCCTGTGGTATGCGCAGCGGCTCGACCCGGCGAACCCGCTGTTCAACACCGGGCAATATATCGAGCTCGTCGGACCGCTGGACCTGCCGGCTTTCGAGGCGGCTCTGGCGCAGGCGATTGGTGAGGCCGACGCGCTCTCCCTCCGGATGGTCGACGATCCCGCCGGGCCGCTGCAATTCGTCGACCCGGCCAACCGGCCAATTCTGGAGATCATCGACGTCTCCGCGGCGCCCGATCCGCTCGCGGCGGCGCAGGCCGACATCGCCCGCGACATGGCCACTCCTATCGACTCGACGCGCGAAAAACTCGCGGCCGAGCGGCTGTTCGTGCTGGGGCACGAGCGCCATGTCTGGCAGCAGCGCATCCATCACCTCGCCATCGACGGCTATGGGATGATCCTCATCACCCAGCGCGTGGCCGAGCTCTATAATGCGCGGCTGCGTGGAACGGAGGCCGGCGCGCCGCCGCCGGGCTTTGGAGTGGCGCTGACCGAGGATGCCGCCTATCGCGCTTCTGGCAAGCGGATGAAGGACGGCGTTTACTGGCGCGAGCTGTTCGCCGACAGGCCGGAAGTGGCGAGCCTCGCGCCGGGCAATCCGGTCAGCGCGCCGGGCTTGCGAGCTGTTCGCCGACAGGCCGGAAGTGGCGAGCCTCGCGCCGGGCAATCCGGTCAGCGCGCCGGGCTTCCACCGCCGCGCGGTGGAGATCGACGCCGGCGCCTTCGCCCGGCTGAAGGCGATCGGCGAGCGGACGAACATTCCCTGGCCGGACGTCGTCACCGCGCTCTCCGCCGCCTATGTCCAGCGCCATACGGGGACGCCCGAGGTGATCCTCGGCGTGCCCTTCATGGCGCGGCTCGGCAGCGCAGCGGCGCGGGTGCCCGCCATGCTGATGAACGTGCTGCCGTTGCGAGTTTCTGCCCCCGAAGGCGATCTCGAAGCCTGGCTCGGTGCGGTGGCTAAGAGTCTTACTCGCGCCCGCCGGCACGGGCGCTACCGTTCCGAGCAGTTGCGCCGCGACCTCAAGCTGATCGGCGGCCAGCGCCGGCTGCACGGGCCGCTGATCAATTTGCTGCCCTTCGACGAGACGCCGCGTTTCCATGGGCTGGAGAGCCGGCTGGAGGTGCTCTCGACCGGGCCGGTGGAGGACATCACCTTCACCTTCCGCCTGCACGGCGCCGACGGGCTGCGGCTGGAGGTCGACGCCAATCCGGACCTCTACGACGTCGCCACGGTCGAGGCGCATGCCGCGCGGCTGAAGCATTTCATCGAGGCGGCGAGCGCGGCGGTGACACTCGACGAGGTGGTGACAGCCACGCCCGAGGAGGTGACTCGTCACCTTGTCACCTTTAACGCCACCAGCCATCCGGTGCCCGATACCACGCTGGCAGCATTGATCGAGGCGAGCCTGCGCGCGACGCCCGACGCCCCGGCACTGCGTTTTTCCGGCGCCACGATGGACTACGCGACGCTCGACGCCCGCAGCCGGGCGCTGGCCGAGCAGCTCCGCGCGGCCGGGGCCGGCGCGGACCAGATCGTTGCCGTCGCGCTGCCGCGCTCCTTCGAGCTGGTAGTGGCGCTCTTCGCCATACTGCGCGCGGGCACCGCCTATCTGCCGCTCGACCTCGCCCAGCCCGACGCCCGGATCGGCCGCATCCTCGCCTCGGCGAAGCCGATCCTGGTGATGGCGCAGCAAGGCGACGCACATCGCTTTGCCGGCAAAGTTGATGTACTGACGCCGGAGAACTGGAGCGTTGAGCCGGCCGGCAACGCGCTTCCCTCGCCAAAGCCGAGCGACGCCGCCTATGTCATCTACACGTCCGGCTCGACCGGCGAGCCGAAGGGCGTGGTCATCGAGCACCGGGCCATCGTCAACCGGCTCGTCTGGATGCGCGAGCATTACGGCTTCTCGCCCGCCGACCGCATCCTGCAGAAGACGCCCGCTACCTTCGATGTCTCGGTGTGGGAGTTCTTCCTGCCGTTCCTTTCGGGCGCCTGCCTCGTCGTCGCCCCGCCCGAGGCGCATCGCGACCCGGTGGCGCTGGCGCGCATCATCCGCGAGGAGAAGGTCACCACCGCGCATTTCGTGCCCTCCATGCTCGCCGCCTTCCTCGCCGAGCCGAGCGTCCGCGGCCTGTCGCTCACCCGAATCTTCTGTTCCGGCGAGGAACTGCCGGCCGACCTGCGCGACCGCTTCCACCGCACGGTCTCGGCCGAGCTACACAATCTCTACGGGCCGACTGAGGCGGCGGTCGATGTGAGCTATTGGCCGGCCGGGCCGGACGATGCTTCGCTGCCCGTGCCCATCGGCTTTCCGGTGTGGAACACCCGGCTCTATGTGCTGGACGAGAAGGGGCGCCCGCAGCCGCCGAATGTGCCGGGCAACCTCTATCTCGGCGGCATGCAGCTCGCGTGGGGCTATCTCGGCCGGCCGGACCTCACGGCCGAGCGCTTCCTGCCCGACCCCTTCCGGCCGGGGGAGCGCATCTACGCCACCGGTGACCTCGCTCGGTGGCGACCGGACGGGGCGGTGGTGTTCCTCGGCCGCTCCGACCATCAGGTGAAGATCCGCGGCCTGCGCATCGAGCTCGGCGAGATCGAGACGGCGGTGATGGCCTCCGGCCTCGCACGTCAGGCCGGCATCGTCGCCCGCGAGGATGGCGGATCAAAGCGCATCGTCGCCTATGTGGTGCCGGAGCCGGGCGCGGACCTCGCCGATCTGAAGGAACATGTCGCCTCGCGCGTGCCGGACTATATGGTGCCCACCGCCTTCGTGGCGCTCGATGCCCTGCCGGTGAATGCCAATGGCAAGCTCGACCGCGCCGCCCTGCCGGCGCCCGACTTCGCCGGCACCGGCTCCCGCCCGCCGGAGACGCCAACCGAGAAAAAGCTCGCCGCGCTCTTCGCCGAGCAGCTCGGCCTCGCCGCTCCGGTCTTCGCCGAGGACGATTTCTTCTCGCTCGGCGGGGATTCGCTCGCCGCCGTCGCGCTGCTACTGCGGGTGCGCGAGGAATGGGCCCGCGATCCCGGCCTCGGGGCGCTGTTCGCCCAGCCGACGCTTGCCGGCTTCGCCCGGTTGATCGACGCCGAGGAACCGGATCGGGACGCCGGCCTCGGGCCGATCATCGCGCTGGTGGAAGGCGATCCGACCCTTCCCCCGCTCTTCGCCATTCATCCGGCCGGCGGCATCTCCTGGTGTTACGGGCGGTTGGCGCGCGCGCTCTCGCCCCGTCGCACCGTCTATGGCGTCCAGGCCCCCGCGCTGTCACCCGACGTGCCGACGCCGCAAAGCATGGAAGCG
>JAQSWY010000172.1 GCA_029266425.1 Xanthobacteraceae bacterium
CGTGATCTGCCCGCCGGTCGAGGCCGTCGCCTCCACCGCCGCCGCGAAGTTGCGGTTGTAGCCGAGGCGGATCATCGCCGGGATGGTGAGCGAGCCGACCGTCACCGTATTGGCGACGGACGAACCGGAGATCATCCCGAACAGCGCCGAGCCGAAGATCGACACTTTGGCCGGCCCGCCGGCATAGCGACCCGCCACCCAGGCGGCGCAGTCGAGGAAGAGCTGCCCGAGGCCGATGCGCGTGGCGAACACGCCGAACAGCACGAAGTGGAACACATAGGTCGCGACTACGCCGAGCGCGACGCCGTAAATGCCCTGCGTCGTCAGGTAGAGATGGTCGACGAGCTGCGGGAAGCTGGCGCCGGGATGCACCAATATGCCCGGCATGTGCGGGCCCCACAGCGCATAAGCCATGAAGATCAGCGCGATGATCGGCAGCGGCACGCCGAGCGAGCGGCGCGTCGCCTCCAGCAGCACCAGGATGAGCAGGCCGCCCAGCACGACGTCGAGCATGGTCGGGTTGCCGACCCGGAAGGCGAGGTCGTCGAGCGGGATGAGCGGGATGTGCATCACCGCGACCACGGCGACGATGGCCAGTATCCAGTCGGGCAGGCCGATGCCGAGCGGCCTCAGCAGGCCCGCTTCCGCAGGCTGCGTGTAGCCGCGCCGCGAGGCGGGGAAGACGAGGAAGATGAGGCCGAGCACGAAGGACAGGTGGATGCCCCGGTGCATCGTCTCCTGCAGCAGGCCGAAGCCGGCGGTGTAGTAGTGGAAGAGGGACAGGACGACCAGCAGGCCGCCCACCAGATAGCCCGCTCCCGGCGCCAGCGGCCGGAAGCGTATCTCCGGGTCGTAGTGTTCCTCCAGTTCCCGCGCCCTGGCCTCGTCGAATTCGAGACGTTCGCCATCGGGCACGGGAACCGCGCGCTCTTCGCCTGAGGTCATGACGCGACTGCCGCCAGACCTATTTCAGCACGCCGGCTTCCTTGTAGAAGCGCTCGGCGCCGGGATGCAGCGGGATGCCGAGCCCGTTCGTCGCGTTCTTCAGCGTGATCATCTTGCCCTTGGCGTGGCCGGCGTCGAGCGCGGCGCGCGAGGCGTCGTTCCACAGCACCTTGACGATGTCGTAGACGAGCTGGTCGGGCTGCTTGGCGCTGGTGAGCCACTGCGCGTTGACCGAGATCGTCTCCGTGTCGCCGACGTCCTTGTAGGTGCCGGCCGGCACCTTGTCCTTGGCGAAGAACTTGTATTCGCCGAGCAGCTTCTCGACCTCCGGCCCGGAGATCGGCACCAGCGCGATGCCCGACGACGAGGCGAGCTCGGAGATGGCGCCGGTCGGATAGCCGCCGACGAAGAAGAAGGCGTCGAGCGCGCCGTCGCGCAGCCGGTCGCCGGCGGGGCCGGGCTTGAGGTATTCCGGCTTGATGTCCTTCTCGCTCAACCCATAGGCGGCGAGTACGATGCGCGCATCCACCAGCGTGCCCGAGCCCGGCTCGTCGAGCGCGACGCGCTTGCCCTTGAGGTCCTTCACCGACTTGATGCCGGAGGCCTTGGAGGCGACGAGGTGGATCGTCTCCGGATAGAGCGTGGCGATGATGCGCAGGTCCTCGACCTTGGGCTTGCCATCATAGAGGCCGGTGCCGGTATAGGCCCAATAGGCGACATCGGACTGGGAGAAGCCGGATTCCATCGCGCCGGACTGGATGCCGTTCACATTGGCGACGGAGCCGTTGGTCGCCATGGCGGTGGCGACGAGGCCGGGGACGCCCTTGTCGCCATTGCCGGAGATGGCGTTGGCGATGAGGCCGCCGATCGGATAGTAGGTGCCCGCGGTGCCGCCCGTGCCGATGCGGAAGAAGGCTGGCGTCTGGGCGAAGGCGAGACCCGTGGTGATCGCAAGGGCCGCGATGGCCACTAGGCCCGATTTGCTGAAGAGCTTCATCATGTTCCCCATGCTGCCATTTCCCGCGGGCAGCATGGGCGAAGGACGCGGGCTTGTCGATCCCGGGACGCCGCCGCCGGCCGGCTGTGGACGGCAGGCGGTCGGCCTTTCGAGCTCGTCATTGCGAAGCGGTCATGGCGTCCACGGCCCGAGGCTGTCGGCCACCTCGGCGACGCGCTGCGGCCCGCCGAGCCCCATCCAGACTGCCACGGCGCAGGCGGCGAACAGCTTCTGCACCCGCATGTCGGTCTCATCATAGATGTAGCGGGCCTGCGAGGCGGTGTTGAACATGCCGACCACCTCGCCCTTCCACATCACCGGCACATAGATCGAGCAGCCGACCCGGCCGGTCTTGATGATCTGGCGGAAGATCGGGTCGACATCGGTGTTCCTCACCACCGCCGCCTGCCTGGTCTGCACCGTGTGGCCGGGGCGGCTGTCGGTGACGGAGATGCGGGCGCGGCCGAGGCCGAAATTGTCGGCGAAGACGATCATGTGATCGCGGCTCGGCGCGATGAAGAAGCAGGCCGAGACGATGAACTGCGTCTCGCCGGGCTTCAGCGAACCGGGCTGGTTCGGCGCATCGGGATCGCCGAGCAGGCCGCGCGTGGCGTTGGTGAAGTGGCGCACGCCCTCTTCCGGGTCGGTCTCGTGCCAGGCCGCCTCGTTGGCGTCGTGCAGCACCGCGATGGCGCGGGCGTGGAAGTCGGCGGGACGGGTCATGAGATCACTCAGTGGCTGAAGCGGGCGGGATAGGTGTCGGCC
>JAQSWY010000173.1 GCA_029266425.1 Xanthobacteraceae bacterium
CGGGCTCCCCGAGCTCTCGATCACCGTCCAATCGAGCGGGCCGACGTCCCGCCCGGCCTGCCAGTGCACGACGTCTGCCGTGGCGTCGGAGGCGTCGCCTCGGCGGGCCTCGACGCGGCGGGCAAGGGCGTCGACCGGCGCCTCCAGCCAGAGGCCGAGGAAATCGACGCCGCAGGCGCGGGCGACCTCGGCGATGGCGGCGCGCTCGTCCGGGCGCTGATGCACCGCATCGACCACCACGCCATGGCCGGCGGCGAGCACCGCCTCGGCCCGCGCGCGCAGCGTCTCGTAGACCGCCTCGGTCATCTCCATCGAATAGGCGCCCGACGGCAGCCGCTCCAGCTCCGGCGTGCCGTGCAGGCGCTTGCGCTCGACGTCCGAGCGCAGATGCACCGCCCCCGGCACCGGGCCGATAAACGGGGCGAGGCGGGCGGCGAGCGTGCTCTTGCCCGAGCCCGAGAGCCCGCCTACCGCGACGAGCCGCACCGCACGCGAGCGCAGCGCTTCCTCGGCGAAGGCGAGATAGGCCCGCGCCTCCTCCACCGCTGCCGCGCGAGCCGCCCCGGCGCGATGGCCGAGAGCGGCGGCCAGCACCTGCGCCCGTATCGCCGCGCGCAGGGCGATGAACAGCGGCAGCGCCGCGAGGCCGTCGAAGGGGGGATCGTCGCCACAGGCGATGAGGTAGCGGTTGAGCAGCAGATTGGCCTCGAAGGCTAGGCCGCGCGCACCGATGTCCATCAAAAGGAAGGCGAGGTCGTAGAGCCGGTCGGTTGTCGCCAGCGCCTCGTCGAACTCCAGCGCGTCAAACAGCACCGGCCGCCCGTCGATCAGCGCGATGTTACGCAGATGCAGGTCGCCATGGCAGCGCCGCACCTCGCCGGCCTCGGCACGGCGGGCCAGCAGCGGCTCCAGCCGGTCGAAGGCCTCGGTGAAGGCGGCGTCGAGCCCGGCCACGCGCTCCGGCGCGAACACCTGCGGGCTCTCGTCCAGTCCGGCGACGACGCCCTGCGCCACCTTGCGCATGCCGCCGGCGGGCGGGTTTGCGGCCGGGGCCCGCGCGTGCATCTGTGCAACCTGCTCCGCCAGCGCCGCGATCAGCGGCTGGATGAGCCCCTCCCGCGCCGCCACCTTGTCGAGCGTCGCACCCTCGTCGAAGCGGCGCATATGCACGGCCCACTCCACCGCATCGCCCTCGCCGCCGAGATGCAGCGAGCCGCCGCGGCGGACGATGGGCACGAGGCCGAGATAGAGCTCCGGCGCCGTGGCGCGGTTGATCTCGATTTCGCGGGCGCAGGCGCGCCGCCGCTTCTCCAGCGTCGAGAAATCCATGAAGGAAAAACGCACCGCGCGCTTGATCTTGTAGACGTCGGCGCCGGCGAGAAAGACCACGGCGCCGTGGGTGTCGATGCGCCCCACCTCGTCCTTCATCCCATAGGTCGCGGGATCGGCGAGCAGGCGGAACACCGGCTCCTGGTCGGCGATGACGTGGTCGGCACTGATACTCATCGCGGGCACTCTACAGCAGGGGTTCTCGCCCGCCATACGGCAAGCTGCGCAGCCCGCGGTCGCCGCGCCATTGGACCGTGCGATCACGGTGGGCGGGCGCGCGGTTTCGCCGTAAGCATGGCGCAGAAGCATGACGTGAGTGCTCACACCCGCCCGATCAGGATCTCCCGTGACCGACAGTCCCCTCCGCATGCCCGGCTTCGGCAGCGACAATGTCGCCGGCGTCTCGCGCGCCATCCTCCAGGCCCTCGCCGCCTGCAATGACGGCCCCGCGCCCTCCTATGGCGCCGACGAGGTCTCCGCCCGCGTCGAAGCGCGGCTCTCGGCGCTGTTCGAGCGCGAGGTGGCGGTGCTGCTGGTCTCGACCGGCACGGCGGCGAACGCGCTCGCCCTGAGCGTGCTCACCCCGCCCTGGGGCGCGGTGCTCTGCCATGCCGAGAGCCATGTCGAGAACGACGAGTGCGGCGCACCGGAATTCTTCACCGCCGGCGCCAAGCTGGTGCATGTCCCCGGCGAGAACGCGCTGATCGACCCCGACGCGCTGGCCAAGGAAGCGGCTTACGGCCGCGGCGACGTCCACCGCGTGCAACCGGCCTGCGTTTCCATCACCCAGGCGAGCGAGCTCGGCACGCTATATTCGCTGGAGCATATCCAGGCCATCGGCGCGGTCTGCCGCGAGGCGGGCCTGGGCCTGCACATGGACGGCTCGCGCTTCGCCAATGCGGTCGCCGCGCTCGGCGCCTCCCCGGCCGAGCTGACCTGGAAGGCGGGCGTCGACATCCTCTCTTTCGGCGCCACCAAGAACGGCGCCATGGGCGTCGAGGCCATCGTGATGTTCGATCGCGCCAAGGCGGACGAACTGGCTTTGCGCCGCAAACGGGCGGGGCATCTCTCCTCCAAGATGCGCTTCCTCGCGGCGCAGATGGAGGCCTATCTCGACGGTGACCTCTGGCTCGCCAATGCCCGCCATGCCAACACCATGGCGGCGCGGCTGGCGGCGGGGCTCGCAGCGATCCCCGGCGTCGAGCCGCAGGGCAAGGCGCAAGGCAAGGTTGAAGCGAACATGCTGTTCGTGCGCCTGCCGCAGAACATGATCGACGGGCTGCTGGCGCAGGGCTTCCGCTTCTATACCGGCCGCTGGGACGAGCGCGTGGCGCGGCTCGTCACCTCCTTCGCCACGACGGAGGACGATGTCGAC
>JAQSWY010000174.1 GCA_029266425.1 Xanthobacteraceae bacterium
CAGGTCTGGCTGGTCAGCGAGACGCGCCGCGACGCCGATGGCCCGCGGCTGGCCTTCGTCGGCGATTCCGACGCCCATATCGTGCGCGGCCTCATCGCCATCCTCCTCGCGCTCTATTCCGGCCGCGCCGCCCGCGAGATCGTCGCCACCGATCCGGCCGGCGTGTTCGAGCGCATTGGGCTTAAGGACCACCTCACGCCGCAGCGCTCCAACGGGCTGCGCTCCATGGTCGAGCGCATCCGCGCCGATGCCCGCCGGACGCTCGCCGAGGCCACTCAGGGCGCCTGATCCTCCGCCTTCCAGACGCGGGTGCGCGAGCGCACCGGCCCCTGCGCCGCCTCGCTCAGCCCGTAGTGCCGGGCGAGCCGGTCGAGGGCCAGCGACAGCACCACCTTGGCGGTACGGGCAGGCCAGCCGCGCTCCTGCTCGACCGTCTCCAGCCCCTTGAGGAAACAGCACACATCCATCAGCAGACCGGAAAACTCCGGCCCTGCCGCTTCCAGCGCGCGCGCCAGGCGCTGGCGGGCAGCGAGCGCCGCCTCAGGAATGGTGAGCCCCGGTGCGCCGCGCGTCGACGAGCGCGCCACCGCCCCCCAGTCGGCGGTGAGCCGCGGCGTCATCTGCGCGCGGGTAAAATCGCCGCGTAGCCGCTCGCCAGCGACGAGCTGGGCCGGCGAGACGAGGGCGCGCCCATCGCGCCCACGCCGCCGTGCCAGCCAACCGAGCGGGCTTTCCTCCAGGTCGATGGTGACGGCGCTGCGCGCGCCGGCGATCTCGACCTCGATCCGGTCCAGCCTGCGCTCAACCATGGCTGTCTTCCTGTGCCAACGCTCCACGCGCCTCATCCTCCAGGACCGCCACGCGGTTGTCCCAGCCGGCAACCTCCCGCCGTTCCTCGATCGTTCGGCAGGCATAGGCGACGGTGGAGCGATGGCGGCCGAAGCCGCGCGCGACCCGGCTCATCGAAAGGCCGAGTCCGACATGGGCGAGGTACATGGCGAGCGCCCGCGCCGAAGAGCCACGGCGGTCGAGCCGGCGCGGATGGAGGAGATCGTCGAGCGGCACCTGCACCGCAGCAGCCGCCAGTCGCGCGGCCACGAGGCACGTCCCGGCGCCGGCCGGATCTTGAACGAGGTCGGAGGATTGGGTCATGGGCAAACTCCCTTAAAGGAATTTAAACCTATTATCGACCTCCCGAATGATCAAGAACAAATCATGAACCAAGCGCTACGACTGGATGGCACACTACCACGCGCATGGACTCATTCCCTTAGATAGGAAATTTATCCGCAGCCCCGACCACCCCGCCGATACTCCCGGCAGGAGGGGTCGTCCATGTCATCGCATCATCGAAAACGCCGCATCCGGGCGGTACGGACCGAGGAACCGAACGACGCCATCGCCGCGCGGGCGGCAGCGCTGCGTCCCTTCCTGGGCCGGACGCGGGAGGAGCACCAGGCAGCGCTCAGGCGGCTGCTGCGAACAGAACGCCGCGCCGCTCACTGCGGCGTCGGCTACGACGCCGTCCGCCACGCGGCATTGCGCCGACTCATGGCCGAGGCGGAGGACATGAAGGGCTATCGAGAGGCGGCCACCCGGACGCGTCCGCATCTGCGGCCACGCACAGACTGACAAGCAGCCCGCAGATTCCGTCGAGGCCGCTTACTGCCGAAGCCGGGTCAGCCGCGCGCCGCGCGGCGGCGCTGCTGGCCGAGACCCATTTCCTTAGCGAGAGCCGATCGCGCCGCCGCATAATTGGGCGCAACCATCGGATAGTCAGCCGGCAAGCCCCACTTCTCGCGATATTCTTCCGGAGTGAGGCTGTACTGCGTACGCAGGTGCCGCTTCAGGGACTTGAACTTCTTGCCGTCCTCGAGGCAGACGATGTAGTCCGGCGCCACGGAACGCTTGATCGGCACGGCCGGCTTAGCCGGCTCGGCGACGGGTTCGGCCTCGCCCTTGCTCACGCGCCACAACGCGCCATGCACCTCTCCAAGAAGAACGGTCAGATCATTGGCCGAGACCGAATTGTTGCTCACATAGGCAGAGACGATATCGGCGGCCAGTTCGATATAGCTGTCGGCGTCCTTGGTGTCGCTCATGATACAATCTTCAATGACATCGATTAACCTGAGCACCGCTCGCGGGCGCCCTCTCGCATCCACCCAGCGCGCAACGATATTTCGTCGCGCACGTCTTCAGTCCACTCCGGATACGTGACGATAAATAGACTTTGAAAGAGCCGATCACAAGATTTTTCGAGCAAAATTGGACGCAATTCCGTTCCCTTCCCCAAAAGGGACAGGCTCTCGCCTTGTTTGCGAAAGCTCAAATGCGTCAAGTCGGCGCATTGTATGCACGGCACCGCCGCTGCACGTGCGAAGCCAAGACTTCGTGAACGGCCTCAACACTTGCCGGAAGGCGGGCCGGCGATTATCTCAGCGGAAAACCTCAAGGATTTCCCATGAACCAGACATCCGGCCGACCCAAGGTGGTGAAGACGGACGCGGAGTGGCGCGCGCTCCTCACCCCCGAGCAGTATCGCGTAACCCGCGGCCACGGCACCGAATGTGCGTTTTCCGGCCCGCATTTGTCGCAGAAGGAGCCGGGCACCTATAGCTGCGTGTGCTGCGGCGCGCCGCTGTTCCGCTCCGACGCCAAGTTCGAATCGGGCACCGGCTGGCCGAGCTTCTTCCAG
>JAQSWY010000033.1 GCA_029266425.1 Xanthobacteraceae bacterium
GTCGAGGTCCTGCGAGACTTGCCCGCGCAGAAACACCATGGTGCCGCGCGCCACCACGCCCTGCGACAGGTCGTTGTCGAGCTTCTGCTCGGGGTAGGTGTCCTGGTGTTGAACGGGCGAAGGCGCTTGTGAGCCATGAAGGGCGGTATCTCCGGTCGGGGCATCAGGACTTAACGAATTGAATCATGTTTCCGGTGTATCGCCTTGCAGGAGCAAGGGAAAGGGAACCTGATCCAGGCGTTCGGCTAGGCGCTGCATCATCCGGCCGGCGCAGGCGAGTTCATCCAGCCCGATCCACTCGTCGGCCTTGTGGGCGCGGGAGATATCGCCGGGGCCGCAGACCACAGTCGGGATGCCGGCCTGCGCATAGAGGCCCGCCTCGGTGCCGAAGGCGAGCGTCAGCGGTGCTGCATCGCTCGCCGCCAGCGCGCTTGCCAGTTCGACCGCGGCGCCGTTGGCCTGCGTGTCGAGCCCAGGATAGGCGCTGATCTCTTCGACGCGGACATCCGCCTCGGCTGCCTGCTCGCGGATGCGCCGGCGCGCGCGCTCGAGGATCGCGTCGATGCGGGAGAAAAGATCGGGAGTGCTGGTGCCGGGCAGCATCCGCACCTCGAATTCGAGCACGGCGCGGTCGGGCACCAGGTTCAGGGCGCTGCCGCCGTGCAGCGAGCCGACATGGACGCTGGACCAGGGAGGATCGAACGCATCATTGATGGTAGCGCGCAGTTCGCCGCCGAGCACTGCGAGATCGCCGGCGATCGCGGCGGCGGCTTCCACTGCGTTCGCTGCGCGGTGCGGCAGGGCGGAGTGCCCGCCGCGCCCGAGCACGGTCACCCGCCGCGCCAGCTTGCCCTTGTGGGCATGGGCCACCCGCAGGCCGGTCGGCTCGCCGACGATGCAGAGCGAGGGCTTCGCCGGCAGCGCCGCGACGGCCGCCACCAGGTCGGGAGCGCCGGCGCAGCCGATCTCCTCGTCATAGGAGAAGGCCAGATGCACCGGCATCGCGCGCGCCGATGCGACGAAGACGGGGACATAAGCGAGCACGCTCGCGACGAACCCCTTCATGTCGCTCGACCCGCGGCCATAGACGCGGCCATCACGCAGCGTCGCGGTGAAGGGCGGGCTCGACCAGTCCTGCCCATCGACGGGAACGACGTCGGTATGGGCGGAGAGCACGATGCCGGGGCGGTCGGTCGGGCCGATGGTGGCGAGGATGGAGGCCTTGTCGCCGGTCGGGTTCGGAATCAACTGGTGCGGGACGCCGGCTTCGCGAAGCCGCGCGCCGATATACTCGACGATATCGAGATTGGAGCGATGGCTGACGCTCTCGAAGGCGATGAGATCGCGCAGGATGGCGGCGATATCGGGCGAAGTCGCCCCTTCGCGCAGCCCTTGCCGATACTCATCACCCGTGCGGATCATCGTGCCCATCCCTCTTGTGATGAAATCTTGTGCGAGAGCGAACGGCATCGGTAAAATATTTTTACTTGTTGCTGGAGATAGGTTTTTCAGTGAAGGGTCGACGGACTTGGCCTGCGCGCGGCTGGAGAGCCCGGCGGAATGTCTCTCCCGGACTTCCAAGGCGACCCCATCCCGAGCCTGACTCAAAATGCATCTACGTCGGCAAGGGTGGATCATTTCCCGCCGTCATGGTCGGCCTAGTGCCGGCCATCTCGGCCTCTGATGCGCTGTCTGGAATCGAGATCCCCGGCACAAGGCCGGGGATGACGGGCGCTCTAGGACTTTTCGGTCAGGCTCTGACCTCCCCGGCGTGAGCCGGGCCTCGAAGGATGCTCGCCGCCGATGGCCGCCTTCTGCTTCATCATCCTTCGAGGCCCGCTGCACGAGCCCTCAGGATGAGGTCGCTAGGAAGGCACGCCTGCTGGATAGGCAAATCCTATCGTCAGCCACGATTAAAAGTATTTCCGAATTGCTCCCGCCGACGGGACGCTCTCGCGGAAAACGGCCCTTTCGTGGCCAGCATGAATAATTCCCGTGGTGCCGCGCGCACCGGCGGTGTTTATTCATGATCATGTTAAGTCGATCTTCCAGACCTTCCAATATAGACAAGGCATCTCCGTTCTACGTGATGGCTCCGCCTAAAGAATAGGCGGAGCCCGATAGACGTGTTTGCCTACCATCATCAAGCCTCAAGCGTGTCGCGCCTTGGCATAGCAATTGCTTTTCATCGGGAGGCGGAGCCGGCCTGAAGCTCCGTCCTGCGGGATAACCCCGGAACACATCGATGAAGGTCGGGCCTTCATCTGTTCGTGGACAGTCGAGGATGTCTGCGCCTGCACGACCGGTAAAGGCATGATCTGAGGATATGGACGATGCTCAATAATGTTTTCGGCCGGCGCGTCGCCGGAATGGTCTGCGGAACGATGATGGCGGCCCTGCTGGCGCCTCTTGCCCCATCCTCCGCCTTCGCCGGCAAGATCTCGATCGGCCACACGATCTGGGTGGGCTATGGCCCGCTCTACCTCGCCCGCGACCTCGGCTACTTCAAGGAGAACGGCGTCGATGTCGAATTCCAGGTGGTGGACGATTCCGCGCTCGCCATGGCGGCGCAGGCAGCCGGCAAGCTCGATGGCACCGCGACCACGGTCGACGAGATCCTGAAATACCGCTCCGACAATTTCTGCTTCAAGGCGGTCGCGGTGTTCGATGAGAGCCATGGCGGCGACGGTATGGTCTCGCTGGACAGCATCAAGGGGCTGCCCGACCTGAAGGGCAAGACGGTGGCGCTGAACGAGGGCTCCACCTCGCAGTTCTGGTTCTCGTACCTTCTCAAGAAGCAGGGCATCCCGCTCAAGGATGTCACCGTGCTCAATATGAGTGCGGACGCCGCCGCCGCCGCCTTCATCGCCGGCCAGGTCCCCGTCGCTGTGACCTGGGAGCCGAACCTGACGCTGGTGAAGACCAAGAAGGTCGGCAAGGTGCTCACCGACAGCGCCGCCACCCCCGGTGTGATCGTCGACGTGCTGGAGATCTCCTGCAAGGTGCTGCAGGAGCGCCCCAACGACGTGAAGGGCTTCGTCGCCGCGCTGCAGAAGGCGGTCGACTTCATCAAGACCAACCCCGACAAGGCCTATGCCATCATGGCCAAGGGCGTCGGCGGCTATCTCAAGGAGCCGAAGGACTTCGCCGACGCCGCCTCGGGCGTGAAGTTCTACGACAAGGCGATGACGGTCTCCTATCTCGGCACCAAGGAGAAGCCTGGCCAGATCGCCGAAGTGATCAAGCTCGGCAACGAGATCTGGTCCGACCTCGGCAAGATGAAGACCACCATCGACTACAACGCGGTGATCGACCCCGGCTTCACCCAGTGAGCCCTGCCTGAACCGGTGCTCCGGGTGCGCCTTCCGCGCGCCCGGAGCTTTCGACATTTCCCGGCGCGGCCCTGCGCGCCGGAATCTTCACAGTTCCTCAGGTTGTCGAATGGCGCGCAAACGTTCCCTGATCGATCTCTGCCTGACCCCCAAGGCCGAAGTGCCGGGCTCGCTCAAATTCGTCATCTCGGCCGCGGTGTGGCTCGCGGTGATCGCGTTCTGGTCGGTGCTGACCTATGGCGGCTTCATGCAGGACATCTTCCTGCCCTCCCCCACCGCGGTGACCGGCGCGTTCTTCCGCCTGCTCGGCGACGGCACGCTCGGCGAGCATATCTGGGCGAGCCTCCAGGTGGTGGTGATCGGCTTCCTGATCTCCTCCGTCATCGCGGTGCCGCTCGGCCTGCTGATGGGCACGTTCCGTGTGGTCCAGGCCGGGCTCGAGCCGCTGGTGAACTTCATCCGCTATCTGCCGGTGACCTCGTTCGTGCCGCTGTTCATCCTGTGGATCGGCATCGGCATCGAGCAGCGCATCATGGTGATCTTCTTCGGCACCTTCTTCCAGCAGCTGGTCATGATCGCCGATGTCTCGCGCGGCGTGTCGAAGGACCTCCTGAACGCCTCCTACACGCTCGGCGCCAGCCGGAGGGACGCGCTGCTCCATGTGCTCACCCCGGCCGCACTGCCCGGCATCATCGACACGCTGCGCATCACCATGGGCTGGGCCTGGACCTATCTCGTGGTCGCCGAGCTCGTCGCTGCCTCGAGCGGCCTCGGTTACATCAGCATGAAGGCGATGCGCGGGTTCCAGGTCGATGTCATCTTCCTCGCCATCGCGGTCATCGGCCTGCTCGGCCTGTTCACCGACCAGGTGTTCCGGGTGATCCGCATGAAATTGGTCGGCTGGGCGCAGTGAATGTCGCGCGCGACCGCAGGCGTGATGCCCTTCCTCCAGATGATGAAGCCCACTCGATGAACGTTGCAGCAGCCTTGAAGGCGATCATTCCCGAAGTTGCCGCCGACGCTACCCAGCCGCGCCTGCGCATCAAGGATGTGCGGCTCGAATACGAGATGGCGGGCGGCAAGAAGGTCGTCGCCATCGATCGCATCTCGATCGATGTTCCCGACAATGAGTTCGCCGTCATCGTCGGCCCGTCCGGCTGCGGCAAGTCGAGCCTGCTCTATCTCGTCGCCGGCCTCGCCGAGCCGAGCGAGGGCGACATTCTGCTCGGTGACAGCATGGTGGACGGGCCCGGTGCCGATCGCGGCATGGTGTTCCAGTCCTACACGCTGTTCCCCTGGCTCACGGTGCGGGAGAATGTCGAGTTCGGGCTGAAGCGCCGGAAGGTGCCGCCGCAGGAGCGCGAGGACATCGTCAACCGCTACCTCAACGAGACCGGCCTTGCCGCCTTCCACGACGCCTATCCGAAGCAATTGTCCGGCGGCATGATGCAGCGCGTCGCCATTGCCCGCGCGCTCGCCAACGACCCGAAGATCCTCTTGATGGACGAGCCGTTCGGCGCGCTCGACAGCCAGACCCGCTCGACCATGCAGAAGCTGCTGCTGCGGGTCTGGGAGCAGCACCAGAAGACCGTGCTGTTCGTCACCCACGATATCGACGAGGCGATCCTGCTCGGCGACCGCATCTATGTGATGACCGCGCGCCCCGGTCGGCTGAAGCAGGAGATCCGCGTGCCGATTCCCCGCCCGCGCTCGCTCGACATGGTGATGGATCCCGAGTTCATCGCGGTGAAGCGCCAGATCCTCGAACTCCTGCGCAACGAGATCAAGGACGACGAGCATTGAGCCGAGCGGAATGCTGGCTTGATCAGGCGGCGAGCGGCTCGAAAACCAGTGACTGGTGGAGCGAGACGCCCGCGGTCACGCCATCGGCGGCGGCCCAGGTCGCATTGTGCGGCGAGCGAGCGACGTCGCCGGCGGCATAGACGCCCGGCACCGTGGTGAGCTTGGCCGCGTCGGTGCGAATGACCGGCCCGAGAGGGCTCTCGTCGATCGCACAGCCGAGCTGCTCTGCGATCGGACTGTTGAGCCGGGTTTCTGGGGCCAGATAGAGCGCGTCGATCCCGAGTTCCCGTCCGTCGGCGAGCAGCAGCGACGACAATGCGCGATCCTCGCCGTGAAGCGCGAGGATGGGCGCCGGCTCGATGGCGACGCCGCGCCGCGCCAGCTTCGCCCGGGTTTCCGCATCCGGCGCATCCTCGCCATTGAGGTAGAGGGTGGTCGGACCCCATTCGGCGATGAGCAGCGCCTTGTGCGCGGAGAACGGTGCGCCCTGGAGCACGCCGAGGCGCGCCCCTGCATATTCGAAGCCGTGGCAATAAGGGCAATGCAGCGCGCTCTTGCCCCAGCGCTCGGCAAGGCCCGGCAATTGCGGCAGCACATCCGAGACGCCGAAGGCGAGCACCAGCTTGCGCGCCCTCAACACGTCCCCGCCATCGAGCCTCACCTCGAAGCCGCCTTCGATCGGCTGGGCATGCTCAGCCTCGCCGGGGATGATCCGCGCGGTCGGATACTGCCGGAGTTGTGCCTGGGCTTTGGCGATCATGACACGCGGATCGGTGCCGTCCTGCGCGAAGAATCCATGAGAGGCCTCGGCGAAACGGTTGCGCGGATTTCCGGCGTCGACGACGCAGACCGACCGCCGTGCACGAGCGATGGGGATGGCGGCGGACACCCCGGCAAAGCTTCCGCCGATGACGATCGCATCATATTGGGCATCATTCTGCATGTTCATTCTCCAGATCGATGGTCCGTCCGCTCGCGACCATGCGGGCGTGGAAGTCGGCGCTGAGCGCCGCGAGCGTTACCGTCGAGAAGCGTTCGAGCAGCAGCGCCTCTGCATCGCGAAAGGCGCTGTCGAGCGCCGCGTTCACCGCCTGCTCGACCAGGCAGCCGGGAGCCTCGGTGCGGTTGCCCATGGCGAAGAATTCGGGCTCACCCAGCGCGAGATGAACGTCGCGCAAGGTGATCGTCGAGAGGTCGCGGGCGATCGTCCAGCCACCGCCATGGCCCTTCTCCGACCGAACGAACCCGGCGTCGCGAAGCCCGGCCATGATGCGGCGCACGACCACGGGATTGGTCTGCATCGCCCGCGCCATCGCCTCCGAGGTCACCGGCCGCTCCGTCTCCGCCATGTGGAGCAGCACGTGGAGTACGCCGGAGAGTCTGCTATCTCGCTTCATGTAACTTCATATGTTACATAATGGACGGCATGTCAAACCCGTGTGGAGTTAAGACCGCAACTCCCCCCATCCTGAGGTGCGAGCGCAAGCGAGCCTCGAAGGATGCTCAGGCAGAGCGACGGTCGTCGGCAACGAGCATCCTTCGAGGCTCGGGCTTTGCCCGAGCACCTCAGGATGCGGTGGCGCTGGTTGGAAAGCGAAAGGTCCGCCGAGCACCGGTGGTCTATTTGGCTCGGCCGTCTAGTTGCCGCTTGCCAATCGCGTCACCGCTCGCCGCGCCATCACTCCCGCGAGATGCGCCCGGTACGCCCCGCTGCCGTGGATGTCGGCGATCATCTCGTCGGCAGGAAGGCTGAGCCCGGCGAGCGCCTCGGCGCTGAACTCCACCTCCAGCGCAGCCTCGGCCGCGCTCCAGCGGAAGACGCCGCTCTGCGAAGCGCCGGTGACGGCGACGCTCACGCCGCCCTCGCCGCGCGCGACGAACACGCCGGCCATGGCGTATCGTGAGGCTGGGTTGGGGAGTTTTTGGTAGGCGGCGTGCGCGCCGATCGGGAACGTGACCGAAGTGACGATCTCGCCTGGCTCCAGCGCGGTCTCGAACAGGCCGAGGAAGAAATCTCCTGCCGCGATGCGGCGACGGTCGGTCTCGACAATGGCGTCGAGGCCGAGCAGCGCGGCGGGATAATCGGCGGAGGGGTCATTGTTGGCGATCGAGCCGCCGAGCGTCCCGCGATGGCGCAAGGCCGGATCGCCGATCAGTCCGGCGAGCTCGGCGAGTGCCGGGATCGCTTCCCGCACGATGGGCGAGGCCGCGACCGCGGCGTGCCGCGCCATGGCGCCGATGCGCAGCACGTCGCCCTCGCGCACGATGTCCTGCAATCCGGTGATAACGGCGAGGTCTATCAGGTCGCTCGGGCTGGCGAGGCGCTGCTTCAGCGTTGGTATGAGTGTCTGCCCGCCGGCCAGCAGCTTGGCGTCCTCACCTTCGGCCGCCAGGGCGAGCGCGGCCTCGAGGCTTTCGGGGCGGTGATAGTTGAAGCTGAACATGGCGTGGCGCCCCTCACCCGGCCGCGTGGGGAGCGAGCGGCGCGTCGCCCATGGAGCGCGCGCCGTCGATGATGGCCGTGACGATGTTGTGGTAGCCGGTGCAACGGCAGATGTTGCCTTCCAGCTCGGTGCGCACGGTCGCCGCCACCAGTTCGCTCCCGTGTCGGCGGGCCATGTCGATGCCGGCCATGATCATGCCGGGCGTACAGAATCCGCATTGCAGACCGTGATGTTCGCGGAAGGCTAGCTGCATCGGATGGAGCGACTCGACCGTGCCGATGCCCTCGATGGTCAGGATCTCGCTGCCATCGGCCTGGACGGCGAGCACCGCGCAGGCTTTCACCGCCTCGCCATCCACATGCACGGTGCAGGCGCCGCATTGGCTGGTGTCGCAGCCGACGTGGGTGCCGGTCAGGCGCAAATCCTCGCGCAGGAAATCGACCAGCAGGGTGCGCACATCGATCTCGGCGGTGACGGGAGTGCCATTCACGGTCATCGATACGGTCGGCACTACGCTCACCTCCTGATCTCGGATCAGGCTCGCCGAGCAATGGCCGTGCCACCCTGGCCGTGCCGCGGCGATATCGGATTTCATCGCACGCATGACGCGCGCCTCGACAACCGGATTGCTGCGCTGCATCGAATTCCGGCGCGGCATGCTCAATCTTTGAGCGCACCTAACGTCGTTCGGTATTGAGCATTTTTCCCATAGAGGTATGGTTACCTAGCACACAATAACAATCCGGCTCGGCGACGCTTCGCCGGACCAGGAATTGAAACCTTCCGACCAGGCCGACCACGCGGCGAGCCGACTGCTCCTTGCCGCCGACCAGAGGGGATAACCAATGCACGCGCATGATCTTCTCAGACCTTTCCACCTCGCCCGTACCGGCGCCATGGCATCGGCAGTGGCGGCTAGCGTCCTCCTCGCCGGGCCGGCGAGCGCGCAGGAGACCATCAAGATCGGCGCGCCGCTGGCGCTCACCGGCGGCCTCGCCGACGAGGGCCACAAGCAGGACGTGGTCTGGAAGATGTGGGTGGAGAAGGTCAATGCCGCCGGCGGGCTGAAGGTCGGCGACAAGATGATGAAGGTCGAGCTGATCGAATACGACTACCAGTCGGAGGGCCAGCGCGCGAGCCAGCTCGCCGAGAAGCTGATCAATGACGACAAGGTGCAGTTCCTGTTCTCGCCTTTCGGCTCCGGCCACACCAAGATCGTCGCCGGTGTCGGCGAGCGCTACCAGATCCCGACCATCGCCTGCGTCGCCTCCTCGGAATCCGTGTTCGACCAGACCTTCAAGCATCTGTTCGGCACGCTCTCGCCCAATGGCGGCATGACCGCCGCCATGGTGAAGTCGTTCAAGGAGAAGTTCCCGGCCACCAAGTCCATCGCCGTGCTTGGGCGCGACGACGTGTTTCCGAAGTCCATGGCCGAAGGCATCGCCAAGGCCGCCGAGGCGGGCGGGCTGACCGTCGCCTATAAGGAGCTCTACCCCGTCGGCACCATGGACCACTCGGCCGCGCTGTCCTCGATCAAGGCGGCCAAGCCCGACTGGATCTACATCACCGGCTACACCCAGGACCTGATCCTCGCCCGCAAGCAGATGAAGGATCTCGGCGTCACCGCGCCGATCGTGACCATGGTCACCGGCCCCGCCTATCGCGAGTTCACCGAGGGGCTCGGACCGCTGGCCGACGGCATCAGCTCGTCGAGCTGGTGGCACCATGCGACGAGCTATTCCGGCATCGGCGTGTGGCCGACCACGGCGGACTTCTATGCCGACTTCAAGGCGAAGGCGAAGGGCGATCCGGACTATGTGCACGGCTCCTGCGCCGCCGCCGGCACGGTGATCCAGGATGCGCTGGCGCGCGCCGGTTCGCTCGACAAGGCGAAGGTGCGCGACGCCCTCGCCGCCACCGACATCCAGACCTTCTACGGCCCGATCAAGTTCGGCCCCAATGGCATGAACCTGCCGCGCGAACTGCCGATCATCCAGGTGCAGAAGGGCGAGATCAAAGTCCTGGCGCCGGCCGCGATCAAGAACGCGGACATGATCGCGATGCCGAACTGATTGGCCTTCCCGGACCGCCGTCGGGCGTGCTTCGTCCGTCGCCGACATCAGTGCATGCATCTCACAGTGCCTGACCCGAAATTCCCTCTCCCCGACGGGGAGAGGTGGCCCGCGAAGCGGGTCGGTGAGGGGAAGCGCGATTGCGGAGCGTTGAAGACCCCTCACCCCAACCCTCTCCCCCTCGGGGAGAGGGAGAGAAGCCGACAGGACACCTCAAGTTCGAATTACGAGTCCGGAACCTGAAGACATTCACGGCGGGACATTGATGGCGGCCTATTCCCAGATCATCGCGAACGGATTGATGCTGGGCGCGCTCTATGCGTGCCTGGCGGTCGGCTTCTCGCTGGTCTGGGGCGTGCTCAACGTCATCAACATGCTCCACGGCTCCTTCATCATCCTCGGAGGCTATCTCACCTTCTTCGCCTGGCAGCTCTACGGCATCCATCCGGTGGTCATGCTGCCCATCGTGGCCTGCGCGCTGTTTCTCTTCGGCTTCGCGCTGCAAAGCGTCGCGATCAACCGCGTTGTGAACGCCCCGGTGCTCACCACGCTGACGCTCACCTTCGGCCTCGACATGATCCTCTACAACGCCATGACCTACTGGTTTACGGCGACGCCGCGCCGCGTGACGCTCGACCTCGGCGCGGTAACGCTCGGGCCGGTGGTGCTGCCGGTCGACCGGCTGATCGGCACCGCCCTGGCGCTGGTCATGACTCTGGCGCTCTATCTGGTTATGCGCAGCTCCAGCATCGGCCGCGCCATCGTCGCGGTACGCATGGACCGCAGCGCTGCGGAACTGATGGGCATCCGCACCGAGCGCATCTACGCCATCACTTTCGGCATCGGCGCGCTGATGGCGGGGGCGGCCGGCGTGGTGTTCGCCATGGTGTTCCCGATCACCACCAATGTGACCGGCATCTATCTCGGCAAGGCGTTCGCGGTCTGCGTCATTGGCGGCCTCGGCTCGGTGCCGGGGGCGCTGGTGGGCGGGCTGGTGCTGGGGCTGGTGGAGAGCTTCGCCGGCCACATGATCGGGCCGCAGAATGCGATCACCGCCGGCTTCGTGCTGATGCTGATCCTGCTCCTCACGCGGCCGACCGGCCTCGTCGGCGTTCGAGGTTACGAATGAGTGCCAACCGCACGACCTATGCCGCGCTCATCCTCGGCCTCCTCGTGCTGGCGACGACGCCGCTCTATGCCGACAATTACGTGGTGCGCACCGCCGCCATCGTCGCCATGTACGGCGCGCTGGCGACCTCGTGGAACTTCATCGGCGGCTTCACCGGCTATCCCTCGTTCTCCACCGCGGCATTCTACGGCCTCGGCTGCTATGTCGGGGCGCTGTGCCAGCGCGCGGGCGTGCCGCTCGTCGCCGCATGGCTGATCGCTATGCTGATGGTGGGCATCTTCGCGGCGCTGCTGGGCGGCATCATCTTGCGCCTGCGCGGCCATTACTTCGCCATCGGCTCGATCGCGGTGGTGGAGCTGTGCCGGCTGACCGCCTCGTCCTGGTCGAGCCTCACCGGCGGCGGCGACGGGCTCAATCTGCCGCTGATGGCCGCCTCCCCCGAGGCGCTGATGCGCTTCTACCTCTATGTGATGCTCACCATACTGGTCGCGAGCCTCGTCACCGCCATCATCGTCGAACGCTCGCGCCTCGGCTTCGGGCTGCGCTGCATCCAGCAGAACGAGGATGCCGCCGCCATGGTCGGGGTCGACACCACCGCCTACAAGATCGCCGCCTATGTGCTCTCGGCAGTGTTTTGCGCCGCGGCCGGTGCCGCCTATGCCTCCTGGACCGGCTATATCGATCCGACCGAATCCTTCCAGATCCTGATGACGGTGAAGGTGCCGGTCATGGCGATGCTCGGGGGTGCCGGCACGGTGGCGGGCCCGGCGCTGGGAGCCGCCGCCTTCGTGCTGCTCGAGGAAGTGTTCTGGGCGAACTTCATCGACTGGAACCGCGCCATCCTCGGCATCGTCATCGTGCTGCTCATCTTCTTCCTGCCCGGCGGCCTGCTCAGCATCGGGCTGCTGCGGTGGCGGCGGCCCCCGGCCCCGTCCTCCGAGGCGGCGCAGCCATGAGCACGACGCCCATCCTCAAGCTCCACGGCCTGTCCAAGCATTTCGGCGGCATCAAAGCCGTGAACGATGTCTCCTTCGAGTTGGCGCCCGGCGAGATCGTCGGCCTCATCGGCCCGAACGGCGCCGGCAAGACGACGCTGGTCAATATCGTCACCGGCCGGATGCCGCCGAGCAGCGGACGCATCGTCTTCGAAGGGCAGGACGTCACCACGCAGCGCGCCCACCAGGCGGCGCGGCGCGGTCTCTGCCGCACCTTCCAGATCGTCCAGCCGTTCCCGGCAATGACGGTACTGGAGAATGTCACGGCCGGCGCCCTGTTCGGCGCCGGTGCCGCCTCCCCCACCGAAGCGCGTGCGCAGGCGATGGAGAGCCTCGCCTTCGTCGGCATTGCCGGGCTCGCCGGGCAACCGGCCGCCACGCTGACGCTGGCCGCCCGCAAGCGGCTGGAACTCGCCAAGAGCCTCGCCATGAAGCCCCGCGTGCTGATGCTCGACGAGGTGAATGCCGGGCTGAACAGCAACGAGATTGAGGGCGCAACCGCACTGATCCGGCGCATCGCCGAGCGCGGCGTCACCGTGCTCATCATCGAACACCTGATGAAGGTGGTGCTCTCGCTCTCGAAGCGCCTGCTGGTGCTGCATCATGGCCGGCTGATCGCCGACGGACCGGCGGCCGAGATCGTCGCCGACGAGCGTGTGGTCGAGGCCTATCTCGGCCAGAAATTCGCGGCGCGCTTGAGACAGGCCCAGCATGGCGAGGCGCAACTTGGCGAGGCGCAAAATGGCTGAGCCGCTCCTCGCCATCGCCGGGCTCAGATCCGGGTACCGCGACGTGCAGGTGCTCTGGGGCCTCGACCTTGCTGTCAGGCAGGGCGAGATCGTCGCGCTGGTCGGCTCCAATGGCGCCGGCAAGACCACATTGCTGCGCACGATCTCCGGCCAGCTGACGCCGAACGCCGGCACCATCCGGTTCAATGGCACGGAGATCGGCGGACGGGCGCCCGACACGGTGCTCTCCGCCGGCATCGCCCATGTGCCGGAAGGCCGGCGGCTGTTCCGCGGCCTGACCGTGCGCGACAACCTCCTGCTCGGCGCCTATCTGCGCACCGACAAGGCGGAGGTCGCCCGCGACCTCGACTGGGTGCTCGACCTGTTCCCGATCCTGCGCGACCGCCAGCGCCAGGACGCCACCACACTTTCCGGCGGCGAGCAGCAGATGTGTGCCATCGGCCGGGGCATCATGTCGCGTCCGCGCCTGCTGATGATCGACGAGCTCTCGCTCGGCCTCGCGCCACGCATGGTCGAGCATCTCGGCGAGGCCCTGCTGGCGCTGAACGCCAAGGGCCAGACCATCCTGCTGGTCGAGCAGGACGTGCTGACCGCGCTCGAACTCTCGAACACCGCCTTCGTCATCGAGAACGGCCGGGTTGCGCGCTCCGGCCCGTCCGCCGAACTGGCCCGCGACCCGAGCCTGAGCGATGCCTATCTGGCGATTTGACGTGCATGCAAGGAAAGAAGATTTTGCCTCAATGGTTCTATTGTTAGTATGATAGGAAATGAGGCTTATGGCTCGACCTCGCCGCGCTTCCGGTGGACCAGGGTGCGACTGACAGGGACCGCATGAATCCGTTCGAACTCACCGCCGACATCGTCGATCCCGCCGCCTATCGTACCGCGGTCGCCCATGTGCGTGCGCGCGGCATCGCGCTGCCGAGCTTCGGCGAACTGGCGGCGCCGCATCTCATGCCGGCCGGCCGCAGCGAGGCGGCGGCGCTCGCCGACAAGAGCGCGCCCGACCCGCGCAACCTGTTCGGCGTGCACTGGTTCAATGAAGCGGTGCGCGTGAATGGTCGCGAAGTGCCGGCGCATATCGAATTGCCGAGCGCCCTCACCGGCGTGCCGGCGCGCATCTTCGTCCTGCTCGGCCGGCATTTTCCGCTGATCCGCGCGCACAAGGTGCTGGCGGCCTATGCCTGCCTCGCGCCGCGCCTCGTCACCGGCCGCTTCGACCCGACGCGGCATCGCGCGGTGTGGCCGTCGACCGGCAACTACTGCCGCGGCGGCGTCGCCATCTCGCGCATCCTCGGCTGCCGCGGCGTCGCCGTGCTGCCCGGCGGCATGAGCGCGGAGCGCTTCGAGTGGCTGGAGCGCTGGGTCACCGATCCGAGCGACATCGTGCGCACGCCGGGCACCGAATCCAACGTCAAGGAAATCTACGACGCCTGCGCCGAGATCGAACGGGATGAGGCTAACATCATCCTCAACCAGTTCTCGGAGTTCCCGAACTATCTCGTCCATTATGCCGCAACCGGCGCGGCCGCCTCGCGCCTGTTCGAGGCCCATCGCGAAAGCGCGCCCGACTTGAAGCTCGCCGCCTTCGTCGCCGGCACCGGGTCGGCCGGGACGCTCGCGGCCGGCGACCGGCTGAAGGAAGAGCATGGCGCGAAGATCGTCGCCATGGAGCCGGTGGAATGTCCCACCCTGCTCTATAACGGCTTCGGCGAACACAACATCCAGGGCATCGGCGACAAGCACGTGCCGCTGATCCACAACGTCGCCAATTCCGACATCATTGCCGGCGTCTCGGATGAAGCGTCGGACGATCTCGCTCTGCTGTTCGGCAGCGTAGAGGGTCGCGCCTATCTCATCGAGCGCCGCGGGCTGGAGCCCGCCCTGGTCGAGGCGCTCGGCACGCTGGGGCTGTCCGGCATCGGCAATGTGCTCGCCGCCATCAAGACCGCGCGCCGCCTCGACTTCGGCCCGGATGAGGCGATCCTCACCATCGCCACCGACGGCGCAGAGCTCTATGCCAGCGAGCGCGCCTTGCATCTCGCCCGCAAGGGCGGCCGCTACGACCAGGTCGATGCGGCGGAGGCGTTCGGCCAGCATCTGCTCGGTGGCGACGCCGACCATGTGCTTGAGCTCGACCACCGCGACCGCCAGCGCGTGTTCAATCTCGGCTACTACACCTGGGTCGAGCAGCAGGGCATTTCGGTCGAGGATTTCGACCGTCGCCGCCACCAGTCCTTCTGGAAGGGCCTGCACGCCCAACTCCCCGCCTTCGACGAACTCATCGCCCGCATGAACCGCGACGCCGGCGTCGCGGTCGCCGCCTGAGGACACGCATGACCGCCGTCACCCCCTATCTCGAGCTCAGGCAGGCGACACGCGAGCGCGACCGCAGCTTGCGCGACAAGGTGATGTCGCTGGAGGAGGCGGCCAGGCTGGTCGGCAATGGCGAGCATCTGGCGCTTGGCGGCTGCACCGCCTCGCGCACGCCGTTCGCGATGCTCTGGGCGCTGATCCGCAATGGCGCGAGCGATTTCACCGTCTCCCGCTCCATCATCTCCACCGAAGGCGACCTCATCTACGCCTCGGGCCTTTCCGGCCACATCATCACCAGCTGGTTCAGCCAGGGCATCGTCTGGGGCGTCTCCAAGGTGATGCGCGCCTATACCGAGAGTGGGCGGGCGCGCTTCGAGGAATGGAGCCACATGGCGATGGGCCTGCGCTACCGCGCCGGCGCCATGGGCGTGCCGTTCATGCCGATGCGCTCCATGCTCGGCTCCGGCGTGCTCGACAGGACCGAGGGCGCCAAGACCATGGAATGCCCCTTCACCGGGGAGACGCTGCTGCTGGTGCCGGCGCTGAACCCGGACGTGGCGCTGATCCATGTGCAGCGCGCGGACTCCTTCGGCAATGCGCAGATCGACGGCCTCACCTTCATGGACATCGACATGGCGATGGCCGCCAAGCGGGTGATCCTGACCACCGAGCGCATCGTCTCCAACGAGCAGATCCGCCGGGCGCCGGACCAGACCAAGATCGGCTTCTTCACCGTCGATGCCGTGGTGGAAGTGCCGTTCGGCTCGGCGCCGCACGAATGCTACGGCCTTTATGAGCCGTTCTACGGCCATATGGACCTCTATGCCGGGATGACCGCAAAGGATCCCGATGCGGGCGCCAAGGCCTATCTCGAGCGCTTCTACCACGAGCCCAGGAACTGGGCCGACTATCTCGACCGCATCGGCATGGCCGAACTGCTCGATGCGCAGCGCCGCGGGAGCACCATCAATGACGATTGAGGCGATCGCCGCAGAGCCCGTTGACGCCGCCGCGCAGGCTGACTTCACCGCCTCGGAACTGCTGGCGGTAATGAGCGCGCGGCTCCTGAAGGACGGTCAGACCGTGTTCGCCGGGGTCGGCATCCCGCTTCTGGCGGCGATCCTCGCCCAGCGCACCCATGCGCCGGGGCTGACCATATTGTTCGAAGGCGGGGTGATCGGGCCGTACGTGGTGCCCGGCAGATTGCCGCCCTCCACCAATGAGCAGCGCTGCGCACGGCGCGCCAACATGCTTGTTTCGATCACCGAGGTGCTGCTGCTCCTGCAGCGCGGCTATGTCGATGTCGGCTTCATGGGCGGCGCGCAGATCGACCGCTACGGCAATCTGAACTCCTCCTTCATCGGCGATGCCGAAAAGCCGAAGATCCGCCTGCCCGGCACCGGCGGCGGCAACGACATTGCAAGCCTCGCCGACATGATCGTCGCGATGCGCCACGAGAAGCGCCGCTTCGTAGAGAAGGTGGATTTCATCACTAGCCCCGGCTTCCTCGATGGCGGGGAGAGCCGCGCCGCCTCCGGCCTGCCGGCGGGCGGCATGTTCCGCGTGGTGACCGATCTCGGCATTCTCGGCTTCGAGGCCGAGACCCGCGCCATGACGGTGCTGGCGCTGCATCCCGGCGTCACCGCGCAAGAGATCCAGGCCAATACCGGCTTCCCGCTTCCCGTTCCGCCTGGCGTTGCGGTGACCGAGCCGCCGACGCCTGCCGAGCTCGGCATATTGCGCGAGCTCGACCCGGAGCGGCTCTACACCGCATGAGCCTGCCCCCTCAAAGGAGAGCCCGATGACGACCCCGGCCTTCGGCGTTGCCATGCGCAATTTCACGCGCTTCCCGGAAATGCCGGATGCGAGGGCGCTGATCGACTATGGCGTGCGGATGGAGCAACTCGGCTTCGAGTCGCTCTGGGTCTGGGACCACATATTGCTCGGCACCGACCCGAACTTCCCGATCATCGATTCCCTTTCCCTGCTCACCGCGGTCGCGGCGCGCACCACCACGATCAGGATCGGCACCGGCGTGCTCGTGCTGCCGCTGCGCAATCCGGTCACGCTCGCCAAGCAGCTCTCCTCGCTCGACCTCATCAGCAACGGTCGCTTGACGCTTGGCGCCGCGGTCGGCTGGTACAAGCGTGAGTTCGACGCCGTAGGCATTCCCTTCGAGCGCCGCGGCAAGATCATGGACCGCAACCTCGATATCATTCGCCGGCTATGGACCGAGGATTCGGTGACCGGCGAATGGGACGAGTTGAACCTCCGCAATGCGGTGATGTTCCCCAAGCCCATCCAGAAACCGCATCCGCCGATCCTCATCGGCGGCTATGTCGATGTGGTTCTCAAGCGCGCCGCGACCAAGGGCGACGGCTGGCTCACCTATTTCTACACGCCGGAAGGCTTCAACGAAGCGTGGGCGAAGATCTCGGCCTATGCCGAGGAGGCCGGCCGCGATCCTGCCTCGCTTTACAGCCTCAACCAGTTGCCGATCTATGTCGGCAGCCGCGAGGAAGGCATGCCGAAAATGACCGAATGGCTGCACGCGGAGTGGGACCTCTCCAAGGGCAGCCTCTCCACCTTCGATAGCGCCATCGTCGGCACCCCGCAGGAATGCGCCGAGCAGATCGCCGCCCATATCGCCTGCGGGGTGAAGAAGATCGTCTTCGTGCCCTATCGCTACGAGGCCGAGCAGGTCGAGGCGCTGGCGCGGGACGTGCTGCCGCTGCTGCGGGGGTGAGGCTCGGCCGCCCTACTGCAAGCACGATCCGGCTTGCGCCATGATCTAGGGTTGTGCAAACTCAGAGTGCGTTCGGGTCTGCAACTCTGCGGCGCGCGGCCGGGGGCTGGGCAATGGCGGGTGACACGCTTCGTGCCGGAATTGCACTCGCCCTCTCCGGCGGCGGATTTCGCGCCACACTGTTCCATATCGGTACGCTCATTCGGCTCAACCAGCTGGGCTACCTCGCAAAGCTCGACCGCATCTCCTCGGTCTCCGGGGGCTCGATCACCGCAGGCATGCTCGCCTGCCGCTGGAATGACCTCAAAGCCAACGGGTTTGCCGAAGCCGAGCTCGACCGGCTGGTGACCCAACCGCTCAGGCTGTTCTGCGCACGCAACATCGATGCGCGCGCCATCGCCGAAGGCACCATCTCGCCGTGGAGCTCGATCAGCGACGTGGTGGCGCGCGAATATGACGAGTTGTTCGGCCAGGCGCGGCTGGCGAGCCTTCCCGACAAGCCGCGCACCGTGTTCAACACCACCAATCTGCAGACCGGCCGGGATTGCCGCATCTCCAAGGCCTATCTCGCCGATTACCGCATCGGCCGGATCGACGCTCCGAACCTCAGCGTCGGCAAGGTGGTCGCGGCCTCAAGCGCGTTCCCGCCTGTGCTCTCGCCCTGCATCTTCGACGTCGACCCCGCGAAATGGAAACGGGTCGACGGCGCCGACCTCTTCGACAATCCGCGCTACAAGGACACGCTGACGCTGACCGACGGGGGCGTCTACGACAATATCGGCCTCGAACCCATCAACGACTACGAGACGGTGCTGGTGAGCGATGCCGGAGCGCCGTTCGGTCTCCAGGCCGAGGCCAAGACCGATCCGCTCGGACAGCTCTCGCGCGCACTCGACATCGCGACCGACCAGGCACGCGGCCTGCGGGCCCGCTCTCTCATCCAGCTTGCCAAATTGCGCGGCCAAAAGGCCGCTTATTGGGGCATCGACACGCCGTATGACAAATACCCGGCAGCCGGCAAGATCGCCTGCAGCCCGGCGAAGACCGACGGCCTGAGGGATATCAGGACGCGCCTCGACGCCTTCAGCACGTTCGAACAGGAAAGCCTGATCAATTGGGGCTATGCGCTGTGCGACGCCGCGATGCGTTCGTTCGTCGCGACGACGGCCAGCCCCGCGACCAGCTGGCCGTGTCCGGGTCATCCGCTGGGCTGACCGCGGGCCGCGCTAGGCTACATCTTGATCTGCAGCTTCACGTCGGTCGGATGCGCCTCCTCGGCGCGCTCGAAGGCAGCGATGCTCTCGTCGAAGGTGAAGGTGCCGGTCACCAGCGGCTTCAGGTCGACCTTGCCCGAGGCAATCATGGCGAGCGCGCGGTCGAACACATTGGCGTAGCGGAACACGGTCTCGATCCGGATTTCCTTGGCCGCGAAGGACGACATGTCGAGCGCCACCGGCTCGACCGGCATGCCGATCACCACCAGCTTGCCACCCGGC
Source organism: Xanthobacteraceae bacterium (assembly GCA_029266425.1). Taxonomy (GTDB): domain Bacteria; phylum Pseudomonadota; class Alphaproteobacteria; order Rhizobiales; family Xanthobacteraceae; genus Ancylobacter. Next base: position 19,083 of record JAQSWY010000033.1, read on the forward strand.
CGGATGACCTCGGTGATGCCCTCATAGGCCTTTGGTGACCCGCTGGCCTCGAACACGACATCCGCACCCCAGCCGTCGGTAGCCGCAAGCACGGCCTCGCCGAGCGATTGCTCGCGCACATTCACCGGGGTGATGCCCTCATAGCGACCGGCAATGGCGAGCTTCTCCGCCACCAGGTCGGAGATGAACACCCGCGAGCAGCCGGCGAGCAGCGCTGCGAGCGCGACCATGATGCCGATCGGCCCGGCGCCGGTGACGACGCCGACGTCCCCCGGCTTGATCTCGGCCTTCACCGCGGCCTGCACGCCCACCGCGAACGGCTCGACCATCGCCGCCTCGGCAAAGGAGACATTGTCCGGCAGCTTGAAGGTGAAGGCGGCGGGATGGACGACATAGGGCGTCAGGCAGCCATGAACCGGCGGGGTCGCCCAGAACACCACGCTCGGATCGACATTGTAGAGGCCGAGCTTGGAGGCGCGCGAAGCAAGGTCCGGAATGCCGGGCTCCATGCAGACGCGGTCGCCGACCTTGAGGTTGGTGACCTTGTCACCGACCTCGACGACGATGCCGGCGGCCTCGTGTCCTAGCACCATGGGCGCATTGACGACGAACGGGCCGATGCGGCCGTGGGTGTAGTAATGCACGTCGCTGCCGCACACCCCGACGGTGTCGAGCTTGATCTTCACATCGGTCGGCCCGACGTCGAGCGGCAGGTCGATCTCCCGCATGCAGAGCTGCTTGATGCGCTCCAGAACCAGGGCTTTCATGATCGTCTCCATATGAGGAGCGCGTGCCGCCGTGCACGCGCGCCGGCTAGTTGATGAGGAAGCCGCCATCGACCGGCAGATCGATGCCGTTGACCATCGAGGCGTCGTCCGAGAGCAGGAAGGCGATGGCTGCCGCGACCTCGTCGGGTTCGACGAAGCGCTGCATCGGAATGCGCGCCAGCATAGGGCCCGACTTGGCGGGATCGGACCAGGCCTTCACCGCCATCGGGGTCATCGTCACGACCGGGTGCACGCCGTTCACCCGGATGCCCTTGCGCCCGAGCTCGTTCGCCATCACCCGCGTCAGCCCGTCGAGCGCGCCCTTGGAGGCGCAATAGGCCGCGTGGTCGGCAAAGCCGATGAAGGAGGCGATGCTCGACACATTGACGATGGCGCCCGGAAGGCCCCTTTCGATGCGGTCGCGGGCATATTCCTGCGAGAGGATAAGCGGCGCCCGGCCGTTCACCGCCATGGTCAGGTCAAACGCCTCGACCGAGGTGTCGAGGAAGGGTTGCAATTCGGCGATGCCGGCGCAGTTCACCAGAAGATCCGCCGGCAAGGCCTCGCGCGCCGCCGCGCGGGTCTGATCCGCGTCGGCAAGATCGACAGCGATGGTGCGACAGCCGAACTCGGCCTTGAGCGAGGCGAGGTCCTCGGTCGAGCGGCTGAGCGCGATGATTTCGGCACCGCGCTCGCTGAGCAGTTTCACGCTCGCCCGGCCGATGCCCTTGCCCGCCCCGGTTATCAGGATCCGCTTGCCGTCGAACCGCATGGGATGACCTCCTGCCGAACGCCTCAGAGCGCCCGGCCGTCCTTGTCGAACAGATAGGCCTGGGCGGCGTCGAAGCCGGCGGTGAAGCCCTCGCCCTTGTCGAAGTTGCGCCAGCCGGCGGTCTGCAGCGTCACCGTCTCGCCGGCGGCCGCCTGGCCATAGACCAGCGTGGTGCCCCCCAGGCTCTCCGAAAGATCGGCGGTGAGCGCCATTCGGTTGTCGCCGCTGTCGAGCGCGATGTGCTCCGGCCGCAAGCCCAGCGTCACCGGCTCGCCGACCGCGGGAATGGCGCCATTGCCACGGCGCGGGGCGACGCGCAGCGGCGCGGTCAGCGAGGGATGGGCGATTTCGATCGTGTTGCCGTCGCCGCCGGCGATGGTGGCGGCAAGGAAGTTCATCTTCGGCGAGCCGATGAAACCGGCGACGAAGATGTTGGCCGGCCGCTCATAGAGATCCCTGGGCGAGCCGATCTGCTCCACCTCCCCGGCGCGCAGCACCACGATGCGGTCGGCCAGCGTCATCGCCTCGACCTGGTCGTGGGTCACATAGATCATGGTGACGCCGAGGTTGCGGTGCAGCTTGGCGATCTCGACCCGCATCTGCGCCCGCAGCTCGGCGTCGAGGTTGGAGAGCGGCTCGTCGAACAGGAACAGCTTCGGGTGCCGGACGATGGCGCGGCCGATGGCGACGCGCTGGCGCTGGCCGCCGGAGAGCTGGCGCGGCTTACGGTCGAGCAGATTCTCCATGCGCAATATGCGCGCCGCCTCGTTGACCTGGCGGTCGATCTCGGCCTTCGGCACCTTCGACATCTTCAGGCCGAAGCCGATATTCTCGCGCACGCTCATATGCGGGAACAGCGCATAGGACTGGAACACCATCGACACCTGGCGATGCGCCGGCTCGGTGTCGGTCACCCGCACGTCGTCGATAAAGATCTCGCCGCCGGTGACCTCCTCGAGGCCCGCCACCATGCGCAGAAGCGTGGACTTGCCGCAGCCGGAGGGGCCGACGAAGACGACGAACTCGCCCTTCTCGGCCGAGATCTCGACGCCATGGATGACCTTCGCGGTCCCGTAGCTCTTCTCGACGCCTTCCAGTCTCAGATAGCTCATCGGATACAGGCCTCCGTGCCCGACCGCCTTGGTGCGACGGTTCTCATTTGGTGGCGCCCATGGTCAGGCCGCGCACCATGTGCCGCGACACCAGCAGGGCGAAGATCGTCACCGGCAGCACGATCACGGTGCCGGTCGCCATGATCTTTCCCCAGGGCAACTCGTAGCCCGACATGAAGCTGGTCGCGACCACCGGCGCGGTCTGCACGCTGCGCCGCGTCAGCACCAGGGCGTAGAGCAGTTCGTTCCAGGAGAAGATGAAGCCGAAGATGGCGGAGACCGCTATGCCCGGCAGGCCGAGCGGCAGATAGATGCGGCGGAAGATGTCGAACTGGCTCGCCCCTTCGAGCCGCGCCGCCTCTTCCAGCTCCTTGGGGATGGAACGGAACTGGTCGGTCGAAATCCAGATCACGATCGGCAGGATGAAGGTGATGTAGACCAGGATCAGCACGATGTGGGTGTCGAGCAGCCCCGCGCTCTGCGCCAGCAGATAGATCGGCAACGCGAGCACGATGGGGCTGATGAAGCGGTTCGAGATGAACCAGAACCACAGGTCCGCCTTGCCGCGGAACTCGTAGCGGGCGAGCGCGAAGGCGGCCGGGGTTCCGAGCACCACCGCAAGGCCGGTGCTGCCGATGGCGACGATCAGCGAATTGATGACGGCATCCGTCACCTTCTGATCGGCGAACACGTCGGCGTAGTTGGCGAGCGTCGGCCGGAACAGCCACACCGGCGGCGAGGCGAGCAGGTCGGTCTGGGTCTTGAAGGACGAGGCCACCATCCAGAAGAACGGGAAGATGGTGAAGACCAGCGTGGCGATGAGGCCGAGCGCGTGCAGGACGCGGCCGCGGACACGCGCGCTCATGGCTCGATCTCCTTGTAGAAGAAGCGGATATAGGTGCGCGCCAGGAGGATGGTGAGCACGAGGAGCAGCAGCGCCTGAGCGGACGCCAGGCCCATGTCGAACACCCGGAAGCCGACGCGCTGGATGTAGATGGAGATGAGCTCGGTCGCCGCGCCGGGACCGCCGCGGGTCATGGTGAAGACCGCGTCGAACAGCTTCAGCACGTCCGCCGAGCGCAGGATCAGCATGGCGGTGAATCCGGGTAGCAGATAGGGCAGTTGCACCTGTCGCAGCAGCTGCCATTTGCTGGTGGTCTCGAGCCGCGCCGCCTCCTCGATCTCCACCGGCACCATGGAGAGGCCGGAGAGGAAGATGAGCGCGCAGAACGGTGTCCATTGCCAGATGTCCATCACGCAGATGGCGATGAAGGCGCCGGTCGGATCGCCCAGCCAGTCGATCGGCTGCAGGCCGAACAGCCCGATGAAGTAGTTCGCGACACCGAAATCGCGATTGAAGATCAGCCGCCCGAGGAGGCCGACGACGGCGTAGGTGGTGGCCAGCGGCACCACCAGAGACACCCGGGCAACGCTGCGCAGGAGGCCGAGCCCGGGCCGATGCAGCATCAGCGCGATGATGAGGCCGAGCGCGATCTGCACCGGCATCACACTGAGGAAGAAAGCGCCGGTGCGACCCAGCGTCTCCCAGAAGGTCGGATCGGTCAGCACCTGGACGTAGTTGTCGAGGCCGACGAAAGGGAACCCGTCGCGCGATCGCGTGAGATTGTAGCGCCGAAGCGAGGTGACCAGCGCGAACAGCGTCGGATAGATGCCGATCAGGAACAGCGCGACGACAGCCGGCGCCAGGAACCAGAACGGGGTCCAGCGGCCATAGGCCAGTCGCGCGCGGCGGGTGGGAGCGGTCATCTGTTCGTTCGATGTCCTCGAGGACTAACTCTTAGTGCAGCGATCGATGCGTCATCCCCGGGCTTGTCCCGGGGATCCACGTCCGTGACGGGCGAGCAACCGTGGATAGCCGGGACAAGCCCGGCCATGACGCCGGCGATGGTCCGCTTCGCGTGGCACGGCCGGATCGCGTGACAGGCTCTCAGGCGAAGCTGGCCCGGCCCTCCGGGAGGCGGAGGGCCGGGCCACGGCGAGCGAAGCGCTTACTGCAGCAGCTTCTTCTTGCCGTCGTAGTAGCCTTCCTTCTTGAGCACCGATTCCATGCGGGTGCCGATCTCCTTGGCGCCGCCTTCGACGGTGACCTCGCCGAGCATCATCTTGGAGCCAAACTCGGCAACGATCTCGGATATGGCCGGCCAGGCCGGGAAGCGCGGGCGGAATTCCGGCACGCCCTTCTGCCAGGAGGCGACCATCGGCTCGACGAACTTGTAGGTCGCCTTCACCTGCGGGTCCTCATAGACCGCCATGCGACCGGAGACGCCGCCGGCGTCGACATAGGCGCGGGCGATGGCTTCGGACGTCGCCCACTGGATGAAGATCCAGGCGGCCTTCTGCTCCTTCTCCGGAGCCTGCGCCGAGACGGCGAGCGAGAAGCCGCCGAGCGCCGGCAGCCGGCCGGCCTTGCCTGCGGGTTCCGGGGCGACGGCGAGGCAGTCACCGAGCTTCGAGGTCTTGGGATCGGTCAGCGTCGGATAGAAGGCCGACCATTCGGTGATCATCGCCACTTGGCCCTGCGCCAGCGCGTTCACCGCCTCGGCATGGTCCCAGCTGACGATGCCGGGTGGCATGTAGGCCATGAGCTTCTGGCGGAAATTGAGCCCGTCCTGGCTGTCCTTGCTCAGCAGGTTGGACTTGAAGTCCTTGTCGAGCAGCGTGCCGCCATGCGGCCACAGGCTGCGCATGAAGCTGTCCGCCGACTGCGTCTCGCCGCGCAGCGACTGCAGGGCGAAGGCGTACTGCTTCTTGTCCTTGTTTGTCAGCTTCGGCGCATAGACGGTGAGGAGTTCCTCCCACGTCGCCGGTGGCTTGTCGAAGCCGGCCTCCTTCAGCATGCACTGATTGTAGAACAGCAGGCCGGAATAATTGTCGAAGGGCAGGCCGTACACAGTGCCGCCCCAGCTGCCGAAGGCATCGAGCAGCAGCGGGAAGAAGCCCTTGAGGTTCAGGTTCGGGTCGGTGATCGAGGTATCCTTGGAGAATTTGTCGATCGGCTGGATCCAGCCATTCTCGGCGAACTCGCCGATCCAGACGAGGTCGACCAGCGCGATCGAGAGGTCGCCCTGGCCGTTGAAGTTCAGCACTTCCTTCTCGCGGGTGTTCTCGTAAGGGACGATCTCGTAATTGACCTTGATGCCGGTCGCCTTCTCGAATTCCGGCAGCAGCTTGATGATTGCGCGATAGCCTGGCCGATCGAGGAAGATGACGTTGAGCTGAGTGCCCTTGTAGGGCGCCGCCGCCTTGGCGATGTCCCAGGTTTCGGACCGTGCCGGTGACAGCACGGCGATCGACGCCGCGACCACCATCGCGGCGGCACTTACCGTTCGCAGAAAACGACGCATGTATTCCTCCCGTTGCCGTTTGTCGTGTCGGCTTGAATTGCTTTAATTGTTGGCCGCATTACAGCAGCACGACCGGAGCCGCATGGCGCTCCGGCGATCTGAACTTCTCGTTACGCCTCTCCCGATCCGTCGGTCGGGGGCCAGAATCCATCGCGCAGCGGCAGCTGTCTAGCCGCTGGGAGGCAATCAATCTGTACTTTCATGCACTGTGCGGTGCAGCATGGTGAAATTATGCGGTATTTGTCTGCACGACAGTATCGGTCAGCACTGCTGCCGCTTTGTTGCGGATCATGCGTTGCTGGGACATGCGCCGATAGGAAGAGGGCGTCATGCCGCGCTGGCCGAGGAAGTTACGGTTGAAGTTGGACACGTTCGCATAGCCGATCTCGAAACAGATGTCGGTGACGGGCATCTGGGTGTCGGCGAGCAGCTTGCAGGCATAGGCGATGCGCAGCGTCCTCAGATAATCGGTGAAGCTGCTGCCGCTGTTCCGCTTGAAGAAGCGCGAGAAGGCCCATTCGCTCATGCCGAGCAGATCCGACACGTCGGTCAGGGACAGGTCCCGGGTGAAATTCTCGCGAATGTACGCGAGCGCCATGTGGACGGAGCTCTGCGAGGCGTCGTCGGTGTCGGGCATGAAATTCTCCGACGACAGCACCTTGTATTCGCCCTGCGCCGCCAGCGTGCCGAGCAGGCGGAAGAACAGGCCGAGCCGCTCCAGCCCGGTGACCTCGCGCATCGCCTCAAGCTGCTCGGCGCCGAGCCGGCGCGTCTCGCCGTGGAAGGCAAGGCCGCGGAGCGCGAGCGTGAGGAAAGGTTCGAGCACGGCGAGTTCCGGAAACAGCGCGGCTGCACTGCGCAGGCGCTCCCGATCGAACTGCAGGACGATGTCGCGGCTGCGAATGACCTCGCCCGGGGCGGTGGCCGTCACCCAGTCATGCGGCAGCCCACTGCCGACGATGGCGAGATAGCCCGGCTCGAACGGCTCGATATGGTCACCGACCAGCGCGATGCCCGAGGCGTTGCGGATGAGGTGGATCTCGTACTCGGGGTGGATGTTCCAGACGTTGCGTTCCCAGGGGTAGTCGTCGCAGCGCCAGAGGAAGCTCTCGTCCGCATCGGTGACGATCTGTTCCAGTACCGGGCGCCGGGACAGGGCCGCGCCGTGCCTGCGAACGGCATCTTCTGCATCCATGAGTGTCCTCGCCCGTAGCAAGCAGCCCGTGGAGCCGTGAACGGATCACGCTCGACGCTGGTTGCCCGATCAATTGAGGCTGTTTCCGTCCCGCCGCGTCAAGCCCCGTCAAGCTTGGTCGCGAGACGCCGATCGGGCGCCGAACCTTGGGCGTCGCACCCAGGGGGGCCGAGAACCCACGAGCCTTTGCGCGCTCGAATCCGGACCCGTGCTCACAATGCCAGGTCCGGATTCGAAGACCCGCCTAGGGATCACCAGCAGCGATACGGAAAGTAGGAATAGGGGTAATCGCAGTAACTGCTATCATCCCGCGTCCGGTCAAATCGGCGGCCGTGGAAGCCGCCAAGCCCGCCCAAATGGCCGCTGAAGCCGCTATGGCTCCCGTTATAGCTACCGCCAAAGCCGCCATGGTTGCCGGCGAAGCCGCCGCCATAGTCTCCGCGGCCGCCTCCGAAGCCGCCGCCTCCGAAGCCACCGCCTCCATGGCCACCGCCGAAGCCGCCTCCTCCACCGAAGCCACCTCCGCCGCCGCCGTGACCGCCACCGCCACCGCCGCCGCCTCTCACATAGATCAGCGACGCATCGCCCGAGCTCGACTGGGCGTTCGTCAGCTGGGCTATGGAGGGTGTCGCCACCTGGGCCATGGAGAGCGCCGCCGAGCTGCTCACCAGCATCGCGCTGAACGCAGCAGTCGCCAATATTGACATTGCTCGCATCATAATACTCACCTAATCTCTGAGCCTCCAGAATATTTGAAAGCTCATCTGAGATAGGTCGCGCGAGGCGCGTCCATTATTATACGCATGGTTATGTCATATATATTATGTGATTGCTGCTACGAGGCGATCTCGCGCGTTTCGATTATCTGCACGCCATTGAGCGGACACTCACGCCGATGGGGCTGAATGCGGGAGCGGCACCTGCAACCTCCGTGACCAATGCTCCATTGCCGGCAACTCGCAAGGGCGTGAAGGGATCGCGCTCGGCAACGTCTTGCACCGGGCGAGCAATGCTGTTTGCATCCCCCATCGTCAGCTCCGACAATCCGGAGACCCCGATGGACCGCCGAACCTTCCTGGCGACCGGGCTTGCAACGGCCGCCTTCGCGGCCGACGCACTCGCCCAGCACGCCGACCACCTCCCCCCGCTCAAGGAGGCCGCGCCCTCGCCTGCGCCCTATTCCCGCCTCCAGGGCGGGGCTTTCGTGCATCACCTCGAGCCGGCGCAGGAAGCGCAGCGGGTGTTCGACAGTCCGGCGCCGAAGGGCCCCGAGGGCCATTGGGTCGCCCGGGCGCCGCTGCCGCTGCCGCGCAGCGAGATGGCGTGGGCGACCTCATGGGCGGACCGCATGCACATTGTCGGCGGCTATGGCGAAGGGCGGGTCGATCGCGCCTATCATCATGTCTATGACCCGCAAGCGGATCGCTGGTTCGATGCCGCCCCCCTGCCCCGCGGCGCCAACCACGTCGCGGTGGCGGCCGATGCCGGACGGGTCTATGCGCTTGGCGGCTTCATCGAACAGAATCGCAATCCGGACACCAACGCCTATGCCTATGATGTCGGGGCGGACCGCTGGAGCCCCATCGCCCCGCTGCCGCGCCCACGCGGCGCCGGCGCGGCAGTCGCCCTCAACGGCAAGATCCACCTCATCGGCGGCGCCGGCGCGCCCACCGCGGAACGGGCGAGCGTCGGCTGGCACGAGGTTTATGATCCGCAAGCGGACCAATGGACGCCGCGCAAGGCGCTGCCCGGCGCCCGCGATCATGTCGGCTGCGTCGCTCATGACGGGGTGATCCACATTGTCGGCGGGCGCTTCAACACGTTCGAATACAACACAAATCTGCACCACGTGTATCTGCCTGAGCGCGACACCTGGGAGGAGCGTGCGCCGATGCCGACCGGGCGGTCCGGACACGGGCTGGTCGTCTATCGGGGTCGCCTGTTCGCGATGGGCGGCGAGGCCGGCATCCTCAACAAGGGCGTGCCGCAACAGGCCAAGGTGTTCGGGCAGACGGAGAGCTACGATCCGAAGTCCGACACCTGGCAGCAGCACGCGCCGATGCTGACCCCTCGCCACGCGGTCGGCGCGACGGTGCTCGGCGGGCGGATCTATGTCGCAGGTGGCGGCGCCGTTCTCGGCGGTTCCCTGCAGTCCGCGGTCCACGAGGCTTTTGCCCTCGACTGAAGTGACCCGACCGGCAGAGATCACGAGGCCGAGCGCGCCAAACCTTGCGACGGTCCCGCCGGGACATACCTTATTGCATAGGTCCGGCGGCGTTCCGCCCGTCGGCTTGGTTATCTCGCTCAGGAAGTAAGCATGGACATTGGTCCGATCTCGCGTTCCGTGGTGGGCGTTCGCTCCCTGGTTCCGGATGACGCCTTCACCGCGTCGATCCTCGGCACCCGCCGGGAAGGCAGCGGCGTGGTCATCCGCGACAACGGGCTGGTGCTCACCATCGGTTATCTGATCACCGAGGCCGAGGAGATCTGGCTGACGACCCGGGACGGGCGCGTCGTTCCCGCCCATGTGGTCGCCTACGACCAGGAGACCGGCTTCGGGTTGGTGCAGGCGCTGGATCGGCTCGGCTTGCGCCCTGTGGAATTCGGCGATGCCGCAAGCGCCGGGATCGGCGAGCCGGTCGTGCTGGTCGACGGGCTCGGCCGGGCGGTCGAGGCCGACATCGTGGCCAAGCAGGAATTCGCCGGCTACTGGGAGTATCTGCTCGACGAGGCGATCTTCACCGCTCCCGCCCACCCCTCCTGGGGCGGCGCCGCCCTCATCGGGTCGGACGGAAAGCTGCTCGGCATCGGCTCTCTGCACCTGCAGATGAGCCGGGACGAGGAGGTCTCCGACATCAACATGATCGTACCGATCGATCTCCTGCCGCCGATCCTCAGCGATCTGCTCAGCCGTGGCCGGGTCGACAAGCCGCCGCGCCCCTGGCTCGGAACCTTCTCCGCCGAGGACAATGGGCAAGTGGTGGTGATGAGCGTCACCGAAGGCGGCCCGGCGGCCGAGGCGGGCGTGCGTCCGGGCGACATCATCTCCGACGTCCGGGATGCGGAAGTGGAAGGCCTCGCCGACTTCTACCGCAAGCTCTGGGCGAGCGGGCCTGCAGGCGCGGAGGTCCCCTTGAGGGTCATCCGCAATGGCCGCGAGGCCTGGCTCCGGGTCCGCTCGGCGGACCGCGGCAGCTTCCTCAAGAGGCCGCATCTGCAGTAGCAGTCGCGGCTTCTTCGAGCGCCTCGGACAGCCAGTTCGTCCCCTTGTCCATCATCGCTGCCCCGGGCGCGACGGCGTTGAGCCGGAAGCGGGGCAGCGCCAGCGGCGCGTCCAGCGACACGATCCCGAAACGCGGCGCGTGCATGGCGGCGAACCGCCGCGGCAGCGCCGTGATCAGATCCGTCTCGGCAATGACGGCAAGCGCAAACATGAAGTTCGGGACGGTCAGCGCGATGCGCCGCGACCGTCCATGCTTCGCCAGCACCTCGTCGACGAAGCCGTACCGATCGCCGGTGAGCGACACCACCAGATGCTGCATCTCGCAATAGCAATCGAGCGTCGGGGCCTGCTCATACGGGTGGCCCCCACGCATCGCGACGACGAAATCCTCCTCATAAAGGGTTCGCCGATGAAAGCGCGCCGGGATGTCGTCGGAGGGGATGATCGCAATGTCCATGGCGCGCGCCTCCAGCTCGGCGAAGGCGGAGCGCCAGGCGCGCTCGGGGGACGTTTCCCCCTGCACGGGAAGCAGTTGCCGCACGCTGATATCGATGCCGGGCGCACCCTGAGCTAGCTGGGCGAGGAGCGGCGGGAGGATCACGGCGGAAACACCGTCCGGAGCCGCGATCGTGAAGTGCCGCCTGGACTGCGCGGGATCAAACGGCTCGGCGGTCGAGACGACGCTCCTCACCCGCGCCAGTATGTCCCGGACCGGAGTGGCCAGCTCGACCGCTCGTGCCGTCGGCACGACGCCAGTCGGCGTCCTCAGGAAAAGCGGATCGTTGAGCAGCCGGCGCAGTCGGCCGAGCCCATGGCTGACGGCCGAAGGCGTCAGCCTCATCCGGTCCGCTGCCCTGCCGACATGGCCCTCCTCGAGCACTGCTTCGAAGAGGACAAGCAGGTTCAGGTCGGCGCGCGAGAGATCAATTTCATTCAGCATATATCTGAAATCATATCACTGGATTCAGTAACTCGACAGAATGAATCTCGTGCCCGGCCGGACGCCGCTGTGTCGAGCAGCCTCGCCGGACGAAATCCGTCAGGAGTGACCTCAATGCCAGCATCACGACGTTCAATTCTCACGGCCGCCGGTGCCGGACTCGCATCGATGGAGTTCGCGCAAGCGACACAAGCTGGGCAAGTTGCCGAACTCATCCTGAAATCAGAGGAATCCAACGCCGCTCTCATGCGCGGGGACATTGATCGCTACCGTGCCCTGGTCGCCTTCACCGACGATTTCACGCTGATGTCGCCGTTCGGCGGGACGCCCACCCGCGGCTCGCAGCTCACCAACGAACGAATGGAGGCAATGGGACGGTTCTTCAGGAACGGCACGCTCGAGCAGGAGGTGGTCCAATCCTACGGCTCGGCCGACATGGTGGTCCTCGCGATCATCGAGCGCGCACATGTCGAGGTCGGAGGCCTGCCGGCGCAGGACTGGGCGCTACGCGTCACCTTGGTCTATCGCCGCGAGGAAGGCGTATGGCGGCTCGCCCACCGGCACGCCGACCCGCTCGCCTCGGGCATCAGCCTCGAACAGGCGGCTGCGCTCGGTCGAGGCGAAGCCCCATAGGGCCGCTGCGGCGGGTGATCTGCGCCACCCGCGGCACGCGACGTCCATCCTCATGACCAGGCTGCGCGCGGTTTCCTTCGAATCCTTCACCCGGGAGCCGAAATTCGACGAACTGCTCAAGGGGCTCGGCGAGACCTGGGAGACGGCGCGCATCTGCACCAAGTGCTATCCCTGCCACATTACCGCGCGCACCCCCGGTTCGAGCGCTCGCAGAGCGGAAATGGGCGCACGGCCTTACCGGCGACGACATCGCCGAGATCCAGGTGGCGAGCAGCGAGAAAGTGCTCGGCCACCACAATCTGACGCGGGCGCAGGACATCGGCACGGTGCAGTACAGCCTGCCCTATTGCCTCGCGACGACCGCCTATCGCAATCCGAGCGATCCCAACTCCTTCCTGAACAATCCGCATGAGGACCCGAAGATCGCCGACCTCGCGCAGCGGGTGCGGAGCTCGCTCAATGAGGAGAGCCTGCTGCCGGGCAAGGCGTGGGCGACGCGGATGAAGGTCGTGGTGCGCGATGGCAGGACGGTCGAGGCCGCGCGCAACGACTTCGCGGCGCGCCGAGCGATCCGATGAGCGCGGAAGAACTCGACGCCAAGTTCCTGTCGTTGACGGGCAGCATCGGCGATCGTGCGCCCGCGCTGCTCGGTGAGTTGCGCCGGCTGGAAGAGATCGCCGATATCCGCGCTCTCTTCTGATTGCTACCCCACCTTCGCGATGCGCGAGCGCCTGCCGGCCGCCGGCTCGATGCTTGCGCTCAGCGGCGCCGCTGCGAAGGAGCGCGCCGTTTGACCTTCCGGCGCGTCGGCATAGAGCGTGGTGCGCGGGCGAGGCTGGCGCCCCAGCGCGCGGATCGTCGCCTGCATGCGCTCCGGCGGCATTTCCTGGCCGTGGGCGCCGCCAGCGGCGCGGCTGATGGATTCGTTCATCAGGGTGCCGCCGAGATCGTTGGCGCCGGAGCGCAGCGCCGCCGCCAAACCCGCTTCGCCAAGCTTCACCCAGGAGGCCTGGATGTTGGTTATGAGCGGATGCAGCGCGAGGCGCGCCACGGCATGCATCAGGATCGCCTCACGATGGCTCGGCCCCTGCCGCGTGCCGCCCTTGAGGTAGAGCGGCGCTTCCATGTGCAGGAAAGGCAGCGGCACGAACTCGGTGATGCCGCCGATCTCCGCCTGCAAGGCCCGCAGCCGCATGAGGTGCCGCCCCCAGTGCCGGTAGCCGTCGACATGGCCGAACATGATGGTGGAGGTGGTCTTCAGCCCCACCCGATGGGCGGCCCCCGCCGTCTCCAGCCATTCGGCCGTGTTGAGCTTGTCGGGGCAGATGATGGCGCGGACCTCGTCATCGAGGATCTCCGCCGCCGTGCCGGGCAGCGAGCCGAGGCCGGCCTGCCTGAGCCGCACGAGGAACTCGGCGATCGGGAGACCCAGCGTCGCCGCGCCATGCCGCACTTCGAGCGGCGAGAAGGCGTGCACGTGCATCGAGGGCACCGCACGCTTCACCGCGCGCAGGATGGCGAGATAGGTCTCGCCGGAGAAATCCGGATGGATGCCGCCCTGCATGCACACTTCGGTGGCGCCGCGCTCCCAGGCCTCCAGCGTGCGGCGGGCGATCTCGCCGAGGTCCAGTTCATACGGCCGGCCGCGCAGATGCTCGTTGGCCCGGCCCTTGGAGAAGGCGCAGAAGCCGCAGCGATAGGCGCAGACATTGGTGTAGTTGATGTTGCGGGTGACGACATAGGAGACATCGTCGCCCACCACCTCGCGGCGCAGCGCATCCGCCGCCTCGCAGACAAACTTCGCCTGCCCCCCCCGCGCCTCAAACAGCCGGACAATCGCGCCTTCGCCGAGCGTGCGGCCGGCGAACACCCCGTCGAGCAGTGCAGTCAGGCCCGCATTCGGCGGTACTGCGGGGGCCGCCGGCCATTCGACGATGCGCTCTTCGCGTATTGCCGCGCCCACTCGCCAGCCGCTCTCCTGCGCCAGCCCACCGCTATCGGCGCGGCGCAGCGCGTGAGGCGCGACCCGGGCATCGAGCCAACGCTTCGACGCTTCGAGATAGCGCGGATAGATGGCAAGCCGCGGCGCCAGCACCTTGCCGGCGCGGGCGGTGGCGACGCCGAGCGCAGCCAAAGCCGGCCACGGCGCCTCCGGATTCACATGGTCGGGCGTGACCGGGGAGACCCCGCCCCAGTCGTTTATGCCGGCGTCGATCAGGGCCTTCAAGCCGTCCGGCTGCAGGTTCGGCGGCGCCTGGATCGAGACCTCGCTCCCCAGCACCAGCCGGGCGACCGCGACCGTCCAGAGATGGTCATCGAGCGAAGGCTCCGGTGCGTCAGCCATCCTTGTCCCCGGCTTGGCGCGGAAGTTCTGGATGATGACTTCCTGGACATGACCGTGGCGCTCATGCGCGTCGCGGATCGCCAGCAGCGCCTCGATCCGCTCATAGCGGGTCTCGCCGATGCCGATCAGCAGCCCCGTGGTGAAGGGCACGCGCGCCCTCCCCGCCGCTTCGAGCGTGGCGAGCCGCACCGCCGGATGCTTGTCCGGCGAGCCGAAATGCGGCCCGCCGCGCCGCGACAGCCGCTCTGCCGTGGTCTCGACCATGGTGCCCTGCGAGACGCTCACCGCCCTGAGCGCGGCGAGGTCCTCCTCGCCCATCACTCCGGCATTGAGGTGAGGCAGCAGGCCGGTCTCCTCCAGCACCAGCTTCGCCATGGCGGCGAGATAGGAGAGCGTGGTTTCGTGGCCCAGCGCGGCCAGTTCCCCGCGCGCCTGCCGATAGCGCACTTCGGGCTTGTCGCCGAGCGTGAACAGCGCCTCATCGCAGCCCGCCCGGGCGCCGGCCCGTGCAATCGCCAGCACCTCGTCCGGGGTGAGGAAGGCCCGCTCGCCGCGGCGCGGGGGATGGGCGAAGGTGCAGTAGTGGCAGACATCGCGGCAGAGCTGGGTGAGCGGGATGAACACCTTGCGCGAGACGGTGACGATATCGCCGAACCCCGCATCGCGCACCCGCGCCGCGGCGGCCGCCAGGGCGGCGACGTCCTCCATGCCGCCGAGCGCCAGCGCCTCGTCGCGTGCAAGGCGGCCGCCCGCGATCAGCCGATCGGCGACCGCCTCGGAGGATATCGCTCCCATGAGCCGCCTCCCCGCCGCCTCAGCCTGCCATCATCTCCGGCAGCGTCACGACCTTGATGCCCGCCGCCTCCATCCCCTTGCGCACCGCGCTCGCAACCGCGATGGCGGTCGGCTCGTCGCCATGCAGGCAGAGGGAATCGAATTTGGTCGGCATCTTCTTGCCGTTCACCGAGATGATCTCGCCGTCGAGCACCATGCGGAGGGTGCGCTCCACCGCCACCTCAGGGTCGCGGATCACCGAGCCGGGGATGGTGCGCGACTGCAGATTGCCGTCATCGTCATACATGCGGTCGATGAAGGCCTCGCGCGCCAGCGGTAGGTCGAGCGCCAGCGCCGCCTTCTCCATCTCGGTGCCGGACAAAGCGAGATACCAGAGCGAGGGGTCGACCGTCTTCATGGCGCGGCCGATGGCGACCGCGTAATCGGCATTTACCGCCGCCATATTGTTGAGCGCACCGTGCGGCTTCACATGCGTGACCTTGATGCCGGCATAGGCGGCCATGCCGGCGAGCGCACCGAGCTGATAGGCGACCAGATATTCGAGATCGGACGGACGCATCTGGATCTGCCGGCGGCCGAAGCCCCAGACATCGTTGAAGCCCGGATGGGCGCCGACCGAGACGCCGTTCTCCTTGGCCTTCAGGCAGACGTCGCGCATCACCGTGGCGTCGCCGCCATGCATGCCACAGGCGACGTTCACGCTGGTGACGATCTTGAGGATCGCGTCATCGTCGCCGATGTCATAATGGCCGTAGCCTTCGCCCATATCGGCATTGATGTTCATCCGCAGCGTCATCGCCAACCCTCTTTGCGCCCTTGCTGTTGGATATTAAGGCATTAAACTTGCATGACTTTCAAGAGGAAACATCCTATCATTAGAATGACTGATCGAAAGCGCCGATGATCGAGGAGACGCCACCTTCCGGAACGCGCCTTGGCGACGCCGCGGCCTTCCTGCCGGTGGGCGACACCGCCTTCGCCATCGAATTCGGCGCGCGCATCGATCCGCTGCTGAACGCCATGGTCCACCGCGCCGCCGCGGTGCTGGCGGCGGATGCGGCGGAAGGCGTGATCGAGACGGTGCCGACCTTCCGCTCCCTGCTGGTCCACTACGATCCCCGCCTCACCAGCGCAGCCGCGTTGCGGCAGCGGTTCGAAGCGCTCGATCTGGGCACTGTGGAGGCGGCGACGCCGACGCGCATCTGGCATCTGCCGGTGCTTTATGGCGGCGAGGCCGGGCCGGATCTCGACACGGTCGCCGCCGAGGTCGGGCTGGGCGCGGCGGAGCTCATCGCCCTGCACGCCGGCACGGTCTACCACGTCTATGTGCAGGGCTTCCTGCCCGGTTTCGCCTATCTCGGCGACCTGCCGGAGAAGCTCGAACTGCCGCGCCTCGAGACGCCTCGAGTACGGGTGCCGGCCGGCTCGGTCGCTATCGCGCAGCGCATGACCGGGGTCTACCCGGTGGAATCGCCTGGCGGCTGGCGGCTGCTCGGCAATACGCCGCTGCGGTTCTTCGATCCGGCGAAGACGCCGCCTACCCTCCTGGCGCCGGGTGACGGGGTGCGGTTCGTGCCGGTCGATGCCGGCGAGCACGCGCGGGTGAAGGACGCCGTTGCGCGAGGCGACTACAAGCCCGAATGCGAGACGCAGCCATGAGCGGGGCGATTGGACCCGCTTTGCGCATGCTGCAGCCGGGGCCGCAGACCACGGTGCAGGATCTCGGTCGCCTCGGCTTCCAGGCGCTCGGCGTGCCGAGCTGCGGCGCGCTCGATCCGGTCGCGTTGCGCCTTGCCAACCGGCTGGTCGGAAACGAGGAAGGCATCGCCGGACTGGAATCCCGGCTGATCGGTCCGCGCTTCGAAGTAGTCGGCGCACCGGTGCGCCTCGCCCTCGCCGGTGCGTCCGCGCCGATCGAGGTCGAGCTGGACGACACGACGCGGCAGGTGGACGCCTGGCGCGCCTTCACCGTCCCCGCGGGCAGCCATGTCCGCATCGGCGCGCTCCGCGGCAGCGGCTGCGCAGTGCTGGCGATCGGCGGCGGGCTCGATGTGCCCAAGGTGCTGGGGTCGCGCTCGACCGACATGAAGGGCGGCTTCGGCGGTTATCAAGGACGTGCCTTGAGCGCCGGCGACATCATCGGCATCCGCGGCGGCGCTCTCGACGGCCCCGATGTCGAGCTGCCGGTTCCTCCGTCGCTGGAATTCTCCGGCACGCTGCGCGTCGTGCTCGGCCCGCAGGCCGATGCCTTCACCGCCGATGGCATCCGTACCTTCCTCGATACGCCGTTCGAGGTCTCCCGGGAGGCCGACCGCATGGGCATGCGCCTCATCGGACCCGCGCTTTCCTTCGTCCGCGGCGCCGACATCGCCTCCGACGGCATCGCCACCGGGGCGATCCAGGTGCCCGGCTCGGGCCAGCCCATCGTGCTGCTCGCCGATCACCAGACTATCGGCGGCTACGCCAAGATCGCCACCGTGATCTCGGCGGACCTGCCCGCGGCCGGGCGGCTGCTGCCCGGCGCCGCGATCCGGTTCCGCGCCGTGACGGTGGCGGAAGCCGAGGAGGCCCGCCGCGCCCTGGAGCGCGAGATCGCGCGGCTCATCGAGAGCATGGCCCCGGCGCGCGATGTGGCGAGGATCGACGAGGCGGCGCTGTTCTCGGCCAATCTCATCTCCGGCGTCGTCACCGCCCTCGACACCGCGTGAGGGTGGTTGCGCCTCGCCGCGCCCGACGCCGCATGTATAGGATTACATGATAGAGAAGATAGGAACTCTTGGCTGATTCCGGCTGGAATCGGCGCGCTGTTGAACATTTCGCCGGATTCGACGACACATGCCCAAGGACGCCGCCTCGGCACTCTCCAATCCCGATTACCGCCGCAGCCCGGTGCCGCGCTATCTGCAGATCGCGGGCGTGATCCGGCGCCGCATCGAGGATGGGGTGTGGCGGCCGAACGAGAAGATCTCGACCCTGCAGGAACTCGAAGCCGAGTTCCAGGTCGCCCGCGTCACCGTGCGCCAGGCGGTGGAATTGCTGCAGGCCGAGGGCCTCGTGCGCCGCATCCAGGGCAAGGGCACCTTCGTTTCCGGGTCGGTCGAGGAGAAGCGCTGGCTGAAGCTCGACCTGAAATGGCGCTCGCTCGCCAGCACCATCGGCATGAACGTGCCGCGGTTCCTGCCCGTCACCACCCCTGCCCCTTCGCCGCCCTTGAAGCCCGAGGACGGCACCCCGGCGACGCACTACCGCTATATGGAAAGCGTGCAGTCGCGGCGCGGCCAGCCTTATTCCTTCGCTCGCGTGCATCTCGACGAGAATGTCTATCGCCTCGCCGAGCAGCGCTTCGGCCGCGAGCCGACCATCAGCGTCATCGCCTCGCTGGAGGAGTTGAAGGTCAAGCGGGCGCGGCAGTCCTTCATCGTCGGCACCGTGGAACCCCGCGTCGCCAACCTACTGGCGACCGGCATCGGCTTCCCGACGGTCGAAGCGCACATCGTCGTCGCCGACGAGAACGACGTTGCCATCTATGTCGCCGACATCATCTATCGCGGCGACTGCGTGCAGCTCGATGTGGATCTGCTGCAGTAGGGCGGCAATCCGACCGCTCGGGCGCACTGACTCGACCATCGGCCGGAGCCGCACCCGCCGATACGCGAGGACGCTCCGGCCGGCGAACAGGGAACGCAACCGATCCATGACCGAGACCCCGCGCGATCGTTCGACGCCTGGCGATCCGGGCTATAGCGGCCTCGCCGCGGTCTGAGTCGCGATCACGGCCGCCGCCCGGGGCTCACCATGATCGTCAATCAGCGTCTCGGCGGGAAGGCGCGCGCCGCGCCTCCCGCTGACGCCCTGGAGCCCTTTCCGTTCGATGGAACCATCCGAACGACAAGAAAGTGCTCCAGATTCAATAAGCTGGAGCGTTTCCTCTTCGATCAGATGATTCCATCTGATCAGGAAATGCTCTAGCATGAAGCGGCCATGAGAGCCTGAGCTCGATCAAAGCGCCGTCACGCCTCCCCCCGCTCGCGCACCTCGGCAGGCAGCGCCTCCCAGAGGCGGACGAGCTCGCCGACGGACGCCAGCTGCATCTTGCGCATGACGTTGCTGCGGTGGAGCTTGACGGTAACCTCGCTGATGTTGAGATCGAAGGCGATCTGCTTGTTGAGGCGGCCCAGCGCCACGGCGCACATCACTTGCCGCTCGCGACGGGTCAGGGTCTTGTAATGTTCGAGATGCAGCCGGGCGACCCGGGCCTTGCCTCGTTGCGCGCGATCGCGCTCGATGCCGACCATGACGGCATCCAGCAAGGTCTGGTCGCGGACCGGCTTGGTCAGGAAATCGATGGCGCCCGCCTTCATGGCCTGGACCGTCATCGGAATATCGCCGTAGCCCGTGAGGAAGATGATCGGCTTCGGGTTGCCGTTCTGGGCCAGATGATGCTGCAGATCGAGACCGCTCGCTCCCGGCAAGCGCACATCGAGGATCATGCACCCAGGGCTGCCCATCACGTCGGCATCGAGCAATTCATTGATCGAGGCAAAGCAGATCGGCTGGAGACCCGCCGACAGGATCAACTCGGACAGCGCCTCGCGAACGCTCGCATCGTCATCGACAATGATGACGAGCGGCTGCTCCGCCTCACTCCTCCGCTGCGGTGACAACGGCGCCGATCTTCGCAGAAGCTGCTGGTCAACTTGCATGATCACCCCTCCATTTCTCGATCGCGTAAGGCGTCACCAACGGCCGCAAGCAGGGCCTTGGCGTCGAAAGGCTTGCGGAAGAATCCGCTGGTGGCTTGGGCACGGTCCAGATCTGCCAGTTCGTGGCGGCCGGTGATCAGGAATACCGGCAGGTCGGGACGCGCCTTCTTCACCGCATCACGAAGTTCAAAGCCGTCCATGCCCGGCATCCCGATGTCGGTGATGAGCACGTCCAGGCCCGATAGCCCGTTGATGAGCAGCGACCGCGCCGACGAGAAGCTACGGGCTGTATAGCCCGCGGACTCAAGGAGCTCCTCCAGCGATTCAAGCAACCTTGGATCATCATCAACAACCGCTATGACAGGTCTTGACTTGCTCACGCTCAACTCCCTCCCACTCGACGCGAGTGGGTGATCGGTATTTCCAGTTTCTCCGCGACACGGACGAGATCGGCGAGCGATGCCACTGCCATTTTCTGCATCACGTTCCGTCTATGGATCTGGAGCGTGACCTCGCTGATCCCGAGCTCGGCAGCGGCCTGCTTGTTGAGAAGTCCGCTCACCACGAGCGGCAGAACCTCACGTTCGCGCGGCGTCAGCTCGAGGTAGCGTTGCCTCAACACACCAAGCTCGGCGCGCTCCGATCTGTTATCCCGATCCTGGCCAATCGCCGTCCGGACTGCGGCCATGAGGTCCGCATCACTGAAGGGCTTCGTCAGGAAGTCCACGGCGCCATGCTTGATCGCGCGCACCGACGAGGGAATATCGCCATGCCCGGTGATGAAGACGATCGGGGGGTGGACGTCGTGGGATAGCTGCTTCTGGAACTCCAGGCCGTTGATGTCGGGCAGCTCGACATCGAGGATCAGGCACGCCGGAAGATCGGGCTTCTCATAGGCGACGTAATCCTCGGCGGCGGCGAACGTCTCGGCTCGCCATCCCAGCGACTCCAGCAGTTCGCCGACCGCCTCGCGTACTCTGGCGTCGTCATCCACCACGAAGACGATTCCCTCGTGCGCGCTCATGGTGCCTCGCTCGCCGCCAATGGAAGCGTGAAGGCGACGGTAGCCCCGCGCGTCTCATTGTTGGCCGTCCAGAAGCGGCCGCCATGCGATTCGATGATCGAACGGCAGATAGTGGGCCCCATGCCCATCCCGTGCTGCTTGGTCGTGAAGAACGGCTCGAAGATTCGCTCGGTTTCCCTGAAGCCCGTCCCGACGTGGCAGAGCCCGAACCACTGGACAATGCGTCCGCCGTCATCGCGCAGCGGCTCGGCGCGGCCCGACATCCAGCGATACGCACCATCTTGGCAACGCAGGCGATACTTCATCGAGAAGCACTCACCCGTGGCGAGGCAGCGACCGAACACGTCGTTTACCTCGGCCGTATCGTCCGGATGAAAGATCGTGGCCATCACCGCGTCCAGCTCGAAGGTGTGCGACGCGTCCACGCCGAGAAAGTCCGCCATGTGCTTGGTGAGGAAGGTCGTTTCACCCTCCGGGGTCACGCGCCAGAGATGACTTGGAACCATGTCCACGAGCAGCGAGAGCTCCCTCTCCCGGTCGCGCAGCGCCTCTTCGGCGTGCATCTGATCGTCGATGTCGTGACTGAGGCCGTACCACTGGACGATGCGTCCTGCATGATCGCGCATTGGCTCCGCACAGCTCGACATCCAGCGATAGGCGCCATCGGCGCGGCGCAGGCGATACCTCATGGAAAAGCGTTCGCCGGTGACGAGGCAGCGGTTGAGCGCGTCCCTGAACTCCGCCGCGTCCTCCGGATGGACCATCTCAACGACCACCTCCAGTCGCCTCATGCCCGATTTGTCCGTATTCGCCACGTCCAGGCCGAGGAAATCGGCCATGCGCTTATTGAAGAAGGTCGCCTCTCCGTCCGGGGTCAGTCGCCACAGGTGGCTCGGAACCATGTCCACGAGTTGCGAGAGCTCCTGCTCCCGGTCGCGTAACGCCGCCACGGTCTTCTCGTGAACGTCCATGTCGATCGCCGCGTCGCGGGCGAGTGTCTGCGGCAGTTCGGGCGCAATTTCTTCGTCGAGAGGAGAACCGGTCAGGTCCGTGAACCGACTGATGAAGTCGGACGCCGTGGACGCCGAGACGCTGGCCGCGACGATCGCTCCGATGCAAAGCGCGAGCGCAAAGAATGCCGCCCACAGCAATCCGAAATCGCGCGTGCCGTCCGCATAGGAGATGGCGGCCAGCACGGAGCCGGCAAGTGCGATCGCCAACGTCATGTTGAGCAGCGCGATTGCGCGGCCACGCGCAAGGAGAAACTGCCCGGCAACCGGAGCCAGCAGGCCGAACGGGGTGGTCGTCAGCAAGGACGCGGCGAGCCCGACCATGGATGTCGTAAGCACGAGGGCCAGGCCGCGTTGGGGAAGCACTGCACTCATGATCAGCTGCTCCTCCCGCACAATGAACGCCCGGGGACCGTCAACGCCTCATCCAACACTCGTCCTCAATATCCTGGCTCGTGAAATCCGGGCTGGCGAAAATCGCCTTTGATCCTAATCCCGCCCTGCCCCAGCCGCACCTCATGGAAATCCATGCATTGAACCGGCATGTGGCCTCTTGCGGGGGCGGAGACAGGGTGAGGCGTTGACGGATCAGGAGCTGGTACGGCGAGGGCCAGCGGCGCCAGGCCGGAAGCTTGCGATTTCACGTTATATTTGCACGAGCGTAATATAGGGTGGTCCGGCGACTCTACCGATCTTCAAATATATGCAATCGAAGCAGTTCCGGGAACGCTATTACATTAGTTGTCGATTCCACAAAGCTGACGCGCACGCACGTCCAGGGGGCAGCGGACAAATCGGTGAACTGGGCCGGGGCCTTCGCCACGTGCGGCCGAAAAGGCGCCACCCAAGCCTCCACCATCGTCTACGAGATCGAGCCCGGGGCATCTCGGCTGCGACCGAGGAAACCCAGTACATCATGGCCGGCACCGGCGAGCTGCTCACCGATGAGGGCAATCACCCGATCGGGCCGGGCAGCGTCTTCGTGCTGCCGACGGACGTGCGGCACGACCTCGTCAATACCGGCACCGAGACGCTCCGGGCGGTCGCCTTCTTCGCCGCGGCGATGTTCACCCAGACCTTCGACGAGGTCATGCTGCCGCCGAACACCCACGTGCTCGGCACGCCCAATCGCGGGGGGTGAGCGCTAGCCTCGCCCGAACAGCCGCGACACCCACCCCTTCAGCATCGCCCAGACCAGCGAACCGGCATCGAGCGGGCGCACCTCCTGCGCCGGCTCGCCACCCGCGAGCGCGGCGGCGAGGTTGTCAGCGAAGCTGCGGGTCAGGCGGCCAGCGAGGTCGCGGGCAATGATGCCGCGGCTCATCTGGGCGAGCGGGCCCTTCAGCTCATAGGCGACATCGACATGGACGTCGGTCGCCCTGCCCTCCTCCGCGGTGATGAGCCGGTAGACCAGCTGCGCCCGCACCCGCGAGGCGCTGCGCGCATCGACGCCCTGGCCCCGAATGGTGCCGGCCCTCGCGTCCGCATCGGCCGCCAGCAGCGCGGTGCCGCGGAAGGCGGCCTGCATCGGGCCGAGTTTCACCGCCATCTCGGCCTCAAGGCTGCGGCCGTCGCTCGGGGCTACGAGCCGCGCGCCGGGCAGGCAGGCGATCACCTTGTCGGGTTGCTGGAAGAAGGCCCACACCGCTGCCGGTTCTGCCGGGACCCGAAAGTGCTCGGCGAGCTTGACCGGATTGAGCAGCGGCTCCGCCGAGACGATGGCCTCCTGTGGGGTGGCGAGAGGCGCAGCCGCAGGTTCCGGCACTTTTGCGACCGGGGACGGCGCGACCGGCAGTGCCAGCGGCGAGGCATAGGAAGGCGGTGGCACCGTCGTGCCCCTTGTGATCACCGCCGCCTGCCCGATCCGCTCCGCCGCCACCTGCTGCACGGCGCGGACGATGCCGACATAGCCGGTGCAGCGGCAGAGATTGCCGGCGAGCTCGTGGCGGATGGTCTCGCTGTCTGCGCCCGGCCGGCGCAGCACGATGTCCCGCGCCATGATCAGCATGCCCGGCGTGCAGAAGCCGCATTGCAGGCCGTGCTCGGTGGTGAACGCCTCGCGCAGCCGGGCCATCAACGGGTCGTCGGCAAGGCCCTCGATCGTGGTGATCGAGGCGCCGTCGAGCGCCACCGGGAAGGCGATGCAGGAGCGCGCCGGCGCACCGTCGATCAGCACGGTGCAGGCGCCGCAGACGCCATGTTCGCAGCCGAGATGGGTGCCGGTGAGCAGCATCTCCTCGCGCACGAAATCGGCGAGGTGCTGGCGCGGCTCGATGTCCGCGGCGACCGGCCGGCCATTGACCTCAAGACGCACAGGCTTCATGCGGAAGGTCTCCACGCATCCATCGCCGCAATGGCCTCGCGGATCACCGTGCGGTGCAGGGCGAGCGTCGCCGCGTCGGCGGCAAGGCCGGCCTGCGCCAGATAGGGATCGATCCGGACCGGGTCCGCGACGAACGCCTCCGCCGTGGTCAGTACGATGGGCTTTCCCTCGGTGGCGCCGATGGCGAGCCGGCAGACGCCGCGCCCAGGATCGGCGAGCACGGCGCACATGGCCTCGGCGAATTCGCCGAGCTTGCGGCAGGATTTGCGATAGCCCCAGCGGGCGGATACCGACAGCCGTGGAACGAACACACCGGCGATGATCTCGCCCGGCGCCAGCGCGGTCTCGAAGGCGCCGCGGATGAAATCCTCGATCCCCATCTCGCGGCGGCCGCTCGGCCCAACGAGATGAACCCTCGCGCCCAGGGCGCTCAGCGTGGTCGGCCAGTCCGCGGCCGGATCGGCATGGGCGAGGCTGCCGCCGATCGTGCCGCGATTGCGCACCGCGCGATAGGCGATGCCGCGCGCCACGCTCGCCAGCACGCCGCCGGTCGCATCCGCCACCGCGCCGTCCTCGAACTGGGCGTGAGTAATGGCGGCGCCATAGAGAACGCCGTCAGGTCGCTCATCGACAGCTCGCAAATCGCGGAGCCGGCTAACATCGACCAGCGCTGTGGGCCTGGCGAGGCGCAGATTGAGCATCGGGCCGAGGCTCTGGCCGCCGGCGTAGGCGCGGGCACCCTCCCCGGCCAGCAGCGCCACCGACTCGTCGAGCCCCTCAGGCCGGGCATAGTCGAACCGTGCGGCCTTCACGGCGCCGCCCCGCTGCCCGCTGCCTGCAGCGCCTCGCGCACCCGGCGCGGCGTCATCGGGCAGGTGTCGAGTTCGACACCTAGGTCGCCCAGCGCATCATTGATGGCGTTGCCGATCGCCGCCGGAGGAGCGATCGCGCCGCCCTCGCCGATGCCCTTCTGGCCGAACCGGGTGTTCGGCGAGGGCGTCTCCATGTGAGCGATGCGCACGTCCGGCATCTCGTTGGCGCCGGGGATCAGATAATCGGCGAAGGTCGAGGCGAGCGGCTGGCCGTTCTCGTCATAGGCCATCTCCTCATAGAGCGCGGTGCCGATCCCCTGCGCGGTGCCGCCATAGATCTGGCCGTCCACCACCATGGGGTTCAGCAGCACGCCGCCATCCTCGACCACGACATAATCGAGGATCTCGACCGCGCCGGTGCCGGGCGCCACCGCCACGACGGCGGCATGGGTGGCGTAGGAGAAGGTGCCGGTATCGACTACGGGGCGATAGCCGGCGACGAGATCGATCCCATCGGGATCGACATCGGCCGGCAGGTTCTGCGGCCTGAGGTACCAGGTCGCGGCGATCTCGCGGAACGAGACCGAGCCGGCTGGCCCGTGCACCTCCGCGTCGCGGATGAAGACGGTTGCGAGATCGGCCTGCAGCAGATGCGCGCCGATCCGCTTCAGCCGCTCGCCGAGCTTCTCGCAGGCGGCGGCTACCGCGCCGCCCACCATCACTGCCGAGCGCGAGCCCCAGGTGCCGGTGGAATAGGGCGTCATGGCGGTGTCGCCATGCACCACATTGACCAGCTCCGGGTCGATGCCCAGCACCTCGCAGGCGATCTGCGCCAGCGTCGTCTCCATGGATTGGCCGTGGCTCTGGTTGCCGACCCGCACTTCCAGCGTGCCGTCCGGGGTCAAGCGCGCGCCGCACTGCTCGAAGCCCGGCACCATGGGAATGCCCCAGCCATGATAGACCGAGGTGCCGTGCGCACCCTGCTCGCAATAGACCGCGTAGCCGATGCCGATGCGCCGTCCATCCGGCTCGCCGGCGCGCTGGCGGGCACGCACCGCATCATGGTCGATCATGGCGCGGGCCCGGCGCAGGCTCTCCGGATAGTCGCCCATGTCGAAATCCTTGCCGGTGATGCTCTTGAACGGCATCTGCTCCGGCTTGACGAGATTGCGCAGCCGCACCTCACAGGGCTCCAGCCCCGCGGCGCGGGCGACCGCATCCACCATCAATTCGATCGCGGTGCAGACACCCGTCCGCGCCACGCCGCGATAGGGCACGATGGGCGGCTTGTTGGTGCACGCCGAATAGGCGCGGCAGCGATAGGCGCCGAAGTCGTAGGGCCCCGGCAGGTTGGAGACCACCTGCGCGCCTTCGAGGCATGCCGAGAACGGATAGACCGAATACGCCCCGGCATCGACATGGGCGAGGGCATCGAGCCCAAGCAACTTGCCGTCAGCATCGGCCCAGGCGGTCATTTCATAATGGTGCTCGCGGCAATTGGCGGCGGCGATCAGATGCTCGCGGCGGTCCTCCAGCCATTTGATCGGCCGATCGAGCTTGAGCGCCGCCCAGGAGCAGCACACTTCTTCCGGCTGCAGCAGCCCCTTCCAGCCGAAGCCGCCGCCGACATCGGGCGCCACGACGCGGATCTTGCGCAAGTCGAGCCCAAGACATTCGGCAAGCCCGGACCGCACGATGTGCGGCATCTGGGTGGAGGTCCAAAGCGCCAGCTGCTCGATATGGCGCTCATAGACTGCGATGCAGCCCTTGCCTTCCAGCGGCGCCATGCATTGACGGCTGGTGCGGACCCGGCGCGTCACCTTGATCGGCGCCGCCTCAAGCTCGGCGCGGCGCGCGTCGAAATTCTTCTCGGCGGCGGAGACGAGGAAGACGTTCTCCGGCCAATCCTCATGGATCAGAGCGGCATCGGGTGCGACGGCGCGTAGCATGTCGGAATTGGCCGGCAGTTCCTCGAACTCGACCGCGATCTCCTCCAGGAGGTCCTCGGCCTCGGCGCGGATGTCGGCCAGCACCATCACGATCGGCTCGCCGACGAAGCGCACCTTGTCGCTCGCGAGCGAAGGCTGGGCGGAGACGCGGAAGCCCGGCAGGCCGGTGCGGGCGAGGATGTCCTTCACGCCCACCATGTCGGCATGCGTGAAGGCGCGCCCCTTCAGATGTGCTGGAATATGGATCGCCTTAATCCGCCCATGAGCGATCGGCGAGCGCAGGAAAGCGGCCTCCAACTGGCCCGGAAATCGCATATCGCCGATGAAGCGGCCACGGCCTTCGAGGAGGCGGGCATCCTCCTTGCGGCGTACCGAGGCGCCGACGCCACGGTGGCTGCGGGCTTGACCGATCTGCTCCTCCGCGGGCCTCACCAACGCCTCCGCCAACCTCTTGTGCGCTGCACTATCTTATTAGAGTATCGAGAATATCAAGGCCGATGTGCTGATCTTCGCATAAATAGTACCAATCGCAACGGGGTCGCCTTGTGCGACACCCGACGGCTCGGAGAGTGACGATGAAATTCGGTGTCGGCCAGCCTTTCCGGCGCGTTGAGGATCTGCGTTTCATCACCGGAACCGGCCGCTACACCGACGATCACCGCCATGAGGACGAGGCCTTCGCCGTGGTGGTGCGCTCCCGCATCGCCCACGGGGTGCTGCAATCCGTCGACGCCGATGCTGCGCGTGCGATGCCGGGCGTGCTCGGTGTCTTCACCGCCGCCGATCTCCACGCCGACGGCATCGGCACGCTGCCCATCGTGGTGGTGCTCGACCATGCCGAGGGCGGCACCATGCCGGTGCCGCCGCGCGCGCTGCTTGCCCGCGACAAGGTGCGCTATCTCGGCGAGCCGATCGCCTTCGTGGTGGCGGAGACAGTGATCGAGGCGGTGGAGGCGGCAGAGGCGGTGGCGATCCAGATCGACGATCTCCCGGTCGCGGTCGAGCCGAAGGCTGCCCTCGCGGAGGGTGCGCCGCTCCTCTATGACGAAGCGCCTGGCAATCTCGCGCTGCATTTCACCCTCGGCGACGTCGCTGCCGCAGAAGCCGCGCTCGAAGCCTCCAACCGTGTGGTCGAGGTCGAGCTCATCAATAACCGCATCGTGGTGAACTCGCTCGAGGCGCGCAATGCCATAGGCCTGTTCGAGCCCGAGACCGGCGACTTCACCTTGATCTCCGGCACACAGGGCAGCCACATGATCCGCGAGTGGCTGTTCGAGCCGGTGTTCGCTCTGCCGCCTTCGAGACTGCGGGTGATCACGCCCGATGTAGGCGGCGGCTTCGGCATGAAGGCAGTCCCCTACCCCGAACAGGCGCTGGTGCTCTACGCCGCCCGCAAGCTCGGGCGGCCGGTGCGCTGGCAGTCCTCGCGCTCGGATGCGTTCCTGTCGGACACTCAAGGCCGGGACAATCGCTCCCGCGCCCGGCTCGGGCTTGATGCCGAGGGCCGCTTCACCGCGCTCAAGGTCGAGACGCTGGCGAGCTGCGGCGGCGCGCTCTCCGCCTTCGGGGTCTATTGCCCGACGCTCTCCGGCCCGCCCATGGCGCCGGGTGTCTACCGCATTCCGAAAGTCGCGACCGATGTGCGCATCGCCTTCACCAACAACGCGCCGATCGATGCCTATCGTGGCGCCGGCCGGCCGGAGGCGGCCTATCTGGTCGAGCGCCTGGTCGACAAGGCGGCGCGCGAGGCCGGGATTGCGCCGGACGCGCTGCGCGCCCTCAACATGATCGCGCCGGAAGAGATGCCGCACACCACCGACACCGGCGTCACCTATGATTCCGGCGACTTCGCCGCGGTGATGCGCACCGGGCTCAAAGCCGCCGACTGGGATGGGTTCAAGAGCCGCCGCACGCAAGCCGACGGGCGGCTGCGCGGTATCGGCCTTGCCTATTACATCGAGCGCACCGGCGTACCGGGCAATGAGGGCGCGGTGGTCGAGATCGGCGCGGACGGGCGCATCGTCCTGCATGTCGGCACGCAATCGACCGGCCAGGGCCACGAGACCACCTATGTGCAGATGTTGGCCGAGCGGCTCGACGTGCCGCCGGAATCCATCACCGTGAAGACCGGCGATACGCGCCAGGCCTTGCCCTCTGCCGGCGGCACGGTCGCCTCGCGCTCCATGGTGCATGGCGGCGGCGCGCTCATGCTCGCCGCCAAGGCGGTAATCACCGAGGCGCGCCCGCACGCGGCGAAGATGCTCGACGTGGCACCGGAGGCCGTCGAATTCGACAGCGGCGCCTTTCGCGCCACCGGCACCAATCGCCATGTCGGGCTGATGGAGGTCGCGGCCTTTGCCGGCGGGCTGACCGGCGTCGGCGACTTCAACCAGGAGGACGGCACCTTCCCGAACGGCGCGCACGTTTGCGAGGTGGCGGTCGATCCGGAGACCGGACGCATCGAGGTCGAGCGCTACACCGTGGTCGATGATTTCGGCCGGGTGCTCAATCCGCTCCTCCTCGGCGGCCAGATCCATGGCGGCATCGCGCAAGGGCTCGGCCAGGCGATGATGGAGCACACCGTCTATGATCCCGACAATGGGCAGCTGCTCTCCGGCTCCTTCATGGATTACGGCGTGCCGCGCGCCGATGACCTGCCCTTCTTCAGCTTCGCGACGCAGAACGTGCCCTGCACCACCAATCCGCTCGGCATCAAAGGCGCCGGGGAAGCCGGCGCCATCGGCGCGCCGCCTGCCTTCGTCAATGCGGTGGTCGACGCGCTGGTCCACCTCGGCATCGACCATCTCGACATGCCCCTTACCCCGTCGCGGGTGTGGGAAGCGATCGAGGCGGCGAAGCACGGCTGAAGCTTCGCTCTGGCAATGCTCTGACCAAACCAGAGCATTGCTACGGCACATCCGGCATCGTTGCTTGCAGCGGCCACCAGCCGTCTTGCTTCAGCTCGAACAACGGGCAGCCATAGGCGGCGCGCACCGGGGGGGAGTCCGCGAGTGCCGCGAGCGGCTCCCGCCAGCGACTGGTCTGCTTCATCGCCACCACGATCCCCACCACCACGGCGCCGAGACGGGCGAGCAGCCGGCAGGCGGCGATCGCGGTGGTGCCGGTCGAGATGGCGTCGTCGACGATGACGACCCGCCGACTCTGGACCAGCGGCAGCAGATTGGGATCAAGGCGCAGCCGCTTGCCCGCTTCGGGACTGGTGATCGAAGAGACCGGCTCGCTCAGCGCGTCGTCGTACCAGAACTTCCTGCTGTAGCCGAGCGGCGCATGGCGCGGCTGGCCGAGCCGGTCCGCCACCAGCGCGGCGAAGGCGAGGCCGAGCGTCGGCAGCCCGACGACGAGCTCGGCGCCGAGCCAGCGCGCCTCGTCGGCCATGTGGTCGGCGAGCGCGGCGATGACGTCATGCGAAGCCTGGTTGGCGATCAGCGAAGCAACCGCGAGCCCCTTGTCCGGCAGGGCGCGCAAGGGCAGCACCAGGATCCGCCCGCAAGGCAGCCGCACCGGATAGCCCCAGCGAAAAGGCGGCGACGCCGAGAAGCGCGCCGGCACCTCCTCGCTGAGGTCCTGCCAATAGTCGAGCGTCGGCTCGGTGAAATCGGCCCTCTCGCTCACAGCTCCCCTTTGGACATCTGGCCGGCGATGAAATCGGCCTGGCGGATCGCCAGCGCGACGATGGTCAGCGTCGGATTGCAGGCGCCGCCGGTGGCGAAACCGCTGCCGTCGGCGATGAACAGGTTCGGCACCTCGTGGGCGCGGCCATTGACGTCGAGCACGCCGTCTTCGGCGCGCGCGGCCATGCGGTTGGAGCCGAGATTGTGGCTCGCCGGATAGGCCGGCGCCTCGATCGAGCGCTTCGCCCCGGCCGCCTTGTGGATCGCCGTCATGGTCTTGTAGCCATGGTTGCGCAGCCTCAGGTCGTTCGGGTGGTCGTCATAGTGGATGTTGGCCACCGGCACCCCGAAGGCGTCGAGCTCGTCGGTCAGCGTCACTCGGTTGCCGGGCTGCGGCATGTCCTCGCCGGACAGCAGCATGCCGGCCATGTGGCTGTACTGCTCGATGACCGAGACGAAATCGCGCCCCCACCAGCCCGGCTCGAGGAAGGCCGCGGTGGTCGGCAGGCCCATCGAGTTCAGCTCGACATAATAGCCGCCGGCAAAGCCGCGCGCGGGATCATGGCGCACGAAGTCGCGCACCAGCCCGGTCATGATCTCGCCGCGGTGCATGTTCACCGGCTTGTCGAACACCGACCACACGGTCTGAATCACGTGGCGCAGATAATGCCGGCCGACATGGCCCCAGCCATTGGCGAGCCCGTCGGGGAAGCGCCCGCTCGCCGAGTGCAGCAGCAGCCGCGGGCTCTCGATGCAATTGCCGGCGAGCACCACCGCCCGCGCCTTCTGGCGCTGCCGGATGCCGGCGGCATCGACATAGACCACGCCCGAGGCGTTGCCCGCCTCGTCGTGCTCGATCAGGACCGCGCGCGATTGCGGGCGAAGCTCCAGCTTGCCGGTCGCGAGCGCCCGCGGGATCTCGACATTCAGCGTCGACCAGCGCGAGCCGGTCTTGTCGCCGGTGATGGTGAAGCCGTCCTGGATGGTCGCCGGGCGGCCGTCATAGGCGATGGAGTTGATGGCGTGGCGGCCGGTCGAGACTTCGAAGCCGAGCCGCTTGGCGCCCCAGTACATGACCTTGAAATTGTTGTTCGGCGGCAAGGGCGGCAAGCCGTTGGTGCCGGTCACCCCCATCTTGGCCTCGGCGAGATCGTAGTAGGGTTCGAGCTCGTCGAGCGTGATCGGCCAGTCGATCAGGCTGGTGCCGGGAATGTCGCCATAGACGGTGCGCGCGCGCATCTCGTCCTCGATCAGGCGATAGCAGCAGCCGGACCAGTGGGTGGTGGTGCCGCCGACCACCTGGCAGTGCCAGCTCGGCGCTTCGGGATGGTCTTTCGCCACCCTCCAGCTGCCGGACGAGGTACGCTTGTCGAGCCAGGACAGCATCTCGTAGCCGCCCCATTCGTCATTGACGAAGTCCTCAGGCGTGAGGTGCCTGCCCGCCTCCAGAAGCACCACTTCGACGCCGCGTCTGGTCAATTCATGGGCAAGCGTGCCGCCGCCGGCGCCGGAGCCGATGATCACCACGACGCCGTCATCGTCGAGGTCGTAGCGCTTGGGGGTGGAAATGGCGTCCATGGCGAAGGTCCGGTCTGAGAGCGTGATGCGCGGAGGATTGGTGGCTCAGCCCGCCAACGGCGGATCGGGCAGCCAGTCGAGATCGTCGAAGCCGCGCTTCACATAGCCGCCGAGATGTACCGAGGCGCCCTCATAGCCGAACGCCTGCCACACCTCGATGTCGTCATAGAGAAAGCGCACCGTGGAGCGCTGCACCAGCCGGAACGCGGGCGTGCCTTCCAGCCGCTTCAGGACTTCGACCCGATAGCCCTCCGACAGCTCGGTGAAGGGCAGCGGCATAGCCTCGTCGGCGAGATCGACGAACTGCGCCATCATCTGCGCCGCATTGGGCGAGGCGCCGGCCATGCGGTCGAACGCGGCCACGACGCGTTGATAGACACGCTCGGGCAGGCCGTCATGCGGATAGAGGGTGCGGGCCGCGCTCGCCAGCGTCTCGGCGACATGGGCGTCGAACACGCGCAGCGCGCTCACCCATTCCGATCCCTCGGGGAGTTCGATGCTGCTGCCCGCGAGCTTCGGATCCTTATGCGCTACGACACTCATCAGACGGACGTCTCCCTGCACTGCGCTGGAACGGCGATGCCGAGGATGCAAATTTCCGTCCATGTGAGGCCGGCGAAGCGGCCGGACCATTTACCCTTTTCGACGCTTCGGCTTCCGATTTTCCAAACCGGTCTCGCGGCCCTAGATTCCCGCGCATGGAGCTCACCATCCGCCCGCTCACGCCCGATCTGTGGCCCGCGCTCGAGGACCTGTTCGGCGCGATTGGCGCCTGCAATGGCTGCTGGTGCATGTATGGGCGGATCGGCAGCGCCTATCGCAAGCGGCCGCGTGAGGAGAACAAGACCGATTTCCGGGACATTGTGATGCGTGGCCCGCCGCCCGGCCTGCTGGCCTTCGACGGCGATGTCCCGGTTGGCTGGTGCCAACTCACGCCGCGCAGTGCTCTGCCGTGGCTCGACCGAAACTGGCGGCTCAAGCCTGTCGATGACGAGCCGGTGTGGTCGCTGTCCTGCCTCTATGTGCGCAAAGGCTACCGTCGGCGGGGCGTCACCTCCCGCCTCATCGCCGCAGCGATCGAGGCGGCGCGCAGGGCGCAAGCGCCGGCGCTGGAGGCCCATCCGTTCGATGCCGAGGTCTCGCCCAGCGCCTCCGGCAGCGGCTATGCCTCGACCTTCGCCCGCGCCGGCTTCGTGGAAGTCGCCCGGCGCACGCCGGCGCGGCCGATCATGCGCTATGAACTGGAGGGGACGGCGGATGTCATCGATGAGGCGCTTTGAATGACTGCAGACCTGGAAAATTCGGTAGACTGGCGGATGATGATCAGGCCCTTGATCCGACCTCCTCCTGACCGACCGTCGCTGCGCGCCGATCCACCGAGACAGGCCGGCTCGAGTCC
>JAQSWY010000063.1 GCA_029266425.1 Xanthobacteraceae bacterium
GAGCCGCGCGAATACATGACGTTGCCGTAGCGCACGAGCGAGACCGTCGTGCCGGCCTCCGGGCCGATGGAGCGGGCGATGGCCTGCGCCAGCTTCTCCATCATCGCCTTGGAGATGCCCATAGCGTTGATCGGGAACACCGCCTTGTCGGTGGATAGGCAGACCACGCTGCGCACGCCGGCCGCCACCGCCGAGCGCACCACGTTCTCCGAACCGAGGATGTTGGTGCGCACCGCCTCGAGCGGGAAGAACTCGCAGGACGGCACCTGCTTCAGCGCCGCCGCAT
This sequence comes from Xanthobacteraceae bacterium, assembly GCA_029266425.1. GTDB lineage: Bacteria > Pseudomonadota > Alphaproteobacteria > Rhizobiales > Xanthobacteraceae > Ancylobacter. The sequence goes on from JAQSWY010000063.1 coordinate 287, forward strand.
GGAACACGCGCGTGGCACCGACCATGGCGCGGTCGACGCTGTCGCGGTCGCGCACGTCGCCGATGTAGAAGCAGACATTCGAGCTGCGCAGGGTGCTGCGCAGCATGTCCTGCTTCTCCTCGTCGCGGCTGAGGACACGCACTTCCGGACAGCCGCGCGCCAGAAGGTCCTGCAGCATGGTGCGGCCGAACGAACCGGTTCCGCCCGTGATCAGGACAGTTTCATTCTGCATGGCGATCCCCCCGCCGCCGTTCATACGGCAACCTCAATCGTCGCACCAGTTTCAGCTTGCGCATCACCAGCGAGTTTCCGGCCTACGCTTCGGCACGCGGCGCAGCCCCGCACAGCGCCGCCAGCTTGCCGCCGATCGCCGCCTCCGAGCATTCGCGCATGATGATCTCGCGGGCCGCGGCCGCGCGCGCCAGCCGCTCCTCCCTCCCCAGCGCGACGAGCGCCTCGATGGCGCGGGCGATCCCCTCGCCGCTCTCGTCGTCGATGTAGTGGAAGCACGGCGCTATCTCCGACGGAATGCTGACGATGCGCGTCGTCAGCACCGGCCGGCCGGTGGCGACATATTCGATCAGCTTGGACGGGAAGGAATAGCGCGCGAACGCCTCGCCGGAGGGGCGCGGATTGATCAGTATGTCCGCCGCCATCAGATGCAAGGCGAGCGCGCGGGCATCGACGAAGCCGCCATACTCGACGTTCGCAAGGTCGCCGGCGGTGACGCGCGGCACGTAATCGCCCTTGCCGAAGATCAGGAACCGCACGGCCGGCAGCCGCGCCGCCGCGTCGAGCAGCCGGTCCATGCCGTAGGCGGCGCTGACCCCGCCGGCATAGACCACGGTCACCGGCGCGTCCGCTGGCCGCCGTGCCGGCGTCGCGGTGGCCAGCGCCTCCAGCCAGTCGCGGCCGAGTATGCCGGGGAAGATCAGCGCCTTGCCTATGCCGGGAAGCATCTCCCGCCAGACCGGCGACAGCGCGACGAATGCCGATGCGCGCGACAGCAGCAGGAGAACGAGCCGGCGGTCGAGCCGCTTCAGCAGGCGCGCGACCAGTCCGTCGGTCGCCAGCTCGACGCCGGGAGGGTCGGTCAGCACCGGCACGACGTCGAGGCCGAGCCGCCTCATCATCCAGCCATAGAGCAGGAACGGGCTGTGCACCCCGTGGATGAACAGGACATCCGTGCCCCACTCCCGGCGGATGCGACGCGTAAAGCCGAGGCAGGCGAGAAAGCGCGTGAGATGCTTCAGCACGATGAGGTTCACGAACCCCATCGCCTCGCCCTCGATCCTCCCGGCGCGAAAAGCGAAACGACGGAACAGGAGGCGCCGGACCAGCGGATAGCTCTGCACCGGCAGCGTCGACAGAAGCCGCACCTCGCCGAAGCCCTCGCGCAGGCTGCGGGCGAGCGCCCAGGCGAATTTATGGGTCTGAACCGGCGGGTTCGGATCCATGGCGGTGATCTCCGCCATGACCTCGTCCGGAACCGTGTAGCCGAGCAGCAGCGGACGCATCGTCAGGCCTGGCGCCCGAGCAGGAGCGCATAGGTCCGCTCCCATCCCTCCACCATCGCCGTGATGGAGTAGTGCTGCTCGACATTGACGCGGGCCGCCTGCCCCAGCGCCTGCATGTGGTCGGGATCACCGATCAGCTCCCGTATCGCGGCGGCGAGGCGCTCGGGATCGTGGGACGGGACGAGGATGCCGCCGCCCCTGGCGATGACCTCGGTATTGCCACCGACATCGGTGGTAATCACCGGCAGGCCATGAGACATCGCCTCAAGCAGCGCATTGGAAAGGTTCTCCGACCAGGTCGGGAAGACGAACAGGTCCGCTGCCTCAAGGAATGGGGCGACGTCGCGCTGATGGCCGACGAAATGCACGCCGATGTGCCGCAGGCCGGCGAACAGCGCGCGGATGGAGCCGTCGTCGTCGCCGCCGCCGACCACCACCAGATCGAGCGGAATGCCCGGCGCATCGAGCCGCACCAGCGCCGCGGCGAGGTCGCCATAGCCCTTCTCCAGCGTCAGGCGCGACACGCAGCCGGCGACGATGCGCTCATCGCCGATGCCGAGCTCCGCGCGCACTGCGGCGCGATGCGGGCGGCCAGGCGGCGGTAACGGCACGCCGTTCGGCACCGGTGGCAAGAGCTTGGCGCGGTGGCGCTGAATGAAATCGCGCCGGGCTGCATATTCGCAGACCGTGGTTATCGCCGTCGCCAGTGACAGCGTCGCCGGTTCCAGCCCATGCGCCACGACGGCACGGCGCATGCGGTTTCCCGGCTGCTGCAGGTCGCGGTGGCTGCCGTGGATGGAGACAAGCACATGCGGCACGCCCGCGAGCCGGGCGGCCAGCGCGGCGTGGAAACCCTCATTGCCGAGGCCGCGGACATGGACCAGCCGCGGGCGCTGCGCCCGGATCTGGCGCATGAAGTCGCGGATCAGCCCTAACGACACTCCGCCCGCCGGTCCCGGCTGCCACATCGTCGGATAGCTTCCGCTGGCATGTTCGAGGAAGCGCGTCAGCGCGGTCGCCGGTCCGCCGGTGCTCGGGCTGCCGAAGCAATGCTGCAGGACGTCAGGCACGCGCGCGCTTCTTTCTGAACAGACCCGCGAACCACAGGGCGAGGAGGGTCACGACGATCCAGAACCCCTGGCGCTGCATCAGGACCTGGTTGTTGGCGGGGAGATAGGCCACGAAGATCATGATCTGTCCCAAGGCGACCATGGCCAGGAGCGAGTCGCGCTGCAGGCAGGTGATCCACACCCGCGCGAACAGCAGGCCCATGAGGAACATGAAGACGGGGACGAGAAGGAACGACATGTCCGACGCCAGCCAGGGAAAGGCCGTCGACCAGAACTGGCCCGCCGGCCAGCCGGTGGCGATCTCCGCCCGATAGGGGAAGGTGAGCAGCATGTGATTGTCGCCGCCCAGGAACTGGAAACGGTAGGATTCCATCGCGGGCGACAGCCCGGCGCCATAGGCGAACTCGAACGGCTGCGCGAGGCTGCGGGACAGCCCGAAATAGCCGTGGGTCGGATAGGCAAGGACCGAATAGATGCCAAAGGCAACATCCGAGCCGAACAGGTAATTTATGAAGGTCCGCGACACGTCGCCGACGATCCTGCTGTAGACGATGCCGAATTCGGCCGCGCGTTTTATCTGGTTGTCGACCATGTAAACGAAGATCGCCGATGCGAAGAGAACGACGAACAGTTTCAGATATCTCGCGCTCGAAGAACTCTGCATCGAAATGCCATCAAAGGCCGCGTTGAGACGACCCTTTCCGATCAGGATGGCCCCGCCGGCGACAGCGAACAGAAAGGTGTCGCCAATCCCCTTCATGGTCCCGATGAAGAGAAAGCTCACCTGGAAAACGGCGATGGCGGCGAGGATCATCAGCTTGATCAGCAGCGACACCTTCGACCATAGCAGAACCGCAAGGGGTATGAACGCTCCGTAGAACAGGCTGGAAATCACGAGGACCTGTCCGACGAGGCTGACGCGGCCGGTCAGCGCCTGGATCTGGTAGACGTCGAATTTCTGCTTATAGGCCGAGCCCGCGTCGAATATCGTCTGAATGATCGTGCCGACGTCGCGCGCACCGTATTCATAAAGCTGATTAAGTCCGAATATCACGAAATATCCAGCCCCCGCGATCAATATCAGCATATTGTTTCGCGTGGCGTCATAAGTCTTCAATCTCGCCCCACCGAACTCCCGTGCATGTGAATTCGTACAGGTCAAATAGCCAATATAGAACGCGACGTATGATGTCGTTACAAACAATATGAGCGTAAACATATTGTCGACGTCGTTGGCCAGAGGGCCGAACATGAATATGACGAACGTCGCCGCGAGGTAATACATCGAATAGCGGATCGGCGCATTCAGGACCGAGCGCACCTGACGGCGCTGCGCCAGCGCCGGATAACCACGGGCCACGCCACGAAAGGCCGGCGAAACGCCGCTTCTTCGTGACGAAATGTAGCTCATCCCCGCCCCTCTTCTCACCGCTATCACGGCCGTCGACGCCGCATCAGCCGTCGCCGCCGGCACCTACGCGCTGCACCCGTCCACCCGCGAGCCGCGGCGTTCATGCTCTATCATCTCAATAGCACGCAGCCCAATGGCCGCGCGCCTACCTGCCAACCGGACCCGCGGCGTCCGGCGCGTCCATCCACGCAAGAAACTTCCGCGCCGCCGCCTCGACGTCCATATGGCGCCGGCCGACCTCCCAGCCCGTCTGGCCGATCCGCTCGGCCTCCGCCGGATCGTCCACCGCGCGCCGCATGCCCTCCGCGAAGGCCTCCACGCTGTCCGGCGGCACGAGATAGGCGGAGATGCCGTCCTCCAGATAGAGACCGATGTCGCCGGTCCGGGTGACGACCACCGGGCGGCCAGCGGCCAGATATTCTGCGAGCTTGGTGGGAAAGCCGCCCGTCGCCTGCTTGGAACTCGGCCGGCAGAGCAGGAGCGCGCTCGCCCCGCGCAGCACCGCCGGGACCTCGGAGGCGGGAATGGTGGCATGCAGCCGGACGATTCCGGCAAGGCCCTGCCCGTCGATCATCTCCCGCACCGCCTCCGCCTCATGCGGGTAGCCATGCCCGTACATGTCGAGGCGGATGTCCGGATGGGTCTCGAACAGCCGGCGGAATGCCGCGACGAGGCTCAGCACGCCGTCCTTCCGCTCGTTGAGCGAGCCGGTGTAGACGAAGGTGAAAGGCCCGCCGCGCGGCTCCCGTTCCTCGCGCGCGCCGAACACGGTGGTCGCCGGAATGGTCAGGATGGCGGCGCGAGGATTGAGCGCCTCGACATAGGCGCGCAGCGCCCGCGAGATCACGACCTGCCGGTCGACGGCGCGCACGAAGACCTTCTCCCAGAACCACAGCGAGAACCGGCCATAGAGGGAAGGCGCCAACACTTCGGAGGGATACTCGGTCACCTCGTGGAGGATGCGGACCCGGAAAAGCCGGGCCACGACGAGGCATTGCAGAAGCAACTGGGGATCGGTGCCGAACACCAGCAGATCCTGCCGCTCCCGCCGGAGCTGCGAGATCAGCAGCGGTATCACGCAGAACGCCAGCGCCAGCCGCCAGGGCAGCCGGCGCGCGAAGGCCGGAAGCCCGATCACGGGAAAGCCGAGGTCGGGCGGCTGCCGGCGCGCCGGGTTCACCAGGACGACATCGGCGCCCTGCGCGGCCAGTGCGCGCAGGAAATTCCCCTGGCGCGCCTGCGTAGCGCCAGGAGCGCGAAAATCCATCGCCGACAGGGCGATCATCGGCGCCGCCCCGTTCTCGATGTGGTGAAGTCTCGACGAGGCGTGCTGCGCGACACCTGCAGCGTCTCGCAATCTGCAATCCACCTTCGCTGAAGCAAGCGCCGCACGTCCTACCTCTTCAGCGCGAAATAATACATCGTCGGCAGGACGAGCACGGCGTAGCCGATCATGGTGATCATCGGCGCGATCCACACCGCAGAGCCAGTCACGAAGGCCAGCTTGGCGGCAGCAGTGAATGCCAGCATCAGCGCCCACACGCAAAGCTGCGGGCTTATCTGCGCCCGGGCGTTGAGGACCATGTTGAAGGGCGAGGTGAGCGCCATGACGACGGAGAGGCCGGCGAGCATCGCCAGCGTCATCCGCTGGTCGGCGAAGCTCTGCCGCATCCAGAGCGAGATGATGAGATCGCCGAACAGCACGAGGACGATGCCGACGGCCGCGACGCCGAGCGCGCCGAACAGGCTGATCCGCAGCGCGCTCCGGCGGATCCAGCCGAGGTCCCGGCGGGCATAGGCCTCCCCGCTCGCGGCCCAGAAGGGCAGGCCGATCACGGTGATCATCAGGCCCATCAGCGAGCCCAGCTTCGCCGGCACGGCATATTGCGTCACCGCCTCCGCCCCCGCGTTATGGGCGATGACGAGATTGTCCATGTTCAGCGCCGCGGAGACGAGGAGGGAGAGCAGGAGGAACCGCGCGCCGGTGGAAAGCAGGTCGCGCGCGGCGCCTGCGCTGACGTCGGAAAGTCGCGGGCGCAGCTGCGGATGGCGCCCGAAGTACCACGCCGCCGAAACGGCGAGCATGGCGACCGGCGTGCCGGAATAGGCGAGGATGACCAGCCAGGACGGCAGCGCCGCGCGGATCGCCAGGAGGCAGAGCGCGATCGAGAGCAGCGCGGCCGCGACCTGCCACAGGCTGCTCAGCCAGACCTGCTGCTGCGCGTACATCACCCGCTGGATGATGGCGGACGGCAGGCCGGCGAAGAAGGCGACGAGCGTGACCAGCACGGTCGGCACGAATTCCGGCGCCACCGGGATGACCGGCACGAGCCGCAATCCCAGCACCACGATCACGGCGCCGATCGTCAGCACCAGCGCGATGGTCGCGAGCGTCGCATAGCCGGAAGCGATGAGCCCCCGCATCGTCGCGGTGTCGCCCGCCCCGTAGGCGGCGGCGAGCCTGGTCAGCAGGCTGTTGCCGATGCCGAGATCGCAGAACGCCGCCATGCTGGTCAGCGACACGGCGGTCACCCAGATGCCGAACTCCGCATCGCCGAGATAGCCCAGCATCGCCGGCATGACGATGAAGGGCGCGATGAGGCCGAGGCCACGGCCGAGCCCGCCGCCGAGTATGCCGGTCAGCAGCCGCCGGGTGCGTTGCGCCTGGAGGGCCTGTTCCATCGCCTGCTGTCGGCTCGCCCTAGAAGCTTCCATCGCGCACCAGGCGGGCGACGGCCGCGTGCTCGCGCCCCGCCTCCCGCCTGGGGGATGTATCGGCCTCGCCGTCCGCGGGCTCCATACCCTCGGCGACCGGCGAATAGCCGACCGGAGCGTCGCGCAGGATGGCACGGACCCGTTCGGGCGCGTGGGCGTCGCACGCCTCCCTCAGGACCCGAAGGACGGGGGCGAGTTCCGGCCAATCCAGCCCGCTCTCGCTGGCGGTCAGAATGCGCGGATGCACGGTCGGGACGGCGTCGCCGCCGATGAGCAGCTCCTCATAGAGTTTCTCGCCCGGACGCAGCTGCGACACCACGACCTCGATGTCGCCTCCGGCCGCCACGCCGTCGCCGTGCCCGGGCCGGCGGACCACGGGATGGAGGCCGGAGAGGCGGGCCATGCGCATGGCGAGATCGATGATGCGCACCGGCTCGCCCATGTCGAGCACGAACACGTCGCCGCCCCGGGCCAGCGCGCCGGCCTGGATGACCAGCTGCGCCGCCTCGCGGATGGTCATGAAGTAGCGCGTCATCTCCGCATGGGTGACGGTGATCGGCCCGCCCGCCTCGATCTGCTGCCGGAACAGCGGGATCACCGAGCCGGAGGAGCCGAGCACGTTGCCGAAGCGGACGATGGCGAAGGTCGTCGCCGCCTGCCGGCGCGCCAGCCCCTGGCAGACGAGCTCGGCGATGCGCTTGGAGGCGCCCATGACGCTGGTCGGGCGCACCGCCTTGTCGGTCGACACCAGAACGAACGCGCCGACGCCCGCCTCGATGGCCGCCCGCGCGACCGTCTCTGTGCCAAACACGTTGTTGCGCACGCCGTCCACGACGTTCTGCTCGACCAGCGGCACGTGCTTGTACGCCGCGGCGTGGAACACCGTCTGCACGTCGTGCGCGCGCAGCGCTTTGCCCACGCGCTCCTCGTCCTGCACCGAGCCGAGCAGCGGCACGAGGTCGAGCTCCAGGCGCTCCCGCGCGGCGAGCGTCGCGAGCTCCCGCTCCACGCTGTAGAGCGCGAATTCGGAAGTCTCGAACAGCACCAGCCGCGCCGCGCCCTGCCGGGCGATCTGCCGGCACAGCTCGCTGCCGATGGAGCCGCCGGCACCGGTGACCATCACCGTCTTGCCACGGATGTTGGCGTCGAGCAGATCCTGCCGGGGCGGAATGGGATCGCGCCCCAGAAGGTCCTCGATGGCGACCTCGCGGGTCTCACTGATGGTGGCGCGGCCGGCGACGATGTCCGCCATGCCAGGAATCGTGCGCACGCGCACGCCGAACGGGTCGAGGCGCTCGACCATGGCCTTGCGCTCCAGCCGCGTCGCGCTGGGAATGGCGAGCAGCACGCTGCCGATATCGTGCTGGGCGATCAGCTCGCCGATGCGGTTCGGCGAATAGACGCGGCAGCCGCCGATCTCGCGGCCATGCAGTTCCCGGGCATCGTCGATGAAGGCGACCGGTGCGTAGTCGCCGCTGTCCTGCAGCGAGGCGAGCAGTTGCCGCCCGGCGCTGCCGGCGCCATAGATCAGCACCGGCGAGGAGAGACGCGAGCGGCTCTGCCGATAGAGCCCCCGCAGGCCGAAGCGTCCGCCGCCGAGAAGGAACATGGCGAGCAGCCAGTAGATGATCGGCACGGACCGCGGCAGGAACAGGTCCAGCCCCTGTCCGACCACGAAGAGAGAGGCCGCGGAGATGGCGAGGCCGAGGGCGAGCACGCGCAGGGTGCTCGCCGCGACATGCCGGACCACCGCGCGGTACAATCCCAGCCAGGCGAAGACGGCGATGGTCGGAGGCAATATGATCGCAAAAGCGACCCAGCTTTCGCCGACGAGCGTGAGGGAGAAGCTGTCGAGGCGCAACGCCATCGCCAGCAGGAAGCTCGCGCCGAGAAGCGCCGAGTCCAGCAGGCACAGGACGAGCCGCTTCTTTCGCCGGCTAAGGCCAAAGGCATAGCCCAGAAAATCGGAGCGCAGCTCCATCATTTCCCCCGAGGAACTGACGCTGCCCGCAATGCAGCGATCGACCCTCCATCAAGATGCGGCGCGGACAACCTCTGCAGCGACGTTCGCGGTATGCCGAACCTCGGCCTCGGTCAATGTCGGATGCACCAGAAACGCAAGGCTGGTCTCGCCGAGCTCGCGCGCGACGGCAAGCGGCGTTTTCGGCCGCCACGGCGTCCCGTCGAACGCCTTCTCCAGATAGACTTCCGAACAGCTTCCCTGATAGCAGGGAACGCCGCGCGCGCCGATCTCGGAAACGATCCGGTCCCGGCTCCACCCCGCCCGCAGCCGCTGCGGATTGACGTAGGCATATAGCCTGTAGCGGCCATGTGCCGAATGAACCTGCGATCGGCTTCCGGATCGATCCGGCAGGCGCAGGGCCTTCTCCTCACCGGAATATGGCTCCAGCGCGTCCAGTATGATGTCGGCGTTCGCCTGCCGCGCCGCCGTCCATTCCGGCATGCGTCTCAGCTGGATCCGGCCGATGGCCGCCTGCATCTCGAGCATCCGCCAATTGGTGCCGAAACTCTCATGCAGCCAGCGGAAGCCGGGCGGGTGCTGGCGCTCATAGACCGCGCTCCAGCTCTTGCCATGGTCCTTGTAGGCCCACATGCGCGACCAGAGGGCGTCGTCATCGGTCGTCACCATGCCGCCTTCGCCGCCGGTGGTCATGATCTTGTCCTGGCAGAAAGACCAGGCGCCGACATGGCCGATGGAACCGACGCTGCGGCCGCCATAGCGGGCGCCATGCGCCTGCGCGCAGTCCTCGATCACCTTGAAGCCGTGGCGCTCGGCGAGCTCCATGATCGGCGCCATGTCGCACGGCCAGCCGCCGAGATGCACCACGATCACCGCCCGCGTGCGCGGCGTCAGCACGGCGGCGATGGTCTCGGCGGAAAGGTTGCCGCTGTCGCGATCGATATCGGCGAAGACCGGCGTGGCACCGGCATTCGCCACGCAGGAGACGGAGGCGATGAAGGTGCGCGGCGTGACGACGACCTCGTCGCCCGGGCCGATGCCGAGGCCGTGCAGGGCAAGATCGAGTGCCACCGTGCCGTTCGCCAGCGCGATCGCATGCCGGGTGCCGACCCAGTCCGCGAATTCGCGCTCGAAGAGACGCCCCTCTTCGCCCGTCCAGTAGTTCACGCGATTGGAGGCGAGGACGCGCTGCACTGCGTCCATCTCTTCCGGCGTGAAGCTGGGCCAGGGCGAGAAGGGGGTGTTAAGCACGGCCGTCCTTCCGCTTGTCTTGTCGGCGTGCCGGCACGCCGACGTAGGTGCCGGGGTTGGGAATGTGCTTCACCACCGCCGCACCGACGCCAATCATCACGTCGTCGCCGATCCGGATGTCTTGCCTGACCGAGCTGCCGGTGCCGATCCAGGAGGTGGCGCCGACGATCACCGTGCCCGACAGCGTGACGCCCGGCGCGATGTGAGTGCCCTGGCCGATATCGCAATCGTGGTCGATGCGCGCGCCCGTATTCACGATCACCGCGTCGGCGATCTTCGCCCCGGTATTGATGATGGCGCCCGGCGCGATGAAAACGCCCTCTCCCAGCCGCGCGCCGCGGCTGATCACCGCCGAGGGATGGACGATCGACGGCGTCGCATAGCCCGCCCGCTTGAGATCGTGAAACAGCGCCAGCCGACGCCGGCCGTCACCGATGGCCACGATGGCGGTCGGCCATCGGTCGACCAGCGCGCTCATCATCTTCATGGGGCCGAGAACCGGGAACGGCACCGGCCCCGGCAGCGCGTCATGACGGTCGTCGAGAAAGGCGATCTCCTCATAGCCGCAATCGAGCGCGGCATCGGCGACGACGCGGCCGTGCCCTCCGCATCCGAGTATGAGGAGAGAGGTTTTCATGACCTCTTGCTGCCCGCTCCCGTGAACTTCGGCATGGTCGCTTCCCCGGCGGCGCTGATACCCTCGCGTTCGAAGACCTTCGCCAGCGTCAGCCACAATATCCTCATGTCGAGGGCGAAGCTGCGATGGTCGACATACCAGACGTCGAGCGCGAACTTCTCCTCCCACGAAATGGCGTTGCGGCCGTTCACCTGTGCCCAGCCGGTGATGCCGGGGCGCACCTCGTGCCGACGCGCCTGCTCGGGGGAATAGAGCGGCAGGTATTCGATCAGCAACGGCCGCGGGCCGACCAGGCTCATCTCGCCCTTCAGCACGTTGAAGAGCTCCGGCAACTCGTCGAGGCTGGTGGAGCGCATCCACTGCCCGAGCCCGGTGATCCGCTCCCCGTCCGGCCGTGGCGTGCCGTCGGCATCGCAGCTGTCGCGCATGGTGCGAAACTTGATCAGCTCGAAGAGAGCGCCATGCCGCCCCGGCCGGGCCTGCCGGAAGAATACGGGCGAGCCCATCCGCCAGCGTATCAGCGCCGCCAGCATCGCAAGGAGCGGCGACAACGCGACCAGCGCGACACCGGCCACCACCATGTCGAACGCCCGCTTCATGGCCGCACCGGCAGGACCGGCGTGCTCGCCGGGGCCTCGCCCCCGCGCGCCCGGCGGCCAGTTTCGCGCACCGGCTCGTCCGTGGCGAAGGCGCCCGACACCTTCCGCACCGGCGTCATCAGTGCGCAGCAGGCGGCGAAATAGGCGAGCATGGTCGCGGTGCGCAGCGGATAGTCGACGATGGAGTGCAGCATCAGCAGCAGCACGGCGAGCGCCGCGCATTGCTGCATGATCAATAGTCTCGTGCCCTCCCCCGGCGCCGGGCGGATCCAGATGTGGAAGGCCCGCAGGGCGAACCAGGCGACGAACAGCGCCACCAGCAGCATGCCGGCGATGCCGGTCTCCAGCGGGAACTCCAGCCAGTCGTCATGCGCACGGTTGACATATTCGGGCCGCAAATCCTGGCTGCCCTCGTAGACGGCATAGACCGAAGGGAAGGTGCCGAGCCCGGTGCCGAAGGGCAGCGCCTCGCCCACCGCGCGCAAGGTCACGGTGTTCAGCGTCGCGCGCATCTGGTCGACGAGGCCGGCATCGAAGCGCGACAGGAAGCGGTCGGCGCCGAGCTGGCCGACCAGCAGCAGCAGCGCGGCGATGACGGCGAAGATGATGCCGCGCACGCGCCTCGGCCGGCGCTCGCGTCCGCGCAGCGCCGCGATCAGCGTCGGCGACATCGCTACCACGGCGGCGGCGGCGACCAGCGCCAGCAGGATGCCCGCGCGCGAGCGGGCGAGAGCGATGCCGGCGAGCAGCAGCAGGGCGACGCAGAACACGCCCGCCAGCCACAGCACCTTGCGCGCTGTGGGCGTGCGCGAGGAAAGCAGACGCTCCTCGCGGGCGGCGAGCCAGGCGACGCCGAGCAGCAGCGTCACATAGAGCTGCGCGGCGAAATGGTTGCGGTTGGCGAAGAAGCCGACCGCCTCCTCGCGATTGCTGATGGCGAAGAAGCGCAGCGGGCTGTCCGGCCCCTGCAGCACCTGCAGCACGCCGATCACGAGGCT
>JAQSWY010000175.1 GCA_029266425.1 Xanthobacteraceae bacterium
CGGCGATGGTTTCTTTGCCGTCGAAATATCGGATGTCGCGCCCGGCGCGTTCTACCGCTTCACTGTCGACGGGCAGGCGGTGCCCGATCCGGCCTCGCGCATGCAGGCGGAGGACGCGGACGGCTGGAGCGTGCTGATGCCTCCTCCGGGGAACCTTCCGCGCCGCTGGTCGCGGCCCTGGCGCGAGGCGGTGATTGCCGAGGTGCATGTCGGCACGGCGACGCCGGAAGGCACCTTCCGCGCGCTGATCGATCGGCTCGATCATTATCGCGACGCCGGCTTCACCGTGATCGAGCTGATGCCGGTCGCCGATTTCCCCGGCCGGCGGAACTGGGGCTATGACGGCGTGCTGCTCTACGCCCCCGACCGCACCTATGGCACGCCGGACGAGTTGCGCGCGCTGATCGATGCCGCGCATGAGCGCGGCCTCGGGATGATGCTCGATGTCGTCTACAACCATTTCGGCCCGGGCGGGAATTTCCTGCCGCTCTATGCGAAGTCCTTCTTCCGGCGGGACATAACAACCCCGTGGGGTCCGGCCATCGATCTCGAGAACGAGACGGTGCGCGCCTTCTTCACCGAGAACGCCGCCTATTGGCTGGCCGATTTCGGTTTCGACGGGCTGCGCTTCGACGCCGTGCATGCGCTGGCGACGAAAGCCACAGAGACGTTCCTGCGCGAGATCGCACAGGCCTGCCGTGCCGTGCGGCCCGACGCCTTCCTCGTGCTGGAGAACCACGACAACGTCGCACAGTGGATGACGCGCGGCGAGCGCCTCTTCACCGCACAATGGAATGACGACTGGCACCATGCCTTCCACGTGCTCGCGACCGGCGAGCGGGCCGGCTATTATGCGCCCTATGCTGACGACGCGGTCGCCGCCGCCGGACGGGCGCTGTCGGAAGGCTTCGTCTTCCAGGGCGAACCCTATCCGGGCACGGATGGCCATCCGCGCGGAACGCCGACGGACGAGCTGCCGCCCGACGCCTTCGTCAGCTTCGTGCAGAACCACGATCACATCGGCAATCGCCCGCTCGGCGACCGGCTCGCCGCCTCCGGGAAGGCCGCCGCTCGGAATTCGCCGAGTTTTTCGACGCGCATGGCGAGGCGAGCTTCCCCGATCCGCTCAATGAGGCGACTTTCATCTCCGCCAAGCTGAAGCCGGAGGACTTTGCCACGCCGCAGGCGCGCACCGAGCTCGACGCCTTCCGCCGGCTCGCCGAGCAGCGCAGCAAGCTCGTCTGGCAGCTGACGGGAAGCCGCTATCTCGGCAGCGAGGTCGGACGGACGGACGACGCGCTGCGCATCGCATGGCGCTTCGCCGCCGGCACGCTGGTGATGGCGCTGAACGCCGGCACGCAGCCGGCGAGGCTGGACCCGCCGACCGGCATCGCCGGCATGCCCGTCGCTGCCAGCATCGGCGCGGTGACGCATGAGACGGACGGGCGGCTCGCACTTGGCCCCTTCGCCGCCGCGGTGTGGAGCCTGGCGCCCGCATGAACCCCGAGCTTTGCGCCACCTACCGGCTGCAACTCCACAAGGGCTTCACCTTCGCGGATGCCGAGGCACTGGTGCCCTATCTCGCCTCGCTCGGCATCAGCCATCTCTATGCCTCGCCGATCACCACAGCGGTGCCCGGCTCGACCCATGGCTACGACGTCGCCGACCCGACGCGGATCAACCCGGAGCTCGGCGGCGAGGAAGGCTTCGAGAAGCTCGCGGCGCGTCTCGCCGAGCATGGCATGAGCGTACTGCTCGACATCGTGCCGAACCACATGGCCGCCTCCAGCCACAACCCGTTCTGGATGGAGATGCTGGAGCGCGGACCGGACTGCCCCGCCGCGAAACTGTTCGACGTGTTCTGGGAGAAGGGCAGGCTGCTGCTTCCCGTGCTCGGCGATCCGTTGCAGGCGACGCTGGAGGCGGGGCAGCTGTTGCTCCGCGCCGAGGCGAGCGGGCGCATCGTCCTCGCCTATGCCGATCATGCCTTCCCGCTCCGCCCGGAGAGCGTCGCCGAGTTGCGGGCGGCAGCCGGCCTGAGCGAGGCGCAGGCGCCGCTCAGCGCGGGGGATCGTGCGAAGCTCGATGCGGTTCTCGCCGCCGCCGACCTCGCCGCCATCCTCGACGCCCAGCACTGGCGCCTCGCTTGGTGGCGCACGGCGGCGCACGACCTCAACTACCGCCGCTTCTTCAACATCACCGATCTCGTCGGCGTGCGGATCGAGGACCCTGAGGTGTTCGAGATCGTCCACCGTCTCCCGCTCGACCTCGTCCGGCGCGGCCTCGTCCACGGGCTGCGCATCGACCACATCGACGGCCTCGTCGACCCCGCTGGCTATTGCGCCCGGCTGCGCGCGCTCGTCGGTCCCGACGTCCCGCTGGTGGTCGAGAAGATATTGGAGCCCGGCGAGAGGCTGCGCGACTGGCCGATCGACGGCACCACCGGCTATGAGCGGCTCAACGACATCAACGGCCTCTTCGTCAACGCGGAGGGCTACCGCGCGCTGGAGGAGGACCTGCGCGCCCGCCACCTGCTCACGGACACGCCGGCGAAGCGCCTTGCCGACGCCAAGTGGCAGGTGCTCGCGACCAGCCTGGCCGCCGAGGTGGAGACGCTGACCCGCCTCGCCCGCGACGGGCTCGACGGGGACATCGCTGCCGGCGACCTCACCGAGGCGGCAATCCGCCAAGCGGTGACGGCGCTCATCGTCCACTGCCCGGTCTATCGCTCCTACGCCACCCGGGACAGTCATACGCCGGACGACGAGGCGATCTGGGGCATGATCCGCACCGTGATGGAGGTCGCCGAGGACCCGCTGACCAACGCCGCCGGCGCGGTGCTGCTGGAGCGGCTGCGCGCGCCGCGCATCGACAGCGACCGGCAGTTCCGCCTGCGCTTCCAGCAATTGAGCGGCCCGGCCATGGCCAAGGGCTTCGAGGACACGGAACTCTACCGCGCGCCGGTGCTGCTCTGCGTCAACGAGGTCGGCGGCAGCCTGGAGCATCCCGCGCGCGACCTCGACGAGATGCACGCGCTGAACGGCGCCCGCGCCGCCGCGCAGGCCCGCGACCTCACCCCGCTCGCCACCCACGATACCAAGCGGGGGCCGGACACGCGGGCGCGGCTCGCGACGCTGAGCTTCCGGCCCGATAGCTGGCTAAATTTCCTGGACGAGACGCGCGAGGCGTGCGCCGCGCTGGCACGGCAGGAGGCCGGCCTCGTCCTGCCCGACCCGCTCGACCAGGTGATGATCCTGCAGACGCTGATTTCCGCCTGGCCGATCTCTGAGGAGCGGATCGCCGCCTATCTCACCAAGGCGCTGCGCGAGGCCAAGCGGCACACGAACTGGGAGACGCCGGACGAGGCCTATGAGCAGGCGGCACAGGCATTCGCGACGGCGATCGTCGCGGCGCCGGAGAGCGAACCCATCCGCACGGCGATCGGCCGGCTGGTGGAAGCCCTCGCGCCGGCGGCGCGCATCGTCGGCACAATCGCCGCCCGGTCGACTGGGACGCGCGCCGGGCGGTGCTGGAGGGCGGGGGCGACATCACCCCGGAGGACCGGGAGAAATTCGACCTCATCCGCTGCCTGCTCGCCCTGCGCCGGACGAACCCGGCCCTGGCGCACGGCGCCTACACGCCGCTGCGCCTCGCCCCCTCGCCCTGGCGCTGGTTCGGCTTCGAACGGCGGATGGGCGACGATGCAGTGCGCGTCGTCGTACCGACGCGGGTGCCGGGCAGCATCCCCCAGCTGTCCTTGCCCGACGGCTGGGGCGAGGAGGAATGGCGCGACCTCGCCGGCGCGCCGATCCCCTCGCCCGGCGGGCCGCTCCCGGAACAATGGCCCTTCCTCGTCGCCGTTACTGGTGATGTCTCGCCCGATCTCTCCGCCTGACCATTGCCGCCGGCGGCTCGGGCCGCCAAAGTCGGCACGGTGCTGCCGGTGGTGAACCTCTGAGCGGCTTTGCGAAATGGCGATGGCGCAGATAGGCCCGGGCGTGCGCGGCGGCAACAACCGCCAGACCCTGACCGACGCCGACCGCGAGGGGAGGCTCCTGTTCAAGTCCTGGTGCGAGGCGGCCGGGATGAACATCGGCGTCGACGCCATGGGCACCATGTATGCCCGCCGCGAGGGCACCGATCCCGCCGCCCTGCCGGTGCTGGTCGGCTCGCATCTCGACACGCAGCCGACGGGGGGCAAGTTCGATGGGGTGCTCGGCGTGCTCGGCGCGCTGGAGGTGGTTCGCACACTGAACGACCTCGGCATCCGCACGAAGCACCCGATCGAGGTGGTGAACTGGACCAATGAGGAGGGCACGCGCTTCGCCCCCGCCATGGTCGCCTCCGCCGTCTATGCCGGCGTGATGAGCCTGGAAGACGCC
>JAQSWY010000176.1 GCA_029266425.1 Xanthobacteraceae bacterium
GGATACCACCCAGAGCTTCACCCCCGCCCTGCTGACCCTGGCCGCCGGGCCGATCATCGCCGCGCTTCTCTGCCTGGCCATCAGGGTGTCGAAGCCGCCGCTGCGCTCACGGTAAAGCCTGCCGGGCCTGAGGACCGCGGCGCTCAAACCGTCGCGGCTCCCAGTCTCGCTCCTGGATTCGACTGATGGAGACGCTTCCCGGTTGTCCTTTGGCTCAGCATCGATCTCGCCGATGATGCGGCCCGCTTCGCCTGGGGGCATGTAGCGTGTCCAAGCAGCGTCGTGGTGGGCACGGTCTCCCCGCGCGGATCGAAGTGGCGCTGGCCGGCATGCCGAGGCTTGAGGAGGCGAACAGTTCCCACCGGCGAGAGCCGGGTCGAAGCCGAGGTCAGGCGCGATATCGCCATCTTTGCCGGTGCGGGGCTGGATCGATGTGATCGCCCGGGAACCGCTCCTCAGAGCTTTGCCCTTGTGCTGCGTGGCGTCGCCAGCAGCAGGCTGGTCTCGCTACCGGTGATCCCCGAGATGAGGCGGATGCGCCGCAGTACGTGGTCGAAATCGGTCAGCGTCGATGTGGAAAGCTCGACGATGAGATCCCAGCGGCCGTTCGTCGTGTGGACGCTCGAAATCTCCGGAAAGCCGCCGAGCGCCTGGATGACGCGGTCGGCCGAATGGCCTTCCACCTCCACCATCATGATACCCCGCACCGGCAGTTCCACCGCGTCGGCGCGCAAGATCACCGTGTAGCCGATGATGGTGCCCGAGCGTTCCAGCCGCTCCATGCGGGCGCGCACCGTCGCCCGCGAGACGCCGAGATCCAGCGCGATGTCCGACAGGTTGCGCCGTCCGTCGTGGCGCAGCAGGGTGATCAGTCTCTGGTCGAGGTCGTCCACTGACGTTTTGTCCGAAGCGTCCGCCGTTTCGGCAAGAAGACCTATCATATCCGGCAATTTGGTCTGTTCAAACCGCCGGCGTCCTGTGCCGAAATGGTGGCGACACCAGATTCGACGTGAGCACACGACGGGACATGATGGCTGACCCCAGGAACACCCACTGCAAGCTGATCGGCGCCCCCATTCAGGTCGGCGCCGGGCATCTGGGCTGCGAGATGGGTCCGAGCGCGTTGCGCACGGCGGGGCTGCGCGGCGCGCTGGAGGAGCTCGGCTACCGCGTCAGCGACCTCGGCAACGTCGTTCCCACCGACGTTCCAGACCTTCGCCATCCCAACGGTGCGGTGCACCACCTCTCCGACATGGCGGCGTGGACGGCGCGGCTGGCCGAGGTGGCGTACCGCGAGAGCGAGGGTGCCATGCCGATCTTCCTCGGTGGCGATCACGCCCTTTCGGCCGGCACGGTGGCGGGTGTGGCGCGCCGGGCGGCGGAGGCGGGACGGCCGCTCTTCGTGCTCTGGCTCGACGCGCACACCGATTTCCACACGCTGGAGACCACGCAGAGCGGCAATCTGCACGGCGTGCCGATGGCCTATTTCACCGGCCGCAAGGGTTTCGAAGGCTATCTTCCGCCGCTGGCGGCGCCGGTCGATCCCGCTCGCGTCTGCATGATCGGCATACGCAGCGTCGATCCCGCCGAGCGCGAGGCGCTGGCGAGCACGGCGATCACCGTCCACGATATGCGCATGATCGACGAGCACGGCGTCGGCGTGCTGCTGCGCTCCTTCCTGGAGAAGGTGGCGGCCGAGGACGGAATGCTGCATGTCAGCCTCGACGTCGACTTCCTCGACCCGGACATCGCGCCGGGCGTCGGCACGACGGTCCCTGGCGGCGCCACCTTCCGCGAGGCTCATCTGGTCATGGAGATGCTGCACGACAGCGGCCTGGTGACCAGCCTCGATCTCGTCGAGCTCAACCCCTTCCTCGACGAGCGCGGCCGTACCGCGCGGCTGCTGGTGGACCTGACCGGCAGCCTGATGGGCCGCCGCGTTCTCGACCGCCCGACAAGGAGCTTCTGATGGTTCGCGCGCCCCACCTGAACATCGTGCCATTCGTCAGCGTCGACCATATGATGAAGCTGGTGCTCCGGATCGGCGTTGAGACGTTCCTGAAGGAGCTGGCGGGCTATGTCGAGGAGGACTTCCGCCGCTGGGAGGTCTTCGACAAGACCCCGCGCGTCGCCGCGCATTCGGCGGAGGGCGTGATCGAGCTGATGCCGACCAGCGACGGGCAGCTCTACGGTTTCAAATACGTCAACGGGCACCCGAAGAACATGCGGGAGGGGCTGCAGACGGTGGTGGCGTTCGGCGCGCTTTCGGATGCGGGCAACGGCTACCCGATGCTGCTGACCGAGATGACGCTGCTCACCGCGCTGCGCACCGCCGCGACCTCCTCGCTCGCCGCCCGGTATCTGGCGCCGAAGGGCGCGCGCTGCATGGCGATCATCGGCAATGGCGCGCAGAGCGAGTTCCAGGCGATGGCCTTCAAGGCGCTGCTCGGCATCGACCGGCTGCGGCTCTACGATCTTGATCCTGCCGCCACCGCCAAATGCGCGCGCAATCTCGCCGGGCAGGGTTTCGCCATCGAGACCTGCCGCTCTCCCGAGGAGGCGGTGGAAGGAGCGCAGATCATCACCACCGTCACCGCCGACAAGCAGTTTGCCACCATCCTCACCGACAACATGGTCGGGCCGGGCGTGCACATCAACGCGGTGGGCGGG
>JAQSWY010000177.1 GCA_029266425.1 Xanthobacteraceae bacterium
GGGGCAGGCAGAAATTACAGTCCAGATTTCCCAGGTTTTTTGCGCTATGCACAGCGGCATGAGTTCGCCCTACGATCCCATCGACGCCACGCTCGGTCCGGCCGGCGCGCGGATGCCGCCGTGGCAGTGGCGCGTGCTGATCTACCTGCGGGCGCTCGCCGGCTTCCTGATGGTGAAGACCGTCTACAGCTGGACGCTGATCTGTGGCGTGTGGGACGGCGATACCAGCCGCTTCGAGATGCTCTCGCTCGCCGCACAGGCGGCGGTCATCTGGGCGGCGATCATGAACCCGGTGGCGGCGGTCGGACTGTGGCTCGGCGCCTCCTGGGGCGTGGTGCTCTGGCTGGTCACCGCCATGGTGCAGATCCTCATCAACGCCTCGGCGCCCGAGGGCGTCGGCCGGCTGATGATCGTCGCGGCGGTCGAGACGGTGCTGGTCGCGGTCTACGCCTTCCTCACCTACAAGGCGACGCGCGAGAGCGAGGAGTAACCCCTCGTTAACGCATCCCGGTGACGAAGGATTCAGCCTTCCGCTTAAACCGTTCTTAGCAGCGCGATCCCACACTCCGTCCCGACGAGAGGGAGCAAATCCCCGGCTTCGAGACAGGATGCGGCGATGCGAGCTGGACAGGCGGCCAACATTATTCCCTTCGATGAAGGCGAGGCAGGACGGCGCGAGGACATTCGCCCGCTCTACCGCGAGGCGGTGACCCTGGTGGAGCGGCTGCACCGGCGCCTGCTCGACGTGGTGAAGGACGAGTTCGACCGTCGCGGCCGCGACGACGTCAACGCCGTGCAGGCTCTGCTGCTGTTCAACATCGGCGACAGCGAGCTGACCACGGGCGAGCTGCGCACGCGCGGGCACTATCTCGGCGCCAACGTCTCCTACAACCTCAAGAAGCTGGTCGAGATGGGCTATCTCGACCACCGGCGCTCGCGCATCGACCGCCGTGCGGTGCGCATCAAGCTGACCGACAAGGGTGAGGAGGTGCGGGCTATCGTCGAGGCGCTGCACGCCAAGCACATCGCCACCATCGAGCAGATCGGCGGCATCGGCCCGCACGAGTTCCAGCAGCTCAACAAGGCGCTGAACCGGCTGGAGCGCTTCTGGACCGACCAGATTCTCTACCGGCTGTAGGGGCTTTCCCGATCCGGCAGCAACCGAGGGTTCGTCTGCGGGCGGCAATCTGATACAGCGGCAGGAAGGCGAGGGCGCCTCGCCGCCGATCAGGGCCGCTCGTGACTCCGCTGCGCCTCTTCATCCTCTTGAACCCGGCCATAGGCATCGTCTTCGCGATGGTGTTCCTGCTGCTGTGGCTCAACCAGCGCAACCGACCCCACATCCTGCTGATGTCGGGGGCGTCGGCCGCCTTTGCGCTCGGAGTCCTGGCGCAGATCCTCATCCCGGCCATGCCGAAGATCGGGCTGAACACCATGATCTCGGCGGTGCTGTACCAGACGGCCATAGGACTGTTCGTCGAGGCGATGCTGACCCGCGTTGGCATCGTCGGCAACCGCCGATGGATCCTCGCCATCTCGGCGGCCATCCTCGGCGGGATCGCCTATTTCTTCTATGTCCAGGAGAGCCTGAGCGCGCGCATCTATGTGCAGAACCTCGGCGCCGGTGCGATGCTCTGTTTCGCCGCGCTGCGCTTGCGGACCGCGACCAACCCCAAGCCGATCGACCGCGTGCTGTTCTGGCTAGTGCTGCTCACCGGGCTGCATTTCCTGCCGCGCACGGTGCTGACCATGCTGGTCGACGTGCCGGCCGGAATGATCACGCCGGAGAATTTCCCCCGCTCCCTTTTCTTCTCCATGCTCAGCTTCGCGCTGATCATCCTGGCGCTGCTGCTATGCCTCACCTTCCTGCTGGCGGTCGCGCTCGACGTCTTCGAGGACCTGCGCGGCGAGCGGAATCGCGACCACCTGACGCCGCTGCTCAACCGGCGCGGTTTCGAGGAGGAGGCGAACCGCCGCCTTGTGGGGCTGCACGGGGCAGCGGCGGGCCTGATCTTCTGCGACATCGACCGCTTCAAGGCGATCAATGACAGCTACGGCCACGCCGCCGGCGACGCGGTCATCCGTGCGGTCGGCGAGCTGGTCGCCGGCGAATTGCGGCGCGAGGACTGCGCCGGGCGCATCGGCGGCGAGGAGTTCGTCATCCTGCTCGCCCGCGGCAAGCTCGAGGACGCCCGCGTGCTGGCCGAGCGGCTGCGGGCGCGCATCGGGATGCTGGAGGTCCCGCCGCTCGCCGCCGGCGCGCTCGCCGCCAGCTTCGGCATCGCCGAGGCGGGACCCGACGAGCCGCTCGACGAGGTGATGGAGCGCGCCGACGAGATGCTCTACCGCGCCAAGCGTGGCGGCCGGAACCAGGTGCAGGGTTGAACGTCAGCCCTGAAGGAATCCTTCCAACGTATTGGCAACGTTAATTCCAATTGCTTCCACCGCGTAGCCGCCCTCCATCACGAAGAGCGTCGGCTTGGCAAGCTTGGCGATGCGGGCGCCGATCTTCAGATAGTCCGGGCTGTCGAGCTTGAACTGCGAGATTGGGTCCTCCTTGTAGGTGTCGACGCCGAGCGAAACCACGACCACATCCGGCGCATAGGCCTCGACGCGGGCGCAGGCGGCCTCCAGCGCCGCGCTCCAGCCGGAGAAGTCG
>JAQSWY010000178.1 GCA_029266425.1 Xanthobacteraceae bacterium
CTCGAACATCTCCAGCGCCGCCGACATCGACTTGCCGAAGCGGGTATGGCTGAGCGGGTTGACCGGGTTGCGGTAGAACAGCCGGCCGGCATCGGCCATCACACGCAGCGGATCGAGCGCGGCATGGCCCATCTCGAACATCCAGTAGAGCGGCTTCGAGAGCGCGGTCGCCGCCTCCAGTGCCATGTCGGGCGTATGTGCCGCTTCTGCGGCGTCGGGCACGTCTCCAAAAACGCCGATCGCCATGATGTCTCCGTCCTCAGATCCGCCCGAAAGGCCCGAAACCGGACGGCTCACGGCGGGCGGCGGTTCTTGTGCGTTGCAGCATAAATAGGCTCTTTCCTGCCGCCGTCAACGAATCGGCGCTCTCGCGCTTTGGTCGCATCTGCCGCTATAGAAGCCCGATGACCCTCGGGGACGGACGGTAACATGTCGCTCTCGCTCGACCATCCGATCGGCGAACGTTTTTTCGGGCTGCGCCTCGACACGCTCATCCGACTGCGCTGGCTGGCGATTTCCGGCCAGACGCTGGCCATCGTGGTGGTGCAGTGGCTGCTCGGCTTCCCGCTGCCGATCGGCGCCTGCCTCGCGGTCGTCGCGCTCTCGGCCTGGCTGAACCTGGCGCTGCGATTGCGCAATCCGGGCGCGCGGCGGCTGTCCGACGTCGAGGCGGCGTGGCTGCTCGCCTACGACATCCTCCAGCTCGCCGCGCTGCTGTTCCTCACCGGCGGCCTCGCCAATCCCTTCGCGCTGCTGTTCCTCGCCCCGGTGCTGATCTCGGCGACGGCGCTGTCGCCGCGCACGACCATCCTGCTCGGCGTGCTGGCGGGGCTCTGCGCGGCGCTGGTCGGGCTGTGGCAGATGCCGCTGCCCTGGGCCGCCGAGGGCGTGCTGGGCGACGCGCCGGAGCTGCCGCCGCTCTACCTCGCCGCCATCTGGTCCGCGCTCGCCATCGCCATCGCCTTCATCGGCGTGCATGCCTGGCGGGTGGCGGAGGAGACGCGCGAGCTCTCCGAGGCGCTCGCCGCCACCGAGCTGGTGGAGGACATCCGCCTCGTCAGCGAGCAGGCCGAGCGCTGCCGCACCATATTGCGCACGCTGACCTCGCTCGGCGCCGGCGACGCGCCCTTCGACCGCATGCCGATCTCGCATCTTCTGGAGGACGTGGTCGCCCCGCACCGGCATTTCGGCATCACCATCGCGGTGACGCTGCCGGCCCGCGCCGGGGAGGAGCCGATCATCGCCCGCAATCCCGGCCTGCTCTACGGCCTCGGCAACATCGTCGAGAACGCCGTCGACTTCGCCGCCAACCGGGTCGACATCGTCGCCAGCTGGACCGGCGAGGACATCACCGTCACCGTCACCGACGACGGGCCGGGCTTCCCGCCCGAGCTGATCGACCAGATCGGCGCGCCCTACGTGACCAGCCGCGGCCGCAACCGCTGGCGGCGCGAGACGGAGGCGGACGGCGAGGACGGCCAGCAGGGCCTCGGCCTCGGCGTGTTCATCGCCAAGACGCTGCTGGAGCGCTCCGGCGCCGAGCTCGGTTTCATCAATCGCCCGCCGCCCGCCCATGGCGCCTCGGTGAACATCCGCTGGCCGCGCCGGCTGATCGACATCTCCGGCGAGCGCGAGCCGGAAGAGGAGCCTGCCACGAAGGCGTGATCGGGTCGCCGGTGCCGCGCTGCTGCGACAATTTTGCGCTCACCGGCAGGGCGGGGTATAAGCGGACCGAAAACAGAACAGGCGTAAGCCGCTTTTCGCCCCGCCGCGGCAAGGCAACCGGCATCCGGCCGGAATTTTGGGATTAGTTGGAGATGTTGGACATTACTTCGGACCTGCAGGACCGCTCGCTGCTGATCGTCGACGACGACCGGCCCTTCCTGCAGCGCCTCGCCCGCGCGATGGAGACGCGCGGCTTCACCGTCACCACCGCCGAGACGGTGGCGGACGGCCTCGCCAGCCTCGAGGGTAGCGCCCCGGCCTATGCCGTGGTCGACATGCGCCTCGGCGACGGCAACGGGCTCGACGTGATCTCGGCGCTGAAGCGCCGCCGCCCGGAAGCGCGCGGCGTCATCCTCACCGGCTACGGCAACATCGCCACCGCAGTCACCGCGGTGAAGATGGGCGCGGTCGACTATCTGGCGAAGCCCGCCGACGCCGACGACATCTGCGCCGCGCTGAACGTGCAGGGCGACTACAAGCCCCAGCTGCCGGAGAACCCGATGTCGGCCGACCGGGTGCGCTGGGAGCACATCCAGCGGGTCTACGAGCTGTGCGGGCGCAACGTGTCGGAGACGGCGCGCCGGCTCTCCATGCACCGCCGCACCCTGCAGCGCATCCTCGCCAAGCGCGCGCCGCGCTGATCCTTCGCCCTGCCCGGGCTCGGCCCGGGCAGCCGGCGTCCGGGGCCGCCAAGGTAGGAAAAACCCGGTAGGCACCCCTTTCCCGGGACCTTACGCTGCGTCCGTCACGAGATGCGAGCGCTTTGGACCGATGAACACCGCCGCCGTCCCGCCCACGACCGGCACCCACCCGAACGCCCTTCCGCCACCCGACTGGCACGCGCTCCCGCATGAGGAGGTCGCCGGCCGGCTCGGCGTCTCTCCCGCCGGCCTCTCCATCGAGGAGGCGCAGGCGCGCCTCGCCGTGCACGGGCCGAACGCGCTGCCCGAGCCGCCGGGCCGGCATCCGCTCATGCGCTTCCTCGTCCAGTTCAACAGCGCGCTGATCTATTTCCTGCTCGCCGGCGCGCTCGCGGCGCTGCTGCTCGGCCATCACGTCGATGCCGGCGTCATCATCGCCGTGGTCCTGATCAACGCCATCGTCGGCTTCGTGCAGGAGGGCAAGGCGGAGCAGGCGCTGCGCGCCATACGCGGCATGATCGCCCCGCACGCCAATGTGCTGCGCGGCAGCCAGCGGGTCAGCGTGCACGCGCGCGATCTCGTGCCCGGCGACATCGTGCTGCTGGAGCCGGGCGACCGGGTGCCCGCCGACACGCGGCTCATGCGCGCCCGCGGCATGCTGGTGGACGAGGCCATCCTCACCGGCGAATCCGTCGCATCAGCCAAGCGCGAGGAGCCGGCGCCGCCGGAGGCTCCGCTCGGCGACCGCCATTCCATGGTCTTTTCCGGTACCACCGTCGCCACCGGGCAGGGCGCCGGCATCGTCGTCTCCACCGGCCCGCGCACCGAGATCGGCCGCATCGGCAAGCTGATCGCCGAGGTCGAGCCGCTGGCGACGCCGCTGTTGCGCCAGGTCGACGCCTTCGCCAAGCGCTTCACCTGGCTCGCCATCGGCGGCGCGGCGGCGCTGTTCCTCTTCGCCGTGGCGGTGAGGGACTATGGCTGGACCGACGCGCTGATGGCGGTGGTGGCGCTCGCCGTCGGCGTGGTGCCGGAAGGCCTGCCGGCGGTTATCACCATCACGCTCGCCATCGGCGTGCGGCGCATGGCGCGGCGCAACGCGGTGATCCGCCGCCTGCCGGCGGTGGAGACGCTGGGCGCCAC
>JAQSWY010000179.1 GCA_029266425.1 Xanthobacteraceae bacterium
CTCCGACGACATCCGCCGCACCATCGACATCTTCAACGCCTTCGGCGACCGCTACGACGTGTTCACCGGCGTCGACAACCTCGCCTATGAGGCGCTGGCCGTCGGCGCGGTCGGCTGGGTCGCCGGCCTCGTCGTCGCCTTCCCGCACGAGACGGTGGCGATCTACAAGCTGATGAAGGCCAAGCGCTACGACGAGGCGCTGGCGATCTACCGCTGGTTCCGCCCGCTGCTAGACTTGGACGTGTCGACCTACCTCGTGCAGAACCTCAAGCTGGTCGAGGCGCTGGTCACCGGTACCACCGAGCGCGTGCGCTCGCCGCGCCTGGCGCTGGAAGGCGAGCAGCGCGCCAAGGTCGAGAAGATCGTAGCCGAGGCCCTCGCCACCCGCCCGACGCTGGCCAAGGCGGCGTGAGAACTGCGCTCCACCTCGGCATGTCGTCATCCTGAGGTGCGAGCGTAGCGAGCTTCGAACGATGGCTCTCAGGCGCGCCCGGACGGGCATCCTTCGAGGCCCGGCTTGCGCCGGGCACCTCAGGATGACGCCGGCAGGTCCGTGAGACCCCCTTCATCCCTCCCCGCTTGCGGGGGAGGTGGCCCGCTGCAGGCGGGTCGGAGGGGGACCCGGCACGGCGGCGCGAGGCCCCCACCCTACCCTCCCCCGCAAGCGGGGGAGGGATTGCGACTGTCCTGCCCCGCAAGCGGGGGAGGAATTGCGACTACCCCCCCGCACGCGGGGAGAATACCTGAATGACAGCCTTCCCCCTTCATGGGGGAGGAAGACATGGTGTCGGAAGTGTCCGGATCAGCCTCCCCACAGAGCGAGATCGCCGTCATCGGCGCCGGCATCGTCGGGCTCGCCTGCGCCTTCCATCTGCTTGGCGAAGGCCATCGCGTGCGGCTCGTCGAGCGCGGCGGGGTGGCGGAGGGGGCGAGCTTCGGCAATGCCGGCGCCTTCGCCTTCACCGATCTCCTGCCCCTCGCCTCGCCCGGCATGCTGCTCAAAGCGCCGAAATGGCTATTCGACCCGCTCGGGCCGCTCTCCATCCCGCCGCGCTACCTGCCGCAGATCACCCCCTGGCTCATCCGCTTCTGGCGCGCCAGCCTGCCCGACCGCTACCGTCATTCGCTGGTGGCGCAGGGCAGCCTGATGCGCTTCGCCGCGCAGGCGATGGAGGGCATGGTCGCGGCCGCGGGCATCGCCAGCCATGTGCGCCGCGACGGCAACCTCCAGCTCTATGAGAGCGAGGCCGAGCTCGCCGCCTCCCAGCCCGGCTGGGACGCGCGTGCGAAGGAAGGCGTCGAGTTCGAGCACGTGCGGGGTTCTCGTCTGGCGGAGTTACAACCCGGCATCGCCGCACGCTTCGTCGCCGCCACCTTCACGCCGCGCTGGCAGACGGTGGACGATCCGTATCATTTCGCCCTCGCGCTGTTCCAGGCAGTGATGGCCCGCGGCGCCGCGATCACCCATGGCGAGGTGAAGACGGTCGAGCCGGCCGAGGGCGGCGTGCGCCTCACGCTGGCGGACGGCTCGCAGGTCGCCGCCGGGCGTGCCGTGCTCGCCGGCGGCGCCTGGTCGCGCCCGCTGGCGCGCGAACTCGGCGATGCCATCCCGCTGGAAACCGAGCGCGGCTACAACACGACTTTGCCGCCCGGCGCCTTCGCTTTGCGCCGCCAGCTCACCTTCGGCGGCCACGGCTTCGTGGTGACGCCGCTCTCCACCGGCATCCGCGTCGGCGGCGCGGTCGAGCTCGGCGGGCTCAAGGCCGCGCCGAACTTCGAGCGCTCCGCGGTGATGCTCAGGAAGGCCGCCGCCTTCCTGCCCGGCCTCAGGACCGAGGGCGGCACGCAGTGGATGGGCTTCCGCCCCTCGCTGCCGGATTCGCTCCCGGTGATCGGCGCCTCGCACGCCAGTCCCCGTATCCTCTACGCCTTCGGCCACGGCCATCTCGGTCTCACCCAGAGCGCCGCCACCGGCCGGCTGGTCGCCGATCTCGTGGCCGGGCGCACGCCGTCCATCACCCTCGATCCCTTCCGTCCCGACCGCTTCTGACGAGTGACCTCCATGGCGCGACACAGCTTCTTCTGCATAGACGGCCACACCTGCGGCAACCCCGTGCGGCTCGTGGCTGGCGGCGGACCAAACCTTCAGGGCGCGAACATGATCGAGAAGCGCGCCCATTTCCTCGCGGAGTACGACTGGATCCGCACCGGCCTCATGTTCGAGCCGCGCGGCCACGACATGATGTCCGGCTCGATCCTCTACCCACCGACCCGGCCGGACTGCGACGTCGCCATATTGTTCATCGAGACCTCCGGCTGCCTGCCCATGTGCGGCCACGGCACCATCGGCACGGTGACCATGGCCATCGAGCATGGCCTCGTCACGCCGAAGACGCCGGGCGTCTTGATGCTCGACACGCCGGCGGGCGTGGTGAAGGCCGAGTACCGGCAGGAAGGGCAATATGTGGAGGAGGTGCGCATCACCAACGTGCCCGCCTTCCTCTATGCGCGCGGCCTCACCGCCGAATGCCCGAGCCTCGGCAAGGTGACGGTCGACGTCGCCTATGGCGGAAACTTCTACGCCATCGTCGAGCCGCAGGAGCATTTCCGCGACATGGCCGACTTCACCGCCGGCGAGCTGATCGGCATGAGCGGC
>JAQSWY010000180.1 GCA_029266425.1 Xanthobacteraceae bacterium
GTCCATGCCGACGCGCCGGTTGGTCGCCTCGGTCACGCGGTAATGCACGATGGCGCCGTTCGGGCCGGCGCCGGAGATGCTGGGGAAGGAGACGTCCTTCAGCGCGCCGGTCTCGCGACGGAAGGTTTCCAGCGCGCAGACGACGTCGATCTCGGTGAGGCCGCCCTTCGGCGCCTCGGCGTCGAACCAGCAGAGGAAGCGGGCGAGCGCAGCGCCGTCGCGCAGATGGGCGGCGCGCATGCCGGCGAGCTCGGCCTCGTTCTTGGAGGCCTGCATCAGGGCCACCGGGCTCGGTCCGGAAGAGGCCTTGCCGCCCGTCGCCTCGATGCGCGCGGCGAGAATGGCGGGAGCCGTCGCCTGGTCGAGCCGCACGACGGCGCCCTTGCCGGCGACCAGCTCGACGCCGCGCTCCAGCAAGGACGGATCGGCGATCTCGGTGATGTTGGAGAGAGTGTCACGGGCGGCGTTGGAGAGCTTGCGCCCGTCGACGAAGAGCGTGGGGCGGCCTTCCCTGGGCACGATGGCCCAGGACAGCGGCAGCGGCGTGAAGGCAACGTCGCCGCCGCGTATGTTGAAGGTCCAGGCGACGCCATGCGGGTCGGAGATGACGAGCGCGTCGAGCTTCTGCTCGGCGAGCGCCTGCTGCACGCGGGCGATCTTGATCGCCGCATCCTCGCCGGCGAGCGAAACGTCGCGCAGGACGACCGGCGCCAGCGGCTCCGGGGGCCGGTCGGCCCACACCGCGTCGAGCGGGTTGCTGTCGAGCGCGACCAGCGTGCCCTCCGCCGCGGTGACGGCGCGGCGCAGCTTCTCCTCGCCATCGACGGTGACGAGCCAGGGGTCGAAACCGAAGCGCGCGCCGGCGGGCAGGTGCTTCTCCAGCCAGCGCTCCGGCGAGGTCTCGGCGAGCGGGACCACCTCGAAGGACGAGGTGTCGACCTGGTCCGCCGCCTGCAGCGTGTAGCGCCCGTCCACCACGATGGCGGCCTCCTCGCGCAGCACCAGGGCGACGCCGGCCGAGCCGGTGAAGCCGGTCAGCCAGGCAAGGCGCTCGGCACTGGGCGGGACATATTCGTTCTGGTGCGCATCGGCGCGCGGGACGATGAAGCCGTCGAGCCCGCGCCGCTCCAGCTCCGCGCGCAGCAGCTTGAGCCGCGTAGTGCCGAGGGCCGGCGCGCTGGCGTCGGAGAAGGTCTGGAACTTGGCTTCGAACATCAGGTCACTCAACTCAGGTCACGCGCTCAGCTGCGCGAGGCGATGCCGCGTCCGGCGTCGGCCAGCGACTTGGCGCCGAAGGCGATGAACATGACACCGACGACCCGGGTGATGGCGAGGCCGTGGCGCTGGAAGAACCGGCGCACCGGCGGCAGGCCTGCGGCCCAGACGAGCAATATGTCGGCGAGGATGAAGCCGACGAAGGCGGCGGCGAGCAACTGAGGCGCCGCGTCCCAGGAAAGGCTGGACGCATAGCTCGCGGTCAGCGCCGTGAACATGGCCACGGAGACCGGATAGGCCTTGGGATTGGTGAGGCCGAACAGCACGCCGGTCATCAGCGGGCGGTTGGAGCCGACCGGAACCACGGCCCCCTCGCGCGACATCACCGCCTTGATGCCGAGATAGACCAGATAGAGGCCGCAGAAGATGCCGAGCAGATCGAACAGCGTCGGCCCCAGCTGGTTCACGCCGATGATCGCGGCCAGCGCCAGCGCGGTCCAGGACAGGTCGCCGACCAGATGCCCGCCGACGAAGCGCGCACCGGCCGGGCGGCCATGCGCCGCAGCCAGCGAGAACAGAGCAAGGAAGGCGGGGCCGGGCGAGAGCACATAAAGAGCGCCCGCCAGGGCGGTCATCAGATAGAGGCCATTGGACATGGATAAGCCGGCTGGACGAATGTTCGCGATTGCGCCAGCATCGGCGCGAACGGGGATGGCGTCAATTGCTGCGGGCATGGGGGCACCATGGTCAGCATATTGCGCGCGCTGCTCGTCGGCCTCGGGCTGTGGGCGGCGGGACCGGTACCAACTGCCGAGGCACAGCCTCCGGCGGCGGAGTCGTTGCTGCGCGTCGGCACCTTCCCGGACAACCGGCCCTGGGAGTTCAAGGAAGACGGCCGTCTCGTCGGCTTCGAGGTCGATCTGATCGAGGCGATCGGCAAACGGCTGAGCCTGCGCATCGAGTTCGTCGGCATGGCCTTCGGCGAGCTGCTGCCGGCGCTGGCCGGCGACAGGATCGACGTGGCGATGTGCTCGATCACCGTGACGCCCGAGCGGCGCCAGCGCTTCGACTTCACCCAGCCCTACTACCAGACCTCGCAGGGCATGGTGGTGATGAAGAGCGCGCACGTGCGCTCGCTCGAGGACCTCGTCGGCAAGAGGGTCGGCACGGAGGCGGCGTCGACCAACGAGAAGTGGCTGAGCGAGAACCGGGCCCGCTACGGCTTCGGCCCGACCGTGCCCATCGTCGGGCTGGAGCGCGCGCTCCAGCTGCTGCACGCCGGCGATCTCGACGCCTATTTCGGCGACCTGCCGGCGCTGCTCTACCAATTGCTGAAGCGGCCGGAGCTCGCCGTGGTGGTGCGGCTGCCGACCGACGACCATTACGCCATCGCGCTGCGGCTGAACTCGCCGCTTACCG
>JAQSWY010000181.1 GCA_029266425.1 Xanthobacteraceae bacterium
GCGGCGTCGCGTGCGTCTCGGATGCGCGCGGCGGGCGGGGGCTCGCCATTGGGGAAACCTCATGAAACTGGTCGGGCCGACGACGTAGCCCCGTCAGCGAAACTCCGCAAGGCGCGCAGCATAGCGGGCCATCATGTCGACTTCGATATTGACATGGTCGCCGGCCTGCACATCGCCCCATGTGGTGTGAGCGAGGGTGTGCGGGATGAGCAGGCAGGAGAAGCGCGTGCCCTCCACCTCGTTGACGGTGAGCGAGGTGCCGTCGAGCGTCACCGAGCCTTTCACCGCGATAAAGGGCGCCAAGGCATCCGGCACATCGAAGACGAAGCGCGTGGTCTCGCCAATGTCCTCGCGGGCGATGACGGTGGCGACGCCGTCGACATGGCCGGTGGTCACTGCCAGCGTCTCCGGTGCCGCCTCGACCTCGAAGGCGTCGGGCTGCAGCGCCACCACGGTGAGGCACACGCCCGAGCAGGCGATCGAGGCGCCGAGCTCGATGGTCGCGGTGTCGTAGCGGCTGGCGATGGTCAGCCGCCGCACGTCGTTGCGCGGCTCGACCCTGCGGAGCGTGCCGATATCGGTGACGATGCCGGTGAACATTAGCGGCGCCTCATGATGCGCAGGCGGTCCTCGCCATGCCATTCCATTTCTGCCTCGCTCAGATAGTCATCGAGGGTGGAAAGCGGCAATCCCTCCAGCGCGTCGAGCGCGCCCTCGCCCAGTTGCACCGGTGCAAGGAAAACGTTCGCCTCGTCGACCAGCCGCTCGCGCAGGAAGGCGGTCGAGATACGGGGGCCGGCCTCCACCATCACGCGGGTGATGCCGCGCAGCGCCAGGAGCTTCAGCGTCTCGTTGAGGTCGATTCCGCCATCGGGGCGGCGGCGCACGCGCATCACCTCGACGCCCATGGCGGTCAGCATCTCCTCGGGAGCGGCCGGCGCGTCCTCGGCGGCGATCACCCACAGCGGCGCGGTGCCGAGGCTGCGGGCGAGCGCGCTGGTCGGCGGCAGGCGAAGATTAGCGTCGAGCACGATGCGCAGCGGCGAGCGGTCTTCCATGCCCGGCAGGCGGCAGGTCAGCAGCGGATCGTCCGCCAGCACGGTGCCGATGCCGGTGAGGGCGGCGTCGTAGACCGAGCGCATCAGGTGGACACGACCGCGTGCGACCTCGCCGGTGATTGCCGCCGGACGACGGCCGGCGAGCCCGACCTTGCCGTCGGCCGAGACCGCGAGCTTCAGCATCACATGCGGCCGGCCCTCGGTGACGCGGCGGATATGGCCGGCATGGGCGAGCCGGGCCTCCGTGGCACCGGCGCCGACATCCACCGTAATGCCGGCCTCGCGCAGGATGGAGAAGCCACGCCCGGCGACGCGGAAGTCCGGATCCTCGATGGCCGCCACCACGCGGGCGATGCCGGAAGCGCGCACCGCGTCGACACAGGGCGGCGTCACGCCGTGATGCGAGCAGGGCTCCAGCGTGACGTAAAGCGTGGCACCGCGTGCGCCCTCCCCGGCCTGCGCTATGGCCTGCGGCTCCGCGTGCGGGCGTCCGCCCTTCGAGGTCCAGCCGCGGCCAAGGATGACCGGCGCGCCCTCGGTCTCGCGCACCACCAGGGCGCCGACAGCCGGGTTCGGCCAGGTGTGTCCCAGTTCGCGGCGGCCCACGCTGAGCGCGGCCGCCATCAGGGCTTCATCGTGAATGTTCTTCGTCATGGGCATAGGCAGCCGCGGCGAGGCGGCATCAATCTTCCACCTCGGCACTGCCGACGCGGCGGACGGCCTTCGGCTCGTCTTCGTCGACGCCGGTCGGCCGGGAATCCAACTCGCCCAGCAGCTGCTCGAAATCCTTGGCCTCGCGGAAATTGCGGTAGACCGAGGCGAAGCGGACATAGGCGACGTCGTCGAGCTGTTTGAGGCTCTCCATCACCCGCTCGCCGATCATCTCGGAGGAGATCTCGCTCTCGCCCATGCTCTCCAGCCGGCGCACCAGACCGGAGACGAGGCGCTCGACCCGCTCGGGATCGACCGGGCGCTTCCTCAGCGCCACCTCGATGGAGCGGGCGAGCTTGTCGCGGTCGAACGGCACGCGGCGGCCCGATCGCTTGAGCACGGTCAGTTCGCGCAGCTGCACACGCTCGAAGGTGGTGAAGCGGCCGCCGCAATCCGGGCAGATGCGGCGGCGGCGAATGGCGGCGCTGTCCTCGGTGGGACGGGAATCCTTGACCTGCGTGTCGAGGCTTCCGCAATAGGGACAGCGCATGGTTCAGCCTCAGCCGTAGATCGGGAATCGGGCGAGCAGATCAGCCACCTTACCCCGTACCGCTCCCTCCACCAGGCTGTCCTCTTCCGTGGCCTTCTGCGAGAGCACATCGAGCACCTCGGCGATCATGTCGCCGATCTGCTGGAACTCGGCGACGCCGAAGCCCCGCGTGGTGCCGGCGGGGGTGCCGAGCCGAATGCCCGAGGTCACGAACGGCTTCTCCGGATCGAAGGGGATGCCGTTCTTGTTGGTGGTGATGTGGGCGCGCCCGAGCGCGATCTCCGACACCTTGCCGGTCAGCTTCTTCGGCCGCAGGTCGACCAGCATCAGATGCGTGTCGGTGCCGCCGGAGACGATCTCGAAGCCGTGGCCCTTCAGGTTCTCGGCGAGCGCCTTGGCGTTCTCCACCACGTTCTTGGCGTAGACCTTGAAGTCCGGCTGCAGCGCCTCGCCGAAAGCAACGGCCTTGGCGGCGATGACATGCATCAGCGGGCCGCCCTGGATGCCCGGGAAGATGGCGGAGTTGAACTTCTTCGCGAGGTCCTCGTCGTTGGTCAGGATCATGCCGCCGCGCGGGCCGCGCAGGGTCTTGTGGGTGGTCGTCGTGGTCACATGCGCATGCGGCACCGGGTTCGGGTGCACGCCACCCGCCACCAGGCCGGCGAAATGGGCCATGTCGACCATGAGATAGGCGCCGACCGAATCGGCGATGGCGCGCATCTTCGCGAAGTCGATATGGCGCGGA
>JAQSWY010000182.1 GCA_029266425.1 Xanthobacteraceae bacterium
CGGGGCGGATTGCCCGGTGGCGGTGGTGGTGGAGGCGACACGCCCCGCCGAGCGCATCCTCCGCGGCACGCTGGCCGACATCCTCGCCAAGGTCGCGGCCGAACCGGTCGAGCGCATGGCGCTGATCATGGTCGGGCAGGCGCTGGCGGCGGAGGATTTCCGCGAGAGCGCACTCTACGACGCCGCCTATCAGCGCCGCTTCCGGGGGCGGGGATGAGGGTGTTCTGCGTGAGCATCCTTCGAGGCTCGGGCGATGCCCGAGCACCTCAGGATGACGGTCGACTTGAAGAGGAACGTCATCCTGAGGTGCGAGCACAGCGAGCCTCGAAGGATGTTCTCACCGGGAGGGGCCTATGACCGCCCGCGGCCTCATCATCGCCGCGCCGCGCTCGGGATCGGGCAAGACGACGGTGACATTGGGAGTGGCGTCGGCGGTGACATCGCGCGGTGTCACCATGCGCGCGGTGAAGTCCGGGCCGGACTATATCGACCCCGCCTTCCACGCCGCCGCCACCGGCCGGCCGGGGCTCAACCTCGACAGCTTCGCCATGGCGCCGTCGCTGATCGACGCGCTGGCCGGCGAGGCTGCGGCCGAGGCCGAGCTGGTCATCGTCGAGGCGTCCATGGGCCTGTTCGACGGCATCACCGGCGAGCCCGGGCGCTCCGGCGCGGCAGCGGACCTTGCCGGTCGGCTCGGCCTGCCGGTGGTGCTGGTGCTCGACATCTCCGGCCAGTCGCAATCGGCCGCCGCCGTGGTGCGGGGCTTCGCGACGCATGATCCGGCGGTGCGCATCGCCGGGGTGATCCTCAACAAGGTGGCGAGCGCCCGCCACCATCAGCAGGCGGGTGACGGGCATCCCCGTGCTCGGCTCGCTGCCGCGTGAGGCGGGGACCAGCCTGCCCGAGCGTCATCTCGGCCTCGTGCAGGCGGGCGAGCATGCGGCGCTGGACGAGTATCTGGCGCGGCTGGCGGCGCTGGCGCAGGCGCATATCGATCTCGACGCGCTGATCGCGCTCGCCGCGCCGATCGCCGCGAGCGCGGCGCCCCCGGTACCCCTGCCGCCGCCCGGCCAGCGCATCGCGCTGGCGCGCGACGTCGCCTTCTCCTTCGCCTATGAACACCTCATCGCCGGCTGGCGGCGGGCGGGGGCGGAGATCGTCCCCTTCTCGCCGCTCGCCGACGAGGCGCCGGACGAGGCGGCCGACGCCTGCTGGCTGCCGGGCGGCTATCCCGAGCTGCATGGTCGCACGCTCAGCCGCGCGACACGCTTCCTCGACGGCGTGCGCCGCTTCAGCGAGACGCGGCCGGTGCACGGCGAGTGCGGCGGGTTCATGGTGCTGGGGCAGGCTATAGAGGACGCGGACGGCGTCTCCCATCCCATGCTCGGCCTGCTCGGCCACGCCACCAGCTTCGCCAGGCGCAAGCTGAACCTCGGCTATCGCCGCGCGGTCACGCTCGACGCCTCGCCGGTCGGCCCGGCGGGGACGCGGCTGCGCGGCCACGAATTCCATTATGCCAGCGTCACACATCGCGGCGACGATGCGCCGCTGGTCGAGCTGAGCGATGGACAGGGTAATCTGATCGGGCCCGCCGGCAGCCGCCGCGGGTGGGTCTCGGGAACCTTCTTCCACGTGATCGCCACCGACTGAATGGAGTAAGCCCATGAACGCCTATCGCCGCTTCCTCGTCCTCCTCGCCGGGCTGATGGGTGCGGCGGGGGTGGCCGCCGCGGCGGCCGGCGTGCATGTCGATGCCGATCCTGCCCTCGCCACGGCCGCCAGCTTCCTCATGCTCGGCGCGGCCGCCGTCGTCGGTGCCAGCGCGCTGGCGGCCGCGCGGGGGCCGGGCTGGTCCTTCGCCACCGTCGGCGGCGGCATCATCGCGGCTGGCACGCTGCTGTTCAGCGCCGCGCTGATCACGCGGGTGCTTTGGGGCATGCCCATTTTTCCTATGGCCGCGCCGACGGGCGGGACTATTCTGATCCTCGGATGGCTGGTCCTGGGACTGGCGGCATTCGAGCGGGGCGCCCGCACCAGCTGAAGTTGGCCAAAAGGTTGCATCGAGCAAGGAACGGCGGCCGCCATCCGGGGTGGCAGGTCGCAACGGGAGCACAAGCTGCATGTCAGTCGAGGTCGAAGATAAGATGCTGGACAAGCCGGAAACCACATCACGTCCGGCGCCGGCCGCCGGTGACGACGTCGCCAAGTTCCGTGCCGCGGTGATCTCCAAGCTCACCTATGCGGTGGGCAAGAACCCGGCAGCCGCGAGCGATCGTGACTGGTTCCTAGCCACCGCCTTCGCCACCCGCGACCGTATCGTCGACCGCTGGATCACCTCGACCCGGCAGACCTATTCGGAAGGCCGCAAGCGGGTCTACTACCTCTCGCTCGAGTTCCTCATCGGCCGGCTGCTGTTCGATGCGCTGACCAATCTCGAACTGCTCGACACGGTGCGTGCGGCGCTCGGCGACCTCGGCGTCGACCTCGACCGGCTGCGGCAGGTGGAGCCGGACGCGGCGCTCGGCAATGGCGGCCTCGGGCGCCTCGCAGCCTGCTTCATGGACAGCATGGCGACGCTCTCCATCGCCGCCTATGGCTACGGCATCCGCTACGAGAACGGCCTGTTCCGCCAGATGATCAAGAATGGCTGGCAGCAGGAATTTCCCGAAGACTGGCTGTCCTTTGGCAATCCCTGGGAGTTCGAGCGTCCGGAGGTCACCTACGACGTCGGCTTCGGCGGTTCGGTGGAATCGGTGCCGGTCGGCGGCGACCGCAAGAAGCAGATCTGGCATCCCGCCGAGACGGTCGAGGCGGTGGCCTACGACACCCCCATCGTCGGCTGGCGCGGCCGGCATGTGAACACGCTGCGGCTGTGGTCGGCCCGCGCGGTGGACCCGCTGCGGCTCGACGCCTTCAACCAGGGCGACCATGTCGGCGCGCTGGTCGACCAGGTGCGGGCCGAGGCGATCTCCAAGGTGCTCTATCCGAGCGACGCC
Source organism: Xanthobacteraceae bacterium (assembly GCA_029266425.1). Taxonomy (GTDB): domain Bacteria; phylum Pseudomonadota; class Alphaproteobacteria; order Rhizobiales; family Xanthobacteraceae; genus Ancylobacter. The sequence goes on from JAQSWY010000182.1 coordinate 2,997, forward strand.
ACTCCGGCCGGCCAGGAGCTGCGGCTGCGGCAGGAATTTTTCTTCACTGCCGCCTCCATGAACGACCTGATGCGCCGGCACATCGACAGCTTCGGCGATGTGCGCTCGCTGCCCGACAAGGTGGCGATCCAGCTCAACGACACGCACCCCTCCATCGCCGTCGCCGAGCTTATGCGCGTGCTCCTCGACGAGCACGACCTCGAATGGGACGAGGCGTGGGACATCACGGTCCGCACCATCTCCTACACTAACCACACGCTCCTGCCCGAAGCGCTGGAGACCTGGCCGGTGCCGCTGATGGAGCGCGTGCTGCCGCGCCACATGCAGATCATCTACCTGCTCAACGCCAAGCACCTGGAGA
>JAQSWY010000183.1 GCA_029266425.1 Xanthobacteraceae bacterium
CACGCGCGGCGAACTGGTGGCGGGAACGATCGGCGGCGTGGTTTCCTCGACCGCCACCACCGTCGCCAATGCGCGGCGCTCGATCGGTCAGGAGACGGTGCTGCCGCTCGCGGCCGGGGCCATCAGCGCGGGCGGCGTATCCCTGGTCCGGACCGGCTTCCTGGTGTTCACGCTGGCACCGTCGCTCGCCACGATGCTGATCGTCCCCCTCCTCGCTGGCGCGGCGGTGATGTTCGCCTATGCCCTCCTGCTGGCCCGGCGCCCGGCGCAGCCGCGCGAGGAGAAGCCCACGCCGAAGAACCCGTTCGATCTCGACTCGGTCATCAAGATGGCGCTGCTGCTGGTCGGGGTTGCGTTCCTCGCCCGCGCCGCCAGCGAGGTCTGGGGCGCGAGCGGGCTCTATCTCGCCTCGGTGCTGTCGGGTCTGGCGGATGTCGACGCCGTGACGGTGACCGTGGCGGGAATGCTGACGAGCCTCACCGAACAGACGGCTGCCACCGCGATCGGCCTCGCGATCCTCAGCAACATGGTGGCCAAGGCCGCCTATGCGGCGATGTTCGGCGCGAAGGGGTTCGTCGTGAACCTGTGGATCGCCTCGGCCGTCGCCATCGCCGTGGCGATCGCGATGTTCGGAGTGGTCAACGGATGGCTCGCCTGAGCGCGGCCGCGGCATCCTATCGGATCGCCCAGCGCCAGGCGCACTCCTCGCACATGGTCCCGTCGGTCCTGTGCCGGCACGGAGACGACACCTGCCCGATGAAGGGATGAAGCAGCCAGCGGAGCACGGCGGAACGGCGCGGCTTTCGACCCGGCCAGATGGCCTCGCATCGCAGGCGCAGCACCGGCCCGACGACCTCATCCGTGGCCGCACAGGCTCCCGTCGCGCCGAAGCGCATGTCGCTTGTCATGGATCGTTCCTGGCGTTCACACGGATAAACGGGCGCGCCTGACGGGCAGAGCGCGCCCGCTCCCGGAAGCGGGAGGTCAGCGGGGCGTGATGTGATCCGCCTCTTCCGGCCCCTCCGGTCCGAAAGGACCGGAAGAAGCGGGGGTCACGAAAGGCCGTGCGCCCGAGGCGCCGGGACAGGACACGTCGACGACCCTGACGGTCTCGACCTGTCCAGCGATCGGTGCGCGGTCCTGCAGCTTCGTGGTAATCTGGCCGTCCGCCGAGGTGCTGGCGGCGACGAGCGCGCCACCCAGCAGCGAGGCCGCGACGGTGATGAAGGCGAGTTTCAACTCCCGCTCCTGTCTTCGTTGTCGATCGAAGGCAGGTTGGAGCGGCTCTGTTGCCTCCGAAGGTCCCGGCATTTCCGGCGGTGGGCGGTTTGTATCCCAACGTTGCCAAAGCGGCCTCAGCAACACTGAGTTGCCATTCTTTCCGGCGAGAAGCGCCGATATCCGCTAGGCAGCGCCCAAGACACCGTGCTTTCGGGACGAAATTCCGTGGAGAACAATCCGCACGTGCTCGTGGTCGACGACGACCAGGAGATCCGCAAGCTGCTCGGGCGCTATCTTCAGGGGCAGAGCTTCCGCGTCTCGCTCGCCGAGGACGGGCGCAGCGCCGAACGCTGCCTCGCCGCCGGGCGCATCGACCTCGTCGTCCTCGACCTGATGCTGCCGGACATTTCAGGATTGGACCTGTGCCGCTCGCTGCGGGCGCGCTCACGCGTGCCGATCATCCTGCTCACCGCGCTGAAGGAGGATGTCGACCGCATCATCGGACTGGAGGTCGGCGCCGACGACTATCTCGGCAAGCCGTTCAATCCCCGCGAACTGGTGGCGCGCATTCGCGCGGTGATGCGGCGGACCGCGGCAGTCGAGACGGTCGGCGCGGCGCCGCAGCAGAGCTTCCGCTTCGGCGGCTTCAGCGCCAGCCCGGCCGCCCGCAGCGTCCTCGACGCCGGCGGCATCGAGGTTCCGCTGACCGCGGCCGAGTTCGACCTGCTGATGGCCTTCCTCGAGCGGCCTGGCCGCATGCTGTCGCGCGACCAGTTGCTCGACATCACCCAGGGCCGCAATGCCGCGGCCTTCGACCGCTCGATCGACGTGCTGATGAGTCGGCTCCGGCGCAAGCTCGGCGATGCCGGCAGCTTCCAGATGTTCAAGACGCTGCGCAATGGCGGCTACCAGCTGGCGGTGAAGGTCGAGGCGGACGAGCCGCGCACCAGTCACGGGCGGGACGCACCGTGAACACGCTGCGTGCCAAGCTCACCGGCGTCCTGGTTGGGTCCGTCGTGCTCGTGGTGCTGCTGGCGACGGGGTTGTCCTTCGCGCTGTTGTCGCCGCCCCATTTCGAAGCCGCCGAGGACGCCCTCGCCGCCCAGATCGTGCTCCTGGCCCAGCTGATCGAGGAGCGCGCCGATGCGCCGTCGATCCCGCAGGGCGCGTTCATCGGCGTGAAGGCCACGCCCGCCGGCGGACCGGTGGCGGAAGCTCCGACTCGTGGGGTCAACGCCGCGCTCTCGCGTATGGGCGACACCCGACGGGTCGTGGTCAGCGACCCGCCCGGCACGCAAGGGCCGGTCATCTCCTCGCAGCTTGCCGACGGCCGCTGGCTGCTCATGCCCATACCGATGATATTCGCGCCGGAGGACCAGGGCCGGGCGCTCGTG
>JAQSWY010000184.1 GCA_029266425.1 Xanthobacteraceae bacterium
GCGCCGGCCATGCTCCAATGGACATTGATCGTCGAGGTCGCCGTGCAGCACGAGGGTCGGCAACGAGATCTGCGGGAGCGTTGGGCGAAGATCGGCGGCCCGCACAGACGCCCAGGCACCGGCAACGGCCGGCGGCGAGGCGTAGGATGTGAGGGCCAGCCGTTCCGCTCGCTCGCGCGCTTCCACAGCGAGGTCCGCGAGAGTTTCGGCATGGAACCATACCGCCTCGCCGCCCGCATGCGCCGTTCCGCTGGCGAGCACCAGGCTGTCGAGCCCCAACTCCCCATAGCGGGCGAGATAAGCGAGCGTGACCACCACGCCCATGCTCCAGCCGACAAGCGTGATGGGCTTGGGCGCCATGCTTATCACCGCCCGCAGATCGCCCGAAAAATCATCGAGGCCGTAGGCGTGGGGCAGGGCCGGGGCCATCGAGGCGCCTCGGCCGCGCAGGTTCGGTACGATGACCGCACGCCTCGTTCCGAGCTTGTCGGCCAGGCGGCCTGCCACATCGCCCCATGTCGCCGCCGTACCCTGGATGCCGTGAAGGAGAACGAGGGAGCCGCCCGCCGGGTCCGCGCCGGGATTGGCATCGATCCATTCGAGGACGCCGTCGGCGGTGGCGATGAGGGCCATCGGATTCAGGCCGCTTGCGCCGCGAGGGCCGTGTCTATGTCGGCGGTGGTGAATTCCCATTCATTGCCGAAATTGGCGACGACATCGCGCATGAAGCGCTCATGGTGTTGCAGCGCCAGCGACGCGGAGCCGAAATGGTCGGCCAGGATGGCGAGTGCGAGCTGCGCCGGGGCGATGCCCTCATAGCTCCATTCGAAGCCGTCCCGGCTGATCTCCTTGATGTCCGTGCGATCCGGCAACGCGCTGCCATCGACGGTGACCGCGATGCCATCGATGGTCCTGTCTCCGCGATAAGTCTTCATGGCACTATCCATTTTCCACCTACATCTGACATATTAAATGTGCATCTGATGTCTGGCAACAGGTTTTGGAGGTGGCTGCGTCCCGCGCTGGCGCTTCTGCCAGAGGGGAGGGGAGCCGGCTGAAAAATGCCGGCGGCGCCCGCTGACGGAGCGCCGCCTTGTGCCGATGTCACTCGGCGGCGACGGCCGGGCGGCGCAGCAGCCTGCCGATCAACTCGCTGATCGGGCTCCACAGCAGGAGCGCGAACGAGATGATCATCAGCGTGGCGACGAGGCCGTTGTCCATGAACACGGACAGGTCGCCCGCGGAGCCGATCAGCGCCTGACGGAAGGCATCCTCCGCGCGGTCGCCCAGCACCAGCGCCAGCACCATCGGGGCGAGCGGGTAGTCGAGCTTCTTGAAGGCATAGCCCACCGCGCCGAAGATCAGCATCAGCCAGATGTCGAAGCTGGAATTGGCGACGGTGAACGCGCCGATCGCGCAGACCATGAGGATGACCGGCGCGATGAGCGCGAACGGTATGCGCATGATCGAGGCGAACAGCGGCACGGTCGCCAGAACCACGAACAGGCCGACCATGTTGCCGAGATACATCGAGGCGATCAGGCCCCAGACGAAATCCTTCTGCTCGACGAACAGCAGGGGACCGGGCTGCAGGCCCCAAATCATCAGCCCGCCCAGCAGCACGGCCGCCGTCGCCGAACCCGGAATGCCGAGCGCCAGCATCGGGAGGAGGGCGGAGGTGCCGGCGGCATGGGCCGCGGTCTCGGGCGCGATGACGCCCTCGATCTCGCCACTGCCGAAATTCTTGCCCCTCCTGGAGAAGCGCTTGGCAAGGCCATAGCCCATGAAGGACGCCGCCACCGCGCCGCCCGGCGAGATGCCGAGCCAGATCCCGGCAAGGCACGAGCGGACGAAGGTCATGAAGTAGAGCGGCATCTGCATCCAGGTGCGCAACACGACGATCGGGTCTATGCGCGCCTTCTTGCCCTTGAATTCGAGCCCCTCTTCCAGCGTCAGCAGGATTTCCGACACGCCGAACATGCCGATGACGACGACGAGGAAGTCGAACCCGTTCATCAGCTCGCCGACACCGAAGGTCATGCGCATGTCGCCGGAGATGGTGTCGATGCCGACGCCGGCCAGTAGGAACCCGAGCGACAGCGAGACCACGATCTTCGCCTTGTTCTCCTTGCCCATACCGATGAAGCTGCAGAAGGTGAGGAAGAACACGGCGAAGAATTCCGCCGGGCCGAAGCGCAGCGCGAATTTCGCGACCAGCGGCGCGAGGAAGGTGATCAGCACCACGCCGGCGATCGCCCCGACGAAGGAGGCGGTGAAGGCGGCGGTCAGCGCCTCGCCGGCGCGGCCCTGCTGCGCCATCGGATAGCCGTCGAAGGTGGTGGCGACGGACCAGGGCTCGCCGGGAATGTTGAACAGCACGGCGGTGATGGCCCCGCCGAACAGCGCCCCCCAATAGATCGAGGTCAGCAGGATGATGGCGCTGGTCGGATCCATGCTGAAGGTCAGCGGCAGCAGGATGGCGACGCCGTTCGGGCCGCCGAGACCCGGCAGCACGCCGACGACGATGCCGAGCAGCACGCCGAGGAACATGAAGGCGATGTTGTGCCAGGTCAGCGCGACCTGGAA
>JAQSWY010000185.1 GCA_029266425.1 Xanthobacteraceae bacterium
GAAACCGTCCCTTCCTTCCGACAGGAATCCCTCATGAGCACGCCTCCCTCCCTGTTCGACAGCTATCGCCTCGGCGACATCACGCTGTCGAACCGCATCGTCATGGCCCCGCTGACGCGTAACCGCGCCTCCGCCGGCCTCGTCCCCTCGCCGCTCGCGGTCGAATATTACGGCCAGCGCGCCTCCGCCGGCCTCATCGTCACCGAGGCGACGCAGATCTCCGACACCGCCCAGGGCTACCAGGACACGCCCGGCATCTTCACCGACTCCCAGGTCGAGGGCTGGAAGAAGGTGACCGACACCGTCCACGCCAAGGGCGGGCACATCTTCGTGCAGATGTGGCATGTCGGGCGCGTCTCGCACCGCTCGCTGCAGCCCGGCGGCGCCGCGCCGCTTGCGCCCTCCGCCGTGCGTGCCAACACCAAGACCTATGTGAACAACGGCTTCGCGGAGGTCGACGAGCCCCGCGCGCTGACCCTCGACGAGATCAAGGGCGTGGTCGAGGATTTCGGCAAGGCCGCCGCCAACGCCATCCGCGCCGGCTTCGACGGCGTCGAGATCCACGGCGCCAATGGCTATCTGATCGACCAGTTCCTGCGCGACGGCGCCAACAAGCGCACGGATGCCTATGGCGGCTCGATCGAGAACCGCACGCGCTTCCTCAGGGAAGTGCTGGAGTCGGTGACCGGCGCCATCGGCGCCAAGCGCACCGGCATCCGTCTCTCGCCGGTCACCCCGGCCAACGACCTCTCCGACAGCGACCCGCAGCCGCTGTTCAACCATGTGCTCGACGTGGTGGAGAGCTTCCGCCCGGTCTATGTCCACATGATCGAGGGCGCCACCGGTGGCCCGCGCGACATCGCGCCGGGCTTCGACTTCGAGGCGCTGCACAAGCGCTTCAGCGGCACCTGGATGGTCAATAACGGCTACGACAAGGCGCTGGCCGAGCAGGTGGTCGCCGGCGGCAAGGCCGACCTCGTCGCCTTCGGCAAGCCCTTCGTGTCGTCGCCTGACGCGGTTGAGCGCCTGCGCCGCGGCGCGGCCTTCAACGAGGTCGACCGCGAGACGCTCTATGGCGGCGGCGCCAAGGGCTACATCGACTACCCGACGCTGGAAGCGGTCGGCGCCTGAGCGGGCAATGCGACCTCAGGGGACTGGCGGAAATAGGCCTGTCCCTTGAGGCGCAGCATGACGACCGGGTAGGCCATCAGCAGCGCCCCTCCGACGACGGAGCCAACCAGCGTGCCGGCCGTCAGCAGGCCCTCGGCGGCGGCGGCGAAGAAGGTCCCGAGCGCCACCGGATAGAACAGCACGACGGCCGTGAAGGCACCGGGCGAGAAGCGCCCGCGCGTGCGGATCATCGGCAGCACGTGGAAGAAGGTCGCGTTGATCAGCATCAGCGCGGCGAAGACCAGCGGCGCGATGGGCAGCAGCCGCGCCATCTCGGCCTGCGCGAAGCCGAGCACGATCACGGCGGCGTTGGTGATGTAGAAATCGGCCCATTCAACCGGCAGGCGGATGACGGCCCGCGCCCAGTTGCGCCAATCGAAGGAATATTCCTCCATGATGTGCAGCGTGTAGGCGACCAGCCCAAGCCACGCCCACGCCTCGAAGCCCATTGTCATCGCACCCTCCACCGACCCCGGCGGGACGATGCTAGGGCAGCGCGTGCTAAGCCGCCAGCGGTGCGGGATCGACGGCGCGCACCGTCACCTCGACATTCATGCCGAGATAATCGCCGGTGCCGCCGGTGAAGCCGCCCGCCACCGGCACGGCCTGGCTCGGGTCGCGCGTCACCGCCACGCGGATGAGGTTGTCGGCGGCGATGGTGCCGTTGGTCGGGTCGAACTCCACCCACCCCGCCCCCGGCAGGTAGATGTCGGCCCAGGCATGCGTCGCCCCGGCGCCGACGACCGCAGGCGCGTCGGTGTCGAGCGCCGGATCGTAGAGATAGCCGGTGACGAAGCGGGCGCCGAAGCCGAGCGCGCGCGCCGCCTCGATCAGCAGCAGCGCATAGTCGCGGCAAGAGCCGGTGCCGAGCCTTATCGTCTCCAGCGGCGCCTGCGTACCCTGCTCGTGGCGCAGATTATAGCTGAAGCCCTGGTGGATGCCGTTGTTGAGGTCGGTCAGCAGCGCCATGGTGCCGGTCGGGCGCGCGGCGACGAAGCGCTTGGCCCAGGCCTCCAGCTCGCTATTCGGGTCGGGGTAATGCGGGTCGAGCATGCGGCCGAGGTCGATGCGGTCGTCCGGCGAATAGACGAACGGATACTCCGCCGCGCTCTCCTCCAACTCGAAATCGAGCCCGCCGAGACCGTAGCGCTCGATGGTCAGCACGCTCTCGATTCTCAGCTCGTTGGAGGGTTCGGCGAAATCGACCACGGCGACGGAATTGCCGAACACGTCGTGCAGCCAGCGCACGTTCCCGCCCGGGAGAAGCGTCAGCTCGGCGCCGACGAGCCGTAGATCGTGGCTGTCGCGCGGACGCAGCATCAGCCGGTGCGGCTGGAAGGTCACCGGGTTGGCATAGCTGTACCGGGTGACGTGACGCACGCTCAGGGTCTGCATGTCGTTTCTTTCAGGA
>JAQSWY010000186.1 GCA_029266425.1 Xanthobacteraceae bacterium
ATCCTGGATCACCATGGCCCTGGCGATGTCGCTCTGACCCGCATTGAGGAAGGGCGCATAGGCGGGGTTGAGGAGCGGGAAGCCGAAGAGGCTGTTCAGGATACCGATGCGCGTCGGCGTCAGGACCGCGGCATAGGTCGATTGGTACTCGTTGTCCGTATGCGTATAGCGCGTCGCATTGTGCAGCTTGATGCCGCTGTCGAACTCGTGGTCGAACAGGATCGTGCCCGATTGCTGCTGCGTGTCGTAATAGTCGCCCGGTTCGCCGACGAAGGTGGAGAAGGAGGCGCGCTGCCCGTAGATGTTCGGGACCAGCGTGCCGATCTGCGGCAGGAACTGCTGCACCGAGCCGGCATCGTCGTCGCGGAAATTCGCCAGCACGGTGATGCTGGTCTGGTCGCTGGGGCGATAGGTGATCGACGGCGCCAGCATCAGCCGGTCGTTGTCCACGTAGTCGACCTGGGTATCGGCATAGCGCCCGAGGCCGACCACGCGGTAGAGCCACTTGCCGTCCTCGGTCAGCGGACCGGTGGTGTCGAACTTGATCTGCTTGAAGTCGAACGAGCCGTACTCGAAGACGATCTCGTTGCGGGGATCTTCGAGCGGCAGCTTGGAGACGCCGTTGATGAGGCCGCCGATCGAGCTCTGGCCGTACAACATCGAGGCCGGCCCGCGCAGCACCTCCACCCGCTCCAGCGCCCAGGGCTCGATCGGCGCCGTGTTCTGGTAGGAGCCGTAGCTGCTGCGCAGGCCGTCGATGAAGTAGCTGGCCGGGATGCCGCGGATGATGGCGTAGTCGCCGCGGCTGTCGAGGCCGAAGCCGTCGGCGAAGACGCCCGGCACGTAGCGCACCGCTTCCTGCAGCGACTGCACGCCCTGGTCGCGCATCTGCTGCGTGCCGACAACCGATATCGATTGCGGCGTCTCGACCAGCGGCGTGTCGGTCTTGGTGCCCACCGACGAATCCGAGGCGACATAATCCACCACCGGACCCGCAGAGGAGGGCGTCGCTCTTCCCTGCTGCGCCTGCGCCGTCGCACCTCCCGCCGGCGTTTCTCCGACCACCTCGATGGTCGGCAATTCCGATGTCCCGCCGGCCTCCTGGGCCTCGGCGCCGGTGATCGCGCCGCCGATCAGCGCCGCAGCCAAGGTGACGGAATTCGCTACGGTGCGAATCTGCAGGGTCATCGTCGAAATCCCCCAATATGCGTAGTTCGCGCGGCGCATCGACTGGTCCAGCGCCAATTGGCTGGCGCGAGTCGACGGCGATCACGATTTCGCAGGGGAAATTTGCATATCGTTCACAAGTTGTCGAGCTTATAGATTTTAAAGTATTCTAATCTTTACTTACATTAATTCCCTAGATAAGTCGTTATGACTCCGATATGGAAATATGTTCTTGCGAATTATAATAATACTAATCTCAATGAGATCCTCGTCGCCTGGTGAAGTCGGGTGCCTCGATGGGCCCTTGTCCGACCCGGAGGCGCATGCACCATGATCGCCCGTGCGCTCTGGGAGGGTTTGAAGAGCATCGGCTTCGGCAGAAGGCGCCGCGCCCTTCAGGCGCGCGCGGCGGTCCGCGAGGACGACGTTCTCACCGCGGCGGGCGCGGCCTATGTGATGAAGGACGTACAGCCCTTCGTCGCGCGGGGGCCCAGCGGCGACTATGCGATCTTCGTCACGTTACCGAGCGCGCCGCCGCCGCCCGCAGGATATCCGGTGCTGTACATGCTCGACGGCAACGCCTTCGTCGGCGGTGCGGCCGAGGCATTGCAGCTCCAGTCGCGCTTCTGGAGGCAGAGCCAGGTGGAGCCGGCCCTCGTCGTGGCGGTGGGCTATCCCGGCGACGCGCTTTTCGACATGGGGCGGCGGGCCTATGACTTCCTGCCCAGCCACTCGTCCGGCAAGCTGTCCGAGCGCTTCATGCAGGGTGCGCCCTGGCACCAGCCTGGCGGGGCGGACGCCTTCCTCGATTTCCTCACCGGGCCACTCCGCGACGCCATTGCGCGACGCTATCCGGTGGACCCGGCGCGGCAGGTGCTGAGCGGGCATTCCTTCGGCGGCTTCTTCACGCTTTACGCTCTCCTGACCCGTCCCCGTGCGTTCCGCCGCTATGCCGCGCTGAGCCCTTCGCTCTGGTGGGACGAGGGACGCCTGCCGCGGGACGCCCAGCATTTGATCGCCGCGCTGCCGGCCGATCTGCAGGCGGATCTCCTCTTCGCGGTGGCCGAGGACGAGACGCCGGATCGGCCGCATATCAGCGCCCGCATGCTTGCCGACGCTGCGGATCTCGCCGCGCGGCTGGAGCGCGACGGCCCGGCAGGTCTCGCTGTCCGGCATGTCGTGCTGGCCGGCGAGAACCACCAGTCCGTGCCACCGACGGTGTTCTCCCGCGTCCTGCGCTTCGCCTCCGCGCCGCTCTCCTCGGGTCCGGATTCGAAAAAGGAAGGATGAGGCAGGGTGGGCGAGGATCGGCTTTGGCGCGGCGTCCTGTTCATGCTGATCGCGTCGGCATGCGCGGCGCTGCTCTCGATCCTGATGGCCTATGCCAGGTTCCTTCCGCCAGCCGTCGTCGCC
>JAQSWY010000187.1 GCA_029266425.1 Xanthobacteraceae bacterium
TCGATTTTCGCGCGCGACTATCCGGTCATCCAGGGCTGCCTGCTCTTCGTCGCGTTCGTCTACGTGATCGTGAACCTTGTCGTCGATCTGCTCTATCCCGTTTTCGATCCAAGGGTGACCGCGGAATGAGATTACCTGCTCCCAACGCCGTCATCGGCGGCGCCATCATCGCCACATTGATCGTCTGCGCCCTGTTCGGCGCCATCTGGACGCCGTTCGATCCCCTCAAGATCAACTTCGCGGCGCGCCTCCAGGCGCCGGGGCCGGTCTATTGGCTCGGCACCGACGAATTCGGCCGCGACGTTTTGAGCCGCCTCATGTCGGCGGCCGCGACCAGCAGCTGGATCAGCCTCCTGACCGTGTCCGCGGCCATGACCGCCGGCACCATCATCGGCGTCCTCACCGGCTATCTTCGCGGCTGGACGGACAAGATCCTGATGTCGTTCAACGACGCGCTCCTGGCGTTCCCGGGAATTCTGCTCGCGCTGGGGCTTCTCGCCGTCATCGGCGCGAACAAGTACGGCATCATCCTCGCGCTGGGGCTTGCCTACACCCCCTCGGTGGCCCGCGTCGTGCGCGGCACCGTTCTGTCGCTGCGCGAGAAGGAATTTGTCGAGGCCTCGCGCGTGATGGGCAATTCCGAGATCTTCACCATGGCTCGCCACATCCTGCCGAACTGCATCGCGCCGCTCACCGTGCTCGCCACGTCGATGTTCGGCTGGGTGCTGCTCGCCGAGAGTGCGTTGAGCTTTCTCGGCCTTGGCGTTCCGCCGCCGGCGCCGACCTGGGGAAACATGCTGGCCAGCAGCCGATCCTTCATCGCGCAAGCGGTCTGGCTCGGCATCTTCCCCGGCCTGTGCATCTCGCTGACGCTTCTCGGCATCAATCTGCTGGGCGATGCGGTGCGCGATAAACTCGATCCGCGCATGCGAGGAGTTTGAAAATGACGAGCGAGGTCAAGACAGAACTTCTCAGCGTCGAAAACCTGACCCTGACGGTGGCACGCAGCGGCCTGGCCGTCGTCAAGGGCATCAGCTTCTCGGTCGCGCCCGGCGAGATCGTCGGCATCGTGGGCGAATCCGGCAGCGGGAAGACGCTCGCGGCCCGCGCCGTCATGGGACTTGAGCCTCCCGCCATCCGCCGCAGTTCCGGAACCATCCGATTCGAGGGCAGGGACATCCATCGCCTTCCGCCGAACGAGCTGCGGAAGCTGCGCGGCGCGCGCATCGGCATGGTGTTCCAGGAACCCATGACCTCGCTCAACCCATCCATGCTCATCGGCCGCCAGCTCGACGAAGGGCTTGCCCTGCACCGCAAGCTCGATGCGGCGGCGCGGCGGCGCTTGATCCTCGACATGCTGACGCGCGTCGGCATCGCGGATCCGGAGGCAGCGCTTGCGACCTATCCGCACCAGTTTTCCGGCGGCATGCGCCAGCGCATCATGCTGGCCTCGGTCATGCTGCTGCAGCCCGCGCTCCTCGTCGCCGACGAGCCGACGACCGCTCTCGATGCGGTGGTCCAGCGCGACGTCCTCGAGTTGATGGTGGAACTCACGCGGGCGCACAACACCGCGGTCCTCATGATCAGCCACGATCTTTCCATGGTGGCGCGCTACACCGACCGCGTCATCGTGATGCGCAAGGGCGAGATCGTCGAGGAGGGGGCAACCCGGGATCTCCTGCGCCAGCCGCGCCATCCCTATACGCAGAAACTGCTCGCCGCCATGCCGCGGCGCCTGCCGGCGCGCGCCGTTCCGGAGGCCGCCACGCCGATCGTGGAAATCCGTGACCTCGTCGTCGATTACGGCGGGCGGCAGGGCTTCCTTCACAAGGCGGCGGGCAAACGCGCGCTTCACGGCGTGAACCTCTCGATCATGCCGCGCGAGGTGGTGGCGCTGGTCGGCGGATCGGGTTCCGGCAAGACGACGCTGGGGCGCGCCATTGCGGGTCTGCTCGCGCCGAGCGGCGGTGAAATCCTCTATTCCGGACGCTCGATCATCGCCGGCAGCGAAGGGTGGAAGGATTACCGCCTGAATTGCCAGATGGTGTTCCAGGACCCGTACTCGTCCCTCGACCCGCGCATGACCATCGGCATGCTGGTGCGCGAGGCGCTGCGCCTGATGCCGAACATGAGCGGGCGCGAGAAGACCGAACGGGTGCACGAGATCCTGCGCGAGGTCGGGCTCGGGGACGGTTTCGCCGACCGCTACCCGCACGAGCTGTCCGGCGGCCAACGCCAGCGCGCCGCCATTGCCCGCGCCGTCGTGCGCCGGCCGGCTTTCGTCATCGCCGACGAGCCGGTCTCGGCGCTCGACGTGACCGTGCGCGCCCAGGTGCTCGACCTCTTCGCGCACCTGCAGGATCGGCACGGCTTCTCCTGTCTCTTCATCAGCCACGACCTTGGCGTCGTGGAGCAGGTGGCCGACCGGGTCATCGTGATGGAGGCGGGACGTGTCGTCGAGGAGGGCGACCGGGACACGATCTTCGATGCCCCGCGGCACCCCTACACGAAGCGCCTGCTCTCGGCGATCCCGGCCCTCGAGACCGTCGCCGGCGGCGGCGTCCAGCTGAAATGGCG
>JAQSWY010000188.1 GCA_029266425.1 Xanthobacteraceae bacterium
CTTGCCGCCGATATAGTGACCGATGACCGCCATGCGCCTGTCTCCTTAGCGAGGGTGACGACGTTGTGCTTGTCGAAGAAGCTCACTTCAACGACGATGTCCGCCCATCCGTTGTGCGCGGATTGGCTAAAGGGCATCACATGGACTGGGATCACCTGCGTATCTTCCTCGCCGTGGCGCGGGCCGGGCAGATGCTGGCGGCGGCGCGCCAGCTCGGGCTCGACCACGCCACGGTCGGCCGGCGTCTCGGGGCGCTGGAGGCGAGCCTGGCGACCCGGCTGATCGAGCGCCGCACCACCGGCAGCGCGCTCACCCCGGCCGGCGAGCGCCTGCTCGCCCATGCCGAGCGGGTGGAGACCGAGATGCTGCAGGCGCAGGCGGCGCTCGGCAATGTCGACCTCGCTCTGGCGGGGACGGTGCGGATCGGCGCGCCGGACGGCTTCGGCACCTATTTCCTCGCCCCGCGCCTCGGCCGCCTCGCCGAGGAGCATCCGGGCCTCGCCATCCAGCTGGCGCCACTGCCGCGCAGCTTCTCGCTGCCCAAGCGCGAGGTCGACATCGCCGTCACGCTGCAGCGGCCGAGCGAGGGGCGCCTCGTCGCCCGCAAGCTCACCGACTACACGCTCGGCGTCTATGCCTCGCGCGACTACCTCGAACGGACGGGCGCGATCACCGAGACGCGGGATCTCGCCGGCCGGCTGCTCGTCACCTATGTGCCGGACCTCGTCTATTCGCCGGCGCTCGACTATTTCGAGGCCTTCCGCGAGATCGAGGCGCGCCGGCTCGAATGCGCCAGCGTGGTCGGGCAGATGGAGGCGGTGCGGGCCGGGGCGGGGGTCGGCATCCTGCACGACTATGCCGCGCGCACCCATGCCGAGCTCGTGCAGGTGCTGCCGGAGTTGAGCTTCCGCCGCTCCTACTGGCTGGTCACCCATGCCGACATCCGCGACCTCAGGCGCATCAGCGAGGTCGAGGATTTCATCGCCGAGGCGGTGCGCGAGGCGCGCGCGAGCTTCACGCCGGCCGCCGAGCCCGAGCGGCTCACATCCCGAGCTCGTTGAGCACGGCGCGCATCCGCGTGGTCTCCTCGCGCACGAAGGCGCCGAAGGCGGCGCCGGGGAGATAGTCGCCGATCCAGTTGTAGCGGAACAGGGTCGCCTTCCAGTCCGTGCCTGCGACGATCCGGTCGGTGAGCGCAACCAGGTGCCGGGCCTCCGCCGGGGCGAGGCGGGGCACGGCGAAGACGCCGCGCCAGTTGCTGAGCTCGATGTCCAGTCCCTGCTCGATGAGGGTCGGCACGCCGCTGCCGGGCAGCCGTTGCGGCGAGGAGACCGCGAGCGCCCGCAACTGGCCGAGGGCGAGATGCGGCTGCAGCTCGCTCAGTGCGGCGACGACCAGCATCTCGCTGCCCCGCAGCGTCGCCTCGATGGAGCCGGTGCCTCCCAGATAGGGGCGGTAGCGGAACTCTCCGAGCCGCGCCCGCCGGGCGATCATGCTGGCGAGCAGATGGTCCATGGTGCCGATGTTGCCGCCGCAGAACCGGATGCCGGAAGGGGCCGCGGCCATCGCGTTCAGGAGCTCGGCGAGCGAGTGGTAGGGCTGATCCGGCCGCACGGCGACGGCGAGATATTCGGTGGTCAGCCGCGCCACGGGGGTCAGGTCGTCGATGCTGCTGGAAAGCCGCGCCATCAGCGCCCTGACGACCAGGCTGGCGCCGCTTACCATCAGCGCCTCGCCCCGCCCGGCATAGTCGCGCAGGAAGCGCCTGAGGCCCGAGGCCGCGCCGTGCGGCTCATAGACGAGGATCGGCTCGATATCCGCCTCGCGCAGGCTGCTGGCGATGGCGCGCGCCAGCACGGACCAGCCGGCCCCCTCCGGCGCCGGCGAGAAAAGCGTCAGGCGGCTGCCGCCGCCGGCCGGGCCCTGGACGTGGCCCTGCGCCGCCCCGAGCGGCAAGCAGCCGGCCGCGAGGCCGGCGATGAACTGGCGACGATGCATCGGATCCGCGCACTGGAGCAGATTGCCGAGAAAGTATTTCTAATATCGAGGCAGTTTCCGCCGCAACCTGCCGGAGGAGCTCAGTTCATCCGCGTTGCCGCTTCTGCACAAGGTGTTACCCGGGAACCACGACCACGGGCTCCGAAAGGTACCTTACCACCCAGGGATTGCATTGGCGAGATGGCTCGCCTTCATCCCGACAGGGCAGGTTAAAGAATCACTGCCCGAACGCGGCCGATTCGGCGGGACCTTCGTGGAACCGGCACTCGCCGTGATCGGCGAGGATTTCGATCACCCGGCACTCACCGACATGGCCGTGCGAGCAGCCCTCGACCATGCGCTCCAGCTCCGCCTTCAGCGCGGTGAGGCTGGCGATGCGCCGCTCCACCTCCAGCAGGCGGTCGCGGGCGATGGCGTCGGCGGCGGCGCAGGACTGGTCCGGCTCGTCCTGCAGCCTCAGCAGCGTGCGGATCGCCTCGATCTCGAAGCCGAGCTCGCGCGCATGGCGGATGAAGGCGAGGCGGCGCATGTCCTCCGCGCCATAGGAGCGGCGCCCGCCCTCGGTGCGCGGCGGC
>JAQSWY010000189.1 GCA_029266425.1 Xanthobacteraceae bacterium
GAAGGTCCAGGTGCGGATCTGCGCAATGCGTCCCGACAGCGTGTCTATGTCACCTTCCGCTCGGTCCGCCAAGGCCACTTGTTTGGCGAACCAGTCGGTAGAGAGCCGTCCGCGCTGCATAAGATCGCTGTAGACGGTCGCCACGAGGTCGGAATGCGAGGCCGGCGAGACCTTGCGATAGTCGGGAAGCTGGCAGGCTTCCCACAGCCGCTCCACCGCATTGGCGCTGCTGGCGAAGCGCCTTATCGCCGGGTCGCCGGCGAGCCGCTCCAGCACCAGCACGTCGTCGGCGGTGGGCGCGCGGGTCAGCCCGTCCTCGCGCGGGGGAATGGCGAGCGAGCGGTTCAGCGTCTCGATCGACGAAAAGTCGAGCGCGGTGTTGCGCCATTGCAGCACCCGGTGCGGCTCGAAGCTGTGCGCCTCCAGCCGCTCGACCAGCTCGGCGTCGAAGGGCGTGCAGCGGCCCGTGGTGCCGAAGGTGCCGTCGCGCTGCGCGCGGCCGGCGCGGCCGGCGATCTGCGCCAGCTCGCCCGGGTTCAGCCGGCGGAACTGCCAGCCGTCGAACTTCACGTCGCCGGCGAAGGCGACATGGTCCACGTCGAGGTTCAGCCCCATGCCGATGGCGTCGGTGGCGACGAGATAGTCGACGTCGCCATTCTGGTACATGGCGACCTGGGCATTGCGGGTGCGCGGGGAGAGAGCGCCGAGCACCACCGCCGCGCCGCCGCGCTGGCGGCGGATCAGCTCGGCGATGGCGTAGACCTCGTCGGCCGAGAAGGCGACGATGGCCGAGCGCCGCGGCAGGCGGGTGATCTTCTTCTCGCCGGCGAAGGTGAGGCTGGACAGGCGCGGCCGCACCAGGATGGAGACGCCCGGCAGCAGCCTCTCCACCAGCGGGCGCATGGTGGCGGCGCCCAGCAGCAGCGTCTCCTCACGCCCGCGCCGGTTCAGCAGCCGGTCGGTGAAGACATGGCCGCGGTCGAGATCAGAGGCGATCTGGATCTCGTCCAGCGCCACGAAGGCGACGTCGAGGTCGCGCGGCATGGCCTCGACGGTGGAGACCCAGTAGCGCGGATTGGCCGGCTTGATGCGCTCCTCGCCGGTGACCAGCGCGACATTGTGCTCGCCGGCGCGCTCGACCAGCTTGCCGTAGACCTCGCGCGCCAGCAGGCGCAGCGGCAGGCCGATCAGCCCGGAGGAATGGCCGAGCATGCGCTCGATGGCGAGGCTGGTCTTGCCGGTATTGGTGGGGCCGAGCACCGCGGTGACACCGCGCGCGCGCAACGAAGGCGGCAGCGGCTTGGCGTCGGAGCGGTAATCGACCGGCGGTGCGGCGATGTTCATGAAGCCGATCGGTTGGTCGGGCCGGACGGGGCGGCCCTTTTAGCACGGATTCCCCATATAGGGGCGTCGGCGCGGAATTGCCCGTGCGGGACGCCGATCCTGGGAAGCCGACCACGAAGCGCCCTCATCCTGAGGTGCTCGCGCAGCGAGCCTCGAAGGATGGTCGTTGCAGAGCACCCGGACGAGCGTCCTTCGAGACCCGGTGAAGCCGGGCACCTCAGGATGAGGGTCATCCCTGGATAGCGGAGGCTACGGCGCCGCCGCCTTGGCGGGGGTCGCCTTCTTGCCCACCATGGGCTCGGTCTCGAAGCTCTCCGCCTCCAGCGCGGCGACGCCGATGGCGGTGCTCACCGAGGCGCGGAAGGGCACCAGCATGCGCGTGCCGGCGACGGGGGCCAGCCACACATACATCTCCTTGTTCGCCATCATGTACTTCACCGCCGTGCGGTTCGGCCGGTGGCCGGAGACCGGGCGGTAGGCGACGCGGCAGACCACGGACGGGCCGGCATAGCCCTTCTCCGCCTTCACCTGCTCCATGCGCTCGAAGCTGAGCGCGAGGTCGTAGCGCTGGCGGCCGTCGAAGATGGAGAGCGTGCGCTCGCAGGCCTTGGCCGAGAGCGGATCGTCCGTGCCCGGCACCATGATCAGCGCCGCGGTCATCGGGTCGAACACGCCCTTCTTGTCCTTGTCGGTCACCGGCACGCGGTCGGAGGAGGGGCCGACCGGCGGCATGACCGCCATCTGGGTGACCCCGGTGCCGTTCATGACGAGGCGGATGGCTTCGTTCTTCTTGTCGGACTCGGCCTCCATGGCGAAGGCGCGGGGCGCCAGCGCGTCGCGGGCGATGACGCCGCGCGCGCCCGCCGTGCCCTTGCCGGGCGAGACCGCCTGCACCACGCCGGTGAGGCGGCCGCTGCCGGAGGCGATGTAGGATTTGTCGTCGACCTCGATCATCAGGGCGGCGCGGCCGACCTCCAGCCCGCCGAGCGACATGCGATAGCGCGCCTCGAGCCGGCCGTCGGCATGCGCCGCGCTCGCCGCACCGAAGCCGGCGAGCGCCATTGTCGCCGTGAGGCAGAACCGCATCATCAAGGGCAAGATCCCGCTGAAGATCCCGTCAGATCCCGAATCGCCCGGCCGAACCGTGCCGGAGCGTCATTTATCCCCGTTTCGGATGGCGTTGGAAGGCGGCGGAACTGTGTCT
>JAQSWY010000190.1 GCA_029266425.1 Xanthobacteraceae bacterium
CGTGCTGACCGATGACGAGCGTGACCTCGTGATGCGCACGGTGCTGGAGCATGTTGCGGATCGAGTGCCGGTCATCGTCACCACCACCCATTTCGCCACCTATGTCTGCGCCGAGCGCTCGCGCCGCGCGCGGGAGATGGGCGCGGCAATGGTGATGATCATGCCGCCCTATCACGGCGCCACCTTCCGCGTGCCGGAAGCCGCGATCTACGATTTCTACCGCGCCGTCTCGGATGCCATCGACATCCCGATCATGGTGCAGGACGCCCCCGTCGCCGGCACGCAGCTTTCGGTACCGTTCCTCGCCAAGATGGCGAAGGAGATCGACAATCTCGCCTATTTCAAGATCGAGGTGCCGCAGGCCGCCGCCAAGCTGCGCGCGCTGATCGAGGCCGGCGGCGACGCCATTGTCGGCCCGTGGGACGGCGAGGAGGCAATCACCCTGCTGGCCGATCTCGACGCCGGCGCCACCGGTGCCATGACCGGCGGCGGCTATCCGGACGGCATCCGGAAGATCATCGACCCCTATGTCGCCGGGGACCGCGAGGCGGCCGTCGACGCCTATATGCGCTGGCTGCCGCTGATCAATTACGAGAACCGGCAATGCGGCCTCGCCGCCTGCAAGGCGCTGATGAAGGAGGGCGGCGTCATCGCCCATGAGACGCTGCGCGCGCCGCTGCCGGCGCTGCATCCGGCCACCCGCGCCGGGCTGATCGAGATCGCCCGCCGGCTCGATCCGCTCGTGCTGAGCTGGGGGCGCTGAGCATGGCCCCCATCCGCCTCGCCATCGTCGGCCTCGGCAAGATCGCCCGCGACCAGCACATCCCCGCCATCGCGGCGACGGAGGGCATCGAGCTGGTTGCGGTGGCCAGCCGCAACGCAGCGCTCGACGGCGTCGCGCATTTCGCCACGCTCGACGAAATGCTGGCGGATGGGGCCGACATCGACGCGGTGGCGCTCTGCACGCCCCCGCAGGTGCGCCGCGCTCAGGCCGAAGCGGCATTGGCTGTCGGCAAGCATGTGCTGCTGGAAAAGCCGCCTGGCGCCACGGTGAGCGAGCTCGGCCCCCTCGTTTCCGCTGCCGAAGCCTCCGGCAGGACGCTGTTCGCCACCTGGCACTCGCGCTTCGCGCCCGCCGTGGAGCCGGCCCGCGCCTTCCTCGCCCGGCATGCGGTCCGCTCGGTGGTCATCGAGTGGAAGGAGGATGTCCGCGTCTGGCATCCCGGGCAGGAATGGATCTGGGAGCCGGGCGGGCTCGGCGTGTTCGATCCGGCAATCAATGCCCTGTCGATCCTGACGCGCATCCTCCCGCGCCCGGTATTCCTGACCAAGGCCCATCTCGCCTTCCCGGCCAATCGCGACGCGCCCATCACCGCCGAACTCGACCTTTCCGACGCCGCCGGCGTGCCGATCCGCGCCGAGCTCGACTTCCTGCAGACCGGCCCGCAGACCTGGGACATCCGCATCGAGACGGATGCGGGTCTGCTCGTCCTCTCCTCCGGCGGCGCGCGGCTCGTCCATGACGGCGCCGTCCTCGTCGACGAGAAGGAGGCCGAATATCGCGGCATCTACGCCCGTTTCGTCGAGCTGGTGCGCGGCGGTCAATCGGACGTCGATCTCGCCCCGCTCGCCCTCGTCGCCGATGCCTTCCTGTTCGGCCGGCGCTCCATCGCCGAACCGTTCGAGTACTGACCATGCATGCTACGGCGCACACGTCCCGCCTGCTCCGCGAACCCTTCGGAACTCTGTCCGACGGACGCGCCGTCGAGCGCTTCCGCCTCGTCGGCGAGGGCGGTTTCGAGGTCGCGATCATCACCCATGGTACGGCCGTGCAGGCTCTCCATGTGCCCGACCGCGACGGCCGCGTCGCCGACATCGTGCTCGGCCATGACGATCTCGCACCCTATGAGGCGCATCGGCGCTATTTTGGCGCCGCGATAGGACGCTATGCCAACCGCATCGCCGGTGGCCGTTTCACGCTGGACGGCGTCCCCTGCCACGTGCCCGCCAATAATGGCGCCAACGCGCTGCATGGCGGCCCGGACGGCTTCGACCGCCGGCTCTGGAGCGTCGCCGCGCTGACCGACCGGCCCATGCCGTCGGTGACGCTTAGCCTCGTCAGCTCCGACGGCGACCAGGGTTTTCCGGGTGAACTCGATGTCCGCGTCACCTATGCGCTCACCGGCTCCCGCGAATTGTCTATCACCTTCGAGGCGACGACGAGCCGGCCGACGTTCGTCAACCTCACCCATCACGGCTTCTTCAACCTCGCCGGCGTCGAGACGGGCGGCGACGTGCTCGGCCATGAGCTGACCCTGCACGCTGACGCCTATCTGCCGATCGACACCGCGGCGATCCCGGTCGGTGGCCCTACACCCGTTGCCGGCACGCCCTTCGATTTCCGTAACCCCCGGCTGATCGGCGCACGCATCCGCGAGGCGCATGAGCAGCTCAGGCTCGGGCGCGGCTACGACCACAATTTCTGCCTCACGGGCGGGCGCACCGCCGAACCGCGCCTCGCCGCCCGGGTCGCACACCCGGC
>JAQSWY010000064.1 GCA_029266425.1 Xanthobacteraceae bacterium
ACACGGAAGCAGGTGTCCGGCGGAGGTTGCGCCACTAGCTCACGATCGTTGGGTCAGCTTGCGTCATAGGGCCATGGCGAACACATAGTTCTCTTCTTGGTCGCTCGCGGCCCGCGGAAGCCGTGCCGGTTCGGCGGCGACACGTAGATCCGGGGCTGAACTCAGCGATGCCCAACTACCCTCCGGTCTGAGATTGTCACCTCCCAGCGGATTCCGGCCGGATTCCTATGTCGCGTGGTGTGCATGCGGTGATTGGCTGCAATATCGAGTGCAGAGGCAATCATCGGTAGATTGCTCGCGACGCCTGATGACCGGAATCTTACGCTGTGGCGCCGCGAGAGGCGCCTGAGGTGGGCATGGCACGCTCCATCAACTCAGCAGCCTCCTCGAAATCGATATTTCGCGCGACCTCAGCCGGAGTTTGCCCTTTCGCGTTCTTCACTGCTGGATCAGCACCATAAGTGAGCAGAACGCGCACGACCGCCGCTGCCAGGTCGGGATCGCCCGGCAGGATGAATAGCGGGGTCGGCCCGTCTCCATCGGCTGAAATCTGATTAGCCCGTTCAGGCTCCGCGCGTAGAACTGCTTCCAGCCGGTCAAGCTTTGCCCTGTAGCCGAGGGTGCGCACATCGCGGCTGAGCGCGGCAAGCCGCTCGAAGATGTCCGATTGTCCCATGACGGCTGCCCAGCTCAGCGGGGTTCCGCCCCAGCGCCGCTCGGTCAGATCGAC
This sequence comes from Xanthobacteraceae bacterium, assembly GCA_029266425.1. Taxonomy (GTDB): domain Bacteria; phylum Pseudomonadota; class Alphaproteobacteria; order Rhizobiales; family Xanthobacteraceae; genus Ancylobacter. Next base: position 731 of record JAQSWY010000064.1, read on the forward strand.
ATCGCCGCCTGCGCCCAGGAGTAGCTCGACCGCCTCTAGCGAACCAGATTGCACAGCCCGATGCAGCGGACTGATGCCGTCCGTGTCCAGCGCGCGGGCCGACGCGCCGAGGGTAAGCAGCAATGCGACTGCACCGGCATTGCCGAACTCAGCGGCCGCCAGTAGCGGTGTCGCGTCCTTCACGAGCCCGGGATCAGAGGTGAGCAACGCGCGGGCAGCCGCCTCATCCTGGCGCAGGCACGCCGCCTGGAAAGCCTGTGCTCCCGTCAATTCGGCCGGCTCCGCACCGTGACGCTCCAGAAGCGTGACCATGTCGAGAAAGCCCGACATCTGCGCAAGCTTGTGCATCGGCCAGCCGTTATAAGCCTGGGGCGCATTCGCGTTGGCACCGTGCCTGAGGAGCCACGCGGCGCGCTCGAGATGGTTTTGCCCGACGGCGTTGCCAAGAAGATAGTCGAGCGTGTTGACCTTTATCGTGCCGCCGTTGATCCATGCGTCCGGGTCACTCCATTTGGACGTGAGACCCTTCGCGAAGCAAAGCTGCCAGAGCCGCTCATACCAATCGATGTCCTTGCCATCGACGGAGATGTTGTAGAGCGACTGCCGATCGAATGGGTCAGCTCCCGCCGCGACGAGGAGATCGACGAGAACCTCCACCTGAGGATGACTCGGCTTATGCTGCTCACCGCGCCCGATGGCGCCGGTGAGCACGGTAAAGGGGCTGCCCCACCCGTCATCGAAGCCGAAATTCGGATCGGCGCCCGCATCAAGCAGCAGCCGCGCTATGGCAACTGCATTGTGTGCATCGAGGCGCCCGTATGTGACATGCGTGAGAGCGGTCCACATGTGGACCCCATCCGTACGTGTCGCTTCAGCCGGGTCGCCAGCAAGCCGGCGTCTGACCTCGGCAAGGTTGCCGGAGGCCGCGGCGGTAAATATGCTGTCACGGGCGATGGCGAGGTAGCGGTCGAGGACATGGCGGGCGAGCGCCGGGTCGCCGTCCCAGCCGTGGCGAAGCAGCTGTTTGACGCGATCGGCGTTGCTGCTGCCGGCTCGTGCCAGTTGTTCGATCTCCTGCCTGAGTGCGATCCAGCTTTCGCAGCCATACTCCCGTGCCAGGGCGTGCTGGACATGGCGCAGGAGCGGCTTGGCGGGTCCGTCGGGCCAGGCGGTGCGAAAGCGGTTCGTGGCCTCCGGGCTGGGGGCATGAAGTGCCTTTAGCCAGCGCTTGGCTTCCTTACGCAGGCTTTCGACAGTCGTGCGGGAAGTGAGGGCACGGCTCATGACAAACCTTCCTTCCAATCGCCTAGTGTCCGCTTACGAAAGGCTGGAAGAAGGTTCGCGAGTATCTAGTTACTGGATGAGAGCAGGCTCTCTTGCCGCGGACAGGTGGCGCTCCAGACGCGCACTAACGTAGTGATGACCTACGCGGTTTTTACTGTCAACGAGCTCTCACGACTGCAAGAAGGCTCAGGTAGCCGTCCAGTGCCCGCCGCGGAGACCACGGTATATCCGCTTAGCTGCAAAAATCCGCGGCTCCAGGCCGCGCACGGCGGAGCATGCGAGATTCGAACTGGGACCTGCGCCAGTCGTGATCAGCGGATGGCGTCGATTCGCCTCATAGCGGTTCTCGGGGGCAAGGACTTGGATGGCCTCTCGACCTTGCGGCGATAAAGCGCCGCGAGCTTTCGGACAGATCGGCGTATGCCGCTCGCTGCAACGACCTATCAGTCGCGTGGCGCTAGGAGCGTCAAGGACGAGAGCCTTCGCCTCACGGCATTCTCCGAGTTGGCTCCCCCGCCGGCCATGCGTCAGGCGCTCCAGTACGCGACGACCTTTTGGCGGCCTTCGCCGAAGGCGGGCATGCGGCGCGCCAGATTGCGTATCCTGCGTGCGGCCTTCTGTTCGGCGCCGGCCCAGAGATAGCCGACACCCGCGCCAAGGGGGATCGAGGGCAGTGCGTGATCGAGCGCGCTCGGCGCGACGCCATTGCCGCGGCCGAAGATCCAGGTGACCTCGGCGAGCGGATGGTAGGGAAGAGACTGCGCGTGCGCCTCGCTCCCCAGCTCGACCACTATATGGCTGGCCACATGCGCCGGCGTCTGCGCGAGCAAGCGTCCGACCGCCGGAAGTCCGGTGGCGTCCGCGAGCAGCACCTGCCAGCTCAGCCCGTTCGGCGGCGCGTACAGGCCGCGCGGACTGTTGATCACCACGCTCATGCCGGGCTGCGCCGCGATGGCCCATTCGCTGGCCATGCCGCCTTCATGCACCACGAAATCGATATGGAGCTCTCGCGCCTCCACGTCGAAATGGCGCACCGTATAGGTCGAGTAACGCACCCGCTCCGGCTCGGCGGGAAAGGTCCACCGGCCTTCTGCGTCGATCTCGGGCAGTACACGCTCGCCGGTCACCGGATCGGGGAAGAACAGACGCACATACTCGTCGCCGATGCCGGTGGAGCGGAAGCCGGAGAGGTCTTCGCCGGTGAAGCTCAGCCGAACCATGCCCGGCGTCAGCCATTCGCGCCGCGCCACCGTGATTTCGTGAAATGAACCCATCCGCGTCGCCATGCCCAGCAGGCGACCCACGCCGCCGCCCCCCCATTTCGGGAAGAGATCACTATAGCGAAGCCTAGTTGAATGTAAGAAGCCATAGGAAAGATTAGAATTTAATAATTACAAACTGTAATAGTTGAAGTTGAGCATGCTTCTTGCTAGGAGCCGATCATTGTCCTTCCGATGCCGGAACGGGAACATGTCGAAAAGTCTCGGCGACATCGAAAGATTATATGTTGCCGAACACCGGCGACTTGAGCGGGTCGCCGCCCGCAAGGTCGGCGCGGTTCACGCCGCCGATGTGGTGCACGACGTGTTCACGGCGCTGTGGTCGCGCGTGCGTCGCGATCCGGCGGACACCGATGCGGTCTCTCCCGCCTATCTGACCGGGGCCACCCGCTTCGCGGCCATTGATCGCTACCGGTCCGAGCGGCGGCGCGCCGCCGCGCTGCATCGCATGACCGAGGAGCAGTATGCCGCGGCTCCCATCCCGCCGGACCGCATCCTCTGCGCGCGCCAGAACCTCGGTCGCCTGCGCGAGGCCGTCGCGGCCCTGCCCGACCGTACCCGCCGCGTGTTCCTCTTGAATCGTGTCCATCATTGCACCTATGACGAGATCGCGGCGGCGCTCGGCATCTCCTACAGTTCGGTCGAGCGCGAGATCGCCCGCGCCCTGCTCGCCTGCCGCTCGAGCGTCGACTGAGCGTCCGGGCGGATCGCGCAGCGGAACAGGACAAGGGCGGGCGCAGGAGCGTGGACGGACAACGTATCCAGCGGCAGGCTGTTGCTTGGCTGACGCGCATGAACGGTCGCCCTTCCGCTGAGGATCGGCGCGATTTCGCCGCATGGCGCGATGCCTCGCCGGCGCACGAGCAGGCCTACCAACATGCCCGCGCATTCTGGAGCGATCTCGCGACCCTCGGCGACGAGCTCCATCCGGATGACGACGCCACCCTCTCCGAAAGCATGGCGAAGATCCGCGAAATGCGACGCCGGCGCCGCGGCGCACGCGCCGCGGCGGGCGTCGTGGTCGCCCTCGCGGCACTGGTGGTGGGAAGCTGGCTGTGGCTCGCCCGCCCGCACCTGCTGCAGGATCTCGCCGCAGACTATGTTTCCCCGCGAGGCGAATTGCGCACGGTCGCGCTCGCCGACGGCTCGACGCTGCTGCTCGACGCCGACAGCGCCGTATCCGTCGAATTCGGTCCGCAGCAGCGGCGCGTCGCGGTGCTGCGCGGCACCGTGTTCCTGACGGTGACGCCGTCTGCCGTTCCCTTCGTCGTCGACGCACTCGACGGCGAGGCCCGGGTGCTCGGCACGGCCTTCGAGGTCGCGCTCGACGAGGGCGGCCAGGTGACGGTCACGCTGGACAGCGGACGTGTCGAGGTTGCCGCCGTCGATGACGAGGTGGTGTTGAACCCCGGCGAAAGCGTCGCCTACGGGCAGGGCGGCCTCGGCGAGCTTCGCAAGGTCGACATCGAGGAAGCGACGGCCTGGCGCCAGGGACGGCTGATCTTCACCAATGCGCGCCTTGCCGACGTGCTCGAGCGTATTGGGCGGTACCGGCCTGGCCGCATCCTCGTCCTCGACGGCGCCGTCGCGCAGACGCGGGTGAGCGGCAACATCTCTCTGCGCGATACGGACGCGGCCCTGGACGCTCTGCGCTCCACGGTGGACTTCCCGATGCACACGGTCGGACCGCTCACCATCATCGGTCCCTAGCGAACTGCGCGAAATTTTCTTCGCCCCGACTGAGGGTACTCACTCCTGCCACACGAAGAGTCAGTGAAGGCTGGCGCGGCGCCCTCGCGGCAAGGGCCCCGCGGCGCCGGCCTTCGACGACAGGCATCGAAGGGACTGGGGATGACGAAGAACTGGGCAGGGGTTCGCGCGCGCCTTATGGCGAGCAGTGTTCTGATCACGGTGAGCCTGGGGATGCCCGGGCTCGACCACGCGGGCGCCCAGACGGTCGCGCAGCAGAGCCACGCGTTCGACATCCCCGCCAAATCGGTCCGCGCGGCGATGAACGACATCGTCCGCGTCACCGGGGTCGACGTGGTGTTCCGCGAGACCCCGGCCGCTTCGCGGCAGGGAAATGCGGTGAAGGGCACGTTCACGCCGTCCGAGGCGGTCGCGGCGCTACTTGTCAATACCGGCCTGTCCTATCGCTTCAGCAATCCCACAACGGTCGAGATCTTTGATCCGACCGCAGTGACGAGCGTCGGCGTGGGGCCGGAGGGCGCGATTTCGCTGGATACGATCGAGGTAGAGGGCGCCGGCGCGCTACCGGCGCCCTATGCAGGCGGTCAGGTGGCGACCGGCGGCACACTCGGCGTGCTCGGCGTGCGCGACGTGATGGACACCCCGTTCACCGTCACCAACTACACCTCCAAGCTCATCGAGGACCAGAACGCCCAGTCTGTCGCCGATGTGGTGAGGAACGATCCCGCGATACGCAATGTCGACCCGACCAATGTCGGCAACGCCAACTACTTCCTGATCCGCGGCATACAGGTCGGCAATGGCGCGGTGGCTTATAACGGGCTTTTCGGCGTCGCGCCGAACAGCCAGTCCACGCTGGCGGGCATCGAGCGGGTGGAGGTCCTCAAGGGGCCGGGCGCCTTCCTGAACGGCCTCTCGCCCAGCGGGGTCGGCGGCGTCATCAACCTCGTGCCCAAGCGCGCGGGCGAGGACCCTCTCGCTCAGCTGACCACGACCTACATCACGGACAGCCAGTTCGGCGCGCAGCTCGATCTGGGGAGCCGGTTTGGGCCGGAGAACGAATGGGGCGTCCGCGGCAACGTGCTCTACCGGGAGGGAGGCACGCCAATCGCCGATCAGTCGCAGCAACTGTTCAACGCCACGCTCGGCATCGACTATCGCGGCGACAAGCTGCGGCTCGCGCTCGACCTCGGCTCGCAGGTCCTGAACACCGACCGGATGAACAACACCGTCACTGCCGCGCCGGGACAGCCCATCGCCCGGCCACCCTCGCCGGACCAGGGCTGGGTGTCGCCGTGGAACTACAGCGACTTCACCGACAATTACGGAATGGTCTCGGCCGAGTACGACGTGACCGACAACATCATGGTCTACGCCAAGGCCGGCATTGACGCGACGGACTGGGACCAAGCGGTCGAGGCCGGCACGAACCTGCAATATAATGGCGACTTCACCGCCACGGGCCGTCGCTATCTCATCGACATCGAACGCCAGTCCGGTGAGACCGGCCTGCGGGCGAATTTCGATACCGGCCCTGTGACGCACAACATTGCGCTCTCGGCCAGCGGCTACCACGCCAATCGCCTCTCGGCGCCGACGCCGATCCTCTCCGTCACCCAGTCGAACATCTACGATCCGACCTTTGCGCCGCCGCCGGTGATCCCCGACATGGATCTCGGCCCGCAGAGCAAGATCACCTTCTCCAGCTACGCCATCGCCGACACGCTGTCCGTGCTCGACGAGCGGGTGCAGGTCACGCTCGGGCTGCGCCAGCAATATGTCGAGACGGAGAACTACAACAACGTCAGCTCCGCGCTCACCTCGACCTATGACAGCGATGCCCTTACGCCGGTGTTCGCGATCCTCGTCAAGCCATGGGAGCGCGTCTCGCTTTATGCGAGCTACATCGAGGGCCTGACCGCCGGACAGGTCGTTCCCGATGCCTACGCGAATGGCGGCGAGGTTCTCCCGCCCTTCGTCACCGAGCAGTACGAGGCCGGCATCAAGGTCGACTGGGGCACCGTCCTGACCACTCTCAGCTACTTCCACACCACCCAGGCCTCGGGCATCGCCGACAGCGTGACGAACACCTTCAATGCCGACGGCGAGACCGTGTATCGGGGCATCGAGTTCGATATCGCGGGAGAGATCACGCCGTCGCTGCGCGTGCTGGGCGGCTTCGTCCTGCTCGACGCCGAGATGACGCAGACGACCGACGGCCTCTACAACGGCAAGGACGCCGCCGGCGCGCCTCCCTACACGGTCACGCTCGGCCTCGAATGGGATCCGAGCTTCATCGCCAACCTCACCCTCTTCGGGCGCATGAACACGACCGGCCCGACCTATGTCGACGCCGCGAACACGCAGAAGCTCAGTGGCTGGACGACCTTCGACTTCGGCGCGCGCTACAAGATCGAGCGCGCCGAGGGCGAACCCATAATCGTCCAGGCGAACCTCACCAACGCCTTCAACAAGGCGTACTGGACGACCTATCCGGGCTTCAACCTGCTCTATCCGAGCGAGGCGCGCACGCTCGCCGTCTCCACCATCTTCAGGTTCTGACGTCGGCGTTCCGGATGGGTCGTACCCTTTCGCGACGGGCGATCATGGAGGGCGGGCTGATGCTCGCCCTCTCGTCGTCAGCCGGCTGGTCGGCCGGCTGGGCGGAGCCGGCCCGGCGCCCGGTCGACACGCCGGCCGGGCGCGTGGAGATCCCCGCGGTGCCGCGCCGGGTCGTCGCCATCGATTCACGCATCAGCCTCGAATCGGCGCTCGTCTTCGAGCTGCCGCTCGTCGGCTACAGCCATAGCCGCGCCCGGCGCTGGGTTCCCGTGCCGGCCGGCGTGCCGATGCTCGCGGCACCGCCGGATCTCGAACAGATTCTTCTGCTCGAACCGGACCTCATCCTCTGCCCCGACACGGCGCCGCATTCCGACTGGTGGCCGCTGGCGCGCCTCTCCGCCATCGCGCCGGTGCTTCCCAGCAATCATCGCATCACCTGGCAGGCCAACCTCCTCCACCTCGCCGAATGGCTCGACCGGCGCGACCTGTGTGACCGACGGCTGGCCGCGCACGCCGCGCAAGTGGAGGCCATCCGCAGCCGCCATCATGCCGTGATCGCGTCGACCCGCGTGGCGGCGCTCTATTTCGATCCGCTCAAGCGGCAGGCCATGGTCTGCAGCGCCGGGACCGCCTATGGCCAACTGATGCCTGCGCAGGTACTGGCCGAGATCGGCGGGACCGACATCGCTGCGGAGCGGCTGGGCCCCTATGGCGAGGTGGCGCTGGAAGCGTTCGGCAGCGTCTTCGGCAATGTCGATGCCATTCTGCTGCTCGATTTCGGCAATGGCGCGCCGCAGGCGCTGGCGCGCGAGCCGCTGTGGCGGCGCCTTCCGGCGGTGCGCGCCGGCCGAGTCCATGTCGTGGGCGGCAATGCGACCTTCGGCTCCTACTACACTGCTGGCTATCTGGCCGATGCCTGGGCTGTCCTCTATGCGCAGGTCTCCTCATGAGGCGCGGCACCGCGATCGCCCTCTCCACCGTTGCGCTGACGACCCTCATCGGAGCGATCGGCCTGCTCGCAGGCGTGCGGCCTATCCCGCCGTCGGCGCTTTTCGACGTCGTGGCGGGCCGGGGCGACGAGGAGCTCTCGCTCATCCTTCTCGACATGCGTGCCCCCCGCCTCCTGCTGGGGGCCCTCATCGGCGCCGGCCTCGCAGCAGCGGGGGCCATCATTCAGGCAATGACGCGTAATCCGCTGGGCGAACCGGGGCTGCTGGGCATCAATGCGGGTGCGGGGCTCGCCATCGTCCTCGGCATCGGCGGGGTCGGCATGTCCGGGCCGGGCGTGACGCTCCTGCTCGCCGCCTGCGGTGCCGCTGCAGCCGCACTAACCGTGCAAGGCATTGCCGGCCTTGCCGGCCGCTCCGACGGTCCTTTGCGGCTCACCCTGGCCGGCGTCGCCGTCGGTGCGCTCTGCTTCGGCCTGACGCAGGCGGTGGCGCTGGCCGATCCCGACCTTTTCGACCTCGTGCGCAATTGGCGGATCGGCTCGCTGGCGGGCGATGCCGCGCTCATCCTGCCCGCCGTGACCCCCGCCTTCGTGGCCGGCCTGCTCCTCGCCGCCGGGCTGGCCCCGCGCCTCAACGCCATGGCGCTCGGCGATGATGGCGCCGCCGCCCTCGGCGTCCCGCTCGCGATCACGCGCGGCATCGCGCTACTCACCGTCGCCCTGCTCGCCGGCGCAGCGACGGCCGCCGCGGGCCCCATCGCCTTTGTCGGCCTCGCCGCGCCACATGCTGCGCGCATCTTTGGCGGTGCCGACCAGCGGGTGGTTCTCGCGCTCTCCTGTGCGATCGGCGCGGCGCTGGTGATGGCGGCCGACACGCTCGGCCGCGTTGCTGCGGCACCGGCGGAGATTCCGGTCGGCGTGGTGACCGCGCTGCTCGGTGCCCCCGTGCTGATCCTCCTGGTACGACTGGACCAGCGGCTGCGCGCATGAGTCAGATGGCCCCTTCCTCCTCATCCGGCTTCCGGCCGATCCGCCTTGCCGGCGGGCTACTCTCCTTCCGTCTGGCACGAGGCAGCTTGCTTCGCTGTAGCGCCCTCGCAGGGGTGACGGCGCTGCTCGCGGTCATGGCCTTGTCCATTGGCACCGTCACGCTCTCCTTCCCGGAGGTTCTTGCGGCGCTGATGGGGGAAAGCTCGCGGCAGCTCCATCTCCTCGTAGTGGAATGGCGCCTGCCGCGCATCGCCGGCGCGCTGCTGGCCGGCGCGGCGCTCGGATTGGCGGGCGCACTGTTCCAGACGCTGCTGCGCAATCCGCTCGGGAGTCCCGACGTGATCGGCTTCGACGCTGGCGCGTTCAGTGGCGCCCTGCTGGCGATCACGGCGGGCGCCGCGCCGGCCATGGTGGCGCTCTCGGGCTTCGGCGGAGGTCTCGTCGCCGGCCTGCTCGTGCTGATCTTCTCGGGGCGGGCACAGGACACGACGTCGCGGATCATCGTCGTCGGCATCGCGGTCGGCGCGCTGTTCACCGCCGTCAATGACTGGATCATCCTGACGGTGCGGCTGGACACCGCGTTAGCGGCGGCGAACTGGCGGATCGGCTCGCTCGCCGGGATAAGGTGGGACAACCTCGCGCAGGTCGCCGCTCTGCTCGCCCTGCTGCTACCGCTCGGGCTGTTGTGCCACCGCCCCTTGCGTGCCTTCGGACTCGGCGAGGATCGCGCGGCGGCGCTCGGTGCCCATCCGGGGTGCGTCCGCATGCTGGTGGCCGCCATCGGCATCGCGCTGACGGCGACGGCGACCTTCCTCACGGGGCCGATCGGCTTCGTCGCCCTCATCGCACCGCAAATTGGGCTGCGGCTCACAGGTAGCAGCAGTCCACCGCTGCTGGGTTCCGCTCTGTCCGGCGGCCTCTTCCTGCTCGCGAGCGACATGGCCGGCCGTCTCCTGTTCGCACCGCGCGCCATCCCCGCGGGCGCTCTCACGGCGACCGTCGGGGGCATCTATTTCGTCGGCCTGCTGTGGTCGCGCCGGACCGCCGCGGAGAGCCGCCCATGAGCCGCGCGGCATTTGCCCTCGAGGCCCGCGGCCTCATCGCAGGCCATGGCCGGCGCACGATCCTGCAGGGGATCGACCTCGACCTTCCCCATGGCGGCTTCACCGTGATCATCGGTCCCAATGCCTGCGGCAAGTCCACGTTGCTGCGCTGCCTCGCCGGCCTGCACCGCCCCGCCGGCGGCGAGGTGCGCCTCGAGGGCGAGGATATGGCGGGCTTGACACGCAAGGCGGTGGCTCGGCGGCTGGGGCTGCTACCGCAGCAGATGGAAATTCCGGACGCCATCACCGTGGAGGACATGGTCGGACGGGGCCGTTTTCCCCATCAGAGCCTCCTGCGGCAATGGTCCGTGGAGGACGAGGCGGCCGTGAGCGCCGCCATGCAGCGGACCGGCACGCTGCCGCTCGCCAGGCGGCGCGTGGCGGAACTGTCGGGCGGCCAGCGCCAGAAGGTCGCGATCGCCATGGCGCTGGCACAGGAGACGCCGATCCTGCTGCTCGACGAACCGATCTCCTTCCTCGACCTGTCGCACCAGATGGAGGTGCTGGAGCTGTGCCGTAAGCTCGCAACGGCCGGCAAGACGCTCGTCGCCGTGCTGCACGACCTCAACCTCGCCTGCCGCTACGCCTCGCGCCTGATCGTCATGAGCAACGGCCGGATCGTCGATAGCGGCGCCCCGGCGCAGATCGTGACGGAGGCCCTGATCGAACGCGTGTTCGATCTGCCGTGTGCCGTACTTCCTGACCCGCTGACGCGTACGCCCATGGTCATCCCGCGGCCAGTGGCATAGACCTGCAAGGCGCCGGGGATAAGATCGCAAGCGTTACAAACGCGGGCTTTTGAGGAGAGCTGATGCAAGACGGGACTTCATGTTCGCTCGGCATGCTCACACGTGGAAGACGGAGCCATGGGCGATTCGAACTTACATCTTTGAGTTGACAGAGGCCGGACGCTTCAGATTTCGCTCAGGAGGATGTGTCGGTATCGGTTGAGACCTGCCCGGGGATGACGGGGCGCTTGCGGCTTACCTCATAAAACACCCTCATCCGCGGGCTTGACCCGCGGATCCAGGGGGACCGGTGCACCTGGTCACTGGGTGCCCGGGTCAAGCCCGGGCATGAGGGTAAAGTCTTGGGAGAGCTCACCCTTAAGCCTGCAGGTCAGGCCTCGACCTTCTCCTGCGCCAGCAGCTCCCGCACGCGCGGGATCACCTGCCGGCCGTAGAGCTCGATGCACTTCATCGCCTTCTCATGCGCCAGCGGG
>JAQSWY010000191.1 GCA_029266425.1 Xanthobacteraceae bacterium
TTGTAGCCCCAGTCGTTCATGTGGAAGCTGTCCTTCCACAGGAACGCCTCGAAGCCCATGCCGGCGGTCTCGTGCCAGTCGCGCATCAGCGCGAAGCGGTGATAGACGCCGATGCCCTCCTCCTGCGCGATGGCGTCGATCAGCCGGATCATCGGGCCGATATCGGCGTCGGCGATGACGCGCGGGGCGTATTGCGGGTCGACCAGCAGCAGATCGGCATCGAGCGCGCGTATGCGGGCGATCGCCTCGCGCAGCAGCTTCTCGGTGGCGGCGAGGCCGCCCTCGCGGAACAGCGCGTTCACCCCGGACTGCCAGATCACCAGCGTCGGCTTGTAGGCGGCGACGTCCTTGTCGAAGCGCGCCAGCATCTCCGGCGCGTCCTGCCCGTTCACCCCGCGGTTGACCACCTTGATCTGCGCGCCGGGGAAGCGCTCGCGCAGCATGGCCTGCAGCCGGCTCGGATAGGCCGCGTCCGGCGAGGTCGAGCCGGCGCCCGCGGTCGAGGAGGAGCCGATGGCAACGATGGTGACGGGCTCGCCGGCGCGCAGCTTCGCGGCGGTGCGGGCGAGCGGGAAGGAGAGCTTCGCCAGTGTCTTGGCCGAGGGGCAGGTCGCCGGGATCAGGCTCTTCGCCGCCGGCGGGATCAGGTTCTGGGCCGAGACGGGCAGGGACGCCGTCAGGCAGAGGGCGGCAGCGAGGAAGAGAGGGAGGTTTCGCATCGGGCGTCTATGTCAGCGGGAACCGAGGGTGCGCATCTCGACGCCGTCGACGATCACGCCGACCAGCAGCCGGCCGATGCATCGATGGACGTCGTCGAACAGCGAGGGCGAGGGGCGGGCACTGTCGAAATCGAAGATGCCCTCATCCTCCCAGAACCGCATGACGCTGTAGCGATCGAAGAAAGGCACGCCGCTGGAGCGCGCCGCCCAGCGCAGGGCGTTGTTATAGGGGGCGACGTCGAAGGCGAAGGCGGTGTGCGGCGAATATTGCGGGCTCACCACGATGACGTCGGCGCCGGCCTCGCGGGCATAGGAGATGCCGGTCGACACCGCGTCGGAGAAGGCGGAGGTGTCGGCGCCGAGGATGGTGTCGTAGGTGCCGGTCTGCCAGATCATCAGCGCCGGCTTGGTTTTCTCCAGCACCGCGGGCATGCCGGGAAGGATCGCCTCGGCGGTGGCGCGCGGCTCGTTGTGCGTCGTCACCACCACGCCGCCGTCGGGATAGCGCGCACGCAGCGTCTCCTCGATGTAGCTCGGGAAGCTGCGCAGCAGCACGTCCTTCTCGGAGCCTGGCCGCGCCTTCTTGGCCGCCGTCGCGCTGTTCAGCACCAGTATGGTGGCGGGGGACCTGTCGTGGAGGGCGCGGGCGAGGTGCGGCAGCGGGAAGCCCGCCCGCGTCAGCGCGGATGGCGCGGCGCACACTTTCCCGGTCTCGGCATGGACGGCAGCGCCGCCCACCGGGACAAGGACCGTTGCGAGAAGAGCACCCCAGATAAAGCGTTTCACTATGAACCGCGCCGACTAGCCGTCTTCCGCGCCGCAATATCGCGCTCGACGCGACCATACCACGACAACAGGGCAGAGAGAGCCACCATCAATACGATGCCCGTCACGCTCAGCGTCAATTGCATGGTCAGCGAGCCGGTCACCTCGTTCAGCACGAAATGTGCGGCAAAAGAAAGGAAGACGCCGAAGCAGAAGACTTCCAGCGAGTTCTGGCCGCACAAAATCATCGGCCACAGTATCGGCGAGCGCAGCGCCGGCCAGTCTACCGGTATTAATCTTACCACGACAATCGCCAGCGCGAAGAAGTGCAGCAGGCGCAGCGGCGCGAGATCGGTCTTGCTGATCGGATAGATCAGGTCGCCGATGGCGGGCGGCACCAGTCCTTCCAGCGGCGGCCAATACCAGCTGGTTACCACGAGCAGCGACACGAGCAGGTAAAGCCACGCCAGTGCGAGGGCGAGGCGCGAATGCACGATGCCGCTCAGCCGGTCGCTGCCGCCGAGCCCGCACCAGCCGCCGAAGGTGAACAGGAGCTGCCAGGCGAAGGGATTGAAGAACCACATCCGGTCGTCCGGATAGGCCGGCAGGTTGAAGCCGGTATGGGTGGCGAACAGCCACAGCGCGAAGGAGGCCATGAGCGTCGCGTCCGGCCGCTTCTTCAGCGCCCACAGGATCGGCGGGAAGCTGGCAAGCAGCGCGATGTAGAGCGGCAGCACGTCCATGTTGGCCGGACGGAACTTCAGCAGCAGCGCCTGGACCAGCGCGACGTCCGGTTCGGCGAGGAACTGCAGCGCGCCCATCTCCTCCGCATAGAGCGGATTGGAGAAGCTGCCGACGACGTAGGAGATCTCGGCGAGATAGATGACGAAGAGGAAGATGAAGGCGACGTAGAGCTGCCACGCCCGCCGCAGGATGCGTGCGGAGGTGACCATCACCCCGCTGGTGTCGAGCTCGCGGCCATAGACCATGGCGGCGGTGTAGCCGGAGATGAAGACGAAGATCTCGGTGGCGTCGGAGAAGCCGAAATTC
>JAQSWY010000034.1 GCA_029266425.1 Xanthobacteraceae bacterium
ATTCTTCAGGGCGACTTCAAGCGCGCCCTCCTTCACACGGTAGGCCGTGGCATCGGCGTGGCTGCCGCTCGCCAGCGGCGCCGCCTCGTCGAGGAAGGCGCGGGCGCGGGCAATGACGCGGCTGGCGCGGATCGGGTTAAAGCCGCCGGCGCGAGCGGCGCCGCCATCCTCGGGCAGTGCATCGGTGCCGTAGAGCGCATCATAGAGGCTGCCCCAGCGGGCATTGGCGGCGTTCAGCGCATAGCGGGCATTGGTGACCGGAACCACAAGCTGCGGGCCGGGAATGCGGGCGAGCTCGTCGTCGACCTTGTCGGTCGTGACTTCGAAGGACGGCGGCTCGGGAAGCAGATAGCCGATCTCGGCGAGGAAGACCTCATAGGCGCGCGGATCGAAAGGCTTGGCCTTCTGGGTGCGGTGCCACTTGTCGATCGCCGCCTGGAGCTCGTCGCGGCGCGCCAGCAGGGCGGCGTTGCGCGGCGCGAAGTCGGCCACCAGGGCGGCAAAGCTTGCCCAGAAGGCGGCCGGCGTGAGCCCGGTTCCGACCATGGCTTCGTCATTGACGAAGTTCAGGAGCGCTGAATCGATCTTCAGGCCGGCCATGTCGACAAGGCTCATTCCAAATCTCCCGCACATCAGGCGCGACAAAACGCCCCGAATGCTGCTTGCAGCATAAATATGGTGCGGCGCAAGATCGCAGTTAGTCGTGGTCCCCCATGGAGGATGCATGGCTCCCATACGGGTTCGGCATGACCTTAATCATGCCTTTGAAATATATGGCTTTTCGAGGAGGCGACCGCGTGGGTCATTCCCCGGTCAGCTCGCGGTTGCGGCGGCTGACTTCCTCGCCATAGCGGCGGATGGCGTGGGCTTCGCTCAATATGCCGACGAGGCGGCGGCTCTCGCGGTCGGCGACCACGGCAATGGTCTCGCTCTCGGCCTCGTCGAACATGCCGAGGGCATCGCGGATGGGGGTGCCGGGGAGCAGCATGCGCTCGGTGTCGCGCAGCAGGGCGCGTACCGTCTCCGGCGGCTCCTCCTGATAGAGCAAGGCCGGCGGCACCATGCCGGCATAGGAGCCGTCGGCCTCGACCGCGACGAGGTAATTGGTCGAGCCCGGCGGGTATTTCCGCCTTGCCTCGGCGACCGTCAGGTCGGCCTCGACCTGCGGCACTTCGAGGCGCATCAGCGTGCCGACGGTGAGCTCGCGCAGCCAACCAATATCGTGCGCGCTGCGGATGTTCTCGCCGCGCAGATGGAAGCGCCAGGTCGCGAACGAGAAGCCGAATAGCCGGCGCGTGACCAGCGAGGCGGCGCCCGCCGCGCCGAGCACGGCAAGGGTCAGATTGAGGTCGCCGGTCATTTCCAAAGCGAGCAGGGTCATCGTCATCGGCCCGCCGACGATGGACACGGCGAGCGCGCTCATGCCGACCAGCGCATAGAGCGTGGGATCGGCCGTGAGCTCCCACGGCAGGATGGCAAGGCCGCCGGCGAACAGGCGCCCCGCCAGCACGCCGAGCAGCAGCGAGGCGAAGAACAGGCCGCCGCGAAAGCCGGAGCCGATCGAAATCGAGGAGGCGAGCGCCTTGCCGAGCAGGATCAAGGCGATCTGCGGCAGGGTCTGCTCGACCGAGAGAAACGTGTGCACGGCACCGTGCCCGGCGGAGAATACCGCCGGTGAATAGAGCGCCAGAGCGCCGACGCCGAGCCCGCCGATCGCCGGGCGCAGGAAGACCGGCACGCGGGAGCGGCGGAAGCCCGCCTCGATCAGGGTGGCGCCACGCATCACCGCGATGCCGGCAAGGCCGCAGGCGATGCCGAGCAGGATCAGCGAGGGCAGGTCGGCGGCCGAGAGGCCGGTGATCGTGAGGGTATCGGCGGCGGTCAGGGAGGGATCGAGCAGGCGCCGCGTCACTGTCGCGGTGAAGGTCGCCGCCATCACCGGAACGAAGGCGGCGATGGAGTAGCTGCCGAGAATCAGCTCGAACGCATAGAAGGCGCCGGTCAGCGGCGCATCGAAGGCCGCGCCGATGGCGCCGCCCGCGGCGCAGCCGACCAGGAGCCGCAGATCGGCGCGGCGCACATGGAACAGCAGGCCGATGCGCGAGGCGAGCCCGCTCGACGCCTGGGTGTAGCCGGCCTCCAGCCCCACCGAGGCGCCGACGCCGCTCGACACCGTGGTCTGCACCGCGACGATGAGGCTGTCGGTCAGCGACATGCGCCCGCCATGCAGCGCATTGGCCTCGATCGGATCGACCGGCTGCTCGCGCTTGCGGAAGACGAGCCAGGAAGCGAGGCCGAACACCAGTCCGCCGAGCGCCGGGCCGGCGAGCACGAGCGCGGGCGCGATATCCGACGTGGCGGAGAGGTGCTGTCCCGGGTCGATACGGAAGATCAGCTCATGCAGCGCCTGCGTCGCCCAGCCCATGGCGAGCACGCAGAACCCGGCGAAGACGCCGATGAGCGAGGCCAGCAGGACGAAGCCGACTTCGCTGGCGCGAACGAGCGCGCGCAGGCTATGGGCGCTATCGGGCGCGCCGGCATCCGGGCCGGCCGGAGTGTCGGAGCTTGCCACGCTGCGCTTGCCCGATCTGTCGCGGTACTGCGTGACTTCTCATGCGCGCTGCCGGCTGGCAAGGCGCAGCGGATGGAACGCACCTCATTTCAAAATCTTAAAACGACCTCATCCTGAGGTGCGAGCGCAGCGAGCCTCGAAGGATGCAGAGGCAGCGATGGGGGGCGGGCAACCTTCGAGGCCCGGCTTTGCCGGGTACCTCAGGATGAGGTCGTATTTACCCCCCGCGATGGTGCAGCACGCGGCCGATGAAGTTCAGCAGCACTTGCGCCGCGAGGATCGAGGTGACGCCGGCGGGGTCGTATTCGCGCGCCACCTCGACCAGATCGATGCCGACGACATTTCCCCGCTTCGTCAAACCGTCCAGCAGCTCCAGCACCTCGTAATAGGCGAAGCCGCCATGGCTGGGGGTGCCGGTGCCGGGGGCGATGGAGGGGTCGAAGCCGTCGATGTCGATGGTGACGTAATAGCGTGCGCCGGCGGGAATGCGCTCCAGCACCGCGTCGGTCCCCAGCTTGCGGATCTGCCGCACGCTGAGGATGTCGCTGCCCATCGCGCGCGCCGCCTCATAGCCCTCGCGGGCGGTGGAGGAGACGTTGCGGATGCCGAGCTGGGTCAGGCCGGTCACATAGGGCTTCTCCGCCGCGCGGCGCAGCGGGCTGCCATGGCCGCTGCGCACGCCGTGGCGCTCGTCGACGAAATCGAGATGGGCGTCGAACTGCACGACATGGATCGGCGCCTCCTCGGAGAAGGCGGCAATGCAGGGGATGTTGATCGAATGGTCGCCGCCCAGCACCACGGGAAGTGCGCCAGCTTTCAGGATCTTGCGCACCGCGAACTCGATATTGTCGTGGCTGCGCGCGGTGTCGGTGTGGATCATATCTGCATCGCCGATATCGACGATGCGGGTCTTGCCGGCGGGGAGATAGACGATGTCGTCCTCATGGTCATAGGCGCCGGCATGGCCGAAGGCGAACAACGTCGAGGCCTCTCGGATCGCCCGCGGGCCGGAGCGCGCGCCGGAGCGCCATTGCGTGCCGAGATCGAACGGCGCGCCGAGGATCGCGACGTCCGCCTCGATGCGGTCCCAGTCGAGGGCGAGCGGATATTTGCCGAAGGTGCAGATGCCGACGAAGGGCAGGTCCAGCCGCCCGCTCTCATAGCCGTGACTCATCGGGCGCCTCCTTTTGCCTTCTCGACCGTGCCGGCGAGCACGCACATCAGCTCGAACATGATGGTCGCCCCGGTCAGCGCAGTGAGGCCGGACGGATCGAAGGGCGGGGCGACCTCGACGAGGTCGGCGCCGATCAGGTTCAGGCCATCGAGCCGGCGCACCATCTGCTGCGCTTCGCGGGTGGAAAAGCCGCCGATCTCCGGCGTGCCGGTGCCCGGCGCTTGCGAGGGGTCGATGCCGTCAATGTCGAAGGTCACATAGGTGCGCCCGTCGCCGACGATGGAGCGGGCCTCGTCCATCACGTCGGCAACGCCTCGCTCGACGAACTCCTCAATGAAGATCATCCGGATGCCGCAGGCTTTGGCGAAGTCGTAATTGTCGGCGGCGGAGATGGCGCCGCGCAGGCCGATCTGCACGAAGCGCTTCGGGTCCACCAGCTCTTCCTCGATGGCGCGGCGGAACGGCGTGCCGTGATTGTAGCGGCTGTGGCCGAAGAAGCTGTCATAGGTGTCGGAATGGGCGTCGAACTGGATCAGCCCGACCGGCCCGTCGCTGGCGAGGCCGCGCAGGATCGGCAGGGTCACGAGATGGTCGCCGCCGGCGGAGAGTGGACGGGCGCCGGCGTTCTTCACATCCGCATAGAAGCCGGAGATCAGGTCCAGCGTGCGCATCAGGTCGATCGGATCGATCGGCACGTCGCCGCAATCGGCGATGCGGGCGCGGTCATAGGGCGAGAGGCCGGTGACATGGTGGACGCGCCGCGTCAGGCTCGACTGGTTGCGCAGTTCGCGCGGGCCGTGGCGGGTGCCGGCGCGATTGGTCACGCCGCCATCGAACGGTACGCCGAGAACGGCGATGTCGACCTCGGCCGGAGTTGCCAGCGGCAGCCGCATGAAGGTCGGGATGCCGGCAAAGCGCGGCACGCTGCCGGAATCGACGGGTTCGAAACGCGTGGTCATTTTGTTGTTTTCCCTGGGGTCCGACTCAAGTCTTCATCTGGAGCCACCTCATCCTGAGGTGCTCGGCGAAGCCGGGCCTCGAAGGATGCTCCAGCAGAGCGCCGTCTGCTTCAGTATGCTTCGAGGCCGCTTCGCGGCACCTCACGATGAGGTTGATCTCATAACCCGAACTCCTTGCGGACCGCCTTGGCGATCAGCTCGACATGATTGGCCATCAGCCAGCCGCCCTTCTCGGCGGAGGAGCCTCTGGCGTCGGCCAGCACGCCGGAGGGCGGCAGGCCGTAATCCTTGGGCACCGGGAAGCGGTCATAGGTCGGGAACTTGGCCGGGCCGTCGGAGGGCACCTTGTCCATCTCCACGAGTTCCGGCTTCAAGAGCAGCATGAGCGAGGTCTCCAAGAGGCTCGCATGCTCCAGTTCGGTGCCGGGGAAGCCGTTCGGGAACAGCCGGTCGAGCGTCGCGCGCTCGACGAAGTCCCAATATTCGAGACGCATGACCTGCATGTCGGTAATGCCGTCGCGGCGCAGCTCGCGCAGGCCGAGATCGAGGCCCTCGACCGAGGGCCAGGCATTCTCGAAATGGCCGTTCAGCACGACGAGCCGGCGCACGCCGTGATGGCCGAGACCGCGAATGACGTCGCGCACCACCAGCGAGAAGGTGTTGGCGTCCAGGCTCAGCGTACCGGGAAAGGCCTCGCCGCCGCCCGAGCGCGGCATGGACTTGTAGCCGTAGGGGATAGTCGGAGCGACGAGGCCGCCGACCTCGCGGGCGACGCGCTCGCACACGCCGGTCGGCAGCACGACATCGACGTTCAAGGGAAGGTGCGGGCCGTGCTGCTCGGTGGTGCCGAGCGGCAGGAACACCGGCGCGCCGGCGCCCACTTTCTCCGCGAATTGCGGCCAGCTCAGCTCGGCCAGATAGACGCTGTCGACCATGTGTTGCCCCTTGTTTCTCAGTGCATCGCAGCGCCGCCATCGACGCTGATGCATTGCCCGGTGATGAAGCCGCTCGCCCGGCTCGAAAGGAACAGCACCGCCTCGGCGACCTCTTCCGGCCTGCCGATCCGGCCGAGCGGGTTGTTGGTTTCGAGCGCGCGCTGCGCCGGGTTCATGGCAGCGAAATTGAGGAGCGGCGTATCGACCGGGCCCGGCGCCACGGCATTGACCAGCACGCGCGGCGCCAGCTCCCGCGCCCAGGAGCGGGTCAGCGAGATGATGGCGCCCTTGGTGGCGCAATAGCCGGATGCGCCGGCGCGGCCGAGATAGGCGAGTTCGGAGGCGGTGTTGATGATGCGGCCTTGCTCGCCGAAGTGGCGCAGCGCCTCGCGGGCGACGAGGATGGTGCCCCGAACATTCACCGCGACCATGCGGTCGAAGGCCTTGAGATCGAACGCTTCCAGCGGGCTTTCGAGATCGATGCCGGCGCAATTCACGGCGACGTCGAGCCCGCCGAGATGTGTCGCCGCCGCCTCCATGGCGCGCACCACCTGCGCTTCGTCGGCGATGTCGGCGGCGATCATTTGCCACTCGCCGTCGCCGGGGGTGAGGTCGAGACCGACGACATCAGCGCCGGCGGCGGCGAGGCGCGCCGCGCAGGCGCGGCCGATGCCGCTCGCCGCGCCGGTCACCACGATGCGCAGGTCCTTGTGCGGCGGCTCCTTGTGAAAGTCGTTCACCACGGGAATTCTCCACGATCGACCCCGAGGCTCTGACCGGTGATGTTGCCGGCGAGGTCGGAAGCGAGGAACAGATAGGTGCCGGCGATATCGTCCGGGTCCATGAAGCCCGGCATCACCTGCGCCGCGACGATGTCGCTCAAGAGCGCGTCCGGCTCGACGCCCTGGCGCTCGGCCATGGCATGGAGCGAGCGGAGCGAGGCCTCGGTGCGCACCCAGCCGGGACACACCGCGTTCACATTGATGCCGCGCGGGCCGAGCTCCTTGGCCCAGGTCTTGGTGAGGCCGATGACGGCGTGCTTGGAGGCGACATAGGCGCCGAACAGCGCTTCCGAGCCGCGCGACCACACCGAGGCGGTGTTGATGATGCGTCCGCCGAGCGGCATGCGAGGCAGCATGGCGCGGGTGGCGAGGAAGGTGCCGACGACATTGATCTCGACGACGCGCCGGAACGTCGCCTCGTTCGCAGGGCCGGCGTCGTCGAGAGGGGTGATCAGCTCCAGTCCGGCATTGTTCACCAGCACATGGAGCTGCGGGATCGCTTCCGCGACTTTGGCGAGCTGGTCGGCCTGCGTGATGTCGGCCTGATACCCCTTGGCGCCGAGCCTCTCGGCGACTTCGAGGATGCCCTTATTGTCCGCGAGCATGTGGAGATCCGCGCCCGCCGCGGCGAAGGCACGGGCGATGCCGAGACCGATGCCGCGGCTCGATCCGGTGACGAGGACGGTGCGTCCCGATAGTCCGCCGAGCTTCATGCTGCGCTCCCGGCGTAAGTGCGCACGAGATGGAGCACCTCGTTGCGCAGGGCGAAGAAATCGGCACCGTCACGCATTTCCAGCGTGCGCTCCTCGCCGAGGCGGGCGCGCACGTCGATATCGGCCATGATGCGGGCCGGGCGCGGCGAGAACACCACGACCCGGTCGGCGAGGAACACGGCTTCCTCGACATCGTGGGTGACGAACACCACGGTCTTGGCGTCGCGGCGCTGGATGCGGCGCAACTCGGTCTGCAATTGCTCGCGGCGGAGCGCGTCGAGCGCGCCGAACGGCTCGTCCATCAGCAGCACGTCGGAGCCGCAGGCGAGCGTGCGGGCGATGGCGATGCGCTGGCGCATGCCGCCGGAGACCTGGTTGGGATAGGCGTTGGAGAATTCCTGGAGGCCGACCAGATCGAGATAGTGATCGCGGCGGGCGAGCTTCTCCTCCTCCGAGAGGTCGTCGCGATATCGCATGCCGAAGGAGACGTTCTGCTCGACCGTCAGCCAGGGGAAGGAGGAATAGGACTGGAACACCATGCCGCGGCGGCGGTCCGGCCCGCCGACGGCTTTGCCTCTCAGGCGGATCTCGCCGGTGCTCGGCGTGTCAAGCCCGCCGACCATGCGCATCAGCGTGGTCTTGCCGCAGCCGGAGGGGCCGAGGAAGACCACGAACTGCTTGTCGTCGATCGCCAGGTCGAACGGCGTCGCGACTACGTCAACGGCACCGAAATGCTTGGTGACATGGACGAATTCGAGATGGGCGACCATCGCATTGCTCCTCACAGATAGCGGAAGGCGCGCCGGTGGAGGAGGCGCAGCAACTGGTCGGTGAGAAGGCCGATCAAGCCGATGAGGACGACGCCGGCCATCACTTCCGGCGTCTTCATGTAGCGGCGCGCGGTCCAGATGACGAAGCCGAGTCCCGAGCTTGCGGCGACGATCTCGGCGATGATCAGATAGGTCCAGCACCAGCCGAGGGTGATGCGCAGATTGTCGACGAGGCCGGGCAGCATGGCGCGGAAGGCGACATCCTTCAGCACCTGCCATTGCTTGGCGCCGATGGTGTAGGCGATCTCGATATATTCGTGCGGCACCCGGCGCATGTCGTCGGCGACCAGCAGCACCAGCTGGAAGAAGGTGCCGAGCCAGAGCAGGAAGATCTTGGTCTCCTCGCCGACACCGAACCAGATGATGGAGAGCGGCACCAGCGCTGGGACGGGCAGATAGCGGATGAAGTCGATCACCGGCTCGATGGCGGCGCCGAAAGCGCGGTAACCCGACATCAGCATGCCGATCGGGATCGCCATCACGGCGGCCAGCAGGAAGGCGGCCCAGACCCGGAGGATCGAGACGCCGGCGTGCCAGGCGAGGTTCTGCTCGGCGAACATCCGCCGCATCGCATCCAGCACGGCGCTGGGGGCGGGGAAGAACAGCGGATTGGTGAGGCCGGCGCGGGCGACGACCTCCCAGAGCGCGAGCAGCAGAAGACTGGCCCCGACTGCAATGGAGCCGCTGACGATCGGCGGCAGCGTTCCGCGCAACCGGAACAGGTCGCTGGCGCGGAAGCCGCCCGGGGCGGTGCGGGTATCTGCCAGCGCCGTCGAATGCGCGGCGCCGGCAGAGGCGTCGCGGCCGAGGGGGGCGGGACCGGCCGCGATTTCCGTCATCTCATTCTCCCGGGATCGAGGCGTCTCGCTCACGTGTCTCCCGTTCACTTGGCGCCGGCGATGGCGGCCATCACCGAGGGGTCGATCTGCTGGGCGGCGACGAGCTTGTTGTCGGCGGCGCCGTTCTCGAGATTGAGCGTCATGACGGTGTCGAAGATGCCGTAGAGCGTGCCGGGCTTGTCCGGCGTGCCGATCAGCGCGGCAGCATCTTCCAGGCTGGTATAGACCAGCGAAGTGTCGAGGATCTCCTTCACCTCGGCTTCGCTCAGATTGTAGTGCGGAGCAGCGAGCTTGATGAAGTCGGCGGGGTTGCTCTTGTAATAGGCAACCGCCTTGTAGATGCCCTTCAGGAAGTTCTGATACTTCTTCGGATTGGCCTTGAGGTCGTCCTGCCGGGCGGTGATGACATCGACGATGATGTCGCTGTCCTTCGACGAGAGCAGGACCTTCGGCTTGCGCGCGGCATGGGCGGTGACCGCCTGCGACATGAAGGGCTCGTAGCTCGCGACCGCGGCGACCGAGGAATCCGCGAACACCGCGACGGTGTCGGCGGTGGCGATCTCCTTGATGTCGAGGTCTTTCAAGGTCAGCCCCTTCTGCTTCAAAGCGAGCTGGAGCAAGAGTCGGGCCGGAATGTTGGGCTCGGCGGCGATGGTCTTGCCCTTGAGGTCGGCGACGGTAGCGATGGAGCCTTCGGCGATCACGCCGTCACCGCCGAGCGACTTGTCTATGGTGCCGATGATGATGCCCGGGGTCGAGGCGTCGCGCGGGCGGCCCTGATGCTCGCCGACGGTGCGCATGTCGACTTCGATGTCGCCGCGGGCAAAGGCGGCCATTACATTGGCGCGGTCGTCCTCGAACTTCATGTCGACGGTGAGCCCGAGTTCCTTGAAATAGCCGAGGTCGGAAGCCACCAGCACCGGGGCGAAGCCCGGCCAGGTTGGGGCCAGCACGCGGATGGTGTCGGCGGCGTTGGCGGGGCCGGCCGCGAGGAGGCCCAGGGTGGCAAATGCGGCGAAAGCGGCAAGGCGGATATTGCCGTTGCGGGTCTTGGCGATCATTGGCGTCGCTCCTTTGGAAGGCGACGCATGCTCCCGCAATTTCACATGCGGAGAAATTGCTTTTAATGAAAGCTTACATTGATAAGCTTCAATGTTAGCTGATCTGGAAGCTCTCCCATGCGCCGCCTCGACAATATCGACCTCCGGCTGTTGCGCGTGTTCGTCGTGCTGGCGGAGGAGGGCGGCTTCCATGATGCGCAGATCGCGCTCAACCTCACCCAGTCGACGCTCTCGACGCATCTCGCCGCGCTGGAGCGCAAGCTCGGCAGCCAACTCTGCGAGCGAGGGCGCGGCGGCTTCCGCCTGACCCCGTTCGGTGAATCCACCTTCGCCGCCGCCAAGCAATTGTTCGACGACATCGACGCCTTCCAGGGCCGCGTCGGCCGCGACCAGCGCCGGCTGGTCGGGCGCTTGCGGGTCGGCATCGTCGATGGTGTCGTCACCTGCCCGCAGCTCGGCCTGCAGACCGCGCTCTCCCGCTACATGACCTATGGCGCCGAGGTCTTCGTGGATCTGGAGCTTGGTACGCCGCTGGCGCTGGAGCGAGGGCTTATGGACGGGCTGCGCGACATCGTGGTCGGTCCGTTCTCGCAGAAGGTGCCGGGCATTTCCTACATCCCGCTCTATCGCGAGCCGCAGGCGCTCTATTGCGGGCGCGGCAACCCGCTCTACGAATTGCCGGCGCGCGAGATCAGCCATCAGCGGATCGAGGAGGCGCTGTTCTCGGTGCGCGGCTATCGCCACCTGGACGACCTCTACCGGGTCAACCACCCGCGGGCCAGCGCCTCGGTGGTGCACATGGAGGCCCAAGTGATGATGATCCTGTCCGGGCGCTTCATCGGCTACCTCCCGCGCCATATCGGCGAGGATTGGGTGCGCCGCGACCAGATGCGGGTGCTGCGGCCGGAGAGCTATGGTTTCGAATCCCCGCACTTCGTCGCGACGCGCCGGCTGAAGGGCGAGCAGCCGCTGGTCGATGCGTTCATCCAGGAATTGAGGGCGCAGGCGCGTGGGGGTGAGGAGCGTTCCCCTTCAGCATCCTTCGAGGCTCACGAGGGGCAACTCACACCGGCCGAAAAAGCTCCAGCACGGTAGACAGCCGATCCGTCGCGAAGTCGACCTCGCCGAAATCGCCGCCCGAAGGCAGATACCCGACCACATGGAGCCCGGCGCTGCGAGCAGACGTGACGCCGGAACGGCTGTCCTCCACCGCGACGACCTTGGCCGGCGCGAGGCCGAGCCTGCGGCAGGCGGCGAGATAGGGTTCGGGGTCCGGCTTGCCGACGGTGACGTCGTCGAAGCTCAGCGAGAATTCGATGATACCCTCGATGCCGAGGGCCTTGAGATTGGCGTCGACCACGCGGCGGGCAGAATTCGACACGCACACCTGCCGGACGCCGAGCTTGGCGAGCGCGTGCATGGTGGCGACTGCCTCGGGGATGGCGACGAGGCGCTCATAGTGGCCGACATAGTGCGCGTTGATCGCCTCGTGCCAGTCGGCTTCCACGATGCCCACGGGCAGACGCGGGGTAAGCAGCTTCCACACGTCACCGACATGGATGCCGCGGAACGCCTGGTCCGGAAGGTCCGAGAGGTCGACGTCCCAATTGCGGCCGGCGGCGAGCAGCGCCTCGTGGTGCAGCGGCTCGCTATCGACCAGCGTGCCGTCGATGTCCCAGGCAATCGCGCGGAAGCGGGGCAGGTTCACGGCAGATCCCTCAGCCGGCGATAAAGCTCGCGGAAACGGCGATAGCCCGCCGCGTAGACGTCGGCTGCGCCAGGGTCGGGCTGGACCTCTTCGCCGTAATGGACGAAGCGGGAGATGCCCGGCCAGTCGGCGAGGCCGACGCCGACCGCAGCGGTCCAGGCGGCGCCGAGTGAGGAGCCGGGATGGCCCTTCAGCCGCTGCAGCGGGTGCTGCAGCACGTCGGCGACGATCTGCATCCACACGTGGCTATTCGAGCCGCCGTCGGAGACAAAGAAGCGCTCGCTCCGGTGGCCCATGTCATTCAGCACCTCGACGTGGTGGGCGATGGCATAGGCATAGCCCTCCAGCAGCGCCCGCCAGAGATGGCCGATATCGTGGGAGAGCGTCAGCCCCTCGATGACGCCGCGCGCTTCCGGATCATGGATCGGGGTCTTCTCGCCGAGCAGATAGGGCAGGAAGGTGAGGCCGTCGGCGCCAGCCGCCTTCCCGCCCGCGAGGCGATCGAGATGCTGGTGGATGCTGATGCCGTCGCGCTCGGCAGCCGCCATCTCGCCACCGGCGAAGGTGCGCACGAACCAGTTGAGCCCCGAGCCGCCGGTCGACATGCAGCCGTTCGGCATGAACAGGCCCGGCACCAGATGATAGTCGAGATAGAGCCGCGGGTCGGGCTGCACGCGGTCGGTGGCGGTGAGCACGTCAATGGCGCCGCCAAACTTCAACAACACGT
This sequence comes from Xanthobacteraceae bacterium, assembly GCA_029266425.1. GTDB lineage: Bacteria > Pseudomonadota > Alphaproteobacteria > Rhizobiales > Xanthobacteraceae > Ancylobacter. The sequence continues at coordinate 12,301 of JAQSWY010000034.1, forward strand.
CGCCGGCCTGCGTCACGCCTGCGCCGAGCGCCGAGGCGATCATATCGGCGGCGCCGCCGACCACGGGTGTGCCGACCTTGAGGCCGGTCGCGGCGGCGGCTTCGGGCGTCACATGGCCGATCACTTCGTGCGAGGCGGCCTTGCGCGGCATGGCGCGGCGCGGGATGCCCGCCCAGGCGACGAGCTCGTCGTCGATCTCGTGGCAGGCGACATCGACGAAGCCGGCCTCCAGCGCCCAATTCTGCTCGACAACGCGCTCTCCGGTGAGCTTCCAGTTCACATAATCGTAGGAGCCGAACACGGTGGCGATGCGGGTGAAGACCTGCGGCTCGTGCCTCGCGATCCAGCGCAGCTTGGCGGTGACGAGCTGCTGGTTGATGCCGTTGCCGGCCCTGGCGATGAAGGTGGCTTCGTCCTTCTCGGCGCGAAGCTCGCCGACCTCGGTGCCGCAGCGCCCGTCGCTCTGCTGGATGGACGGACGCAGCACGGCGCCGGCCTCGTCCAGCAGCACGACGGCCGGCAGCATGCCGGTGACGCCGACGGCGGCGATCTCGCTCGGATCGATGCCGCTCGTGGCGATCAGCTCGGCCGTGATGGCGCGGACATTCGCCCACCACTCCGCCGGGTCTTCTTCAGCCCAGCCGACGTGAGGGGAGGAGAGCGCCACCGGCCGTGACGCGACACCCAGCACCTCGTCCGGTAGCCGGACGAGGAGGCCGATGGTCGAGGTGGTGCCGATGTCGAGGCCGAGGACGCAGGGCATGGGGTCAGCCGGTTCAGCGCAGCGTGTTCACGACATCCATGAAGCGGGCGACGCGGCTAGCGTCGACCGCGTTCCAGGTGTTGCCGTCGACCTTGAAGTGCGTGCCGATGACGACGCCGCTCGCCAGCGAAAGGATGTCGCGCACATTGTCGATGTTCACGCCGGTATTGGCGAACACCGGCACGTCCTTCACCGTCTCCGCGACGCTGCGCAGATGGGACTGGTCGGCCGGCTGGCCGGTGATCGGACCGGAGACGAGGATGGCGTCGGCGAGTGAGGAGAAAACCGCGCTCTTGGCGCGCAATTCTATCGGCCGCTGGTCGAGCGAATGGGCGAACTCGGCATTGATGTTGAACAGGAGCTTCATGTCGTCGCGGCGCAGATCGTGGCGCAGGCGCGCGGCGGCGGCGCAGTTTGGCTCCCACAGGCCCATGTCGGAGGCGAACAGGCCGGTGAAGATCTCGCGCACGAAGCTCGCGCCGGTGACCGCGCCGATGGCGACGCTGGCCTGCGGATCCCACAGATAGTTCACGCCGAACGGCACCTTGAGCGAGGGCTTCACCGCCTGGACGATAGTCGACATGGCGGCGATGCCTTCGGGCGCGGCCTTGAAGACATAGGGCCGGTCGTTCTCATTGCCGAACATGATGGCGTCGACGCCGCCGTCCTGCAGCTTCTCGATGTCCGCCAGCACGCCCTCGATCAGCTTGTCGAGGCCGCCATCGGCATCATAGAGCGGGGCGCCGGGCAGGGCGCCGATATGGGCCATGGCGATGACGACCTTCTTCTTGTCGCCGAAGCACTCGAAAACCATCGTGGATACTCCTTGGGAAACGAAAATCAGGCGCCGGCCGCCGCTGGCGCGATGCGCACATCGATGCGCGCCGCGGCGAGGGCTGCGGCAATGCGCGGCGGCGGCTCGGCATCGGTGACGAGGATGTTGATGTCGGTGAGCGCGCCGACCTGGACCAGCGACATGCGCTGGAACTTGGCGGCGTCGCACAACAGGATGCGGACGCCGGCACGGCGCAGATAGACGCGCTTCATGTCGGCATCCTCGAAGGAATAGTCGAAGAAGCCGTCGGCGGTGACGCCGGAGGCGCCGATCACCGCGACATCGAACCAGAGCTTCTCGAACTGGGCGATGGCGGTCGGTCCCCAGACCGACATCTCGTCGGTGCGCACCCGGCCGCCGGCGACATAAACTTCCGCCGATGCGCCATCGAGCGCGGCGGAGACCCGCAGGCTGTTGGTGAAGACCTTGATGTGCGGGACCTCGCGAAGGTGCTTGGCCATCAGGTAGGTGGTGGTGCCGACATCGACAGCGACGGTGCGATGGCCAGCGACCAGCGAGGCGGCAAGCGCAGCGATGGCGCCCTTGGCATCGAGGCCGCGGCGCAGGCGCGCATCGAAGCTCGGTTCGTCGGCGTCCATGATTGCCGCGGGGGGCGCTTCGGGCGCCACGGCGCCGCCATGGACGCGCACCAGCCGGCCCTCGCGCTCGAGTTCGAGCAGGTCGCGGCGGATGGTCATGTCGGAGACGCCAAGCTCGGCGGCAATGGTGGCGACGCTCACCGCACCGGTGGCGCCCAGCTGATCGAGGATGCGGGCGTGGCGCACGGGGGAGAGCACGCGCGCACGCTCCTCGCCGCCGCGTGGCTCGTTCGGCGCAGAAGGCTCAAGGGAGAGTTCGTCGGCCATCATCGCATCCGCAGGTCGGCCCGGCGGGGAATCCTTTTCCGCCGGCTGCTATTAGTCCTACTGCACATATCAAACAATTTCAAACACAAGAATGCTCTTGATGTGCGTTTGTGTTTGGATACTGTACGCACCTTACATGAGGATTCCATGCCATGATGAGCCTTGCCCCCGGTTCCGTTTCCTATGCCGAGCTCGCCGGCCGTCGCGCCTTCGTCACCGGCGCCGCCGCCGGGATCGGCCGTGCCATTGCGCGGGCGCTGGCACGGCAGGGTGTGAAGGTGGCGGTCGGGGATATCAATCTCGACGCGGCCCGGCGCACCGCGACGGAGCTCGGCGGCGGCGGGATCGCGATCGAGGTCGATGTGCGGCACCGCGAGTCGGTGAATAGCGCGTTCGCCCGGGTGCTGGAGGGGCTCGGCGGCTGTGAGTTGCTCATCGCCAATGCGGGCGTTTCCACCATGAACCCGGCGCTGGAGCTCACCGACGAGGAGTGGGACTTCAATTTCGCCGTCAATACGCGCGGCGTGTTCCTCACCAACCAGATCACCGCCCGGCATTTCGTGGCAACCGGCAAGGGCTGCATCGTCAACACCGCCTCGCTCGCCGCCAAGGTCGGCGCGCCGCTACTGGCGCATTATTCGGCATCGAAGTTCGCCGTGCTCGGCTGGACCCAGGCGCTGGCACGCGAACTCGCGGGGAAGGGCATTCGCGTCAATGCGGTGTGCCCCGGCTTCGTCACCACCAGCATGCAGTCGCGCGAGGTGCAGTGGGAGGCGAGCTTAAGGGGGATCACGCCGGAGCACGTCATCGCCGACTATGTGGCGCAGACCCCGTTGGGGCGGCTCGAGCAGCCCGAGGACGTTGCCGACGTGGTCGTGTTCCTGTGCTCCGACCAGGCGCGCTTCATGACCGGGCAAGGGATCAACGTGACCGGTGGCGTCTATACGACTTGAGGGCTGTTCGAGAGCCTGCCTTGAGCCAGCGCAACCTCATCCTGAGGTGCTCGGGCGAAGCCCGAGCCTCGAAGGATGTTCGCATCGAGCGACATCGTCCTGCTTCACCATCCTTCGAGGCTCGCTGGGCTCGCACCTCAGGATGAGGTGGTCGAGTCTGCGACGGAGTCCATCATGTTCGAATCCCTCGCCATTAACGTGACATTGCGTTCATATTAGCGCTTGCCATGTTCGGATTTGTGTTCGTACTATTCGCCGCCTAGTCCGACCGCCCCCCCCCTGCGGGAGTGAAGCGGCCAAGGGAATGCCGATGTCGTCGATCGAGCTCGATCATGTCTCAAAGCTCTACGCCAACGGCGCCTATGGCGTGCGCGACGTTGACCTCAGAATAGAGGACGGCGAGTTCGTCATCTTCCTGGGCCCATCCGGCTGCGGGAAGTCGACCACGCTGCGCATGATCGCAGGGCTCGAGAGCATCAGCTCCGGCGACCTGCGCATCGGTGGGCATAGCGTCAACAATGTCGCGCCGCGCGACCGCAACGTCGCAGTCGTGTTCCAGTCCTACGCGCTCTATCCGCATATGAGCGTGCGCCAGAATATGGGCTTCGGCCTGAAGATGCGCGGCGTCACCGCGGGCGTGATCGACGACAAGATCAAGGCGGCGGCGAGCCTGCTCGGCCTCACTCCCTATCTCGACCGCAAGCCGGCCGCGCTCTCCGGCGGCCAGCGCCAGCGCGTCGCGCTCGGCCGCGCCATCGTGCGCGATCCGGTCGCGTTCCTGCTCGACGAGCCGCTCTCCAACCTCGATGCACAGCTTCGCGCAGAGATGCGGCTCGAACTCGTCAAGTTGCACCGGCGCCTCAACCGCACCATCGTCCATGTCACCCACGACCAGGTCGAGGCCATGACCATGGGCGACCGCATCTGCATCATGCGCGACGGCCGCATGATCCAGATCGGCAAGCCGCTGGAAGTCTATGCCGACCCGGTCGACACCTTCGTCGCCCGCTTCCTGGCGACCCCGCCGATGAACCTCATCCCGGCGCGGCTGCACGGGGAGGGGGGCGCGTTGACGGTGACGGCGGACGGGCTTGCCATCACTGTCCCTGACCAGCACCGCGCCGCCTATGCGCCAGCCGCCGGGCGCGAGGTCATCTTCGGCATCCGTCCCGAGGACCTGCACGAGACGGACGCTCCGGGCCGGGAGCGGCTCGACGTCACCGTGGTGGCGATCGAGGCGCTCGGCGTCGAGAACATCCTGATTGGCCAGATCGGGCGAGAGAAGCCCGTCGAGATCGCCGCCCGCCTCAGCCGGCATTTCACGGCGCCGCTCGGTGCCGTGGTGCCGCTCTATGTCGATGCCCGGCCGATGCACCTGTTCGATCCGGAGACCACCCGGGCTCTGCCGCGGCCGAGCGTCGGTCTGGTCAAGGCCTGAGGCACGGGAGACGATCATGGGACGCATCGGACTTCATCTCGGCCTCATCATCGTCTCGGCGATCATCCTGCTTCCCCTGTTCTGGGTGATCCGCACCAGCCTGCTGCCCGAGTCTCTCTCCTATTCGCCGGAACTGCTGCCCGAGGTGACGTTCGACAATTACGTCGCGCTGTTCACCAGCACGCGCTACGGCCAGTCCTATCTCAACAGCCTGATCGTCGCCTTCGGTTCGGTCGTGGTGGCGCTGCCCTTCGCGGCGATGGCCGGCTACGCCTTCGCCCGCTTCAAGACCAGCGGCAAGGCCGGGCGCTTCGCCGTGCTGGCGACGCAGATGCTGCCCCCCGTCGCCATCGTGCTGCCGACCTTCGCGCTGTTCCGCATGTTCGGCCTCACCAATTCGCTGACCGGCCTGATCATCGTCTATGCGGCGCTGAACCTGCCCTTCCTGATCTGGATCCTGATGGGCTTCTTCGAGGGCATCCCGGTCGATCTCGAATGGGCGGCGATGACCGATGGGGCCACTGCCTGGGGCGCGTTCTGGCGCATCGTGCTGCCGGTCTCGCTGCCCGGCATCGCGGCGGCGGGCGTGCTCGGCTTCATCCTCACCTGGAACGAATTCCTGTTCGCGCTGGTGCTGAGCGGTCCGCAGACCGCGACCGTGCCGGTCGCGCTCGCCGCCCTGCAGACCTCCAATGGCGTGCAGATCGCCAAGGTCGCCGCCGGGGTGGTGCTCGCCGTCCTACCGCTGGTGATCGCCTCGCGCTTCATCCAGCGCTTCATCGTGCAGGGCCTGACCTTCGGCAGTGTGAAGTAATCCGCCATGCCCTCCGGCATGCGCCAACAAGGCGGACGGAACGTCCGCACCAGAGAACAGGAGAACGAGATGACAAGAAAGCGCAGCCTATTGGCGGCATTGCTCGGGGCCAGCCTCCTCGCCGGCGGCATCCCCGCGAAGGCGGAACCGGTCACGCTCCGCGCGCTGATGGAGGACGTGCCGGAGACGCAGATCATCGAGGCGATGCTGCCGGAGTTCACCAAGGAGACCGGGATCAAGGTCGAGTTCGAGAAGATCGGCTATGGCGACATGCACGACAAGCTGGTCGCGCAGCTAGTCTCGCCGGAGAGCTACTACAATCTGCTCGAAGTCGACTTCCTGTGGGCCGGCGAGTTCCCGGCGGCCGGCTGGCTGGTGGACCTGAAGCCCTTCGTCGAGAAGTCCGGCTTCGATCTCAAGCCGTTCATCCCGTCGATGCTGGAGCTGCTCGGCCAGACCAAGGACCAGCTGCCGATCATCCCGATGTACAATTACTCGATGGGACTGATCTACCGTACCGACCTGCTTGCCGATCCCAAGCTGCAGGCGGCGTTCAAGGCGGAGACCGGCAAGGATCTCGCGCTGCCGGCCACGCTCGAAGACTATGTGCGCCTTTCCAAGTTCATGAAGGCGAAGGGCAGCATCAACGGCGCGGCGATGCAGGCCCAGCGCGGCGACCCGAACGCCATGGAGTTCTCCAACTATCTGTTCTCGGTGGGCGGCGCCTATCTCGATGCCGACCGCAAGGTGGTGCTGAACAGCCCGGCCGGCATCAAGGCGCTGGAGCTCTATGCGGACAACGTCAAGAACGGCGCCCAGCAGGGCGCGCTCTCGGCGACGCTCGACGACACGATGCGGCTGATGTGCGCGGGCCAGGCCTTCAGCATGGTCACCTATTGGTGGATGCTGCCGCAGATCGACAACAAGGAGAAGTGCCCGGCGGTGGCCGGCAAGGTGTCGCTCTCGGTGATGCCGGGCGGCCATGGCGAGAGCGGCGGCTGGGGCTGGGGCATCCCGAAGAACACCACGCCGGAATCCCAGGAAGCGGCGTGGAAGTTCATCCAGTGGGTGCAGAGCCAGAAGGTCTCGGTGGCCCGCGCGCTGCAGGGCCATGCCCCGGTGCGCAGCGACGTCTATCAGGATGCCGCGGTGCTGAAGAAGTACCCGTTCTACAAGACCGGCCTCGATGTGGTGGCTTCGGGCAAGTCGTTCCCGATCTTCGCCTATTCCGCGCAGTATGAGGATGTGCTGGGCGCGCAGCTCTCGCTCGCCGCCGGTGGCCAGGCGAAGCCCGCGGACGCGCTGAAGGCGGCCGCGGACGGCCTGACCCAGCTCCTCAATAAGTGATGCCGGGCCGCCAAGGCGGTCCCGCGCAGCCCGGCGCGGCATTCCAGCCCCCCTGCCGCGCCGGGCGGTTTTCTCCAGAGCCGCCCACCTTCGTCCCTCTCCCCCGCTGAACTCGGCTGTTGCCGAGTTCAGCCTTCCAAGAGGTCAAAGTCGGATACATCCGACTTTGACGGGAGAGGTGGCCCGCGAAGCCCGAGCCTCTCCCCATCGGGGAGAGGGGGAAGAACGCCAAATCGACATCCTTCGAGGCCGCTTTGCGGCACCTCAGGATGACGTCGTAGAGAGTGAGAACGAGATCGCATGCGCGTACTTGCCTTCGCGGATCGGGACTGGCGCACCGGCTGGGCGTTCGCCCTGCCGGGCCTCCTCACCCTCGTCGTGGTGATGGGCTTTCCGCTGGTCTATGCGCTCCTGATCTCGCTCTCCTCGCTGACGCTGCTGAAGCCGGCGCTTACGCCCTTCGTCGGCTTCCGGAACTTCGCGGCGGTGATGGCCGATCCGCTGTTCTGGGGCGCGCTGTGGCTCACCGTCAAATATTCGGTCGTCACGGTGCTCGGCGAATTCGTCATCGGGCTCGGCGTCGCGATGATGCTGAACCGCACCGTGACGATGAAGCCGGTCTATTTCGCCATCCTCACCATTCCGATGGCGATGTCGCCGGTGAGCGTTGCGCTGATCTGGCGCATGCTGCTGCAGCCCAATCTCGGCATCGTCAACCAGATGATGGAGACGCTCGGCCTGCCGCGGCTCGACTGGCTCGGCTCGGCCGATCTCGCGCTCTGGACCATGGCCGGCATCGATATCTGGCAGCAGACCTCGTTCGTGGTGCTGATCCTCGCTGCCGGCCTAGCCGCCCTGCCGCGTGACCCTTATGAGGCGGCCGAGGTCGACGGCGCCAGCCAGTTGCAGCAATTCTGGTACATCACCCTGCCGATGCTGCGGCCGGTGGCGATGATCGCGGTGATCATCCAGCTCATCAACGAGTTCCGCACCTATGACCTCGTCTATGTGCTGACCAAGGGGGGACCCGGCACTTCGACCGAGATGCTGAGCTTCTTCGCCTATCGCCGCGCGTTTCTCGGCCTGCACCTGAATGAAGGCGCGGCCGCCGCCTTCATCCTGCTGCTGATCGTGCTCGGCCTCACCATCGCGTTCTTCGCGACCCTGGAGCGGCGGCGCTAGCCGACCTACAGCGTCAAGAGCGACGTCATCCCCGGCTTGTCCCGGGGATCTCGATTCCGGGCAGTGCTTCAGGGGCCGAGATGGCCGGGACAAGCCCGGCCATGACGGTGGAAATGAAGCTCTCACGTCCGCCGGATCAGCTCCAGATACTGGTGTGGCTGGCGCATCAGCACGAGATCCTTGCGGCGCACCACATTGGTCGGATAGCGGCTGTCGAGGTTCGAGGTGTCGGCCTCGCTGGCGGTGACGCCTTCGCCCGAGGCGATGATCGCCTCGCGACGTGGGAACTCGAACGTATCGGGGCCGAACACGCCGCTCTTGCCCTCATAGCCGCGGGCCTCATCAATCACATTGGCGAAGGCGAGGAACACATTGTTCTCGCCGGCGCGGGCGCGGAAATGGTGCCAGTGATGCGGGTCGGCGCCGGTCGGAATCGGGTAGTTCTGCGCCACTTTCGAGCCGGCATGCGAGGTAACGAAACGGCCCTGGATCGCTGCCGGGCAGGCGATGATATCGCAGCCGCGCAAGGCGAGGATGCGCCCTGATTCCGGGAAGGCGGCATCATGGCCGATAAGCAGGCCGACGCGGCCGAGCCGGGTGTCGAACACGCCCCATTCCTCGCCGGCACTTGCCCAGTTGCCGTCTTTGGCGTCGAGATGGATCTTGCGATAGGCGCCGACGCGGCCCTCCGGCCCGATCAGCACGGCGCTGTTGTAGCGCCGCTCGCCATCCGCCTCCGCAAGGCCGGCGACGATGTAGAGGCCGTGGCGCGCGGCGATCGCTGCCAGCCGCTCGGTCGCTGGGCCGGGGATCGCCTGCGCCGCCAGCTCGTCGAGCCCGGTTATGGCGCGCTCGGGGAAAACCACCATCTCGGCGCCCTCGTCGCGCTTCGCGGCAAGGGCGAGTTCCTCGATACGGTCGAGATTGGCGGCGCTGTCGTTGGTCGGCGCGAACTGCGCGACGGCGATCCGCGCCCGGCCACCCGGCGGCAGCGGGCGGTGGCCATAGAGGCCGAAGAAATCGAGCGGGTTCCAGCTATAGGTAGTGGTCGGCAGCTCCATATAGAGCTCGGGCCGGCGCTGCCCGAACACCGGCTCGTCGAAGACGCGGCGTTCGCGTGCGCGGTCGAGGTCGATCTCCGCGAGCGCGACGCCGTCGCCGCCATCGATCACGGCGTCGATCGTGCCATCCGGGGCGATCACGCAGCTGCCGCCGGAGAATTGCACGGTGCGCTCCAGGCCCCAGCGATTGGACTCGATCAGATAGCAGCCATTCTCGAAGGCACGGCTGATCCAGTAGGGCGCCGGGGTGCGCTCGGCCAGCCAGTTGGAGATATGGCAGATGACGTCGGCGCCTCCGAGCGCGGCGAGCCGCGCGGTCTCGACGAAATGGATGTCCATGCAGATCAGCAGCGCGACGCGCCCGACCGGGGTGTCGAACACCTGATGGCCGAGATCGCCCGGCGCCGACCATTTCGGCTCCGAAATATAGGGATGGGTCTTGCGGTGCTTGCCGACGACCCCTTCGGGGCCGACCAGCACCGCGCTGTTGTAATAGAGGCCGCTCGCCGCATCGACCTCGGGCATGCCGACGACGATGTAGCAATCGTGCTTCGCTGCCAGTTCCTGGAAGCGCTCCGTGGTCGGGCCGGGAATAGTCTCGACGAAGGGCGCGACCTCCTCGCGGTCGAACCAGCAATAGCCGGTGGTGCCCATTTCCGGCGTCACGATCAGCCGGGCGCCCGACTGCGCCGCCTCTTCGACCAGCGTCAGCAGGCCCGCGATGTTGCGGTCCTTCTCGAACATGGTCGGTTCGAACTGGACGGCGGCAACCTTGTGAAGCGTCGGCATGGGCACCTCTCGGGCATGGGAAGGCATGGGCCTGAGACAAAATTCACCACGTCATCCTGAGGTGCGAGCACAGCGAGCCTCGAAGGATGCTGAAACCGAGCAATGTCGTTCGATGACGAACATCCTTCGAGGCTCGGGCGATGCCCGAACACCTCAGGATGACGTGGTCCTTTATCGGGCGGGTCCGATCAGGCTCTCAGACCAGGAAGGACTTCTTGATCGAGGCGCCCATCGTGTATTTCGGGTCGACCATGTTGCCGAGACGGACGCGGCCGCACTGGGTCAGCAGCATGTAGGCCTCGATCTCCTCATAGCCGTAGTCGGCCGCCATCCAGCGGATCAGGTCGCGATAGGCCATGCGGGTGGCGTCTTCCATCGGCCGGCTGGAGCCGATGGACATGATGAAGTCCTTGGTCTCGAGACGCGGAATGCGGACCGACCAGCCCTTGATGAGATCGATCTGGATGGTGGAAACGGTGGGGTGCTCGATGGCGACGCCGCAGAGTTCGCCGTCGCCCTGCGCAGCATGGCAGTCGCCGAGATAGAGCAGGGCGCCCTTGCGGTTCACCGGCAGATAGATGATGGCGCCGACGCCGACATCCGGCAGGTCCATGTTGCCGCCGTAATAATCCGGCTGCAGCGCGGTGATCGCCTCGATCTCCGGAGATGTCCCGATGGTGCCGATGAACGGCTCATAGGGAAGCGTGATCTTGTCGTTCCACCTGGTGCCGTTCTCGTCGATGTGCAGCTTCTTCACCCGCTCGGGCAGCGGCGCGTTCATCATCGCGGTGTCCGCGGTCGGCACCAGGCCGCCGAAGTTCGGCATGATGACGGTGGTGCCGCGCGGCTGCTCGCCGCGGGGGACGATGCTCTTGATGTAGACCGCGAGCGTGTCGCCCTTCTCCGCGCCATTGACGAAGATCGGACCGTTCTGCGGGTTGAGATAGGGGAAGTTGAGGATCTCGGTCGGCTTGTCGGTCTCGTACCTGATCTGGCCCTCGAAGGCGTCGTGGGTCTCGGCCGAGACCACCGCGCCGGGATCGACGGTCAGCACCGGATCGACATAGGGACCGTAGACATAGTGGTACTTGCCCTGCACCGCCTCGGTGATGGCGTGGGACTGCCCGGCGCGGCCCTTGGCGAGACCTCTGCGAGCCATGATGGAATCGTCGAGCCAGGACGTTTCGTGAGACGACATTGGTTAGCTCCTTTTGACTCTCTCGTTCAGACGGCGAGGTGGCGGCGCATGGCGTCGCCATCGGCGAGCGCGTCGCGGTCCAGCTCGGCGACGATGCGGCCCTTGTCCATGACGTAGCAGCGCTGGGCCATGGCCCGGATCATGTCGATGTTCTGCTCGACCAGGACCACCGTGACGCCGGTCGCGCGGTTCAGCTCGACCATGATGCGGGCGATGTCCTGCACGATATTGGGCTGGATGCCCTCGGACGGCTCGTCGAGCAGGATCAGCGACGGGTCCGCCACCAGCACGCGGCCGATGGCGAGCTGCTGCTGCTGGCCGCCGGACATGGTGCCGGCGCGCTGGCTCCAGCGCTCCTTCAGGATCGGGAAATAGCCGAGCACGCGCTCGCGGTCGGCCGCCGTCACCTCGCGCTTCAGCATGCCGCCGACCTCGATGTTCTCGGCGACGCTGAGGCGCGGGAACACGTCGCGGCCCTGCGGCACGTAGCCGATGCCGAGCCGGGCGCGCTTGTGCGCAGCCTTCCGCTCGATCGCCTCGCCGCGATAGACGATGGAGCCGTCCATTGCCGGCACGAGCCCGATCAGGCTCTTCATCAGCGTCGACTTGCCGACGCCGTTGCGGCCGATCACGGCGACAATCTCGCCTTCGCGCACTTCGAGATCGAGCCCCTGCAGCACCGGCTTGCCGCCATAGCCGGCACGCAGGCCGAGAGTGGAGAGCAGCACTTCCCTACGCATGGGCCTTCTCCGGCGCCGTTTGCCCCAGATAGATGGCGGCGACGCGCTCATCGGCGACGATCTCGTCGATCGTGCCCTGCGCGAACACCTGGCCGAGATGTAGCACCGTGACCTTCTGCGCGACCTGGCGGACGAAGGCCATGTCGTGCTCCACCGCGAGCACCGTCATGCCCTCGGCATTGAGCTGCTTGATCATGTCGCCGGTGGCGTGGGTCTCTTCCGGCGACATGCCGGCGGTAGGCTCGTCCAGCAGCAGGAGCCGCGGCCTGAGGCTGATCGCCATGCCGATCTCCAGCCACTGCTTCTGGCCATGGCTGAGATTGCCGGCGAGCTGCTTCGCCTCGGCCGCCAGCTTGAGGAATTCGAGCAGCCGGTCGACCTCCTCATGGAGGTGCGCGGGCGCGTAATGGTGCTGCATCGCGATTTCGAGGTTCTGCCGCACGCCGAGCGCCTTGAAGATGCCGGGCACCTGGAACTTCACGCTCATGCCGCGGCGGATGCGGGCGAAGGACTTCAGCGCTGTGATGTCCTCGCCGGCGAACAGGATCTGTCCGCTGCTCGGTGAGTGCTCGCCGAGGATAAGACGGAATAGCGTGCTCTTGCCGGCGCCGTTCGGCCCGATCAGGCAGTGGATCTCGCCGGGCTCGAGCGTGAGGTCGACATTGTTGGTGACGTGCAGGCCGCCGAAATGCTTGTTTAGCGCGCGGGTCTCGATCATCGACATCAGGCGTCTCCGCGCTGGCGTTTGCGGAACAGGCGGCCGATGAGTGAGGCGCCGGAGAGGATCAGCCCGCGCGGGGCGATCAGCACGGTGAGCACCAGCAGGATGCCCATCACCACCAGCGCATACTGGCTGCCGTGGATGGTCAGCGCTTGGAAGGCGGAGAGCACCACCAGCGTGCCGACCAGCGTCGAGGTGAGGTCGGAGCGCCCACCGACCGCGACCCAGACAATGGGCAGCGCCGCGGCGGTCATCCCCATGCTGGACGGGGTGATGTACTGGCCCCAGGTGGTGTAGAGCACGCCCGACAGCCCGGCGAGCGCGGCGCCGATGACGAAGGCGCCGAGCTGATATTTGCGGATGTCATAGCCGAGCATCTCGGCGCGCTCTGGGTTCTCGCGAATGGCGACGAGCACATTGCCGAAGGGCGAGTTCACCAGGATGCGCAGGCCGAGATAGACCAGCACCAGCAAGCCGAGCACGACGTAATAGAGCTCGATGTCGGGAAACAGCACGAGGTCGCCGCCCGGCCAGGGAATGGTGAGCGGCGGCATATTGCTCATGCCGTTGAAGCCGTTCAGCCGCGCCGCGCCGATGCGCCATTCCGGGCCCGCGGTCTGCGCCATGAAGCGCTCCAGCACCAGCGTCACCGACAAGGTGACGATGCCGAGGAACACGCCCGATATGCGCCCGAAGAACAGGAAGTAGCCGAGCAGCACGGCGAACGCCGCGGCGACCGCGATCGCCAGCAGCACGGCGATGAGGGTGAAGCCGTAGGCGGCACCGAAATTGATGGTGAGGATGCCGTAGCTGTAGCCGGCAATGCCGAAGAAGGCGGTCTGGCCGAAGCTGAGCGAGCCGCCATAGCCCCAGATCAGGCTCAGCCCCAGCGCCATGAACACCCAGGTGAAGAAGTACACGGTGTTGCCGACGGTGTAGCCGTCGCTGAACAGCGGATAGGAACACGCGCCAGCAAGCACGACGAGGAAGCCGATCCAGAAGAGCGGACCGCGACCCACGGTCTGCGGGCCTTCGAGCCGGCTGAAGATGCGAGATAGGAGGTTCATGGATCCCGTTTCCCCGGCTCAGGCTCGTTCGCGCAACAGGAAGCCGGAAATGCCTTTCGGCAGCACCCGGATGACGATGATGACGGCGATCAGCAGCCCGATCTGGCCGAACAATTGGCCCTGCCAGGAGGTCATCACCGATTTGACGATGGCGAGCACGGCAGCGGCCGGAGCGGTGCCGAGGAAGACGTCCGCCCCGCCGACCACGACGGTGACGAAAGCCTCCATGATGAAGGTGGTGCCCATGGTCGGTACCAGCGTCATGGTTGGCGCATAGAGCCCGCCGGTCAGCCCGGCGAGGCCGGCGCCGAGCGCAAAGGTGAGGCTGTAGACCCGTCTTGTGTCGACGCCCAGCGCGGCTGCCATGTGCGGCACCTGGATGGTGGCGCGGGCCATGACGCCGAAACGCGTCCAGTTGAACAGCGCATAGAGCCCGCCAAGCACCGCGAGCGCCATGGCGAACAGCACCAGGCGATAGACCGAATAGGAATAGCCGCCCATCTGGAAGCTGCCGTACGGCGTGCCGACGCCGGCCATGGTCGAGCCGAGCACGATGAGCGTGCCCTGCGTCGCGATCAGGCTGAGGCCCCACGTGGCGACGATGGTATCGAGCGGGCGTTCATAGAGATGGCGGATGACCACCGCCTCGACCAGCGCGCCGACGAGCGCCGAGACCAGAGCGCCGGCGGCGATGGCGAGCGGCAGCGGCAAGCCGGCATGCGCGGCGGAGACCGTCACATAGGCGCCGCACATGATGAACTCGCCATGGGCGAGATTGATCACGCCCATCATGCCGAAGATCACGGCCAGCCCGCAGGCGGACAGCACTAGGAAGGCGAAGGCGTCGCCGAACTGGTAGAGCGCGGAGAAGGCGAGGGTACCGACATCCATGTTCGGACGGACCTTTTCGGTTCGGTTCTACTGCTTGGAAGACCTCATCCTGAGGTGCCGGCCGCAAGGCCGGCCTCGAAGGATGTTCGCGAGGAGCCGCGCTCTGCGTGAGCATCCTTCGAGGCTCGCTACGCTCGCACCGCAGGATGAGGTCGTCTGGGGTCTGCTCATGATGGGGCAGGCGATCGCCCCGGCCTGGTCAGGGGGCCGGCCGGGGCGATGCCGGCGGATGCCGTCGAAGGGAAGCAGGCGGCAACCGCTATGGGGCCTCAGCCGATCACGGCTTCGGCGGCGGGTTGGAGGGCGTGTACTGCGCGCTCGGGTCCTTCTTGGTCAGGTCGCAGCCGGCTTCACCGAGCCAATACGGCTTGATGTTTTCCCAGACCTTCGGGAAGGAGATGGAGTGGTCGGCACCGACCTTCGCCAGATAGATAGTGTGGGACATGTGCTGGCTCTTCGGATCGAGGCAGACCTTGCCCTCGGGAGCGTCCATGCAGACGTCGCCCTTGGCGATCTCCTTGCGCAGGTCGTCGCGCTTGGTCGACTTCGCCCGCTCCACCATCTGCTTGTAGAGATAGACGGCGAGATAGGAGTTTTCGGCCTCCTGGTTCACGTACGGCTCGCTCGGGAACATCTTCTTGAACTTGGCGAAGAATTCCTTGGAGGCCGGGGTGTCGATCTCTTCGATGTAATTGGTGGTGACGTACATGTCCTTCAGGCTTGGCGGCTTGAAGCGCTTGTGCTCGTAGCCCTGGCCGACATTGACCGACGAGGCCATCGGCAGGTTCACGTTCGCCGCGGCGGCCTGCTCGTAATACGAGGCCTGTGCGGTGCCCACGAGGAGCGTCACCACGAAGTCGGGCTTGGCCTTCTGGATGTTCTGGATCGACTGCGAGAATTGCGACACGCCGAGCGGGATGAACTCCTCGCCGACCATCTCGCCGCCATTCTCCTTGACGATGTTGCGGACCCATTCGGCGGAGATCTGGCCGAAATTGTAGTCGGCGGCGAGCGTGTAGACCTTCTTGCCGTACTTCTCCATCATCCAGGGGATGAGGGTGGAGAATTGCTGCTCGGGCACCGCGCCGGTGACGATCATGTTGGCGTCGCAGACGCCGCCCTCATACTGATTGTTGTAGAAGGCGAGCCCGTCGAACTGGTTGACGATCGGACGGTAGGCCTCGCGCGAGGCCGAGGAGAATCCGGCGAACACGGCGTCCACCTTGTCGCGCTGGAGCACGCGGCGCATGAACTCCTGATAGCGCGTGTTGTCGGACTGGGTATCGTAGATGACGAGCTCCAGCGGACGGCCATTGATGCCGCCGGCCTTGTTGATCTCGTCGGCGGCGAGCTGGATCGCGTGCAGCTTGCCGATGGTGGCCGCGGCGAAGTCGCCGGACTGGTCTTCCAGCACGCCGAGCTTGATCGGGTCGGCGGCATAGGCCGCGCCGGCGCCGAGCACAAGCGTCCCCGTGAGGGCCGCGGCACGCAGCCCCCGCAACAACTTCCGAGACATTTGGTCTTCTCCTCTGTGGGTTATTTTCGGTCGGCGCGCCGGCCCATAGCGTGGGAGAGCGCCGGCCGTTCGGGCGTGTTCGCCCTGCTGCCGAGATAGTCTTCGCAGTATTCCTCGAGACTCCGGCGCGATCGCATGCTCTCGCGCCGGAGCCGGTCATAGGCTTCGTCGTCGTCGATGCCGGCGCGGCTCATCAGGTCCACGATGGCCTTGATGACCGAGCGGCGCCCGCGACGGCGACGATCCATCTCCTCGAGACGCCCGTTCAGCTCGGCCCGCAGCAGGAACTGGTTGATGCCGAGGAACAGCGACGTGTAGACGGCGGCGCCGTGCACCGGCTTGCGCAGGAACGAGGTGGCCCCGAGATTGATGAGGTTCTTGAGGCGGCTCGGCGCTTCCACGCCCACCAGGCCGATGACCGGCACCGGCGGCAGGCGCGCCGGCTCCTCGATGTCGATCGCCAGCACGCCGTCGAGATCGCCGTCGACGAACACGATGTCGCGCTCCGGATTGAGCGCGGCGACGTCGAGCTGGGCGCGTCCGTCCAGGATGGCGGGGTATTCGGCGCCGACGCCGAGCTTGGCGAGCGTGCTCTCCAATGCTTCGACCGCGCTGGGATTGGCGGTCACGATCAGTGCCCGTCCGCCATTGAAATTCTGAAGCAGCCGAGGAGCCATCACCTTACCACTCTCAGATTGGGGCCACGGGATACCGCGTAGCGCGGCGACGACTGGACGAGATAGGGGTCCGGCTTCACCGGCGCCGGCTCCTCGATGAGCAATTCGTAGCGGGCCTGTGCGGTGGATCGGCCGATACGCGGCGTGAGCCAAGCGTGCAGCGTCGCCGGTTCGATCCAGACATCGCCCTGCGGTGCGTTGAGGCGCAGATGCACCACCGCCTCTTTCACCGCGCCGACCTCGTCGGTGCCGGCGCGAGCGAGCGCGCCCGCCAGCAGCTTCACCGCGTTGTACGAGGCTTCCGCATCGGCGGAGGTGGCGGGACCATCCGGGAACGCCTTGGTATAGGCGCTCGTGAAGGCGGTGTTGGCGGGATTCTCCAGCGAAGAGAAGTAGACGCTCGAGGTCAGATGGCCGTCGACCGCCTCAAGGCCGATCTCCTCGAGCTCCGGTTCCGAGAGCGTGCAACTCGCCACCGGTATCTGCCGCGGCTGGTCGATGCCGTGCGCCCTGCAGGCGGCGCGGAAGAGGCGGAAGAAGGCATAGGCGCTGGTGCCGATCAGATTGTTGAAGACGAAGTCCGGCCGCGCCGCGAGGATGGCGTCGACCACCTGCTGGAGCTCGGTGTCGCCGACCGCGTAGTAGCGCTCCGCCAGGACCTCGCCGCCCTGTGCGGTCATCGCCTCGCGGAAGATGCGGTTGTTCTCCCAGGCCCAGATGTAATTGGAGCCGACGCAGAAGGCGCGTGGCCCGACATTGGCCAGCATGTGGTCGACGAGGGGGAGCACATGCTGGTTCGGCGAGGCGCCGGTGTAGATGACGTTGGACGAGCTCTCGAAGCCCTCATAGTGCGAGGGATACCAGAGCAGCGCGTCGTGCTTCTCGAAGCAGGGGATCACCTCCTTGCGGCTGGAGGAGGTGTAGCAGCCGACGACGTGGCGGATGCCGGCGCCGGTGAGTTCCTGGCTGAGCTTGGCATAACGGCGCAGATCGCCGCCCGGATTGACGATGACCGGCTCGATGGAAACGCCGGTCTGCGTCACGGCGCTCTCGCGGAAGGCGAGGAGTGCGCCGTTCAGCATCGAGCGGGCCACCACGCAGTAGGGCCCGGTCGTTGAAAACAACACTCCGACGCGATAGTGCTTCGACGGCATTCGTCAGACCCAAAATAAAAAACGCCCGCCGGCCTATCGGCCGTGGGCGTCCTTGCCACCAACCACACGGGCGCGAATCTCGCGCGCGTTCGTTGGAAATGTTCCCCGGAATGGCGCGTTAATAAGCATCCTTGCTCCGCGCTCTAAATTTAGGCTCGCGCGGATCGCCGCCATTGTCAAGCGGCTTCATGGCATCCCGCCGGCACATTTAGCCCAGCGGGACGTGGAGATGGCCGGACGAGGATCAGCGCCCTATAACAGGCACTCGGATGCCGTCGGGCGGCTCGGCATCGAACAGTGGGGGCCATCATGTCTCGTCTCTTTTCCCTTGCCGGCACCTTTCGTTCCGCGCGTGCGCCGTGGCTGGCGGTGCTGCTGGCGTTCAGCCTCGCCGGTTGCGGTATCAACAATATCCCGACCAATGAGGAAAAGGCGAAGGCCGCGTGGAGTGACGTTCTCAACCAGTATCAGCGCCGCGCCGAACTGATCCCGAACCTGGTCGAGACGGTGAAGGGCTTTGCCCAGCAGGAGAAGGACGTGCTGACGCAAGTGACGGAAGCGCGCGCCAACGCCACCTCGATTAAGGTCGATGCCTCGACCATCACCGATCCCGAGACGTTCAAGAAGTTCCAGGACGCGCAGGCCCAGCTCTCCGGCGCGCTCGGCAGGCTGCTCGCTGTCTCGGAGGCCTATCCGGACCTCAAGTCCAACCAGAACTTCCTCGCTTTGCAGTCGCAGATCGAGGGCACCGAGAACCGCATCTCCGTGGCGCGGCGCGACTATATCGAGGCGGTGCGGGTCTATAACACCGAGCTGCGCACCTATCCCGGCGCGATCTGGGCGATGACGCTCTATCGCAACAACAAGCCGATGGAGACCTTCACCATCCCTGAAGAGCAGATGAAGGTGCCGCAAGTGAAGTTCAATTGAATAGATGTTCAACTGAGCGGAGGCGGCTTATGCCGTCGCGCAACGCTTCGCTTGCGTTCATCGTCGGGCTGGCCTTGTGCCTGCTCGCTGGCGCCCCCGCGCGCGCCGAGCTGACCTTCCCCCCGCTCACCGGACGGGTGGTTGATGCCGCGGGCATCCTCGACCCCTCGGCGCGATCGGCGCTCGATGCCAAGCTCGCGGCGCAGGAGGGCAAGACCACAGACCAGTTCGTGGTGGCAACCGTGCCCTCGCTGCAGGGCACCTCGGTGGAAGACTACGCCAACCAACTGTTCCGCCACTGGAAGCTCGGCCAGACGCAGAAGAACAATGGCGTCCTGCTGCTGGTGGCGCCGAATGACCGGCGGGTGCGCATCGAGGTCGGCTACGGGTTGGAAGGCGTGCTCACCGATGCGGTGTCGAGCACCATCATCCAGACCGCCGTGCTTCCCGCCTTCCGCAATGGCGATTTCGCCGGCGGCGTCGCCAAGGGCGCGGACGCGGTGATCGAGGTGCTGAACCTCGATCCCGAGGAGGCCAAGGCCCGCGCCCGGCAGGCCGAGCAGCCGGCGATGACCGAGGACGAGTGGATCCATCTGATCTTCCTCGTGCTGATGATCGCCTTCTGGCTCTACGTCTTCTACCGCGCGACGCGTGGTGGCGGAGGCGGGCCGGGAGGCGCCTATCGGCGCGCGGGACGTGGCGGCGCCGTTGTGCTGCCGGGCGGCATCTCGACGTGGGATTTCCCGCGCGGCGGCCGCGGCGGCGGCTGGTCGGGCGGGGGTGGCTTCGGGGGCGGTGGGGGCTTTGGCGGCGGTGGCGGTTCCTCCGGCGGCGGCGGCGCTTCGGGGAGCTGGTGATGGCGGACATGCTGAGCGAGAGCGAACACCACACCGTCGCGGCTGCGATCCGGGCCGCCGAGGCGATGACCGCCGGAGAGATCCGCGTCGTCGTCACCACCCAGCCGCTGGTACGCCATCCCTTCTACGCGCTGATGTGGGCGGCGCTCGCCGCGCTGGTCCTGCCCTGGCCGCTGGCACTGTTCACCGCGTTCAGCGTGCCGATGTTGCTGTCCCTGCAGGCCATCGTCTTCGTGCTGGTCGGCGCCGTGCTGCTGTTCACGCCGCTCGGCCCGCTGGTGGTGCCGCCCTCGGCGAGTCGTGCGGCGGCACGCGGTGCCGCGATCGACCATTTCCTCGCCCACGGCATGCACCAGACGGAAGCGCGCACCGGCGTGCTGATCATGGTGGCGCTGCGAGAGCATATGGTCGAGGTGGTGGCCGACCAGGGCATCCATTCGCGCGTCGGCCACGAGGCGTGGGGCAATGTGTGCGCCGCGGTGCTCATCGGTGCGCGCGCGGGCCGGCTCGCCGACGGGCTGAGTGCGGGCGTGGCGGAGGCCGGCCGGATCCTTGCCGCGCATGTGCCCCCTCAGCCCGGCGACAGCAACGAGCTCCCGGACCGGGTCGTCATCATCTGACCGGCTCTACCCTCGGCGTCATCGATCGCGCGTTGCGGAACTCGCGCGGCGAGGCGTCGAACATGTGCCGGAACTCGCGCGAGAAATGCGCGGCATCCGAGAAGCCGCAGTCGAAGGCGATCTGGGTGATGCTGCGCGGGCTGTTCTCCAGCAGCCAGCGGGCATAGTCGAGCCGCAGCCGCCGCTGGAAGGCCGCTGGCGAGGCCGACAGCGCCGCCGCGAAGGCCCGCTCCAATTGCCGTGGGCTGCATCCGACATAGCGGGCGATGGCGTCGATCGAGGGCGGATCGTCGAGCCGCTGCTCCATGAAGTGCACGGCCTGGTGCACCCGTGCATCGGCGATGCCGGCGAGATCGGCATAGAAATGCGCCTGCGGCAGCGAAGCCGGGCGCATGCCCTGCAGCATCATGTGCCGGACCGCCTGGTTGGCCTTGCCGCTCCCGCAGTGGCGGGTAACCAGGTAGAGACCGAGATCGATCGCGGCGGTCGACCCGGCACAGGAGAGCAGGTCGCCCTCGTCGACGAACAGCTTGTCCATCACCGGGGCGAGGTTCGGGAATTGCGACTGGAAGGCCTCCAGCACGTTCCAGTGGATGCACACGGTACGCGTGCCGACGAGGCCCGCCTGGGCGATGGCGAAGGTGCCGGTGCAGATCCCGATCAGCCGCACCCGGTGCTCGAAGGCGCGGCGCATATAGTCGATGAGCGCCGGCGGATGGTGCTCATTCAGATAATCGTTACCCCCGCATATCGCGATGTAGTCGAAATTCGTCGGGTTCAGCAAAGGCTTGTTGCCGCTCGCGATCACCCCGCAGCTCGATTGCCGGTCGGCGCCGCCTAAGCTCATCACCGTCCAGGAGGCGTGGATCTGCCGGCTGCGGCCGCCATGGTCGGCGGCGAGGCGCAGCGCGTCGATCAGGCCGCCGAAGGCGGCGAGGGTGAACTGGTCGAGCAGCACGAAGCCGACGCGCAACGGCGATTGCCGGGCGGGCAGAGTCCCGGCGACGGAGGCGGCAGGCGTGCCACCAAGGGCGAGGTCCGTGCGTTCGACGAGGGTACGCTCCATGTCGTCCATATCAAAGTTTCTGGCCTGTTCCTGCAAGCCCGGCAGGCGACGCAACGTCATGATCACGGCGCCTGCACATGAGGGGAGAACAACATGGCACGCATCCACGGTCTGATTACGGCTTCGGTGGTCGCGCTCGCGGCCGGTGTTGCACCCGCCTCCGCGCAGGAAGCGATCCATGTCGCCTGGTATGGCGGCAATTGGGGCGACGCCTTCAAGGCGTGCGTCGCCGATCCGTTCACCAAGGCGACCGGAGTGCCCGTGGTGCCGGAAGTCGGCACCTCCACGGTGACGCTCGCCAAGCTCCAGCAGCAGAAGGAGGCGCCGACCATCGATGTCGCCTGGATGGATGGCGGGGTGAGCGAGCTCGCCGCCACCGCCGGCGTCGTCGAGAATCTCGACCCTGCCGGCATTCCGAACCTGAAGAACGTGCTGCCGGAGGCGATCTACAAGAATGGCGGCACAACCTATGCCGTTGGAACAGGATATTACTCGCTCGGGCTCACCTACAACACGAAGGACGTGAAGACCCCACCGACGTCCTGGAACGACCTCTGGAAGCCGGAATATGCCGACGCGGTGACGATCCCGTCGCCGTCCAATTCTTCCGGCGTGCCGTTCCTGTTCTTCCTGGCCAAGATCTGGAACGCCCCGGCCGGCGACTTCGCCCCGGTGTTCGCCAGGATCAAGCAGCTGAAGCCGGCGCTGTTCTTCGATTCCTCGGGGGCCGCCAGCAACGCCTATCAGAGCGGTGAGGCGATCATCGGCGCGCATTTCAATGTCGGGGCCTTCGATCTTGCCGCCAAGGGCCTGCCGATCGGCTTCACGGTGCCGAAGGAAGGCGTGTGGGCGACCGATGCGCGCCTGCATCTCGTCAAGAACGCGCCGCGCAAGGCCTCGGCGCAGAAGTTCATCGACACCGCGCTGACCCCCGATGCCTCCAGGTGCCTCGCCGAGAAGCTCTATCTCGGACCGTCGGTTAAGGGCGTGAGCGTCGCGCCGGAAGCAGCGCGCAAGCTGCCCTGGGGCGAGAACGGCTCGGTCGCCAATCTCTTCCTGCTCGACTGGAACCAGGTGAACGCCAAGCGTGCCGAGCTGGTCGACACCTGGAACCGCGAAATCGCCCGCAAGTGAGCTCGTCCCTAAACGTGAGCGCGCTGCTGACCATAGATGCGGTCTCCAAGCGTTTCGCGGCGCATCACGCGCTGCGGGACGTGCGGCTCGAGGTCGGGGCAGGGGAGTTCATCGCCCTGCTCGGCCCGAGCGGCTGCGGCAAGACCACGCTGCTGCGGTGCATCGCCGGCTTCCTCACTCCGGAGGAAGGCCGCATCCTGATCGACGGCGAGGATGTGACAAACGCCCCGCCTTACCGGCGTCCGCTCAACACTGTGTTCCAGAGCTACGCGTTGTTCCCGCACATGAATGTGCTGGAGAATGTCAGCTATGGCCCGCGACGGCAGGGCGTCGCCAAGGACGAGGCGAAGCGCCGCTCGCTGGAGGCGCTCGGCCTGGTCGGCCTCGCCGATTTCGGGAACCGCCTGCCGCGCCAGCTCTCCGGCGGCCAGCAGCAACGCGTGGCGCTCGCCCGCGCCATCGTCAACCGGCCGAAGCTGCTGCTGCTCGACGAGCCCCTGAGTGCGCTCGATCTCAAGCTGCGCCGGCGCATGCAGATCGAGCTGAAACACATCCAGGAGAAGCTCGGCATCGCCTTCATCTTCGTCACCCACGACCAGGAAGAGGCGATGACGATGGCGAACCGCATCGTCGTCATGAATGCCGGGCAGATCGAGCAAACCGGCACTGCGGCGGAGATTTACCGCGCCCCGCGCACCCGCTTCGTCGCCGAGTTCGTCGGCGAGGCCAATCTCATTGCCTCGACGCCGGCGACCTCCGGGCGCATACGGCTGGCGTTCAATGGCGCCGAGCTCGCCGCGCCCGCCGGCGGTACCGTTTCCCGCGGTACCCTCGCCATGGTGCGGCCGGAGGATGTCGCGCTGCTTGAGGGGCCGCAGGACGGCTTCGTGTCGGCACCCGGCATCATCGAGGATGTCGTCGCCATCGGCGGCACCACGACAGTGCATGTGCGGGCCGGCGACATCGCTCTGAAGGCGACCCGTCTCGGCCTGCCCGACACGGCGCTGCACACCGGCGCGAGCGTCACGGTCGGCTTCCGCCCGGCCTCCGTGCACCTGATCGCGGAGTAGGCGGTGACCGGCGCGCGCACAACGCTCCTCTTCCTGCTGTTCGCGCCGGTGGCGTTCTTCGCCGGCTTCTTCCTGGCGCCGATGGCGGTGGTGCTGTTCTCCAGCTTCACCGCGCCGGACGGCAGCCCGACGCTCGCCCATTACGCCCGCGTGCTGCTCGACCAGTATCATTGGGACGTGCTGTGGGTGACATTCCGCATCGCGCTCGTCACCACCGCGCTGTGCATGCTGATCGGCTTTCCGCTCGCCTGGTACCTGGTGCGCATCGTCAAGTGGCGGGCGTGGCGGCGGGCCTGCGTCATCCTCATCATCGTCCCGCTCTTCACCTCCAATATCGTCCGCTCCTTCGGCTGGATGGTGCTGCTTGGACGCACCGGGCTGGTGAATGATGGCCTCACCTCGCTCGGCATCCTCGAGCGGCCGATGCGCTTCCTTGGCACCGAGACCGGCATACTGATCGGCCTCGTCTACATATTGCTGCCCTTCGTGGTGCTCTCGGTCGGCAACGCGCTGGCCAAGATCGACACCGCCTATGAGCAGGCCTCCGCCGACCTCGGCGCCGGGCCGGCGCGCACCTTCTGGTTCGTCACCTTCCCTCTCTGCCTGCCCGGCGCGGTCTCCGGCGCCATCATGGTGTTCGCCCTGGCGGTCAGCGCCTACGTGACGCCGGCACTGCTGAGCGGCGGGCAGATCACCGTCTTCTCCATGCTGATCTTCCAGCAGTACAGCTCGGTGTTCGATTTCCACTATGGCGCGGCGCTCAGTGTCACGCTTCTCGTGCTGACGCTCATCTTGGTCGGCATGGCCGGGCGGATCGGCGAGAAGGGGAGGCGGGCATGATCGCGCGCCTCATCGTCCGCCTCGTCGCGCTGCTGGCGCTCGCCTATCTGGTGCTGCCGCTCGTCGTCATCGTCGGCGCCTCGCTGACCACGACGAGCTACCTCGCCTTCCCGCCGGAGAGCCTGACGCTGCACTGGTATCGCGTGATGCTGGACGACCCGTCCTACGTCGCCGCCTTCACCACCTCGACGCTGCTGGCACTGGCGGCCACCGCGGTCGGCATCGTGCTGGCGGTGCCGGCGAGCCTCGCCATCGCCCGCTTCGAGTTTCCCGGACGCGCCGCGCTCTCGGCAATGCTGCTCTCGCCCCTGGTGCTGCCTTACGTCGTGCTCGGTGCGGCACTGCTGCAATACGGCGCGGCGATCGGGCTGGTGCGTTCGTTTGCGGCGCTGCTGGTCGGGCACGTCATCATCGTCATGCCCTTCGTGCTGCGCTCCATCCTGCCGCTGCTGACCCCGGAGCAGCGGGCGCTGGAGGAGGCCTCCGCCGATCTCGGCGCGCGGCCGGTGACGACCTTCTTCCTCGTCGTTCTGCCGCAGATCCGCTCAGGCATCGTTGCCGGCGGGCTGCTCGCCTTCATCTCCTCCTGGATCAATGTCGAGTTGTCGATTTTCAACACGACATCGGAGTTGAACACCATTCCCGTGAAGATGTTCAACTACGTCCAATACACGATCGACCCGACGATCGCGGCAGTATCCGCAATAACCATTGTCGTCGCCGCTATCACCATCATCCTCATCGACCTTCTGATCGGCCTCGACATGCTGTCGGAGCCGCGTCAGCCTTAACCTACGGAGCCTTCCATGATGCGCAAGCAGGATATATTCGACGTCATCTACACGCATACGGAGGGCGAGCCGCTCTGCATCATCCATAGCGGCATCCCCTATCCTGCCGGCTCCACCATCCTGGAGAAGCGTGCCTTCCTCGAAGCGAACTATGACTGGGTGCGCCAGGCGCTGATGCGCGAGCCGCGCGGCCACAAGGACATGTTCGGGGTGTTCCTCACCCCGCCGTCCTCGCCGGACTACGATGCCGGCCTCATCTATATCGACGGCACGCAGTATTCGCACATGTGCGGGCACGGCACGATCGCCGTCGCCATGGCGATGGTGGCGCTCGGCATGGTGCCGCGCAATCCGGACGGCGTGACCACGATCCGATTCGAGACCACGGCCGGTCTGGTGCTGGCCGAGGTGGGCTCCGACGGCGATGAGGTGCTGTGGACCCGCTTCGAGAATGTGCCGGCCTATGTGGCGGCGCAGGACGTGCCGTTCGAGCTGCCGGGCATCGGCCCGCTCAAGGCCGACATCGTGTGGGGCGGCAATTATTTCGGCATCATCGATCTGCGCGGCACCTCGCTGCGCATCTCGCCGGAGAACGGTTCGGTGCTGTCGCGCTACGGCGTGATGGCCCGCGAGCAGATCCGCCAGCGCGTCAATATCCAGCACCCGACGGCCGGGCACATCAACAATTTCAACTTCGTCACCTTCTGGCACGAGCCGACGATCGAGGGCGCCTTCTACAAGAACGTCCACGTCTTCAGCGCCGGCCAGCTCGACCGCTCGCCGGGCGGCACCGGCACCAGCGCAATGATGGCGATGTTCGAGGCGCGCGGGCAGCTTGGCTTGAACCAGCCGATCCGCTCCGAGGGCCTGCTCGGCACCGGCACCTTCGAGGGCTGCCTGATCGGCGAAGCCAAGCTCAACAGCGTGCGCGCGGTGCGCCCCACGGTGAAGGGCAAGGCCGGTCTGCTCGGCACCGCGCGCTGGGTGATCGACCGCAACGATCCGGTGGGTGCAGGATTTCTCGTGGCGTAGACCTGCACCACGCGTCGTGCCGTTCGCAAGGCGACGCGAAAGGTAGGGCGGCCGGGTCGCCGAACCGGCCAGCCTGGCCTATCCTCACCGGACCATGGCACAGAGAGCCGGAAGCGCTGATCTTCCTCTGCATGGCGGCCGCGTGCCGCCATGGCTGGCGGAGCGCATGACGCGGCTCAGCGCGGTGATCTGCGAGGCCATCGTCCAGCACTACGGCCGCGACGAGCTGCTGCGACGGCTCTCCCATCCCTTCTGGTTCCAGTCCTTCGGGGCGGTCATGGGGATGGACTGGCACTCCTCCGGCATCACCACCAGCGTCATCGGCGCGCTGAAGCGCGGATTGACGCCGCTCTCCGGCGAGCTCGGGCTTCATGTCTGCGGCGGGCGCGGCAAGCATTCGCGCAAGACGCCGCAGGAGCTGGAGACGATCGGCGCACGCGTCGGTTTCGACGGCGCGGCGCTCGCCCAATCGAGCCGGCTCGTCGCCAAGGTCGACAGCGCCGCGGTGCAGGACGGCTTCGATCTCTATCTGCACGGCTTCATCGTCACGGACGATAGCAAGTGGGTGATCGTCCAGCAGGGCATGAGCGACGCGCGCCGGCAGGCCCGGCGCTATCACTGGCTCTCCGAGGGGCTGAGCAGCTTCCTCGATGATCCGCACGCCGCGATCGAGGGGGAGGGGGCGGGGCAGATCGTCAATCTCGCGGACAGGCGGGCGGAGAAATCGCGCCATGCGCAGCTGGAACTCCTCGCCGCGCTCGGCCCGGACCGCATCGCGCGGGAATATGCGGCGCTCGCCAAGGTGCCGGAGCCGGAATCCGAAGCCGTGCCCGAGCCGGAGGCCGAGCAACTCGTGCTGCCGCATCTGGTGATGCCCGAACATCATGAGGTGCGGGCCGAGGACGTGGTGCAGCGGCGCCTGCAGGCGGCGCTCGCCGCCGCCGCCGATCGCGGCCCGAAGGATTTCGCCGACCTCCTGCTGGTCCCGGGTGTCGGCGCCCGCACGGTCGAGGCGCTGGCGCTGGTCGCCGAAGTAGTCCACGGCACGCCCTGCCGCTTCACCGATCCGGCGCGCTTTTCATTCGCCCATGGCGGCAAGGACCGGCATCCGTTCCCGGTGCCGATCCGGGTCTATGACCAGACCATCGAGGTGATGAAGTCGGCGATCGCCAAGGCCAAGCTTGGCGAGTCCGAGGAGCTGGCGGCGATCCGGCGGCTCGACGACCAGACCCGCCGGCTGGAGCGCGCCGCTGGCGGCCGCAGCTGGGACGAGGTCGTCGCCGACGAGATGCGCATGTCGCCAGACTATGGCGGACGCAGCGTGTTCGGCTGGGAGGCAACGACCCACCGTTCAAGCTGAAGGCATCGCACTCCGGAACCCATGAGCCCTCCGCTCGTTGCCGTTGAGGTTGAAGCACGGCGAGGGGCCTTCATGCAGCAGGTTTCGCTCACTGAGGAGCGCGCCGGACACGGCGTGACAGGGCGGCCCGTGGTCTTCCTGCCGGCGGACGACAGCGCCGCAGACCATAGGCGGCTGACGGCGAAGGAATTGGCGCGCCGCATCGCTCGACTGACATCGAGCGAATTCCTGGGTAACCACAGCGAGCACGCTCCGGACGAGCGTCCGCTTTATTTCGTGCCGGATGCGACGCTCGATACGGCGCGGGCGGAACGCCTCCGTATCGCAGGGCCACGCGACCTGTTCGGCGGGGTCGTTCGTTTTCCCTTCATGGCCACCAAGGCGATATCGCACGGGCTGGTCTCGCCCGAGGCGGCACGCGTCGAAGGCTGGCAGCCGGCTTTCACCGATGCGGTGCGCGAGGCGACGCTCAACGGATTCACCGCTTTCTCGATCGCCGATGCCAAGGCAGCGACGGCGCTGCTGCTGGCAAGCGGTCCTGTCCGGCTGAAGGCGCCGGCCGCTGACGGCGGCGTGGGACAGAGCGTCATTGCCGATGTGCGCGAGCTTGACCAGGCACTCGCGGCTGCCGACGAGGCCGATCTGAGCACGCACGGCCTCGTCGTTGAGGAGGATCTCGCCGACGTCACCACCTTCAGTGTCGGCGAGGTGAGGATCGGCGAGAGCGTCGCCGCCTATTGCGGCACGCAGCGCACGACCCTCGCCAATGACCGCTCGATCGCCTATGGCGGCTCGCGCCTGTTCGTGGTGCGCGGCGGCTTTGCCGAACTCGCCGGCACCCGGCTGGCGCCGCTCGCCCTCCAGGCGGCTTCCCTCGCGCATCTTTATGACGCCGCCGCCGACGCGCATCTGCCGGGCCTGATCGCGTCCCGGCGCAATTACGACGTGGCCGCCGGCACGGACGGCCGGGGCATGCTGCGCGTCGGGGTGCTGGAGCAGTCCTGGCGCCTCGGTGGCGCGAGCGGCGCCGAGATCGCCGCGCTGGAGGCCTTCGAGGCCGATCCGGGACTGGTCGCGGTCGATGCCTGCTGCATCGAGGTCTATGGCCACCATCCGCGCATCCCCGAGGAGGCGATCGTCTATTTCGAGGGGAGTGATCCCGAGGTCGGCCCGCTCACCAAATATGCGCTGATCGAGGCCCGCTACCATGCATTGTGACGCCGTCTGCATTCCCGTCGACGGCACCCATGTCGACGGTACGTTCGCCGTGCCGCGCACCGGGGTGCCGGGCATATTGTTCCTGCATGGCTGGACCGGCAGCCAGGCCGGCGACCTGAAGCGTGCATCGAAGATCGCGACGCTCGGCTGCGTGTGCCTCACCTTCGACCTGCGCGGTCACGCGGCGACCGAGGCGATGCGCATGAACGTGACGCCGCGCGAGAATCTGCACGACGCGGTCGCCGCCTATGACGCGCTCGTCGACCATCCCATGGTCGACAAATCCGCCATCGCGGTGGTGGGCAGCAGTTACGGCGCCTATCTCGGCACCATATTGTCGACCTTCCGGCCGGTGCGCTGGATGTCGTTGCGAGTCCCGGCGCTCTATCGCGATACGCATTGGAGCCTTGCCAAGGGCCAGCTCGACCGCATTGACCTCACCAGCTACCGCAATGAGAAGGTCGATCCCGAGAACAATCGCGCCCTGCGTGCCTGCGCCCGATTCGAGGGCGACGTGCTGATGATCGAATCCGAGCATGACGATCTGGTGCCGCATTCCACCATCGCCAACTACATGACGGCGTTCCGCCACGCGCGCTCGATGACCTATCGCGTCATCGCGGACGCCGATCACGCCCTGTCGGAGGTTCCCAGTCGCCAGGCCTATACGGCCCTGCTGGTCGACTGGATCCGCGAAATGGTGCTCGGCGCCCGGTAGGGATCTGCCCGGTCAGGATGCTTTCGCCTTCGGCCTCGGTTCGTCGTCGGTGTCCATATCGCCGGCGACTAGCACTTCCAATTCGCGGACGATCGTGGCGAGGTTCGCTTCGCTGACATCGATCTCGAACACCTCGCCCCGGTCGTCGATGATATGGATGATGAAACCGTGGTCGCCGCGCTGGGCACCGAAGCCCTCGAGCGTGCGTTTCTGCGGTCGCGCCTGCATGGCGGGATCTCCCCCTGGGAAAGCGGTGGTACTGCTTTCGGTGCAACGGCGAGGGGCGGTTGAGGTTCCAGCCGCAGGTCCAACCGCCTCATGCCGGCGTGATTGCGCGTCGGGAACAGATGGCGTGCCGAGGCATTCCCCCTGACGAACCCAGTCCATGCCATACCGACAGGAGGCACTGCCATGGCATCATTCACTGGCCGCGTAGCGCTGGCGCTCTGCCTGTTGCTGGGCGGCGCCGGCGCATCCTGGTCGCAGACCAGCGGAACCGGCGGCACTTCGGGCGGTACCTCGGGCGGGGCGAACTCGCCGAGCACTTTCTCTCCGAGGAGGGTGTCACCATCGACTACATCGCCGAGCGCAGCATCGCCGAGCGGCACTGGACTGCAGACCAATGCTCCGGCGCTGAACGCCCCCACGGCCGGCGATCCGGCCCTGCGCAATCCGTCCGCCGCCTCGCCTACGCCGAACAGCGTGGTTCCGCCGCCGCGTGCGGCGACCACGCCGCAGCCGAACTGCGTGACGCGCAATTGCGGCGTCCCGAACATCATGGGCCCGCCGCGGTAGCAGCGGGCCGAGGAACCGGGTGCACCTGCCGCAAGGTTGGCTCATGCGGGTGTGATCGCTCTCGCGCCGCGGTGCCGGGAACGAGCGTTGCAATGCGGTATTCTCTCTCCACGAGGGCGCGCACTCCCGAGGGAGAGGAGAGACCCATGACCTCATCCACAGCTCGCCTGACGCTCGTGCTCGGCCTGCTGCTCGCCGGCACCGGCGCAGCATCCGCGCAGATGAGCGGGAGTACCAGCAATGGGCTCCAGAGCGGCGCCCCGGCCCTTGTTGCGCCGACCGGCGACCCGGCGCTGGTCGATCCCTCGGCGATGGAGCCGGTACCGACGATGGTCATACCGGCGCCTCAGGTCCCCGTGACGCCACAGGCCAGCTGCGTGACGCGGCAGTGCGGCCTGCCCACCACGTCGGCGCCAATCATCGAAACACTACCCAGCACCACGTCGAGGATGACGGCGCCGAGGACGATGGCGCGCGTGCGTTAAGCGCCTTCGCTGACCTGAACCAGGAACGGCCAGTCGGCGGCGAGGTGCAACGCGCCGTCGCCTGCGATGCGGCGGCCGGACAACAGGTCCGTGCCCCCGCCGCTCCACCGGTGCAGAATCGGAGCCGCTTGTGCCGACATGCGCGTCGGCACGACGACGGTGACATGGTCGCCGCGCAATGACCGCCTGAAGCCGAACCAGCGCCACGGCGAGGGGTCGCAAGCGAGCGGCACGTAGTCTCCGATGATGAGCGCGGGCGTGGTTCGTCGCGCCTGTAGCAGGCGATGCACAATGTCGAACTTCGCACCCTCGCCGTCTTTGGTGCGCGGCGCCGCCATCAGCATGGCCTGACGCTCGTTCCAGTCCACTGGGCGCCGATTGTCCGGGTCGACCAGCGAGTAGTCCGGAAATTCGGTGCCCTGATAAATGTCGGGTGTGCCGGGCAAGGTGAGCTGAAGGATGGTCTGGGCCAGGCTGACGAGGCGGGCGGGGCGTTCGATCTCATCCAGCAATGCGAGCAGCGCGGCCCGATAGTCCGCGGCCTCCGGCGCGCCGATCAAGGCGCGGGCAAAGCGGGTGCAGGCTTCCTCATGGACGAGGTCCGGCGTCTCCCATGAGGAATGGCGCCTGGCCTCGCGCAAGGCTTTCGTGAGATAGGCTTCCATGCGTTCCGGCGAAATCGGCCAGGCGGCGAACAGGGTCTGCTGGATCAGCCGGAATTCGGTATCGTCGGGAGCCGTTCGCCCGTTCACGGACGCCCGCAGCGGTGCGCACAACGTCTCCGCGCCTGCGAGGAAGTCCAGCCAGCGTTCAGGGACGAAGGACAGTGCATTGAGACGCGCCCGTGTTTCGGGACCGCGCTTGGTGTCGTGGGTGGCGAGCGGAATGGGGTCGCACGCCTCGGCCGCCGCCCGTGCGGCGTAGCACGCGTGGATGTCGTCGGGCTCGCGCCACGGCTGCTCGATGTCGCCGCCGACCTCGTTCGCCGAGAGCAGCGTCACGTTTCGATAGAATTCCGTGTCCTCGAAGCCCTTGGCCATGGCCGGGCCGGAGACTTGCTGGAAGCGGAGCCGGAACTGGCGATCGCTCTCCGATTGCGGGGCGCTCAGACGGTCCAGCAAGACGGAGGCGGCGGCAGCCGTGAGCGGGTCTTCGCTGCGGGCGACGGCTTGCGCAATCCGGCTCCACACCGCCTCGTCCTCTGGCGCATGGCGATCAGCCGTGGCGTAGCTGCGATAGACCGGGCAATGCACCAGTAGGGCGACGACGCCGCGGCGCAGCGCAGTCTCGGTGAGATCCGCGGCGCGCATGGCTTCGCCGAGGCCCTCGCGGGCGAGGTGGGCGAGGGCGTCGATCTCCGTGGTGAGGCTCGCCTGCAGCACGTCGCGCTTCGCCGCGGCTATCCGCTCGGCCGGCGTTCCGGACAGCAGATTGCGGGCGCGCAGATCGGCGTCGAAGGCCTGCCAGCCGGCCTCGTCGATGAACAGGCCGTTGATGTCGGCCAATCGCTCATAGCCGGTGGTGCCCTCGATCGGCCAGTCGCGCAGCGTCTCGCCGCGCTCCAGTATCTTCTCGACGAAGATCGGCACCTCGTCACCGACGGCGGTGCGCAGATCGTCGAGATAGCGCGCCGGATCCAGCAGGCCGTCTATGTGGTCGACGCGCAAGCCGTCGACCTTGCCGGCGCGCACCAGGTCGAGCACGAGGGCGTGGGTCGCGGCGAACACGTCCGGATCCTCGACCCGCACGCCGATCAGATCGGTGATGTTGAAGAAGCGGCGATAATTGAGATCGTCGGCCGCGGTGCGCCACCAGGCGAGGCGCCAGTATTGCGCCTCAAGTACGGTCCGCAGGTCGGCGGCGGCGATCGCTCGCGCGAGCGCCTCGCGTCCGGACGGCAGCGTGACGCCGAGCGTGGCGCGGGCCTTGGCGATCATGGACGGATCGAGCCGTCCCGTCGCCAGCTCTGCCCAGATGGTGGCCGCGTCACGTATGCCGGGTTCCTCGCGGGCGGCGGCCGCGAGCAGCGCTGCGGCGCTCGCGGGGGAGAGCGGGTAGCCGTTCTCACCATATGTGACGACGAGCAGGCGCCCTGCCTCATAGTCGGCCCTTAGCATGATCGCGCCGGCCTCGATGCTGGCCTGCAATGGCTCCCCGAGCACCGGCAGCAGGATCTTGCCGTGGTCGCGTCCGGCGCTCCAATCGATGTCGAACAGCCGCGCAGCCGGCGCCGCTCGGCCGAATTCCAGCACGTCCATCCAGTAGGGATTGTGCGGGGAGGCGGCCATGTGGTTCGGCACGATGTCGAGGATGAGGCCCAGTCCGTAGTCGCGGAGCGCCGCGTCGAGGCGCTCAAAACCGTCCTCTCCGCCAAGCTCCGGGTTGATGCGGTTGGGATCGGTGACGTCGTAGCCGTGCTGCGAGCCGGGGACTGCGGCGAAGATCGGCGAGGCATAGAGATGACTGATGCCGAGTTCGGCGAGGTACGGCACCAGCGCCTCCGCCGCCGCGAACGGAAAGTCGCGGTGGAACTGCATGCGGTAGGTGGCGGTGAGCCGCGGGCGCTTCATGGTGGCGTCCCCCACACGGCGCCGGCGAAGGGGCCGAGCGCGAGCCGGCCATTGGCATCGAGAGCGGCATCGCCGACCAGCTCGGCGGGTGGCGCATCGGGAGCCTCGATCAAAGCCGGCTGCGTGCCGGCATTGATCGCCATGGTGAGCGTGCCCGCCGCGAAGCGCCAGGTGACGCGCAGGGCGTTGCCTTCGCGCAAGCTGTCCGCCCCGTGATAGGCACTCGCGGTCAGCGGCCAGACGAGGCGGCGGCGCGCCTGTGCGAGATGGCGGAAGGCGGCAAGCTCCGTCCGCGCCTGCGGCGTGTCGAAATCGGCGGGCGCGATCTTGGCGGAGCGGAAGGTCGCCTCATCCAGTGGATCGGGGAAGCTGTCGTGGCTGGCGAAAAACTCCGGAAACTCGCTGCGCCGCCCGTCGCGGACGACGTTCGCCAGCTCGCCGTCGAAGTCGCAGAAGAAGGGGAAGGGCGTCGCCAGCAGCGCCTCCTCGCCCATGAACAGCAGCGGGATCTCGGGTGAGAGCATCAGCACGAAGCGCAGCAGCGCGAGCCGTTCGGGCGGAGCCGAGCCGGCCAGCCGGTCACCGAGCGGGCGGTTGCCGATGTGGTCGTGGTTCTGGATGAAGCTGACGAAGGCGTCCGGCGGCAGCGCACTGGAGGGTGCGCCGCGCGGATGGCCGTCAGCGTCGGGGTAGGGCTCCCCCTGGAAGACGAAGCCCTCGCTCAGGGCGCGCGCCGCACCTGCGATCGGATCGGCGGCATAGGGCGCGTAATAGCCGCCGCGCTCGCCGGTCGCCAGCACATGGAAGACATGGTGCCAGTCATCGTTCCATTGCGCGGTGTAGAGCGCCTCATTGCGCGTCATCCAGCCGGCGGCATTGTCATGGTTTTCCAGCACGAGCCAGGCGTCGGGCTTGACCGCGCGGCAGCCGCTCGCCAGTTCGCGCAGGAAGGTTTCGACGCCGCTCGTCGCCAACGCATGGACGGCATCGAAGCGCAGGCCATCGCAATCGAGAACGCCCAGCCAATACTGCGCGTTCTCGATGAAGAAGGCGCGCACCACTGGATTCTCGAGGTCGATCGCGGCGCCCCAGGGCGTCGCTATGTCGTCGCGGAAGAACGACCTGGCATAGAGCGGCAAGTAATTCCCGCTCGGACCGAAATGGTTGTAGACGACGTCGAGCAGCACTTCGAGCCCACGCTCGTGTGCCGCGTCGATGAGCGCGAGCAGATCCTCGCGGGTGCCATAGCTGCGGTCCGCCGCAAAGGGGAGCACGCCGTCATAGCCCCAGTTCCGGCGGCCGGGAAAATCCGCGACCGGCATCAGCTCGATCGCGGTGAAGCCGGCTTCTGCATAATGATCGAGCCGGTCGATCAGGGCGCGGAAGGTCCCTTCCGGCGTCGCCGCGCCGACATGGATTTCCGCGATCACCGCCTGGTGCCAGGGGCGCACCCGGCGAGCGCTCGGCGGCGGCAAGCCGGGCTGGACGACGCTCCAGCCGTCGGCATCTTCCTTCTGCCCGCGCGAGGCCGGATCCGGCACGTCGTGGCCGGCGATGCGAAAACGATAGGCGATGCCGGGCACTGCGCCGGGGACGCGCAGCGTGAACCAGCCATGTTCGCCCGGTTGCATCGGATGGGGCTGCGCACCATCGATGACCAGCGCGACGGCGTCGGTGTCGGGCGCCCAGAGCCGGAAGGTGGTGGCATCAGGCTCGACCAGCGGGCCGAAGCGGGGGATCACGGCCGCCACTCCCATAGCACCAGCGTGCGCGCCGGCATGGTGAAGCGCTCGCCGGGACGGGTGCGCTTGCCCTCCAGATCGCCTCCGGTGCCAAGGATCACTTCCCAGCTGCCGGTCCGCACCTGCGGCACCGTGAAGGGCACATCGACATGGGAGGCGTTCAGCATGACGAGCAGCGAGTTCTCGTCAGAGGTCGCCGGCGCGAGGCGGACGATGAGGCACTTGCTCTGCGGGTTCTCCCAGTCCGCCGAGGTCATGCGGGTGCCGCTGTTGGAGTACCATGAGACGTCCGGCTGGCCCATCTCGTTGCGGGCACCGGTCAGGAATTCCGGGCGAGAGAGCGCGCTGTGTCGCTTGCGCAGGTCGGCGAGGCGAGCGACGAAATCGGGCAGCTCGGGATCGTCATTGCTCCAGTCGACCCAGCCGATCTCATTGTCCTGGCAGTAGGCATTGTTGTTGCCGCCTTGCGAATTCGCGCGCTCGTCGCCGCCCAGCAGCATCGGCACGCCCTGAGAGAGGAACAGCGTCGCCAGCAGGTTCTTCTTCTGCCGCCGGCGCAGTTCGAGGATGGCGGGATCCTCGGTCGGGCCTTCAGTGCCGCAGTTCCAGCTCCTGTTGTCGTCGTGGCCGTCGTGATTGTCCTCGCCGTTCGCCTCATTGTGCTTGTCGTTGTAGGAGACGAGATCCTGAAGCGTGAAGCCGTCATGAGCGGTGATGAAGTTCACGCTCGACCATGGCCGGCGGCGACCCTCGCTGAATATGTCCTGCGATGCGGCGAAGCGGGCGGCAAAGCCGGGCAGCAGTCCTTCGGAGCCGCACCAGAATTCGCGCACCACGTCGCGATAATCGCCATTCCATTCCGAGAAACCGGGCGGGAAGGCGCCGAGCTGGTACCCGCCCTGGCCGATATCCCAGGGCTCGGCGATCAGCTTGAGGCCACCGAGCGTCGGGTCCTGCAATATGGCGTTGAAGAAGGCGTGGCCGGGATCGAAGCCGTCAGGCCGGCGGCCAAGGGTGACGGCGAGGTCGAAGCGGAAACCGTCAACGCCATAGTGCGTGACCCACATGCGAAGCGAGTCCATCACCATCTGCAGCACGCGCGGATGGGCGGTGTTCAGCGCATTGCCGCACCCGGTCATGTCGTCGTAGTAACGGGGATCGTCCGGCAGCAGCCGGTAGTAGGACGCGTTGTCGATGCCCCGCCATGACAGGGTCGGGCCGAGGTGGTTGCCCTCGCAGGTGTGGTTGTAGACCACGTCGAGGATCACCTCGATGCCGGCCTGGTGCAGCCGGTCCACCGCCTCGCCGATCGCCTCCAGTCCGTCATCGCCAAGATAGCGCGGCTCGGGGGCGAAGAAGCTCAGCGTGTTGTAGCCCCAGTAGTTGGACAGCCCGCGATCGAGCAGATGCCGATCCTGCGCGAAGGCGTGAACCGGGAGCAACTCCAGCGCGGTGACGCCGAGGCTCGCCAGATAATCGACCATCTCGGGCTGCCCGAGCGCGGTGAAGGTGCCGCGTATGTCCTCCGGGATGAGCGGATGGCGCATGGTGAGGCCGCGCACATGGCCCTCATAGATGACGGTCCTGTGCCAGGGGATGCGCGGATGATGTGGAGCGGCGATCGGCTGGGCGGCGACGACGCGCGCCTTCGGCATGAAGCGCGCGCTGTCCCGCTCGTCGAGCACGAGGTCGGCGTCGGCGCCGGCACCGATCCTGTAGCCATAGAGCGCGTCATCCCATGTGAGCTCGCCGACCAGCATGCGAGCATAGGGATCGAGCAGCAGCTTGTTGGCGTTGAAGCGGTGGCCGTCTTCCGGCGCCCAGGGACCGCGGACGCGCCAGCCATAGACCTGGCCACGCCCGACCCCGGGCAGATGGCAATGCCAGACGCCATTGGTGCATTCGCGCACCTCGATGCGCTCCAGCTCGGTCTCACCATAGCGATCGAACAGGCAGAGCGTGACGCCGACGGCGTTGTCCGAAAAGAGCGCGAAATTGGTTCCAGTGCGATCGACGGTAACACCGAGGGGGAAGGCATAGCCGGGATTGACGCGTCTCATCGGGCGGCTGGAACCTCTTTGGCGTGGCGGGAAGCGCCTTGCAGCAACCCCGCTCGTCCGGTTCGCGTTCCCCACGATACCGCCTTTATTTGACGCACCGTGGTCTCTCCGGACGGTATCCCGCCAACACCCATGCCTACGCCCGCACCGAATTCGCATGAATGGGGAACAAGGCCCGCTCCGATCGGTTGCCCCAAGAGTCCCGCGAGGCGCGGGCGACGGAGGAAAACCGATGAACGCCAAGCTGTTATTGCTAGCAAGCGTGCTCACGGTGGTAGGCGGGCAAGCCTATGCCGGGCCCTGCACTGAACGGATCACCGAGATCGAGAAGACGATGAGCACATCGGATGCCGGTTCCGGTCCCACCAAGCCGATGGCATCCGGCCAGTCGGGCGAGGTCGCCGCGACGCCGCGAGAGGCTCCCAAGGCCGGCGAGACGCCGGAGACCGGCGGCACGGTGACGATGAATACGGCCGTCGGCGACAAGGCCGCCTCGCCCGGCGATGTGCGCGCGCAGACACAGGGCGCGCCGACCGCCGCGCAGACGGCGCAGACCGGTCGCACCGGCGCGACCAACGCTCGGGAAATCAGCGAGGCGCTGCGCACCGCCAAGGATGCCGACGCCCGCGGCGACGCGCAGGCGTGCGGTCGCGCGCTCGATGAGGTGGCGAAGTTCCTGAAGGGCTGACCTCTCCTGAGAGGCTGCCCTGGAGTGTCACCGGTGGCCGGCGGAGCCGTTCGCCGGCCAGACATTGCGTGAGGAGATGTAGATGGAACTCGTCTTCGGAATAGGCGCGCTGCTGCTGCTTGCCGCCATCATCTATGGCACCAATCAGTCGAAGCGCCGCCGGGAGGAGCGCGGCATTGTCCTTCCCGAGGAGAAGGTCGACCGCAAGGACGCTGCGTGACCCCTCCGGTTACGACAGTTCGTGCCAGTCGGTGCCGCCGAGTGCGCTCTCGTCGGCACGCGCTCCCGGTACCAGGATTGAGACGTCGTTGCCGGCCTTGATGGCGTTGGAAGCCGCGCTCACGGCAGCCTCGAAGGCCGCTTCCTTGGTCGCGTAGGCCATGCTGGTCTGGTCCGCGCCGGCCTCGTCGGTGTGCGCGACGTGCCACACGCCCTCCAATCCGACCATGCGATAGGTTTCCATGTTCGCCTGCGTGTTCATGGCTTCACCTCTTGCCGCATCTGATGCGTCAACGATACCGGCGGCTCTGCGTTCCGCGGGAACCCGCCCGCTATCGCGCCCGTTGAACCGAGCATCCACAAACAACGAGGCGTGCCATGGACGATCGCGAGCGGCGTATCCGCGAGAAGGCCTTCCAGCTCTGGCTGGAAGAGGGTCAGCCGGAAGGCCAGCAGGATCGGCACTGGGAACTCGCCAGCGAACTGGTGGCGATCGAGGACAGCCAGATGGACGCCACCACTCCGGTGGCTGAAGCGAAGGCGGGCGAACCGGTCGAGCCGATCGAGGCGCTGGAGAATACCGGCGAATATCCGACCACGACCGATCAGGGCGAGATGGAGATCCCGCATCATCCCGAAGATCGTACTTCTGCGATCGATGCGGCCGGCGACAACGAACCGGTGAGCGAGATCGAGACCATCCGCCGGACCCTGGAGGTGCCGAAGCAGCGCCGCGGGGCGGGTTCGCCGCAAGGCGATCCCCATGGCGCGATGGCCGGCACTCGTGCATCGTCGGGTGACGGTGCGCCGACCGCGGGGCCTGGACGGCGATGAAGAACGCGTCGATCTGGAAACGCTATGCCTATGGCTGGGTCACGCTCGGCTTCTTCCTGATCACGCTCGCCGGGCACTGGATCTTCGGCTGGTTCGCCTATGTCGATCAGCAGGTACAGCACGGCGCGCCGATCGTCGTCTCCAACTATACGGTCGAGATGCTGCGCGACACGCTGGAGAACTGGCAGTCCGAATTCCTGCAATTGCTCTGGCAGATCGGAGGGCTCGCCTTCCTGCTCTATGTCGGCTCGCCGCAATCCAAGGAAGGCGACGACCGCATGGAAGCGAAGCTCGATGCCATCCTCTCTGCCGTCGATCCGAAGAACGCCGATTGTCTCATCGATGAGATCGATCACGAATATGCCGGCCGCCATACCGACCAGCGCTGGATGAGACTGGCGCGCGAAGGCGGCAGGGGGCAAGGCGGCTCGTCGAGCTGAAGGCACGGCGAGTTCGGCGAGACGGCCCTGTCGATGCGCATCGAACAGCTTCCGATGACGCGCGTCAGGAGATCGCGGGTCTCGGGCTGCAATCGTCGCGGATGGCCGCGAAGCGCGTCATGCGGCTTGCGGCCTTCCGACGTCGCTGTTGGCGCGGATTTCGACCTCGATCTCGAGGGTCGACATCGGCGCTCCGCGATCAAGGCGGACCCTCACGCTGTCGCGATCGCACGGCACGCGCTTGGCGACAGCCGCCAGGATGTCCTCCCTGAGACTGGATAGGAGGTCGTCACCGCCCAGAACCTGTCGCTCATGGGACAGCAGGATCTGCAGCCGCTCCCGCGCCTCCGGCGCGCTGTTGCCGGTGGAAAATAGCCTTTTCCAGAGTGTCATGCCGCCCTCCTGAGGAATTTGCCGAACAGGCCCATGCGCGGCTTCGTCGGCACTTCCACCGCCAGATTTTCGCCCTTGAGGCGCCGGGCGGCGTCCATATAGGCCCGGGCCGGCGCGCTCGTCGGATCGGCGAGGGAAACCGGAACGCCGAGATTGGAGGCTCTCAGCACGTCGGTGCTCTCGGGAACGATGCCGAGCAGCGGGAGCGAGAGAATCTCCAGCACGTCTTCGGTCTTCAGCATGTCGCCGCGTGCCGCGCGCACCGGGTCGTAGCGCGTCAGCAGCAGGCGCTTGTCGACCGTCTCGCCGCGGATTGCCTTCAAGGTCTTGGCGTCGAGGAGGCCGACGATGCGGTCGCTGTCGCGGACCGAGGAGACTTCGGGATTCGTGACGACCACGGCGATATCGGCGTGGCGCATGGCGAGAGTCGCGCCCCGCTCAATGCCCGCCGGACTGTCGCAGATCACCCAGTCGAAGGTGCTCGCCAGCTCGGCGATCACCTTGTCGACGCCTTCCTCGGTCAGGGCATCCTTGTCGCGCGTCTGTGATGCCGGCAGGAGGAACAGGGTTTCCACCCGTTTGTCCCGGATCAACGCCTGCGAAAGCCGGGCGTCGCCCTGAACGACGTTCACGAAGTCGAAGACGACGCGCCGTTCCGCTCCCATGACGAGGTCGAGGTTGCGAAGGCCGACGTCGAAATCGACGACGGCCACGCGATCGCCCGTACGCGCCAGCGCCGCGCCGAGGGCCGCGGTCGTTGTGGTCTTGCCGACTCCACCCTTCCCCGATGTGACCGTGATGATCTTAGCCATGCCAGGTCTCGCTCCTAAAGTGCGCCAAAGCGCAACGCGTCATTGTTGATCCAGACCCGGACGGCCTGGCTTCGGAGGCTCTGATCGAGGTCTTCCGCCGTCATGTAGGCGCCGTCGATGGCGATCAATTCCGCTTCCATCCTGCTGCAGAAGATCTGCGCCTTCGAGCCGATCGTCGCACCGGCGATCGCCCGCCCGCAGAGGGCGCCATAGACGTGGATCGAACCGCCGGCGATGACTTCCGCTCCCGACGCAACCGATCCCACGATGGTGACGTCGCCTTCCAGGCAGATGATCGACTGCCCCGATCTCACTCTCTGCTCGATCAGCATGTTAGCCGGTTCAGCAGGCCTGCTCGGCTCGGCGGGAACAGGTGTTGCGTCGGCGATGGCGAGGGTCGTGTCGCGACCGCCGCGCAGCAATGGCGGCATGCTCGCATCGACCATGCTGGGGCGGACCCCTTCCAGCCCGACGAGGCGCACGCCCCGCTGCGCGAGTTCGCCGATCCAGCACTGCACTTCGAGCTTGCTGGCTGCGGTCCCCGCCATGTCGAGGACCACCGTGCGCCCGGTGAAGAACCCGGGCGAGCGCTGCATCCACACGTCGAAATCCGCGAACCATTGCTGCGGGGATGCGTCAGCCACGAGCGTCATCGCGACAAACGAGCGACCACGGAAGCGAATGGATGGACCGGACCGGCCGACAGCGTTCACCGTTCGAATCTCCTTACAGTAAGAAGAAATTTGGTTAATCTTGGTTAACGGCCGGTTAAGATGCGGTCACGATTGACGAAGTTCGCCGCTCGGAAGTGTCGTGCATCGGCTGCACAACCTGCGGTGCTCCCTAATGCGATCCGCGCGCCAAGCGATCCTGCGGGTCGCGGGATATGATCCGGCTCTCTCTCGGGGGGACGCGAAGGCGGGTGCAGGAGAGCCTGTATTCGATCCCACATGCGGTATTAGACTTCGATGTCGTTGCCCGCCATCGGGCGCAGCCGGAGGTGCCGCATGTTCATCGAATTTGCTTCCGTGACGTCGGCCTTGCGCGGGCTGCTGCGCGACGGGCTCGGCGATGATGTCGTGCTATCGAGCCGGCCGATCGACGAATTGCTCAGCCAGCCGGCCGGGCGGAACACGCTCAATGTGCTGCTGCTGTCGACATCGCCGATACGCCATTCCGCATCCCTGCCGTCGCTTGCCGGAGGCGGCCGCATCCAGCGACCCTCGCCGACCTTCGAGCTGCTCTATCTGGTGACCGCGCTCGGCACCGAGGATCTGATGGCCGAGGCGCTGCTGGAGCACGCGGCCCGGCGGTTCGACGAGTTCGCCACCCTGACGTCTGCCCGCGGTCGCCTGTGCCTCGCTGCCGATGGCGCTTCGCTGATCGGAACCGAGCGGGCGGATTGGGTGGCGCAGGACGGGCGGCTGAACATCACGCCCTTTGCCGCCGACCTGCCGACCTGGCTCAGCGTCTGGTCGACGCTGCGGGCCAGCTGGCGCCTGTCGGCGATGTACACGGTTGCACCCGTCGCGTTGGTGCCGAACGACACGACCCCGCCCGTGCTCGACCATCTGGCCTGACGCAATGGCGCTGTTCGAGAGCATGCTGGTGCTGGTGGCGCTGGCCATCATGCTGCTGCAGGTCTCGCGACGCCTGTCGATCCCTTATCCGACCATGCTGGCACTGGCCGGCGCCGTCGTCGCGGCGCTGCCCTTCGCGCCGGATATCGCGATCGAGCCGGAGTTCATGCTGGCGCTGTTCGTCGCCCCGGCGCTGCTCGACGCCGGCTACGACTTCCCGCCGCGGGCAGTGCTGCGGAACTGGCTGCCGCTGCTCGCGCTCGCGGCGGCTGCCGTGCTGCTCACCACGGCAGCCGTCGCCTTCGTCGGCGTTGCGCTCGCCGGCCTGCCGCTTGCCGCAGCGATCGCGCTCGGCGCCATCGTGGCGCCGCCCGACGCGGCTGCCGCCACCGCCATGCTCGCCCGGTTCTCGCTGCCGCGCCGCACCGTCACCGTGCTGAAGGGCGAGAGCCTGCTCAATGACGCCGTTGCGCTGCTGATCTTCAGCGCCGCGGTGGGCGCGGCAGGGGCCTCCCAATCGCACGACGGCCTGGTGCGCGAGATTGCGCTGGCGGTGCCGGGCGGCGTGCTGTTCGGCCTTGCTGCGGGCGCGGCATACCTCACGGTGTATCCGCTTCTCGCAGGGACGCTGGGCGCCACGATCTTCAGCTTCGTCACCACCTTCGGCGTCTGGATCATCGCCGAACGGCTGCACCTGTCCGCGATCCTTGCGGTGGTCGCCTTGGCCATGACCATTGCCCGCTACATACCGGAACGGCAGTCGGCGCGGGAGCGGGTGCATGCCTATGCGGTGTGGGAGGCCGTGGTCTTCCTGCTCAATGTGCTCGCCTTCCTGCTGATGGGATTGCAGGCGCGCGCCATCGTCACCCGGCTCGATCCGGGCCAGCTCGGCCGCGCGCTGGGCTTCGCCGCGCTCGTCCTCGCCGTGGTCATACTGGTCCGCATCGCCTGGGTGATGCTGTACAACCGCGCCATCAACCTGCTCTTCAGGCTGCTGGACAAACCGGACGCGCCGACCCTGGCGCAGGGGCTGATCGTCTCCTGGTGCGGCATGCGGGGACTGGTGACGCTGGCGACCGCACTGGCTTTGCCCTTCGACTTCCCGGGCCGCGACCTGATCGTGCTGAGCGCGCTGGCTGTCGTCCTCGGCACGCTCGTCCTGCAAGGCCTGACGCTGGGGCCGCTCATAAGGGCGCTGCGGTTCCCGCCGGACCGGTCGTTCGATGCGGAGCTGGCGT
Source organism: Xanthobacteraceae bacterium (assembly GCA_029266425.1). Classification (GTDB taxonomy): domain Bacteria; phylum Pseudomonadota; class Alphaproteobacteria; order Rhizobiales; family Xanthobacteraceae; genus Ancylobacter. Next base: position 55,805 of record JAQSWY010000034.1, read on the forward strand.
CCTCGCGGGTGAAGCTGCTCGATGCCGCCATTGCCGGTCTCGATGGACGGAACGATGACGCCGCCGTGCAGCAGCGCGACGTCTATGCGGCCGATCGTGCCCTTGCGCTGAAGGGCAAGGATCCGCGCACGGTGGCCGCGGTCGACGATGCCCGGCGCCGGAGCATCGCGGTGAAGCGAACGGAGCTCGCCCGGATGCGTCGCCGCGGCGAGATCGAGGACGATGTCTTCCACATTCTGGAGCAGGAGCTGGATTGGGCGGAGCTCGCCGTCGCGACGCCTGAAGATCGCGAGATTGTCGAGTCTTAGGGTCTGCTCAGTTGGAATGAAGGTGTTGTAATTTCACTTGGTTATGATGTCTTCCTGATGTGAGCGGCATTCCATTCCCTTGGAAGATTCCGCGGGCATCTTCCGTACACACGAGGGCCGCAAATTGCATATTTCAATTATCTTGAAATATTGAAAAACTGCGTTAGTGTTGCGGCATGGTTCGTTCCCATCACCACCCCTCGATCGATGATCTGACGCTCGATGGCGTACTTCACGCGCTGTCGGACCCGACCCGGCGCGACATTGTCGTGAAGCTGCTGGCGGACGGTCCCATGAATTGCGGCGACGCCTGCAAGACGCTGCCGCCGTCCACCGTGCATCACCATCACCGCATCCTGAGGGAGGCCGGGCTCATCCGCTCGGAGCGGAAGGGAGTCGAAGTCGTCAACAGCGTCCGCCGGGGCGACGTCGATCATCGCTTCCCGGGACTACTCGACGCCATACTCGGCCAGCACAGCCCATAGAGAGAGCTTCAATGGATTATCGGCTACTCGGACGTTCAGGCCTCAAGGTGCCCGCGCTCAGCTTCGGTGCGGCCACTTTCGGTGGCACCAATGAATTCTTCCAGCGCTGGGGGCAGACCGACGTCGCGGAGGCGACCCGCATGGTCGATCTCTGCCTCGACGCCGGGGTGAATTTCTTCGACACCGCGGATGTCTATTCCCAAGGCGCTTCGGAGGAGATCCTCGGCCAGGCGCTGAAGGGCCGGCGCGACAAGGTATTGATCTCGACCAAGTCGACCTTCGCGATGGGGGAGGGTGTCAACGACATCGGCTCCTCGCGCCATCATATCATGCGGGCCTGCGAGGCGAGCCTGAAGCGGCTCGGCACCGATCATATCGATCTTTACTTCATGCACGGCTTCGACGCGCTGACGCCGGTCGAGGAGACACTGCGTGCGCTCGACGATCTCGTATCGAGCGGCAAGATCTCCTACATCGGCGCCTCGAACTTCTCCGGCTGGCATCTGATGAAATCGCTGGCGACGTCGGAGAAATACGGTCTCGCCCGCTACGTCGTCTATCAGGGCTATTATTCGCTTATCGGGCGCGACTATGAGTGGGAGCTGATGCCGCTCGGCGTCGATCAGGGCGTCGGGCTGATGGTGTGGAGCCCGCTCGGTTGGGGCCGGCTCACCGGCAAGATCCGCCGCGGCCAGGCACCAAGCAGCGGGCGCATCGCCTCCGGCGGCGACGAGCGTGGGCCGATCGTCGACGACGAACATCTGTACAAGGTGGTCGATGCGCTTGACGAGGTGGCGCAGGAGGTCGGCAAGAGCGTGCCGCAAGTGGCGCTGAACTGGCTGCTGCAGCGCCCGACGGTCGCCAATATCGTCATCGGTGCCCGCAACGAGGAACAGCTCAAGCAGAATCTCGGCGCCGTAGGCTGGTCGCTCACTACCGGGCAGGTGGCTCGGCTCGATGCCGCAAGCCAGCAGATGCCGGCCTATCCCTATTGGCACCAGCGGACGTTCGACGACCGGAATCCCAAGCCCACCACCTGGTAGCTTCATGAGGCGTGATGCCGGGCGGCCGGCATCACGTCACGTTCGCGGGAAATGCTCTCGAGCATTTCCCGATCAGATGGAATCATCTGATCGAAGAGGAATTGCTCCAGCTTATTGAATCTGGAGCACTCATCTGTCGTTCGGATGTTTCCATCCGAACGGAAAGGGCTCTACGCGGCCGGCTGTGCCGCCTGCGCCCGCAGCAGCATGCCGAAGAGGTCGCGCGGCTCGTCCGGATCGGCCAACAGGTCGAGCTCGTCATACAGCCTGGTGCGTTCGATCTGCTCGCGCACATAGCGCAGCGCCGAGAAGTCTTCGATCGCGAAGCCGACCGAATCAAACAAGGTGATCTGTCCGGCGTCGCGGCGGCCCGGCGCCTCGCCGGCTACCACCTGCCACAATTCGGTAACTGGGTAGTCGGGCGGCAATTGCTGGATCTCGCCCTCGATGCGGGTTTGCGGCGGATACTCGACGAAGATGTCCGAGCGCCGCAGGATGTCGGCGTGCAGCTCGGTCTTGCCCGGACTGTCGCCGCCCACCGCGTTGATGTGGATGCCGGCGCCGACCATGTTGTCGGTCAGGATGGTGGCATAGCGCTTGTCGGCGGTGACCGTGGTGACGATCTCGGCACCGACCAGTGCTTCCTCGGCGGTGGCGCAGATCTCAAAGTCGAAGCCCAGTCCAGCAAGATTGCGCACGCATTTCAGGCTGGCGGAGCGATCGATATCGTAGAGCCGCAACCGGTTGACGCCGACCAGCGCCTTGAAGGCGAGCGCCTGGAATTCCGCCTGCGCGCCATTGCCGATCAGCGCCATCGTCCGCGCGCTCGATGGCGCCAGGTATTTCGCCGCGAGCGCCGAGGTGGCCGCGGTGCGCAGCGCCGTCAGGATCGTCATCTCCGACAGCAGCAGCGGATAGCCGTTCGAGACATTGGCGAGGACACCGAACGCGGTCACGGTCTGGCGCCCGTCGCGGGTATTCTTCGGGTGGCCGTTGACGTATTTGAAGCCGTAGACGGCGCCGTCGCTGGTCGGCATCAGCTCGATGACGCCCTCCTTGCTGTGCGAGGCGACCCGCGGCGTCTTGTCGAACAGTTCCCAACGCCGGAAGTCGGCTTCGATGAACCCCGCGAGTTCGATCAGGAAGCGTTCGACGCCGATGGCGAGGATGAGCTTCATCATGTTGTCGACGCTGACGAAGGGCACGATGTTGAGCTTGGGCAGCATGGCTTAGTAGCTCCTCGTGGGGCGATCGAGCACACGGCGGCCCATCAGGCTTGCGGCGAGGTCGACCATCAGGTGCGCGGTGCGGCCGCGCTCGTCCATGAACGGATTGAGCTCGACCAGATCGAGGCTGGTGACGAGGCCGCTGTCGTGCAGCATCTCCATCACCAGATGCGCCTCGCGAAAGGTCGCTCCGCCGGGAACCGTGGTGCCGACACCGGGTGCGATATCCGGGTCGAGAAAATCGACGTCGAGGCTGACGTGCAGCATGCCGTCCGCGGCCGCGACCTGCTGCAGGAAGCGATGGAGCAGCGTGCCGACGCCGTGCTCGTCAATCGCGCGCATGTCGTGCACGACGATGCCGGTCGAGGCGAGCGCCTTGCGCTCGGCCGGATCGACGCTGCGAATCCCCATCATGCAGATCCTGCTCGGGTCGAGCGGCGAGGCGAGCGGTGGGAAGATCCCGGCAAAGCCGGGCTGGCCCGTCGCATAGGCCATGGGCACGCCATGGAGATTGCCGCTCTGTGTGGTGTCGAGCGTGTGGAAGTCCGGATGGGCGTCGAGCCACAGCACGAAGAGCTTCCGCCCCCTCTCGGCAGCGCGTCGGCTCAGCCCCGACAGCGTGCCCGCGGCGATGCTGTGGTCGCCACCGAGCGTGATCGGCATGGCGTCGGCGCCTGCCTCATAGACCGCGTCGGCGATGGTCCTGGTCCAGGCGGCGATCTCGGGCAGCGCCTTGATGGCTTCATTGTCGTGCCGCATCGCCGGCACTGCCGCCGGGACGAGATTGCCGCGGTCGGTGACGGCGTAGCCGAGTTCACTGAGCGCGCCCGCAATGTTTGCCGCCCGGAACGCGCTCGGCCCCATGTCGCAACCAAGGCGCCCGGTTCCCTCGTGGACCGGCGCGCCGAGCAAGATGCAGTTCTGCAAGGTGCTGCTCCCCATGATGATGCAGGGAGGCTAACGCGAGCGGCCGGCGAAACGAACAGCCAATATTGGCAGAAAGCGCAGCTTGATTTATCGAATCGAGAAGAACATTCGCCGAGATGATCAAATGGCCGACCATGATCAGAAGCTTCTGACCCTGCTCCGCCACAATGGACGCCGCAGCATCTCCGATCTTGCCGCCGAGCTCGGCCTGTCGCGGGCGACGGTCCGCGCGCGGATCGAGCGCATGGAGCGGGAGGGCGATATCGTCGGCTACACCGTGATCCTGCGCGCGGATGCGATCGCGATGCCGGTGCGCGGCATGATGCTGATCGAGGTGGAGGGACGCGCAGCCGACCGCGTCGTCGACGTGCTGGGCGGATTGCCGGAGATTTCGGCGATCCACACCACCAATGGGAAATGGGACCTGATCGTCGAGCTCGGCACCAACAGCCTCACCGATCTCGATGCCGTCCTGCGCCGCATACGCCTGATCCCCGGCGTCACCGCCTCCGAGACGAACCTCCTGCTGGCGACGCCGCGGACCACCCGCGCACGGTTGTGAGTGGGGCGAGCGTTGGCGGCGTGATCCGTTACGCCCCTTCGAACAGCCCCTTGAAGCGGCGCGGCTCGGAGCGGAGATACTGGCTTGGCGCCCGCACCTTGGCGCCCAGCTCGGCGGCGGCGTGCCAGGGCCAGCGCGGGTCGTAGAGGATCGCCCGCGCCAGCGCCACGAGATCGGCGTCGCCGGTCGCGATGATCGAATCGGCATGCTCGAAGCTGCTGATCATACCCACGGCGACCACCGGCATGCGGACAACGGATTTCACGGCGCGGGCGAGCGGGACCTGGTAGCCCGGCCCGATCGGGATCTGCTGGGCAGGATGGAGCCCGCCGCTCGAGACATGGAGGGCGTCGCAGCCGAGGGCTTGCAGCCGCTCTGCAAGGGCCAAGGTCTGCTCGATGTCCCAGCCGCCTTCGACCCAGTCCGTGCCCGAGACCCGCATGGTGACCGGCTTGTCCGCCGGGAACGCCGCGCGCACCGCCTCGAACACCTCGAGCGGGAAGCGCATCCGGTTCTCCAGCGAGCCGCCATACTCGTCCTCGCGACGGTTGGAGAGCGGCGAGAGGAACTCATGCAGCAGATAGCCGTGCGCGCCATGGATCTGCACCGCATCGATGCCGAGCCGGGCGGCGCGGACGGCGGCGGCGGCGAAGGCATCCCGCACCCGGTCGAGCCCGGCGCGATCGAGCGCAAGCGGTGCCGCCTGGCCGTCGGCGAACGGTACGGCCGAGGGCGCCACCGTCTGCCAGCCATGGACATCGCTGGCGGGGATCTGCGCACCGCCCTTCCACGGCACCTCGCTGGAGGCCTTGCGGCCGGCATGGGCGAGCTGGATCGCGATCGGCATGTCCGACCAGCGCCGGACGCCTTCCAGCGTCCGGCCCATGGCGGCCTCGGTCTCGTCGTTCCACAGTCCGACATCGGCATAGGTGATGCGGCCTTCCGGCACCACCGCGGTCGCCTCGATCGTCAACAGCGCCGCGCCGGACAGGGCAAGCTGGCCGAGATGGATGAGATGCCAGTCGGTCATGCGCCCGTCCTCGGCCGAGTACTGGCACATGGGCGCGATCACGATCCGGTTGGCGAGATCGAGTTTATGGACGCGGAATGGGGTGAACAGAGCGGGCGGGGCCACGATGAGCTCTCCTTGAGGCGAGGCGGGGTTGTCCCGATATCTGCCTCGCCGGGCGGTGGCACAAGGTGCCGTGAGGTTCAGGCGAGCTTGCCGTGGGCGGTTTCCCGCGTCGTGAGCACGGTGGCGATGGTCACCATCGCCATGGCGGCGAGGTAATAGGCAGGCGCAGTGTTCGACCCGGTCCAGGCGATCAGCCAGGTGGCGATGAAGGGGGCGAAGCCGCCGGCGAGCGCGATCCCCACCGCATAGGCGATCGACAGCAGGAGTGAGCGCCCGCGGGTCGGGAACAGTTCCGTCACGGTGACGGGGCATACGCCGTGGAAGACGGCGATGACGACGCCGAGCCCGGCCTGCAACTGCATGATCGCGATGAAGCCCGGCATCGAGGCGGCGAAATCGAAGATGAAGGGGCCGCCGACCAGAAAGAAGGCTGATGCTGCGAGCAGCATCGGCCTGCGCCCGATCCGGTCCGACCACGCGCCCATCAGCGGCGTGAACAGCATCACAATGATCAGCCCGATCGTGTTCGACCACAGCGCCTGGCCCTGCGTCAGTCCGCCGAACGTCACCGCATAGGTGGCGAAATAAGTGTAGACGAGATAGGGACCAGCCACGGGCGCGGCCATGATGCCTATTGCCCGCAGCACCAGCGTTGCCGATGTCCGGGCGGAAGGGGAGGGTGCGTTGCTCTCCTTCGCCGCGATATAGAGCGGCGTCTCCACTATCCGGCTGCGTATCCAGACGCCGATCGGCAGCAGAACGCCGCCGATCAGGAACGGCACCCGCCAGCCCCATTGCGCCATGTCCTCCGGCGTCAGCAGCGTGTTCATGAGCGCCGCAAAGCCGGAGCCGAGCAGCAGGCCGGCGATCGTCGAGACCTGCTGGAAGCTCGCATAGAGGCCCCTGCGCTTGTCGGGCGCCCACTCGATCATGAAGGCCAGCGAGCCGCCGAGCTCGCCGCCCGTCGAGAAGCCCTGGAGCATCCGGCAGATGATGAGGCAGATCGGCGCCCAGATGCCGATGGCGGCATAGGTCGGGATGAACGCGATCAGCGCGGTTGCGATCGCCATGACGAAGAACGTCGTCATCAATGCCGCCCTGCGGCCATGCACCTCGCCGATCCAGCCCACCACGACGGCGCCGAGGGGGCGGGTGACGAAGCCGACGCCGAGGGTCGCGAAGGTGAGCAGGAGCGAGGCGGTGCGATCGTCGGAGGGAAAGAACGCCGCTCCGATATGGATGACCAGGTATCCATAGGCGGCCCAGTCGTACCATTCGAGCACATTGCCGACCGTGGCGGCGCCGATCACGCGGCGCAAGCCAGGAGCCGCCGATGAATTTGCGCGATCCAATCCACCAGCTATTGCCATGTGTCCCTACCATTGGCCGAGAAGGTTGTTGAACACCAGCGCGCGGCGCTGCGCGATAGCCGTGCCGCCAGCGGCCGGGCAAATGTATCAAAGGGTACGGGGCGCGAGATCGGCGACAGGTGACGACAAACTCGGCCATCCCGCGGGGAATATTCGCGACATTCGCCCGATACGGTTCCTCCATCGAAAGATCAACGCCGCCACGATCGAGGACCCCACCCGTGTATGAGCTCGTCATCCTGGCCGTTGCAGCGACGCTGAACCTCTCCAGCCTCGCCAATGCCAATGCCAATGCCAATGCCAATGCCAATGCCAATGCCAATGCCAATGCCGGTACGCGTCCGCCTTGCGCTGCCGGCGCTACCGTTCAGACGGTGCAGGCCACACGTCCACTCGCCGTGTGCATGGCCGACCCCGAAATGATCAGCCGGAATTAGCGATCAACCAAGCCGCGCCACGCCGGGCTTGCCCCCCACCCGGCATGCGCGAGGCTGCGAGGCCGGCATCGTCCGGCACCAGGCATCGTGTCGCCCGCCACGGCGCCGCGGGACGCCGGCCTCGCCCATCTTCTCAACCGCCTGCCCTGCAAGGGGCGGCCAACTGACGCGGCAGGCTTTCTGTGCCGCCACGAGGCAAGACCCGAATGGCTCGTCATCGCACGCTCACCATCAGTGCCGTCCTGTCCGGCGCGGCCCTCGCCGCGCTCGGCTTCATCTGGCAGGGCTTGGACGGGGCGCCGTCGCGGGCACGGGCGCAGGCCCAGCCGCCGGTCCCGCCCACCGTGGTCGTGGCGCGTCCGCTGGCGCGCGAGATCGTGGAGTGGCGCGAATTCGCCGGGCGGTTCGAGCCGAGCGCCATGGTCGAGGTTCGTGCGCGGGTCGCCGGGCATCTGCAATCCATCGATTTCGAGGATGGCGAGATAGTCGAGGCCGGCCGGCTCCTGTTCGTGATCGATCCGCGGCCCTACCGAGCGGCGCTCGATGAAGCGCGGGCGCAACTCGCCAGCGCGGCGGCGCAAGTTGAGCTGTCCGATCTCGAATTGCGCCGCGCCGAGCAGCTCATCGGCAGCAATGCGGTCTCGCAGGCGACGCTGGACCAGCGCCGGCAGCAGAAGAAGGCGGCCGATGCTGCCCGCTCGCTCGCCGAGGCGGCGGTCAGCCGTGCCGAGATCGAGCTCGGCTTCACCGAGGTGAAGGCGCCGTTCACCGGCCGGGTCTCCAACCGGCGGCTCGATATCGGCGCTCTGGTGACCGACGGCGCCATGCTGACGACGCTGGTGGCGGTCGATCCGATCTATTTCGTCTTCGACATCAGCGAGCAGGATCTGCTCGCCTATGAGGCCGCCGCGCGCGGCGGGGCGTTGCCGGCGATGCACGGACGGCAGATCCCGGTCGAGGCGCGCGGGCAGGCGGACAAGGACTGGCCGCACAAGGGCACGATCGATTTCGTCGACAACCGGCTGGAAGCCGGCGCCGGCACCATCCGTGCCCGCGCTATATTCGCCAATGTCGAGGGGGGCGTCACCCCTGGTCAGTTCGGCCGCGTGCGTCTCCCGTTCTCCGCCAGCTACGAAGCGATGCTCGTTCCCGAGACGGCGCTGATGACCGATCAGGCCGATCGCGTGCTGCTCACGGTCGACGCGGACGACACGGTGCGCACCGCCAAGATCGAACTCGGCCCGCGCCAGCCGGACGGGCTGCGCATCGTGCGCGGCGGGCTGAAGCCCGACGACCGTGTCGTGGTGAGCGGCCTCCTGCGGGCCCGCGCCGGCCAGAAGGTGACGGCGCGCGCGGCCGAGCCGGGACCGCGGGCCGCCGCGCTGAGCGGGTCCACCGGCAATTGAACGCGAGCCTGCTCGTTTCCCTCTCCCCCGCTGAACTCGGCTGTTGCCGAGTTCAGCCTTCCAAGAGGTCAAAGTCGGATACATCCGACTTTGACGGGAGAGGTGGCCCGCGAAGCCCGACGGGGAGAGGGGGATTCCCACCACTTCGGCCAATAATCACACCCTGAGGAACGACGATGCGACTGGCTCATTTCTGCATCGACCGGCCGATATTCGCGACGGTGATGTCGATCCTCATCGTGCTCATCGGTCTTGCCGGCTACGTCACCTTGCCGGTGGCGCAGTATCCGGAGATTGCGCCGCCGACCGTGGTGGTGAACGCGCAATATCCTGGCGCCTCCGCCGAGGTGGTCAGCAATACCGTCGCCACGCCGATCGAGCAGGAGATCAACGGCGTCGAGGACATGCTCTACATGTCCTCGCAGGCGACCGGTGACGGACAGCTCTCCATCACAGTGACCTTCGCGCTCGGCACCGATGTCGACGAGGCGCAGGTGCTGGTGCAGAACCGGGTCGCGGTGGCCGAGCCGCGCTTGCCCGAGGATGTGCGCCGGTTAGGCGTCACGGTGCGCAAGAGCTCGCCGGACATCCTGATGGCGGTGATGCTCTTCTCCCCGGACAAATCGCGGGACCAGCTCTATCTCGCCAATTACGCGACGCTGCACATCCGCGATGCGCTATTGCGCGTGCCCGGCGTCGGCGACGTCCGCATGCCGTCTTCGCGCGACTATGCGATCGTGGTCTGGCTCGATCCCGACAAGGTCGCCGCCCGCAACCTCACCGCCGGCGAAGTGGTCGAGGCGCTGCGGGCGCAGAACGTCCAGGTCGCCGCCGGCGTGGTGAACCAGCCGCCGGTGCCGACGAACGGCGCTTTCCAGCTCAATGTCGAGACCCTCGGCCGGCTGTCGGATCCGGCGCAGTTCGAGGACATCATCGTGCGCACCGACACCGAGGGCCGAGTCACCCGGGTGCGCGACATCGGGCGGGTCGAACTGACCGCACAGACCTACCGCGCCGGGGCGAATTTCGACGGGCTCGCCGCGCAGCCGGTCCAGGTGTTCCAGCAGCCCGGCTCCAACGCGCTGGAGACCGCCGAGCGCGTCGCCGAGGAGATGCGCCGGCTCGGCGAGCGCCTGCCCGCGGGTGTCGCCTACGACATCCCCTTCAATCCGACCCTGTTCATCGAAGAGTCGGTCAGCGAGGTCTACAAGACGCTCATCGAGGCCATCGTGCTGGTGGTCGCGGTGGTGCTGCTGTTCCTGCAGACTTGGCGGGCGGCGATCATCCCGATCCTCGCCATCCCGATCTCGCTGATCGGCACCTTTGCGGTGATGTCGGCGCTCGGCTATTCGCTGAACAACCTGTCGCTGCTCGGCTTGGTGCTTGCCATCGGCATCGTCGTCGACGATGCCATCGTCGTGGTGGAGAACATCGAGCGGCACCTGCGCAGCGGTGTTTCCCCGAAGGACGCTGCGCACCACTCCATGGACGAGATCTCGGGCGCGCTGATAGCGATCGCGCTGGTGCTGTGCGCCGTGTTCATCCCGGCCGCGCTGGTGCCGGGGATCACCGGGCAGTTCTTCCGGCAGTTCGCCGTCACCATCGCCACCGCCACAGCGATCTCCGCCTTTGTCTCGCTCACCTTGAGCCCGGCACTCGGCGCGCTGCTCCTGAGGCCGCACGATGCCCATGCAGCGCCTCGCCGTGGGCCGCTCGGCTGGCTCGGCAAGGGCTTCAGCGCCTTCAATGCCGGCTTCGATCGGCTCTCGCTCGGCTATGGCGGGCTCACCCGGCGCCTGCTGAGGTTCGGCGCGCTGATGCTGGTGCCCTATGCCGGCCTGCTCGCCTTGACCGCCTTCCAGATGGAGCGCGCGCCGCGCGGCTTCATCCCGGAGCTCGACCAGGGCTATTTCATCACCGCGGTGCAATTGCCGCCCGGCTCGTCGCTGTCGCGCACCGAGAGCCTCATGACCGAGCTGTCGAACCGGGTGATGACGATGGACGGCGTCGCCCATGTCGTCGCTGTCGCTGGCCTCGATGGGGCGACCTTCACCAACGCCTCGAACAACGGCGTCGCCTTCGTGATCCTGAAGCCGTTCGCCGAGCGGCAAGGCCGCAATCTCGGGGTCGATGCCATCCTGGCGGCGCTGCCGGGCAAGACGGCGGAGCTGAGCGAGGCGCGCATCATCCCGATCAAGCCGCCTTCGGTGCGCGGCATGGGCAACGCCGGCGGCTTCAAGATGATGGTGCAGGACAGCACCGGCGCAACACCCGCGGATCTCGAGGCCGTGCTCCGTGACGTCGTCGCCGCCGCCGGCCGGCATCCGGAGCTGGTGCGCGTCTTCACCCCCTTCAACACCGCGACGCCGAAGCTCTACGCAGATATCGACCGGGTGAAGGCGGAGATGCTGGGCGTACCGGCGAGCCGGGTGTTCGAGACGCTTGAGGTCTATCTCGGCTCGTCCTACGTGAACGACTTCAACTTCCTCGGCCGCACCTTCCAGGTGCGGGCACAGGCAGACGGCGCGTTCCGGCAGGATCCGGCGTCTATTGCCGGTTTCAAGACCCGGAGCGACAGCGGCGCGATGGTGCCGTTGAGCTCGGTCGCGACCTTCGAGGAGCGCACCGGCCCCTACCGCATGCCGCGCTACAATCTCTACAGCGCCGCCGAGGTGCAGGGCGCCGCTGCGCCGGGCACGTCGACCGGCACCGCGCTCGACCGCATGGAACAGATCGCCGCCGAGGTGCTGCCGGCCGGCTACAGCTTCGAATGGACGGAGCTCGCGCTTCAGGAGCGGCTCGCCGGCAATTCCGGGCTGGTCGTGTTCGCCGCGTCCATCGTCTTCGTGTTCCTGCTGCTCGCCGCGCAATATGAGAGCTGGATGCTGCCGCTCTCCGTCATGCTCATCGTGCCGATGTGCCTGCTCGCGGCGGTGAGCGGGCTGCTGGTGATGTCGATGGACCTCAACATATTGGCGCAGATCGGCTTCATCGTGCTGATCGGCCTTGCCGCCAAGAACGCCATCCTCATCGTCGAGTTTGCCCGCCAGCGCGAGGATCTCGGCAGCTCCCCCGCGGAGGCAGCGATCGAGGCCTCGCGCGTGCGGTTACGCCCGATCATCATGACATCGCTCGCCTTCATCCTCGGCGTGGTGCCGCTGGTGCTTGCCAGCGGGGCAGGGGCGGAGCTGCGTCGCGCGCTCGGCACTGCGGTGTTCTCCGGCATGATCGGCGTGACGCTGTTCGGCCTCGTCTTCACGCCGGTGTTCTATGCGCTGTGTCGCGCGCTCTCGGCGCGGCTCGGGAGCGCGCGGCCGGTGTCGGAGGGCACCCGGGCCAGCGAGATCGCTTCCGGAACGTGAACCGCCATGGGCGTGCGGGGATGTGGTCCAATCTGCGAATGCGGCGTATATGGCCCCTGACTGATCAGCAGAGCCTAGGATTGCCACATGCCCGCATATCGTTCCCGTACCACGACCCACGGCCGCAACATGGCAGGCGCGCGCGGACTCTGGCGCGCCACGGGCATGAAGGACAGCGACTTCGGCAAGCCGATCATCGCCATCGCGAACTCCTTCACCCAGTTCGTGCCCGGCCATGTCCACCTGAAGGACCTCGGCCAGCTGGTGGCGCGGGAGATCGAGAAGGCCGGCGGCGTCGCCAAGGAATTCAATACCATCGCGGTCGACGACGGCATCGCCATGGGCCATGACGGCATGCTCTACTCGCTGCCGTCGCGCGAGCTGATCGCCGACAGCGTCGAATACATGGTCAATGCGCACTGCGCGGACGCGCTCGTCTGCATCTCCAATTGCGACAAGATCACGCCCGGCATGCTGATGGCCTCGCTGCGGCTGAACATCCCCACCGTGTTCGTGTCGGGCGGCCCGATGGAGGCTGGCAAGGTCGTCCTGCAGGGCAAGGAGGTCGCGCTCGATCTCGTCGATGCCATGGTCGCGGCCGCCGACGACCGCGTCTCCGAGGCCGACGTCGCGATCATCGAACGCTCCGCCTGTCCGACCTGCGGTTCCTGCTCCGGCATGTTCACCGCCAACTCGATGAACTGCCTCACCGAGGCGCTCGGCCTGTCGCTGCCGGGCAATGGCTCGACGCTGGCCACCCATGCCGACCGCGAGCGGCTTTTCGTCGAGGCCGGCCATATGATCGTCGATCTCGCCCGTCGCTGGTACGAGAACGACGATGCCGACGCGCTGCCGCGCACCATCGCGAACTTCAAGGCGTTCGAGAACGCGATGAGCCTCGACATCGCCATGGGCGGTTCCACCAACACCGTGCTCCATTTGCTGGCGGCAGCCTATGAGGGCGAAGTGCCCTTCACCATGGACGACATCGACCGCCTGTCGCGGCGCATTCCGGTGCTGTGCAAGGTGGCCCCCGCAAAGTCCGACGTGCACATGGAGGACGTCCATCGCGCCGGCGGCGTCATGGGCATCCTCGGCGAGCTCGGCCGCGCCGGCCTGCTCCATCTCGACCAGCCGATGATCCATAGTGCGTCGCTCCGCGAGGCGCTGCAGCGCTGGGACATAGCCGAATCCGGCAGCGAGGCGGTGCGGAATTTCTACCGCGCCGCGCCCGGCGGCGTGCCGACGCAGACCGCCTTCAGCCAGGATCGCCGCTGGGACGAACTCGATCTCGACCGCAGCGCCGGCGTGATCCGTGACGCCGAGCATGCCTTCTCCAGGGATGGCGGGCTCGCGGTGCTGAAGGGCGATCTCGCGGTGGACGGCTGCATCGTGAAGACCGCGGGAGTCGACGAATCGATCCTGATTTTTACCGGCCCCGCCAAGGTATTTGAAAGCCAGGACGATGCCGTCAGCGGCATTCTCGGCGGCCGGGTGAAGGCCGGCGAGGTCGTGGTCATCCGCTATGAAGGACCGCGCGGCGGGCCGGGCATGCAGGAAATGCTCTATCCGACCAGCTATCTGAAGTCGAAGGGGCTCGGCAAGGCGTGCGCGCTGGTCACCGATGGACGCTTCTCGGGCGGCTCTTCGGGCTTGTCGATCGGCCACGTCTCCCCGGAGGCCGCGGAGGGCGGGCTGATCGCGCTGGTCGAGGATGGCGACCTGATCGAGATCGACATCCCCAACCGTTCGATCCGGCTCGCGGTTGCGCCCGAGGTGCTGGAGGCGCGCCGGGCGGCCGAGCTGGCGCGCGGTGCGGATGCGTGGAAGCCGAGCGGGCGCAAGAGGAAGGTGTCTTCGGCGCTCAGGGCCTATGCGGCGTTCGCGACCAGCGCGGCGCGCGGTGCGGTGAGAGACCTCGATCAGGCGAGGTAAGGCCACCTCGGCGGATCATTCGCCGTGGACGGGAAACTCTTTCCAGATGATCTCGGCGCAGGCGTGGGAACTTGCCAAGGCTGCCATGTGGTCGGGGCCCGACATCAGGTCCCGCACATGCCACTTCCGTGGCGTGCCCTTCACGCCGCGAATCATCACGATCGAAGCCTCGTCGCCGGAGAAATTCGAGACGGCGAAGCTGCTCAAGGGAAGATTGAGCCCCAGCCCGGTCGCCTTGGCGACCGCCTCCTTGCGGGTCCAATAGGACAGGAAGGTGCCGACGCTCCGATCGGTGCGGAGCAGCAGCTCCCGCTCGGTCTCGTCGAAGAACTCGCGGACGATCTCGGTCCAGCGGGGAACCTCTCGCACCGTCTCTACGTCGACCCCGATTTCGCTGTGCGCGCTCAGGGCCAGCAATCCGAGGGCGCCCGAATGCGAGACATTGAAGAAGACGCCGGGCCGATCGAGCACGATCGGCTTTCCCCGGGCGCTCAGTCCCAGGGTGACATGCGCGGGCTCGATGCCGAGCTCGCCGCCAAGTATCTGCCGGAGAGCCATGCGGCGCGACAGGAAGCGGTGACGCAGGAGCGGCGTGGCGAAGCCGGCCGCACGCTCCAACTCCTCGCGAACGAGCACGTCGGTCGCTCGGGCAAGGTCGATCTCGTCCAGCGCCATGCGCCAGACCTTGATCGCGTCACTTGTGCCGCGCGCGTGCACTCGTCAGGCCGCTCGCAGGAACCGGGCCCCGCTCGCGACCACATTCGCCACGGTGCGGGTCCAGACCTTCCAGCGCTTCCTCTTGACTTCCGCGCCCTGAAGGATCGCCAGCAGGTCCCCCGCCAAGATGTGCGTAAAGGGCTCGAAACCCATCTGGACGTGATTGCAGCGCACCTTGCGGGTGCTGATCGCGGCTCTCGTATAGTCGCGCCAGCGATACTCCAGCCCCTTCTGGCGCGTTGCCCGGAACAGCAGGATCGGCACGTCGCTCGACGGCGGGTCGTAGCGCCGGAACAGGTGCACGCAATTGGCGTAGACTGCGATCTTCCGCTTCGCCTCCGAGACCGAATATTCCGGTGGAGCGACCCCCATGCGCTGCGCCGTCGCGATGACCTGCTCGATGGTGACGGTCTGGTTGCTGACGCGTCGCTTGCCCGGCAGCTCGAACTTGCGCTCGATCGTCTCGAGGTCCGCGGCGAGGATGCGCATCACCTCATCGAAGGTGAGGTCGGGCTCCTCGCGGCCGTATGGGGTCGGCGTGTCCATAAAGGCCAGCAGGCCGATCTCTTCCCCGGCCTGCCGCAACCGGTGCGCCATCTCATAGGCGACGACGCCGCCGAACGACCAGCCGATGAGGTAGTACGGCCCCTTGGGCTGAACCCGCCGCATCTCGTCGAGATAGGCGCCCGCCATGTCTTCCACCGACGCTGCCATGGGTTCGTTGGGTGCGAGCCCCAAGGCCTCGAAGGCATAGACCGGCTGGCCGGGACCGAGCGCCTTGGCGAGCCGCATGAAGGACACGGCGTCGCCGTTGGCGGGATGCACGCAGAAGAGCGGGGCGCCGGCATCACCGGTCTGGATCGGCACGACCGCCGAGTAGGCGCGACCGGTTCCGCCTTGCTCAGTGACGAGTTCGATCAGTTCGGCGAGCCGCGGTCGTTCGAACAGCGCCCTGATCGGCAGGGTGATGCCGTATTGCGAGCGAATCCTCGCCGCGAATTGCACGGCAAGGAGCGAGTGCACGCCGATCTCGAAGAAATTGTCGTCAATGCCGACGCGCTCGACGCCGAGTATTTCGGCCAGTGTCGTCGCGAGCTCGGCCTCCAGCCGGGTCCGAGGCGCACGATAGGCGGTGGCGCTCGTGCGTTCGACCGTGTTGGCGGCGCGCGCGGCGTGCTCCACGGCTTCGACGCGATTGAGCTGCCGGGCGATTATCTCCCAAATCTCCGGGGCGAGCGCACCGGGTCTCAATGTGACAGGAGCCGCCTCGATGAGACTCGCGTCTTCGGCCGGCGCCTCCTCCGGGTAGAAGCGGCATTCGGCAGCCTGCGCCGCGGGCGTATCGAGAGTCACCGCCCCGTCCGGCGCGATGATGGCGCCGGGGAGGGCGGCGAGGAACTGGCGCACCGGCTGGTTGCGCGGCAGATTCAGCGCGGCAACCCGAATCGTCTCCAGGCCCTCGGCGAGCGCGTGGCGCCCCAGCTCGGCGATCATGGCATGCTCGACACCTCGGCCGAGGACGCGGCAGCTCATGAGGAAGGCATCGGTGACCAGCGCACAGCCGTCGCGATGTGCCAGGATGAGCCCGACAAGGCCATAGTCCCCGAAGCGGTCGGCGACCGATATCGCCCGGACCAACGCCTTGCCGCGAGCGGCGGCGAACTCGGCGGCCGGACGCGAGATGCCGTTGATGTTGAACTGGTTGGTACGCTCGGTCAGTTGCTGGAGCCGCTTAAGCTCCTCCTCGCGAGGTTCCTCGGAGCGGATCTCAAGCCGCAATTCCTCGATGAAGCGGGCATAGTCGCCGGTGCCGCGCTTGAGCTCCGCGCGGCGGGCGTTCTCCTTGTAGAATTCGGTACGCTTGCGGTCCTCCGCCGTGGCCACTGCGACGTCGAGCGGCCAGAGATGCTGCGGGTCGCTGCCCTCGGGAGACGAGAAGTCGACGCCGACGGCGATGATGGACGGGCAGTTCGCGCGGACCTCGGCGATCTCGACCGGGTTGTCGTCGAGGAAGACGAAGCTGTCCTCGCCGAGCGAGAGCTCGCCGGCGATCGAGCGCAGATTGGATGATTTCGGCTGCCAGTTGATGCGGTGGACGACGATATGCTCCGGCTTGAGCAGCATGTCGTCGCGTTCCCGCAGCACTGCAAGCACGTCGGCTTCGATGTTCTTGCTGCATAGACCGATGAGGACGCCAGCATTGGCGGCCTCTACCAGCCTCGCCTGAAGGGCGAGGTGCGGTGCCTCCAGCCTGATTCCGTCGACACCATCCTCGCCGACGACGCCGCCCCAGAGCGTATTGTCGCAGTCGACGACGATGACCTTGATCGGATCGCGGAGCATGAGGTGCAGCCGCCGTGCCACGCAGGTAGCCAGCGCCGAATATCCCGCGGCGGTGTACGGAACATGGCCGAGCCGGTCGCTCTCCGCATCCCGCTCGGCGGCGGTCGGATAGAGCCTGCGCACTTCGGCGGGATCGACGAAGCCGACATTGGCCAGCGCGGCCGTGCCCTGGCGCAGCACGGCCTCAATCTCGGCCTGCAAGCCGGCATGGGCGCCGCCGTCGTCCCATGCCTCCGACGGCGGACAGATGACGACGATGCAGGGCACGCGGGCTGCCGAAGCGGCGCCCCGCAGCGCCGAGACGAAGGAATTGGCGATCTCGCGCAGGAAGGGGGCGGCGTCCGATTTCGGATCGTCGTCGCACCGGAAGCGCAGCCAGTCCTCGACGCGGAGCAGGATCGCAATGCCCTTCGCCGGGCCCGAACGGGTCGCGCTCGTGGGATCGATCAGTTCCTGGAAGAT
Source organism: Xanthobacteraceae bacterium (assembly GCA_029266425.1). Taxonomy (GTDB): domain Bacteria; phylum Pseudomonadota; class Alphaproteobacteria; order Rhizobiales; family Xanthobacteraceae; genus Ancylobacter. The sequence goes on from JAQSWY010000034.1 coordinate 73,523, forward strand.
CTGGTTATAGCCGGCAAATGTTATGTCCGCACCGAGACCGAGGCGGCGCGTCCAATAGCCGAGCGTTCCCTCGATCGGTTCGGCGGTGAAGCTCGAGACGACGCGAATCGCAGGAGCCTCAGTCGCAGGTGTGCCCCGGATGTGCCGGCGCCCCTCGTCGGCGAACAGATCAAGGTCCGCTGCGCGGGTCGCGGGGTTGTCGCAGAAGCTGGCGAACAGCCGCTGGAATCGGTCCAGCAGCATCTCCACCCGGGGCCGGTCCAGATAGGCCGGGTTGAACGCGAACTCGATCAGCACGGGACGATGCCGGTTGTTCTCCGAGATGTAGATGGCCAGCGGATTGGCCTCGGGGCCACGGAGAATGGCCGGTTCGACGATCGTCCCGGCCATGCTGAAATCGTAGTTCGTCAGCTCCGCCGGCAGATACGACAGGAAGATATCGAAGACGCCGCGACGGCCTTCCCGGCCGACGCCGAGGGCGCGGCAGATCTCGTCGACCGGTGCGCGCTGGAACGGGTAGTCGCGGCCGAGCTGCTCGGTCACGTGGGCGGCGAGCGATCCGAGGTCCATCTGGCGCGCGACCCGGATGGCTGCGGGCATTGCGCCGTTGAACATCCCGACCTTGCTTCTTGCCGAGCGCCCGCGACCCGGTACGGCGACGCCGAGGACAACGTTCTCCGACTGCGCAAGGTCGGCGGCCAGTGTCGCGGCGAGCCCGAGAAACGCCGGTAGCGGACGTACGTTCGCGACGCTGCACGCATTGAGGAAGCGGTCATAATCTTCCCTCGGCAATTCCCATGGCAACAGCACCGCGGGCGCCCGGGCGACGGCGCTGGCCGCGGCCGAATCGACCTGGCGCGGTGCGAATATCTGCTGGGGGAGGGGGACCAGGCGCTGCTTCCAATGCTCGATATCGCGCAGGGCCCGGGCGGAACCGCGATACTGGGTATCCTCGTCGGCGAAGTCGAAATAGCAGGAGCCGGTCGGCAAGGCTTCCTCGTCGCCGGCGACAAGCGCGTCATAGGCCTGCGCGACCATTCGCGTCAGGATCGGAATCGACAGCCCGTCGACGATCAGATGGTGGCAGCGCAGCAGGCTGTACCAGACATCATCATCGATCTTGGCAAGGGTCACGCTGAACAGCGGATGTTCGCCGAGCGGCAACGGCGTGGCGAACAGGCTCTCGGCCATGGCGAGGAACGCAGTCTCGCCATCGGGCTCATTCGAGAAATCGATGAAGTGCACGGGGGTGGGGAACCCGCGCTCCAGCCTCTGGCGAGGCTCGATCGGATCGACCTGGAGCATCAGGGCTTCGTTGCGCGCCATGACAACGCCGATCGCCCTGCCGAACAGGTCGGGGTCGATCGGGCACTCGATGCGAGTGTAGCCGCCTATTTGATAGCTGGCGGCATTGCCGAACGATTGCAGTTCCAGCCAGATCGACCGCTGACGCGAAGTTAGTTCCACCCAGCCGTTGCGCGACAAGGCATCCATATAATCGCCCCTCAATCAAGTCGGAGAGCTGCGCCCGCAAAAACACAGCGCCGCCGACTTCAGTCTCAGCTTTGATGTACCGTCCGGGCGGTGCAATTCGAAAGCCAAGTATCGGCGGACCATTCCGCCTCTACAGTGCTCCGATGTGCGCCGTCCGGAACCCGCTCGGCACTGCTAAGCAGCAGGCATTGCCTGCTCTCGAGCATTGGTCGCTCCATCAAGAAGCACCAATACTTCGTTGATCAGTGTTCCGACTGTAACGTCGGTATTATTGAGGGGGCCGTCGTTTGGAATCTCGATGCCGAATCGGCTCTCGAGCTTGAATATTGTCTCTATGAGATCGAGCGAGGAAATGCCAAGATCTGCAACAGGCTGGTCCACATCGATCACCTTCGGATCGATGCCGGTCTCTCCCGCGACAACGGCAATGATATCCTCGATGCGAGGATCATCTATCCGCATGACTGTTCCCTAACGTCATTCGACGTTTTTGAGAATGATTTTGCGGAATCCTCAAGTGGAAAACTGCCACTTGTTTGTCCGCCCCCATAGACATAATGCATTGCACAATTGCACTTGTCTACTGCACACGTCATCCGATAACCAGTGCAGGCAAACGATCTTGGGGGAGATGGTGCCATGTTGCCACACATGAACTGCTGCGTTGCAAACCAACTGTGGCCGATGCACTATGCCGCATGATTACTTGCCAAGGGGCGGGCAGGCGCCAGGATGAAGCCCTATACGAAGAAGTTTGTCGGCCTGATGCTGCTTGGCGGTGTCTGCTGGAGCATCGTGTCGAGTACTCAACTCGGGTGGAGCGCCATTGCTCCCCGGGCGCCGGGCATGGCCGATGACGTGCGCACCGCAAGCGGGGCGGGGGCTACCCCGGTCATAGCCGCCTTTGCCGAAAAGCGCACCGTGCCGATCTTCCGTACCGGCCTCGGTTCGGTGCAGGCGTTCAATTCGGTCACGGTGACCTCGCGCGTGGACGGACAGCTCGACCAGCTGCTTTTCACCGAAGGGCAGGAGGTCAAGGCCGGTCAGGTCCTGGCCGTCATCGACCCGCGCCCCTATCAGGCCGCGGTTCGGCAGGCCGAGGCGCAGGTCCGCGTCAGCGAGGCTAAGATCGTCGCTGCCAAGGCCGACCTTAGCCGGCTTGAGGAGCTGCAGAAGACCGGCGTCGGGTCGCGGCAGGCGCTCGATGCGAAGCGGGCGGATGTCGGTCAGCTCCAGGCGACCATCGAGGCCGCCCAGGCGGAAGCCGAGCGGGCGCGACTCGATCTCGAATATACGAGCATCACGTCGCCGATCGATGGTCACGCCGGACTTCGCCAGGTCGATACCGGCAACATGATCATGGCGATCGACCGCAAGTCGATTGTCGTCGTCACGCAGCTCCAGCCGATCTCCGTCGTGTTCTCGCTGCCCCAGGAGGACCGGGTACAGGTGTCCGAGCAACTGGCGAAGAACCGGGAGCTGCCGGTCTATGCCTTTGCCCGGGACAGCCGGACCCAGCTCGCTCAGGGCACGCTGACGATGGTCGACAACCAGATCGATCCGAAGACCGGCACCTTCAAGCTGAAGGCAACCTTCCCGAACACGAACAATGCCCTCTGGCCGGGCCAGTTCGTCACCGTGCGCCTTCTGCTGATGCAGCGCCCGGACGCCATCGTGGTGCCTGCGCCTGCCGTGCAGCGCGGACCGGACGGCACCTACGTCTATGTCATCGACAGCGACGACAAGGTCGCCATGCGCTCCGTCGATGTCGGACAGGTGCAGGACGGAGTGGCGACGCTCGAGGAGGGCTTGACCCGCGGCGAGCGCGTCGTCGTGGACGGTCAGTACAAGCTGCAGCCCGGCGACCGCGTCTCGATCAGCGGCGCCGAGCGGCCGGGCGGTGACGGGCAGCCCTTCTATCCGGTGCCGCCCGAGCGCAGCGCGGCGCCGCCCTCATGAGCCTCTCCGAGCCGTTCATCCATCGACCGATCGCCACAACGCTCCTGACCATCGGCATCGTGTTGCTGGGATTGCTCGGATACAGGGCGTTGCCGATATCGGCGCTGCCCACCGTCGATTTCCCGACGATCGAGGTCACCACCTCTCTCACCGGCGCCAGCCCGGACGTCGTCGCCTCCTCGGTGACGACGCCGCTCGAAGCCCAGCTCGGGCAGATACCCGGGCTTGCCGCCATCAGTTCGGTGAGTTCGTTCGGCCGCAGCGCCATCACCCTGCGCTTCACCCTCGGGCGCAATATCGATTCGGCGGCGCAGGACGTCCAGGCGGCGATCAGCGCATCGGCGGGCACGCTCCCGGCCGAGCTTCCCAATCCGCCGGTCTTCAACAAGGTGAATCCGGCAGACGCGCCGATCATGGTGCTGGCGCTCACCTCCACGTCGCTGCCGCTCTCGCGTGTCAACGACTTTGCCGAAACCGTGCTGGCGCAGAAGCTGGCGCAGGTCGAGGGCGTCGGGCTGGTGTCGATCCAGGGCGGGCAGAAGCGCGCCGTGCGGATCCAGATCGTCCCCGCGGCCCTTGCCGCGCTCAATCTGGGGCTGGAGGACATCCGGGCCATCGTCGCACAGTTCAACGTCAATGCGCCGAAGGGCAATCTCGACGGGCGGCGGCAGTCCTACACCATCGCCGCGAACGACCAGCTGCTTTCGGCCGAAACTTATGGCGAGATCATCATCGCCTATCGCGGCGGGGCGCCGGTGCGGCTCAAGGATGTGGCGACGGTTACCGACAGCGTCGAGAATGTGCGCCTCGCCGGCTGGCAGAACGACCGCCCGGCGATCCTGGTCGACGTGAAGCGCCAGCCATCCGCCAACATCATCGAGACGGTCGAGCGCATCGAGGCGATATTGCCGCAGCTGCGCGGCGCCGTGCCCGCCAGCGTCAAGATCGACATTCTGAGCGACCGGACCGAGACCATCCGCGCGTCGGTCGCCGAGGTCGAGTTCACGCTCATCCTGTCCGTCGCGCTCGTGGTGCTGGTGATCTTCCTCTATCTGCGGAAGGCGTGGGCGACCATCATCCCGAGCATCGTGCTGCCGGTGTCGCTGATCGGCACGTTCGGCGTCATGTACGCGGCCGGGTTCAGCATCAATAACCTGTCGCTGATGGCGCTGACGATTGCCGCCGGCTTCGTCGTCGACGATGCCATCGTCATGATCGAGAACATCGTCCGCCATATCGAGAACGGCTCCTCGCCGACCGAGGCAGCGGTGAAGGGCGCGCGCGAGATCACCTTCACCATCATCTCGCTCACCTTCTCGCTGGTTGCCGTGTTCATCCCGCTGCTGCTGATGAGCGGCGTGGTCGGCCGCCTTTTTCGCGAGTTCGCAGTGACGCTGACCGTCGCGGTCATCGTCTCCGGCATCGTGTCACTGACGCTCACCCCGATGATGTGCGCGCAGTTCCTGAAGCGCGAGCGCGAGGAACCGCGCGAGCCGCCATGGTATGCGCGGCTGTTCGATCGCCAGATTGACCTTTACGCGAAGAGCCTCGAATGGGTGCTGGCGCGCCGCAGCCTAATGCTTGGCATCACCATCGCGTCGATGGTCGCGACCGGAGTGCTCTACATCACCGTGCCGAAGGGCTTCCTGCCGCAGCAGGACACCGGCATGATCATCGGCGTGACCGATGCGCCGGCCGACATCTCGTTCGGCGCCATGGTCGCGGCCCAGCAGCGCATGGCGAGCGCCATCCTCGCCGACAAGGACGTCGCGAGCCTCGTCAGCTTCGTCGGATCGGGCACGGTCAACCTGACGGCGAACAACGGCCAGTTCTACATCAATCTCAAGCCGCGCGACGAACGCGCGGCGAGTGCCGAGGAGGTCATGGCGCGGATCCGCGATGCGGTGGCGCCGATTGCGGGCATCTCGCTCTTCATGCAGGCGGCGCAGGACATCCAGATCGACAATCGCGTCAGCCGTACCCAATACCAGTACGTGCTCCAGGATCCCGACACGGCGGAACTTTCAGTGTGGTCCGCCAAGCTCGCCGACGCGCTGCGCAAGCGTCCGGAACTCGCCGATATCGCCACCGACACCAATAGCGGCGGCCTGCAGACGCGGATGACGATCTTCCGCGACAAGGCCGCCCAGCTCGGCGTCTCAATCCACTCCATCGTCAACACGCTGTACGACGCGTTCGGGCAGCGGCAGATCTCCACCATCTACACCCAGCTGAACCAGTACCACGTGATCCTGGAGCTCGATCCGCGGTTCCAGACCGATCCGTCGGCCCTCGGCTCCCTCTATGTGCAGTCGGACGCCGGGACGCCGGTACTGCTGAGCACGCTTGCCGACTTCCGCACCGAGACCGCTCCGCTGACGATCAGCCATCTCGGGCGCTTTCCGGTCGTCACCCTGTCCTTCAACGTGCCGGCCGGCTATTCGCTCGGCGCGGCCATCAATGCGATCTCGGAGACGGAGCGCGAGATCGCCCTGCCACCGGCGATCGCCACCGCCTTCACCGGCAGCGCCGCGGAGTTCCGCAGCTCGCTCGCCGACCAGCCCTTGCTGATCCTGGCGGCGATCGTCGTGGTCTATATCGTGCTCGGGGTGCTCTATGAGAGCTTTATCCACCCGATCACCATCCTCTCGACCCTGCCGTCGGCCGGTCTCGGCTCGCTCGCGGCGCTCTTCCTTCTCGGCCGCCAGCTCGACCTGATCTCGCTGATCGGCATCATCCTGCTGATCGGCATCGTGAAGAAGAACGCGATCATCATGATCGACTTCGCGCGCGAGGCGGAACGTTCGTCGGGCATGTCGCCGGAGCAGTCGATCCGCCAGGCCTGCCTGCTGCGTTTCCGCCCGATCATGATGACGACCATGGCGGCGCTGCTCGGCGCCTTGCCGCTTGCGGTGGCGACCGGCGCCGGCGCCGAGCTGCGCCAGCCGCTCGGCATCGCCATCGTCGGCGGCCTGATCGTCTCGCAGTTCCTGACCCTCTACACCACGCCGGTCATCTATCTGTTGTTCAGCCGCTTCACGTTCGAGGGCAAGGCTGCGCCGGGTGCGCCGGCTGAAATGGCGCCGGCCGGACCCGGCATCCCCGTTGCTGAAGCGCCGCTGCCGCGCCTGCCGCGCGTCTCCGACGCCGAGTTCCCGCGCTTCACCGGGGAGGGGTAGGCTCGTGACCGGCCTTGCGCGCCTCTTCGCAGGCAGGCCGGTCGGCAGCATGCTGATCGCCTTGGGCATCATGCTGATCGGCGCGGCCGCCTACCGGCAGCTGGCGATCGCCACCCTGCCGGCGATCGACGTACCGACCATCGTGGTCAGCGCGCAGCTGCCCGGAGCCAGCCCGGAGACCATGGCGAGTGCGGTGGCGACGCCGCTTGAACGCCGGCTCGGCCGGATTGCCGCCGTCACCGAGCTGACCTCGATCAACACGCTCGGCAACACCCAGATCACCCTTCAGTTCGCGACGGAGCGCAGCATCGATGGAGCGGCAGTCGACGTGCAGGCCGCCATCAGCGCGGCCGGCGATGAATTGCCGAAGGACATGCCGAGCCGGCCCGTGTTCAAGAAGATCAATCCGATCCTGGCGCCGGCGGTGTTTCTCTCGATTCGATGCGAAACTCTGCCGCCGGATGAAGTGATCAAATATGTGAATGGCGTCGTCGTCGAGAAGCTCGCGCAGCTCGAAGGCGTCGGCAATGTTGTCGTACAGGGCGCGGCCAAGGCGGCGGTGCGGGTGCGGGTGAATCCGGCGGCAATGGCTTCGGTCGGCATCGGCCTCGACGATGTCCGCGCGGCCGTCACCGCGGGCAGCGTCACTTTGCCGACGGGCAGCCTCGAGAATGACTATCGCGCCGAGGCCGTGACCATCGACAGCCAGCTCACGCGGGCCGACGACTTCGCGCGGCTGATCGTGACTCAGCATGACGGCGCGGTCGTCCGGCTCGGCGACATCGGCTCGGTGACGGACAGCGTGGTCGATACCCGCGTCGGCGGGTGGCTGAACGGCGAGCCGGCGATGTTCGTCTTCGTGCAGCGCAAGGCCGGCGCCAACATCGTCGCCACCGTCGACCGCGTGCGCGAGGCGCTGCCGCAGATCCGCCGTTGGCTGCCGCCCTCGATCCATATCGACGTCATCGCCGACCGCACCATCACCATTCGCGGCACGCTGCTCGATGCCCAGCTCACCTTCCTGGCAACGACGGTACTGGTGATCGGCACGATCCTGCTCTTCCTGCGCGATGCGCGGGCGACGCTGATTGCCGGGATGTCGATCCCGGTGGCGCTCGCCGGCACTTTCATCGCGATGTATTTCCTCGACTACAGCCTCGATCTGATCTCGCTGACCGCGCTCACCGTGGCCATCGCCTTCGTGATCGACGATTCCATCGTGATGGTGGAGAACATTGCGCGCTTTCGCGAGCAAGGGTTCGGCCGACTGGAGGCGACCGTGCGCGGCGCCGCCCAGATCGGCTTCACCATCGTCGCGATCACGCTCTCGCTGGTGGCCGCGTTCATCCCGTTCCTGATGTTTCCCGGGGTGATCGGGGTCATCATGAGGGAATTCTCGGTGACGCTCTGCGTCGCCATCCTGCTCTCCGCCGTGGTCTCCCTGACCCTCACTCCCGCGCTCGCCGCCCGCTTTCTGAAGGTACGCCCGGCGGGTGCCGGCGAGCCCAAGGAAGCCAAGCTCGGCCAGTGGCTGCAGCAGGGCTTCGAGCGTCTCCTCGATGGCTATGCCCGGAGCCTGCGCTACGCGCTGGACCATCGGCGCTTCATGCTGGTGCTGACCGCGCTGTGCGCGGTGGGGACGATCGCGCTCTACGCGATCATGCCGGGCGGGTTCATGCCGACGCAGGACACCGGCGTCATCATCGGCATCGCCGAGGCCCCGCCCGACACCTCCTTCGCCGCCATGCGCCAGCGGCAGATCGCCGTGGCAAAGGCGATCCGCGAACATCCCGCGGTGGAGAACGTCACCTCCTCGATCGGCACCACGGCCCTGGAGACCGGCGGCGGCGCCGCGAGCATCAGCACCGGCCGCTTCTATGTCATGCTGAAGCCGCGATCCGAGCGCGGCGCCGTCACCGATGTCATCGACGAATTGCGGGAGGCGCTATCGGCACTGCCGGGCACCCGCACCTATCTCCAGCCGGTCGAGGATCTGAATGTCGGCGCCCGCGAGGGGAAGGGCCAGTTCCAGTTCACCCTGCAGGATGAGAATTGGGAGGAGCTGGATCACTGGTTCGATATATTGTTCGGAGAGTTCCGCAATCTGCCGGAGCTGCGCGATGTTGGCGCCGATCTGCAGAATGGCGGGCTTCAGGTCATCCTCGACATCGACCGCGACCGCGCCGCCCAGCTCGGCATTTCCCCGCAGGTCATCGACGACACGCTGTACAGCGCCTTCGGCCAGCGCCGGGTCTCGACCATCTATGCGACGCGCGATCAGTACTATGTCGTGCTCGAGGTGGACGCCAACCGACAGGCGGAGCTCGACACGCTGCAGAGCGTCTATGTGAAGGCGCCCGACGGCAGCCAGATCCCGCTGCGCGCCGTGACCAGGACCAGCGAAGGCGAGACCGCCCTGGTCATTCCCCACCAGGGCGAATTCCCCTCCATCACCATCAGCTTCAATCTCGCGCCCGGCGTCGCACTCAGCGCGGCCATCTCCAAGATCGAGGCGACGGTTGCGAGGCTGCGCCCGCCCGGCACATTGCGTACCAGCTTCGAGGGCAAGGCCGGCGCCTTCGCCTCGTCCTCCGGCTCCGAGCCCTATCTGCTCATCGCCGCGATCTTCACCATCTACATCGTGCTGGGCGTGCTCTATGAGAGCTATGTCCACCCCTTCACCATTCTCTCGACGGTTCCGTCCGCCGGGCTGGGCGCCCTGCTGGCGCTGCTGCTGAGCGGGCAGCAGCTGTCGCTGATCGCCTTCATCGGCATCATCCTGCTGGTCGGCATCGTGAAGAAGAACGCGATCCTGATGATCGACTTCGCGCTGTCGGCGGAGCGCAGCGAGGGCCTCTCCAGCGCGGATGCCATCTACAAGGCGTGCGTGCTGCGCTTCCGTCCGATCCTCATGACCAATCTCGCCGCCATCGTCGGGGCCCTGCCGCTGGCGCTCGGAGCCGGCCCGGGCTACGAGATCCGCCAGCCGCTTGGCTATGCGATCATCGGCGGGCTGTTGGTGTCGGGTATCCTCAACCTCTACACCACGCCGGTGATCTATCTCTATATGGACTGGTTCCGCAGGCGCCGGGCGGGCAAGGCGGGCCAGGCTCAGGACACGCTCGCGACCACACCGGCCGGCTGAGCCGCCATCGAATGGACGCGCTCGATGCGATCCGCGGCCAGCGCGACGCCGCCCTCGGAGCGGACGAGCTGCCGCAAGCGGCGCGCATTCTCGACAATTTCGGCGTTGCCGGTCGCCTGTCTGAGAGCGGCGGCAAGCCGCCGTTCGCCCAGTTCGCTCCCCGGAAGCGGAGGCGGGGCTGCACGCAGCGCATGCAACCGCTCGGCCCAGAAGAACTGGTCGAGAACGAACGGTACCACGACCGATGGCCGTCCGGCCCGCAGTGCGGCCGCCGTGGTACCAGCGCCGCCGGCATGGACGACCGCCGCGACATGCTCGAAGAGCCAATCGTGAGGGACATTGTTGACGAGGATGGCGTCGTCGCGCAGGTCCGAGGGGTCCATGGCGCTCCATCCGGCATTCAGGATGGCGCGAGCGCCGAGCGAGCGGACAGCCGCCAGGACGGACCGCGCCACCTTTTCCGGCTCGGGCAAGGGCATGCTGCCGAAGCCGACATAGATGGGTGGCGGCCCGGTTTCGAGGAACCGCGCGAGATCGGGGGGCGGCGTCCAGCCGGGCGCCGCCTTGAGCGTCCAGAAGCCTGTCGTCACGACGTTGGTCTCATGTCGGGACTCCGGCACCACGTGGCGGCTATAGGCGAGCAGGATGGTCCGGTCCGCGCGCCGCAGTTCCTTGAACGGGGCCAGCAGCGGTACCGAGGAGGCCCCGGAGAGCTCGTGCTCGCTGCGCGCCACAGCCGGGCGCAGGGCCTGCCAAAGCAGTTGAGCGGCGACGGCATACTGCGCGTGATGCAGAAAGGCCGGCAGCCGACGTGAAAATTGCGGAAACAACGGGTTTCCCACATCCGAGTTCGGCAGCACCGGCTGGAGATAGACCTGGACCAACGGCACGTGGAGCGCCCGCGCCAGACCGAGGCCGAAAAACACCGCGGTTCCCGATGTCACGATGATATCGGAATCCGCGGCGGCTGCGCGCATCGTCCGGGTCCAGTCGACGATGTTGCGATCGATGATGTCGCGAAATACCGAGGTTGCCCCGAAAGGATTACGGCCGTTGGCGGCGAAATCGCCGCCGACGACGTTCTTCATCTCGGCGACGACATCGCCGCTCAGCGGGACAAACTCGAATCCATGACCTTCGCTCAGCGCCACAAACCCCGCAGAGCTCGCCAGCTTTACCGAATGTCCCCGCGCCGCCAGTTCCTTCGCGAGAGCGACAAGAGGCTGCACGTCGCCGCGCGTACCAATGCCGGTGATCGTAATCCGCACTGATAAATCCAATCTCGAAATGACGGCATTCGGGGCGCCCTTACGATAGCTGATTTCCCGGAACGACGTGTAGCGTCTTCCTAACGCACCTTCCGCAAAAGTCGTATGACTTCTGCGATGGGAAAATTCATCAAACTATTGAAACTAGGATGTTTTCTTGTCGTTGGGCTGGTTCCATCCAAAGGACAAGAGGGGCCAATGCCTTACAATGGGCAAATGCGATGTCGCGGCGCCGGTCGACCATCCGTTTTATTTCGCTAGCGCGAGGCTCCGGTCGCCTGGTTGATCTCCTCTTCGATCGCGACCTTACGCTCCACGAGCTGTTTCAGACCATGCTCGAGCGCCGTTCGGTCGTCGGGCGAGGTCGCAGCTGCGACCTTCTCTTCCAGCGTGCCGATCTCGGCCAGCACCGCCTTGAGATCCTCGAGTAATTGGTCCTGATTGGCCATGACACCCTCCAGATGATCGACGATCGCGCACCTCGGTCCTCCCTGGGTGCACCGGGGACGTCAGCCTATATGCGCCCCGCTTGCCAGGCCACTCCTCGACCCGGGAGCGATGATTGGCATGATGCGACCGGCGTCGTTCCATCGGCGATCACCATTCCCGCATTCGATGGCGCCGCAGCCGCAATCGCCCTTCAAGGACGAATTAGCGGTTTGGCCGTAACCACTTCAGCAAGATCACTTAAAGACATCCGCTGTCAGATTCACGATCATCACGTTCTTGAGGTTCTCGGGAAACGCGTCGGAGCCGCGCATTTCGAAATGTATCGATGGATACTTCGACTTGAGGGCGGTCGATAGTTTGTTTGCTATATCCACCGACGACGAACGATACATAATGGACGGGTTCAAGGGTTGCGAGACAGCATCTTCGGAGATTTCAATACTGAAGCCCGCCGCTTTCACCGCATTGGCGAATTGCTGCAGCTTGTTTTTGTCCAGTGACGCAGATGGAGCGAATACCCGTACACTATAGGGGGGACTGTTCTGGGGTATGGGGGGCGGGCTTGCCGGAGCGGTAGTGTCGTTCGACGTGTTGCCGAGCGTCGGCAGCAGTGTCGGGCCGCCCTTGCCGAAGTCGATGAAGCGATCGAACTCGGGTGCAGATATCGCAGCTCCGCTATCGACGGCCCAAGCCTGTGCCTGGAGAGTCTGCAGCGCGGCCCTGGAGTCGGCCTGTTCCGCCCTTAGTCGCGCGATTTCGCCTTTCAGCGCTGTCAGTTCCAGCGTCAGATAGCCAGCGAGTGCACCCGCCATCAAGGCCAGGGCCACGGCAATGCTGCCAATCAGGACCGCGGCGCTGCGTCGCTTTTCCGGCCGCGGGATCTCATGGAGGGTCTCTCTCTCATGGGAGGCGGCCGCAGGTGAGACATAGCGTTCATTCATAGTCGTCAGAACCGTCTAGTGATTGCGCTCAGCCTCTGCCGACGGGTCGGCCAGATGGCATAAGCGCCGCCGATTTCGCGTATTGAGAGCAGTTGCCGGGCGCCCCGTTCGTGCCATTTCCTTCCAGCTTCAAGATCAATCGCTCATCGTCTCATCGTCGTTGTGGTCATAATGAGGTGCGTGCGCTCCGAGGTGAGCGGCCTGCAGCGTACCGCGCCGAGCGTGCCAGGAACAGCACGGCCATCTCCTGACGGCCGGATGCCGAGGCCGGGGGGCGAGAATGGTTGACCGGAAGGCCCTCTGTTCGACCGCCTCGTGGCCATCCGCAAACCGCGGCCGACGGAGAATTGGCGTGCATAGCTTCCGTTTCGCCACGGGCGCGGCTAGCCTGCCGGACATGTGCAGCCTCAATATGCCATCCCTGTCGACATCTGCCCCGACCAAAGCGCGCCGATCGCGCGTAACGCGGGACCGGGCCGCGAACTCGCCATGGCGCGTGCTTCCTGATTTCCACGGAGGAGCCACGATTGACCTCTCGCATTGAGGACTACGCCCTGATCGGCGATTGCGAAACCGCTGCGCTGGTGTCGCGCAACGGCTCGATCGATTGGCTATGTTTCCCCCGTTTCGATTCCGGAGCCTGCTTCGCGGCCTTGCTCGGCACTGCGGAGAACGGGCGTTGGTCCATCGCCCCGAAGGACCAATCTGCACGCATCACGCGCCGCTATCGGCCAGACACGTTGATCCTCGAGACCACCTTCGAGACTGCCGAAGGCACCGCGACCCTGATCGACTTCATGCCGCCGCGCGACGGCGCCAGCGATCTCGTCCGCCTCGTAGTAGGGGAGCGCGGGAGGGTGGAGTTCGACACCGACCTCATCGTGCGCTTCGGCTACGGCCGCACGGTCCCCTGGGTGACCCGAGAGGAAGACGGTTCGATCAGCGCGGTGGCGGGACCGGACCGGCTTACGCTTCGTACTTCCGTCGAACTTGAGGGCGCCGATCTGCGCACCGGCGGCACGTTCAGCGTTCTTGCTGGTGAGCGCATCCCGTTCGTACTTACCTACGGACCGTCGAATGGACCACGCCCGGCCCATCAGGACGTGGAGGCGGTACTGGCCGACACCGAGACCTATTGGCGGGATTTCGCCGACCGCTGCCCGGCGGTCGGCGCATGGACCAGCGCTGTAAAGCGCTCGCTCATCACGCTCAAGGCTCTCACCTTCGCCCCGACAGGCGGCATCGTCGCAGCTGCGACGACATCGCTCCCGGAGCAACTCGGTGGTACCCGCAACTGGGACTACCGCTATTGCTGGCTGCGCGATGCCACCATGACGCTCATGGGCTTCATGAAGCTCGGCTATTACGAGGAGGCGGCCGCCTGGCGGGGATGGCTCTTGCGGGCAATCGCCGGTGCGCCGGATCAGGTTCAGATCATGTACGGCGTTGCCGGCGAGCGTCAGCTCCTCGAATGGGAGGTGCCCTGGCTGCGAGGCTATGGCGATTCGCGTCCGGTCCGGATAGGCAATGCGGCCGCCGATCAGCTCCAGCTCGACGTTTATGGCGAGATCGCAGACGCCATGGCGCAAGCGCTCAAGGGTGGACTTCCGCCGCACCCACGCTCTCAGGCGCTTCGCGATGTCATCCTGCCCTATCTAGAGCAGGCGTGGCGTCAGCCGGATGAAGGCATCTGGGAGGTCCGCGGGGGGCGCCAGCACTTCACCCATTCGAAGGTGATGGCCTGGGTGGCTTTCGATCGTGCCGCCGACATGGCCGAGAGCGTCGAAGGCGGCAGCGCCGCCGCCGCCCGCTGGCGGGGCGTTGCCGACATGATCCATGCAGATGTCTGTGGCAAGGCATACGACGCCGAGCTCGGCTGCTTCGTGCAGGCCTATGGCTCCCGAACGATAGATGCCAGCGTGCTTCAGATCCCGCTGGTCGGCTTCCTGCCGGCAGACGATCCGCGCGTCGTTGGCACCGTGAAGGCTGTCGAAAAGTGGCTCGTGCGGGACGGGCTGGTGCTCCGCTATCGTACCGAACAGACGGACGACGGCTTGCCACCCGGGGAGGGTGCGTTTCTCGCCTGCAGCTTCTGGCTCGCGGACGTCCTGGTTCTGCAGGGCCGCTACGCCGATGCGCGACAGCTGTTCGAGCGCCTCAGCAATCTCTGCAACGATGTCGGCCTGCTGGCCGAGGAACACGATCCCGTCGGCGGCCGGATGCTGGGCAATTTCCCACAGGCATTCAGCCATGTCGGGCTGATCAATACCGCGCTCAACCTTGCCCGCGCGACTGGCCCCGCGGAGGAGCGTGCCGAAGGCGCCGACGACATCCCCGCGCCCGAACTCGCCTGAGTTCCCGGCGACCGCTCCAGTGCGTCGTTGAGAGAATCGCCAGGCTAGCTGCGGCGAGTCGATTGGGTGCGCGATGTAGTGCTCATTTGTCTCACACTTGCGTGGTTCGGTCTGCATAAAGGCTACGGTCGCGACCAAGAATGTCAGGTATGCCGTAGGCGATACGGCCCGAGAGTTCCACCTCGCCCTCGGCCGGAATGCCGCCGGCGCCGAGTGGGTTCGGCGTCGTCCAGGTCCCCGATGCGTCGATGATGGCACGTGCCAAGTCGCGGCGCACCTCGCTTCCGCGCGCGATCGACAGAATGAAGGGACGAGCTTCGCGCCCTCGGGTCACGACCTTGTCGATGCCGAGGCGAGAGATCGCCATCACGCGCGCGCCGGTCTCGATGACGGAGGCCAGTTCGGTTGTTGCCGCAAGCGGCTCAAGATAGTCGGCGACGATCTCAGCGCCGGTCGGGAATAATTCGGCCGGCGGCATGCGCCAGCGAGGCTACATCTACGCAATAGTGCCATGGCGTGAAGACCCGGACGTGACCCCAGTCGCGCAGATTCGCGCCGACCGTCGGGTGGGCTTCATAGAGTTTTACTGTCAGGCCGCGTGCGAGAAGATGCGCAGCTGCCGCAAGACCCACGGGGCCTCCGCCGATGACAGCGATGGGAAGCTTATCGAGAGCGGTCATGTGACCCACCTTGCGTCATTCCATGATTATCCAAATTCATGGCAATCAACACCGACGTTGCGATCGTCAGATCGCGTTGAGGCCGGTTCGCGCAGCGAGCTTTTCGGCATCTTCCTTCCGCTCGCTATAGCGGCTCGTGAGGTAGTTGCCGTGGTCGCGCGTCAGCAGCGTGAACTTCACCAACTCCTCCATCACGTCCACTACCCGGTCGTAGTACGGCGAGGGCTTCATCCGGCCCGCCTCGTCGAATTCCTGGAACGCCTTCGCCACCGACGACTGGTTCGGGATGGTGACCATGCGCATCCAGCGTCCGAGCACGCGCAGCGCGTTCACGGCGTTGAAGGATTGTGAGCCGCCGCTGACCTGCATCACCGCGAGCGTACGTCCCTGCGTCGGCCGCACCGACCCGACTTCCAGCGGTATCCAGTCGATCTGGCTCTTGAAGACGCCGGTGATGGTGCCGTGCCGCTCAGGGCTGCACCAGACCTGGCCCTCGGACCAAGCCGAGAGTGCACGGAGTTCCTGCACCTTCGGATGGTCGGCCGGCACACTGTCCGGCATCGGCAAGCCGCGAGGATCAAAGACGCGGGTCTCGGCGCCCATGCGGGTCAGCAGCCGCGCTGCCTCCTCTACCAATAGCCGGCTGTAGGAGCGCTCCCGCAGCGAGCCGTAGAGCAGAAGGATGCGCGGCGGATGCGACGACGGCGCGAGGCGGGCCAGCTTCTCCTGATCGGGGAGGTCGAAATGTTCAGCGTCGAGTGCGGGAAATAGCTCATTGCTGCATATCTGATCGCTGGACATGGCAAACCTAGACAAGTTGGGCGGCGCGGCGGGACAGGATGGCCGCGGACCAGAAGCTCAAAGAGAGCAGGAGTGTGCCGGCGATGAGCGTGAGGAGCACTGCGTCATAGGAACCTGTTGCGGACCAAAGGGCCGCCATTCCGAGCGGTGCGATGGCGCGGCTGACGGAGGACGGCGCTGAGAGGGCGCCGTTCACAGAGCCATAGGCCTGCCGGCTCAGCATCTCCGGCACCGAAAGCCCGCGCACAAT
This sequence comes from Xanthobacteraceae bacterium, assembly GCA_029266425.1. Taxonomy (GTDB): domain Bacteria; phylum Pseudomonadota; class Alphaproteobacteria; order Rhizobiales; family Xanthobacteraceae; genus Ancylobacter. The sequence continues at coordinate 90,044 of JAQSWY010000034.1, forward strand.
GGTCATGATGCCATTGGCCGAGCCATAGAGAGCGGCCACAATGGCTATGAGCGTGAAGCTCGGCGGCAGTTCGGCCAGCATCAATAGTGCCACCGGGAACACAAGCACGATGGCACAGCCGATGATCCGGACGGACGCACGCGGTGCCAACACCCATATCGCTACTCGCCCGGCCACCTGCGCGGGCCCGATGATCGCCATGGCGGCGACCACGGCGGCGTTCTCGAGGCCGCGCTCGGTCAGCAGTGGATAGAGATGGAAGGTGAAGGCGGAGAAGGTCGCGGAATAGGCGGTGAAGGCGATGGCGAGCGCCCAGAACACCGGTTGCCGCATTGCCCATCGGACCACCGAGCCGGTCGTCCGAGAAGCGTCCTGAGAGGCCTCGGACGCCTCCGCCGGGTGGTCGAGCCTCCGATTGATGACGCCAGCATAGAGGCCCGCGCACAGCACGAGATTGATCGCGCCCAGCACCATCAGCGTATCGCGCCAGCCGTAGTGGTCGAGCAGCAGTTGGACCAGCGGGATAAAGACGGTGGAGGCGAAGCCTCCCCACAAGGTCAGCGCGGTTATTCCGGAACGCGCGTGTCCGGCGCCAGCGCGCCGCGCCACCACGGCGAAGGCGGGCTCATAGAGCGTTGCAGCCTGCAATGCGCCGATGCCCGCCGCGCAGATGTAGAAGACGACAACGCTGGACACCTGCGACCAGGCGAGCAATAGGACGCCGGCCAACACCGAACCGGCGGCCATGACGATGCGCCCATGGCCCCGGTCGACCGCTACCCCCACCGGGTAGGCGGCAAACCCGGCCAGGGCCAGCCCGAGCGTCGCCGCCCCGTAAAGCTCAGTCTTCGACCAGCCAAGATCATGGCGCATAGCCTCTGCGATCAGTGGGAAGCTATAATAGAGTGAGCCCCACGAGCAGATCTGGCCGATGCCCAGCCCTGTGATGAAAATGCTGCGCGGACTTGGCGGCCTAGCGCTCGAAGCTTGCTGGATTAGAACGCCGTCGCTCACACCGTTCTCCCATCGCGGGAGGGTGGGACGGCATTGGAAAACATCCCCTCCATTGGATAAACCTTATGTTCATCAATGGATCGATGTTCAATGCATCGAGGCAAATAAAAAGATTCAGGAACAGCAGTCGGATGCCGCGGCATCGGTGCTCACCAGTTTCTCGGAGTCGATCAGGAAGCGCGTCACATCCATCCAGGCCGCCACGGCCACCTTGAAGGCGTCGCGTCCTTTGTCAGTCAGCGTGTAGACCTTGCGCTCGCGACCCGAGACCACTTCGGTCTCCGAAGTGACGTAGCCGCCTTCCTCGAACTCGCGCAGCACCGGATAGATTGTGCCCTCGGTCGGCGAGCAGCAGCCATTCGTTGTCTGCTCGACCATCCGTGCCACGTCATAGCCATGCATCGGCTTCTGGTGCAGCACCCGCAAGATGAAGAATTTGGAGAGGCTCATCTTGATGGTGCCGTTCCAATAGGCCCGGCTCAGAAAGTCGGGAACCGCCTTGGCAACGGGGACAAGAGTCGATGATCGAGGCATAAACCGGACGCTATGCCTCGATCATCTATATGTCAACGGTCAAGGTATATGTGCAGTTAGTGCGCGCGCTGCCCGTCGGTCCCGATTACCGCCTCACCGTCCTCCTTTGCGAACGGTCCCTTCTGCGGCAGCGGCAGGATGTCCAGCACAACCTCGGACGGACGGGACAGCCGAACGCCCCAAGGCGTGAACACGAACGGGCGGTTGATCAGGATCCGATGCTCCAGCATGGCGTCGAGCAGTTGCTCATCGGACAGGGTCGGATCCGCAAGTCCGAGCTCGCCATAGGGAGTGTCCTTCTGGCGGATCGCCTCGCGCACCGTCAGCCCGGCGGCAGCGATGGCAGAAGCGAGCTCCTCGCGCGTCGGCGGCGTCTTCAGATATTCGATAATAGCGGGTTCGACTCCCGCATTGCGAATAAGCGCCAGCGTGTTGCGCGAGGTTCCGCAATCAGGGTTATGCCAGATGGTGATGCGCGGCGCCTCGGTCATGGCCACGTCCTTTCAAGGCTGATGAAGGCTCCGCAGACCTTCGCCGAAATCCGTTCGCTGATGATGACGGCGGCGAACGTCTCGTAGCAAAGGCTCAGGGGGCCGAGCGGGCAACGTCTGTGGCACCGCTCGCGGTCGCACCGATCTCCGACAACGCCGTTTTCAAGGCAGTGCCCTCCAAGCCGTCAGGCAATGCGAGGAGCCGTTCGATCCGTTCCTCGAGCTGGGCATAAGTGTCCTCGAACGCCCGTCGACGCGCCGCGGCATCGCCGCCGACCGCCGACGGGTCGGCGATGCCCCAATGGGCCGTCGCCGGATGTCCGGGCCAGACCGGGCAGGCTTTGCCTGCCGCGTTGTCACAGACGGTGATGATGATGCTCATCTGTGGCGCGCCCTCGGCGGCAAAGGCTTGCCAGGTCTTGGAGTAAAAGCCGTCGATTGGATGGCCGCGCTCGGCCAGCAGCGCGAGCCCGTCCGAATTGGGAGCATCCTTCGGCGTGCTGCCGGCGGAGAAGGCGTGAAAGCGCCCGGCACCTTTGGCATTGAGGATAGCCTCGCCGAGGATCGAACGGGCGGAATTGTGCGTGCAAAGGAAGAGAACGTTGCGGACGGTCATCGGGGGATTTCCTGATCCTATCGATTATTCGGCTGGCTGTTGCGCGGTGCGAACCGGCGAGGACGCGGTGACCGCCGGAAATAAAATGGCAGCCGCAAGTGCGCCGACCGCCGCGCCGATGAGCTGCGCCACGACGAAGCCGGGTACGTCGCCAATGGCGATGCCGGCGAAGGTGGCGGTGAAACCGCGGGCAAGGGTGACTGCCGGATTGGCGAAGCTGGTGGAGGCCGTGAACCAATAGGCGGCGGTGATGACGAGACCGACGAGCCAGGGGATTGCCGCCCTGGCGTGGCGTACACCGCCGAGAATGGTCAGCACCAGGGCAAAGGTGGCGACGGCCTCCGCGAACCATTGCGACGGCCCGGTGCGCGACTTGATGCCGATCACCACGGGAGCGAGCTCGAACATCAGATGAGCGACCACGGTCCCAGCGATGCCGCCGAGCAACTGCGCGACGATGTAGGGCGCCACCTCGGCCCATGGCATTTCGCGGCGGCCAGCGAAGACCAGACTCACCGCAGGATTGAAATGCGCGCCTGAAACCGGGCCGAGAATGGTAATGAGCACCACCAGAATTGCGCCAGTTGGAATGGTATTGCCGAGCAGTGCTATAGCGACATTCCCGCCGGCCAGTTGCTCGGCCATGATGCCGGAGCCGACGACGGTGGCGACCAGGATGCCGGTTCCGAGCGCTTCGGAGAACAGGCGACGGGAGAGCGGCTGAGCTATGGCGGACATCAGGCGACCGACGCGGACGAACCCGCACCCTTGGCTTGGCCGGAGGCGTCCAGCGCGTTGAATGATGTCGTGGTCATCTCGTCTCCTCAGGCCGCGGCCTGTCCGTTGAGTGTCAGTTCGGTGGCGCCTTCCATCTCGCCGATGGCGGCGAGCCGATCCTTGAGCGCGGCAAGGTTAAGCTGCTCAATCGGGAGGTTCACGAACGCCGAAATGCGCGCTGCCAGCCGCCGGTACGTCTGAAGAAACGCAGCGCGCCGCTCCGCCTCGGTGCCTTCAACCTCCGCTGGATCCGGCAAGCCCCAGTGCGCCTGGAGAGGATGGCCGGGCCAGTTCGGGCATGCCTCGCCGGCGGCCGCATCGCAGACAGTGATGACGAAGTCCATCGGCGGCGCGTCAGCATTCCCGAACTCGTTCCAGCTCTTCGAACGAAGCTCGCCGGCCTCATAGCCGAGCGACTGCAGCAGGCTGACGGCCAGGGGATGCGGCGCCTTGCCGGGATTGCTCCCCGCAGAGAACGCCCTGAAGCGGCCGCGCCCCTCACGGTTCAGTACCGCCTCTGCAATGACCGACCGTGCCGAATTGCCCGAGCACACCAGTAGGACGTTGTAGCGCCGATCGTTGGCGGAAGAAGGTCGCAGCTGCGGGAAGGCTGGGTCGGCGGCGACCTTCGCTCTCACACCCATCTCGCCGATCAGTTGCGAAAGCAATTGTGCGGGCCGCACGGTGTTCGCGGCATAGATGATCGAACGCCCCTCGCGCCGCGCGCTCACGAGCTCCGCACGCTCCAGATGCGACAAGTGGGTCGACATGGTGTTGTGCGGCACCGCCAGCAGGCGAGCAATATCGCCCGCCGGCAGACCATAAGGCGTGTAGCGAAGCAGCAGTCGATAGGTCTCGAAGCGAGTCGGCTGCGCCAACGCGTCGAAGGTGCGGATCACCTCTTCGGAAGAAAGTCTCGGTTCGTCCATCATGCCTCGCCGCTACTTGAGAATTGGATCGCGCCGGCTACCATTAGCTTCCGCTCTTGAACTGCTGGGACCAATATTCCTTGACCTGCGCAACAAGCGCTTCCGGCAGCGGAACATAGCCAAACTCGGACGCGTACTTCGCGCCATCGCCGAGTGCAAAGCGGAAGAATTCGAGAGCGGTCCGGCTGTTTTGGGGCACCTTCGGCGCCTTGTACATAAGAACGAAGGTGGTTGCGGCGATGGGGTAGGCATCCTCCGCCGCCGAATCATTGATGATGACGCAGAAATCCTTTGCGGTGGTCCAGTCGAAGCTCAGGGCCGCCGCCTGGAAGGAGGCTGCGCTCGGGGCGATGAATTTGCCGGCGCGGTTCTGCACCAGGCCGTAAGCGAGCTTTGCCTGGACCACATAGGTGAACTCGACATAGCCGATCGCATTCTTGACCTGCCGGACCGTGGTGGCGACACCTTCATTGCCGCGTGCCCCCGTGCCCGCCGGCCAGGCTACCGAGTTGCCTTCGCCCACCGTCGCCTTCCACTCCGGGCTGGCCTTGGAAAGATAGGAAACGAAGTTGAACGTGGTGCCGGAGCCATCGCTGCGCTGGATGACGGCGATCTTAGCGTTCGGCAGCGGCAGGTCCGGGTTGAGCGCCTTTATGGCCGGATCGGACCAGTTGGTGATCTTGCCGAGATAGATGTCGGCGAGCAGCGCACCGGTGAAGCGCATCTGGCCCGGGCCGATCCCGTCAACATTGAGAACAGGGACGACGCCGCCGAATACAATCGGGAACTGGCCGAGGCCGAGCCGCTCCAACTCTTCCGGCTTCAGGGGTTTGTCGGTCGCGCCAAAATCGACCACGCCATCTTTGATACGGTTGATGCCGCCAGACGATCCGATCGACTGATATCCGACGAGGTTTCCGGTCGGTTGACGGAACATGTCTGCCCATTTCCAGATGATCGGATAGGCGAAAGTCGACCCGGCGCCTCGCACTTCCGCGGCATGAGCGGAAGGGGCTGCCCATGAGAGGCCGATGACGGCTGCTGCGGCGATAAGGGTGGAAAGGCGTTTCACGACTAGCTCCCTTGGTTGTCTCGCCCGCCATTCGGTGGGGTGCGCTGATACGTCAATTATATATGTCGGGAATTATCGACATGTCGATAGTTGCGTCCTGTGACGGCGATGTGACGGCGCTCGGCGGGACGCCTAGCGGAGAATCCGTTATTTCGTTATGTCGAGTATCGCCGACATATAGCAGAGTGATTGGATGGATTTGTGCAGCCTCGACTGCCGCGAACCGGAGGCGCATGAAAGCGTTTTATTGTATTACATTTGATATTCCTACTTCGATTGGTCGCCACGAGGCCCGATTATGGGTCGCAGCTAAACATATATGCTGCACAGGCCACGGTCTTGGGCGATGCAACTTAGATGACGACAGACTATTTACTTAAAGGCAATGGTCTTAATGATCTGTTTTATTTCTATATAACGTTGCGATATTCGCCAGATTGACTGAGAGTCCATTGCAATGTCACGAAATTGTTAGGTAGGCTGCCTAGGACAGCAAGGTGTCAGAACTGGGCTGGCTGAAGCCCGGCATCATTCAGGGAGACGAGATTCTCATGAAGATCATCACTCTTGCCGGCGCTCTCGCGCTGCTGGCGTCCGGCGCGGCTATTGACCGTGCCGTCGCCCAGACCGTGGTTCAGGCAGACGGTTCCTCCACCGTCTTCCCCGTGACGGAAGCCATGGCCGAGGAGTTCCAGAAAGCCAACAAGGACATCAAGGTGACCGTCGGCATCTCGGGCACCGGCGGCGGCTTCAAGAAGTTCTGCCGCGGCGAGATCGATATCTCGAACGCCTCACGCCCGATCACGGCCGCCGAGCAGAAGGCGTGCAAGGAGGCGGGTATTGAGTATATTGAGCTGCCGGTGGCGCTCGACGCACTCACCGTCATAGTCAATCCATCCAACAACTGGGCTGGAGAGATGACCGTGGCGGAGCTCAAGAAGATCTGGGAGCCGGAAGCCCAAGGCAAGATTACCAATTGGAAGCAGGTTCGCGACAGCTTCCCCGACAGGCCGCTCACGCTCTACGGCGCGGGCGTCGATTCCGGCACGTACGACTATTTCACCGCGGCGATCGTCGGGAAGGAACACTCCAGCCGCGGAGACTTCACCGCTTCCGAGGATGACAACGTCCTGGTGCAGGGCGTGGCGGGCGACCAGAACGCTCTCGGCTTCTTCGGCCTTGCCTATTTCGAGGAAAACGCCAAGAAGCTGAAGGCCGTGAAGATCAAGGTGAACGATGCCGCCCCGGCCGTTGAACCGAGTGTCGAGAACGCCCGGACCGGCAAATACCAGCCGCTGTCCCACCCGATCTTCATCTACGTCAATAGGAAGTCCACCGAGACAAAACCGGCGGTCACCAAGTTCGTCGACTTCTATCTCGACAAGAAGAACGCGAACGAGCTGGTGGGCGATGTTGGCTATGTACCGCTTCCGGATGCAGCGCTCGCCGTCTTCCAAGAGCGCTTCAAGAAGCGCGAGATCCGCACCGGCTTCACCGGATCCAAGATCGGCGTGTCGGTCGAGGACCTGATCAAGGAAAAGCTGGTCTACTGAGGGGACCTAAGCCGAAGGGGGTGGGAACGCCCCCTTCGAGCATTTGATGGGAACGGGATGTGGCCGTAACAGATTCCACGCGCGCAAGCGGGCTGCCTCGTGTGGAGATTTCCGCGTCGTTTCTGGCGCGGCGGCGCTTCATCGACTGGGCGATGCGGGTCGTGCTGTTCTGCTGCGCTGCCTTGTCCGTGCTGGTGACGGCCGGCATCGTCTACGTGTTGTTGAGCGAAAGCCTCAAGTTTTTCGCGGAAGTCTCGCTGCTCGATTTCCTGACCGACACGCAATGGACGCCGGTGTTCGAGGATAAGCACTTCGGCATCATGACGCTGGTGTCGGGAACGTTCATGACGTCCCTAATTGCTCTGCTCGTCGCGATCCCCGCCGGAACGGTGCTCGCCATCTATCTGAGCGAGTTCGCGCGGCCTGGGCTGCGAGAGACCGTCAAGCCGTTTCTCGAGCTCATCGCGGGCGTGCCGACGGTCGCCTTCGGCTATTTTGCCCTGCTCCTGCTGACGCCGCTGTTCCAGACCTTCATCCCCGGGCTCGCCGGGTTCAACCTGCTGGTGCCTGGCATCGTCATGGGCGTCATGATCCTGCCCTACATCGTCTCGGTGAGCGAAGACGCGATGCGCGCCGTGCCGAGTGCGCTGCGCGAGGGTGCAATGCGCTCGGCTTCACCCGTCTCCAGACCGCGATCAAGGTGGTCATCCCCGGCGCTTTTTCGGGCGTGACCGCGGCCTACATCCTCGGCATGTCGCGAGCCGTGGGCGAGACCATGGTGGTGGCGATCGCCGCTGGCCAGCAGGCCAAGATCGCACTCAATCCGCTTGAAGGCGCCGCGACCATCACCGCCTATATCGTCCAGATCAGCCTCGGCGACGTGCCGCACGGCTCCATCGCCTATCTGACGATCTTCGCGGCTGGACTGACGCTCTTCCTTATCACTTTCGTCTTCAACATCGTCGCATTCTGGCTGCGGCAGACATTCCGTGAAGTGTACTGATGGATGCCGCCACACCGTCCCGCGGGACCGGGCGCCTGACCGACGCCGAGATCGTCGCGCACGCCAAGCGCTCGGACCGGCGCTTCGCTCTCATCGGACTCGGCGTGCTCGTGCTCTCGATGATCGTGTTGCTGGCGCTCATCATCGACTTCATGGTCGACGGGCTCGGGCGCATCGATTATGGCTTCCTCACCAGCTTTCCATCCCGGCGCCCTTCGGAAGCCGGTATACTGTCGGCGTGGGTCGGCACCTCCCTGGTCATGATCGTGACCGCGACCCTGGCGGTGCCACTCGGCGTCGCCGCAGGTCTTTATCTCGCCTAAGAACGTCCTGACCCATCTGATCGAGATCAACGTCACCAATCTCGCGGGTGTGCCCTCGATCATCTATGGCCTGCTGGCACTTGGGCTGTTCGTGCAGACCCTCGGTCTTGGCCAGACGATCCTCGTCGCGGGAATGACCCTCGCGCTCTTGATCCTACCGATTATCATCGTCGCGACGCGCGAGGCCGCGCGGTCCATACCGCTGGAAATCCGGGAGGCCGCCTACGGGCTTGGGGCCGACAAGTGGCAGACCGTGAGCGGCTACATCCTGCCCGCTGCCCGACCCGGCATTCTCACCGGCGCGATCGTCGGCATGTCGCGAGCAATAGGTGAGACCGCACCAATCATCACCATAGGCGCGCTCACCTTCATAGCCTTCCTGCCTCCGTCGCCAGTGCAGAGCACCTTCCCATTCGTGAACTTCGAATGGCTGAATTCCCCCTTCACCGTCATGCCGATCCAGATGTTCAATTGGGTGTCGCGCCCGCAGGCTGCCTTTCACGTCAATGCGGCCGCCACCGGCCTTATCTTGCTGGTCATGACACTCGCGATGAACGGGCTCGCGATCTGGCTCCGCTACAAGATCCTCAGGAGCATGCGTTGACCTCTTCGCCGGCTCCGGGAAATGTTATGAGCACTATGGTCTCGAATTTGAACCTCATCACCGAAGCGGCGGAAACTGCGGCGCCTTTGCGCGCCGAGGTCCGGAAGCTCAATTTCTTCTACGGCGATTTCCAGGCGCTGAAGGAGGTCGAGCTATCGATCCTCGAAGGCCGGGTGACCGCGCTTATCGGCCCTTCCGGCTGCGGGAAGAGCACACTGTTGCGGTGCTTCAACCGGATGCACGACCTCTATCCGGGCAACCGGTACGAGGGCGAGATCATCATGCATCCGGAGAAGCTCAACATTGTCGCGCCGGACGTCGACCCAATGTTCGCACGCCTGCGCATCGGCATGGTGTTCCAGAAGCCCAACCCGTTCCCGAAATCGATCCATGAGAACGTCGCGGCTGGGCTGCATATCCGCGGTATCCGCAAACGCGGAGAGGTAGAGGCGCGGGTCGAAGCCGCGTTGCGCCAAGCGGCGCTCTGGGACGAAGTGAAGGACCGACTGCGGCAGTCCGCCTACGGCCTTTCCGGTGGCCAGCAGCAGCGCCTGTGCATCGCCCGGGCGCTGGCGCCCGATCCGGAGCTCATTCTGTTCGATGAGCCGACATCCGCTCTCGATCCGATTGCAACCGCAAAGATCGAGGAGCTCATCGACGAGCTGCGCGGCACCTATACTATCGTCATCGTTACCCACAACATGCAGCAGGCGGCCCGAATACCCGACTACACGGCCTTCATGCATCTCGGCCATATGGCCGAATACGACATCACCTCCAAGATCTTCACCAATCCAGATAACGAGCGGACCAAGGCTTATGTGACCGGCCGTTTCGGTTGACAGATCGATATGACCGGCACTCACACGCGGGTCCTGTCGGGATTGGAAAGCGCTGACACCAGCGATGCCGATCTCCAAATCGATGATCGTCTAGTTAAGGCGGCTTTCGGGTCGTCCTTGGTGGTCGCTCAGTCTGCCGCGGCTTTCGGGACCCCTTCTTTGATCGCTACGCGCACCTTCCAGACGTCCTTCCGAGAAGCCCAGTGATGTCCTCCGAAGACGTCGTTGAAACCGACGTCGATCAAGGGATCGTCTCGAAGGTGCTCATGCTTGAAGGTCAAGTAGAAATTGAACTGCTCGCCGACCGTCAGTTTCTTCGGCAGTCCACCGCGAAAGGGCCGATGGAAATTGGGGAAGTCGTGCAGCGGGTTCATCAACCCGTATTTGCAGCGGCACCGCACTCTCCACCACCAGCCGCTTCACCGGCTGCGCCCCATGATGCCGGTGATCGTCGAGTCGGTCGGTCCGAAATTCGTCGCCGAGAGTATCAGAAAGGATCTGACGATTCATCGAGCGTGATGATCCTCGACACCGAAAAAGACACGCGAATGCGGCCGTGCGGAAAAAGAACTTAGACCAAACGTTCCAGGCTAAGCCTCCAGCGAGACGACTAGCTCTTCGGCCGAGACCAAGTCCCGCAAGGAAGTTCACGTCAAGCAACGCACACCTTCACACATTGCCGGCGCCGCGCCGCGCCCTAATTGAAGCTCCGGCAAAATCCCTTTGCGCCGGATGCGCGGCATTTCCCGCTTCGATCAAATGAGATTTGGATGAGTTCCACCTTGGGTACGCCGCCGGTGTGGTGGCAAAGCGGCGCGATTTATCAGGTCTATCCACGCTCGTTTCAGGACAGCAATGGTGACGGCATCGGCGATCTGCAGGGTATTCGCAGCCGCCTCGATTATCTCGTCGCACTCGGCATCGATGCGATCTGGATCTCGCCTTTCTTTCCCTCTCCGATGGCGGATTTCGGCTATGACATCTCCGACTATTGCGGCGTCGATCCGATCTTTGGCACGCTCGGCGATTTCGACCGCCTGATTGCCGATGCCCATGAGCGTGGCGTCAGGGTGATTCTGGATTTCGTGCCGAACCATACCTCCGACCGACACCCATGGTTCGCCGAGAGTTGCAGCGGTCGATCAAGCCCGAAACGCGACTGGTACATCTGGCGCGATCCGGCGCCTGGTGGCGGGCCGCCCAACAACTGGACAAGCAATTTCGGCGGCAGCGCCTGGGAATATGATGAAATGTCTGGACAGTACTATTATCACGCATTCCTGAAGGCCCAGCCGGACCTCAACTGGCGCAATCCGCAGGTCCGCGCCGCCATGATGGACGCGCTACGCTTCTGGCTCGCGCACGGAGTCGACGGCTTTCGCGTCGACGTGATCTGGCATCTGATCAAGGATGCCGAGTTCCGGGACAATCCTCCCAACCCGGCCTACGGACCCGGCCAGCCGGACATTGCCCGCTTCCTCCAAGTTTATTCCACCGATCAGCCCGAGGTGCTGGACATCATCGCGCAGATGCGGGCTACGCTCGACGAGCATGGTGACAAGCTGCTGATCGGCGAGATCTATTTGCCGGTTGAGCGCCTCGTCGCCTACTATGGGCCGGAACTTTCTGGCGTCCATCTGCCGTTCAATTTCCAGCTCATTCACGCGCCCTGGAACGCTCGCGGCCTCGACACGCTGATCGAGACTTATGAACGTGCCTTGCCGGCGGGGGCATGGCCGAATTGGGTGCTGAGTAATCACGACCAGCGACGCATCTCGACGCGGGTCGGTGCCGCGCAGGCACGCGTCGCGGCGATGCTGCTGCTGACGCTGCGTGGCACCCCGACCATCTACTACGGAGATGAACTTGGGCTCGAAGATGCCCACATCCCGCCGGACGCAGCACAGGATCCGTGGGAGAAGAACGAGCCCGGCCTTGGCCTCGGCCGGGACCCTGCTCGAACGCCCATGCGTTGGACAAGTTTGCCCGGCGCCGGCTTTACGGAAGGGGTGCCGTGGCTGCCGATTGGAGGGCGGCCGGAGCAAAACGTTGCGGACCAAATGTCAGACCCCGACTCGATGCTGCATCTATATCACCGCCTACTGAAGCTACGGCGTGCGCACGAGGCGCTCTCCTTGGGCAAATATGAAAGCGTCGTCGCTACGGGCGACATTCTCGCCTATTGGCGGCGGAACGGTGAGGAAGGCCTAATGATCGTGCTCAATCTCGGGCACAAGAACACGCCGATCGAACTTGGCGGCGTGTTCTCCGTACTGGCCTCGACGCATCCCGACAGTGCCGAAGAGGCTGGCCCGGGCATCTTCGTCATGAGGCCCGACGAGGGATTGCTGCTGAAGCCCCGCTGATCTCGTGTCGCCTACGGTGCTCTGTGAGTATCGTCAGAGCTCGGAGCGCTTCAGTATGTAATCGAGACCGCCAACGCGGAACCAACGATAGCCATAAGGTTCAAGCGCGATACTGTGCAACCCCGTCTCGTTGGCGTCGCTGTGGTCGTCGGAAAGGAGGTTGACGAGCTTCTTCGGCCGATCCTGTCCTGTTCCGATGCGGAAGCGAACGCAGCGACCCTCGGGATTGAAATTGTGCAGGAAGAGCACGGCATTGGACCGCCATTCATAGCAGATGGCGAGCACGCTCCTGTCGACGAACTCGCCGAACGTGCCGTAGCGTGGATCGACGCCGTAATAGTCGACGACGCCATCGCCGTCATCGCGCCCCGGGGGAGGTCTGGAACGGCATCAGCCAAATCGCAGTCACGCCAAGGCCGTGCAGATAGTCGAGGCGTCGCATCAAGCCTCTGAAATCGCCGACTCCATCGCCATTGGAATACATGAAGCTCTCGACGGAGAGGCAATAGACGATCGCATTCTTGTACCAGAGATCGGTGATCAATCGGCCGTCCTCGCTTTCGCGCCGCCCCGACCCGCAACGCTCCACGGGGTGTCGTGTTCCGCCAGCGATCAACAGGATCCGATGATTGCTCCCATTTCGAGGGACGATTTGCACGAGTTCGCCGCCCTTCGAGACGTGCTCACGCAGGCGGCGCGGCAGATACTCGGCGCGTCCCCGGATCCGAGTTTAATCCTAAAGCTTATGGAGTTATGGAGAGGGCAAGCTATCTCTCACGCGAGAAAGAGCGACGCCGCCCACCAGCATCGCCGCTCCCCAGATTAGCAATCCAACATCCCAATAGATCCATTGTTCGCGCGGCACCGTCTCATTGACATGGTGAAGCCCGAGAAATTGGTGGTTCACCATGCCTTCAACGAGATTGAAAAGGCCGAAGCCAATCAGCAGCGCACCCAAGAACCGCTTGGTCGACCAATCGCTGCCACGGTAATGGGCTGATCTGAAGAGGACCATCACGCCGAGTACCAGAAAAGTGTATGTGATAGCGTGGAATAGACCGTCGAGTAGAGTGTTGAACTGTAAGTTCTCAACAGTATCAGCGGGGTAGCCGGCACTGGTGACCATGTGATGCCACTGAAGAATCTGATGCAGAAGAATTCCATCGAAGAATCCGCCCAATCCCAGTCCGAGAAACAAACCCGCTAGACCGGTCCGGCGCTCGGCGTACATCGCGGCTACCCCGACGGAGCCTGGTTCGGATCGTCGCTGCCGACCGGCGGGAGCATGCCATTGCCTGAAGTAGGGCCTTCATTGGTCAGTTCCGGAGAGGCGTGCGGACCTGCAGGCGGCGCATCCGAGCCATTCCCCTCGGGAACCAGTTTGCTTGCCCGCCTCCAATGATCGATCTCCCGGCCGATCGGACAGCCTTCGCTCAACCAAAGATAGTAAGCTTTGGCACGGATCTGATCTTCCCTAGACATAGGCGCCCTCCGAAATCGAAAGCACGACGCCTTCGTACGGTCGAAGCTGAAGGCTCGTGCCGGATGGCAAGTTACGATCGAGATACGTCGTGACGAGCATGCGCGCGTGCGGTGGCAGCTTTACTTCCTTGAAGTCGGATCCGAAGTTTGCAAGCACCGCAATGCAGGTGTCATTTCGAACGCGCTTGAACTTGACGACCTCTCCATCGCGACGCAGCGGCTCGTACTCGCCCATCAAAAGAGCCGGCTCCTGACGCCGCAATCGGATCAGTTCGATATAGAGCCACAGGATAGAGTGCGGATTCCGCTTGAGCGCTTCGACGTTCTGCCGCTCGCTGTTGGGGCCAATCGGTAGCCATGGCTCGACCCGTGAAAAGCCCGCATTACGTGCTGCATCCCATCGCATCGGTGCGCGTTCGCCGTCCCGACCGAGCTGAAAGCCAGGCACCAGCTTCTCGAATGGATCGGAGACGCGTTCGGGTGGAATCGGCACCTGCAGAATGCCGAGTTCATCTCCTTGGTAGAAGATGGCGGTGCCCCGCAGCGTGAACAGAAGCAAGGCCGCCAGCCGCGCGCCAGCTTCCGACCGCCGCTCTGCTATGCGCCGCTTGTCATGGCTCCCCAGCGCCCAGTTCGGCCATGCATGAGCGGGCAGGAGATTATAGTATTGGTCGAGTTCTGCTTCGACTTCGGCAGCCGTCCATTCAACATCCAGCAGCCGGTAGTTCAGCGGCAAATCAATCCGCGGCTTCGTCTCGCCGTAGAAGCGGCACGCATTTTCAGGACTCGTGTCGACCTCCCCCAACAGAACACGCCCGGGAAATTCCGCAACGACTTGACGCAATTCATCAAGAAACTCCAGCGTCTCGGGCCGGTTGTCTGAGTAAATGCGCTGCTGATGTTCAGGTGGCGGAACTTCGCTCAGATCGCCGTCCAGCGGTGGATCGTCACGTAGCAGGTCATCTTCCACCGTAACGGCTGCTGCGTCCAACCTGAAGCCATCGACGCCGCGCCGCATCCAGAAACGCAGCACGTCATGCATCGCTTTCCGGACCTCAGGGTTCCGCCAGTTGAGATCGGGCTGGGATTTCAGGAAGGCATGGTAATAATACTCGCCGCTCCCCTCATCATATTCCCAAGCGCTGCCACCGAACCGGCTCAGCCAGTTATTGGGCGGTCCGCCGTCCTTCGCCGGCGATCGCCACACATACCAGTCGCGGCGAAGGTCATTCTTTGATCGCCGGCTCTCGCGGAACCAAGCATGTCGGTCGGAGGTGTGGTTCGGAACGAAGTCGAGGATCAGCCGGATGCCCCGCTCGTGGAGCAGGCTCAACAGCCGATCGAAATCCTCCATTGTGCCGAAGACCGGATCGACGCCAGTGAAGTCGGCTATATCGTAACCGAAATCATCCATCGGCGAGGGGCAGATCGGCGCCAGCCAAACCGCATCAATGCCGAGTTTGACTAGATAGTCGACACGACTGCAAATGCCCGGGATGTCACCAATACCGTCTTCATTGCTGTCCTGGAACGAGCGCGGATAGATCTGATAGATGACAGCCTTCTTCCACCATGAGGCGTCATGATCCGAAACGGACCCGTCGGCACAATCAGGATTGAAGCGCGATCCGGGTGCTTCTTCACAGACTCGCATCGTTGCCAGCCTGGGAAATCTTTACATAACGCGCAGTGACGTCGACGACATGTTCGTCGATCCAGCGGGCCATTGCCCGTTCCTCATTCAGCGACTGCTCCAGCAGCGGGATGGCTGCGGGTTGATTGTCGAGTTCTGCCATTTTGATGAGGGACCTGTAGGCGGCAGCCTCGAAATTCTCGAACGCGTAGTTCGCGAACGTGGTCTTGAGAATGGCATCATCCGCCATGCTCGCCGTGAGCGCCGAGAGATTGCCAGACAGGTTCATCGCCATGTCCTTGAATGCCGATCGGTCCTCGCCGAGGCTTTCGAGAATGCGGTCCAGGCGTTCATGCTGGCCTCTGGTTTCCAGAAGATGAGATTCGAGCTTCGCCTTCATCTCCGGATATGTCTCGATGGACGATATTTGTCGCTCCATCAGAGCTATTGCTTCCTTCTCCATGGCATGGGCATTGCGGAGACCCACTACAAAAATCGAGTGAGAGTTTTCATCGGCCGACGACATGGTGCCAACTCCGGTTCGAGGTGTGGCACGGAAACAGACGACGTTACCAAGGGTTCCAGCGCGTCCTTCATTTATTCAGTAGAATTCGGCTTTCGTGCTATCGGATACCGGCGGATGTTCCCGGCGAAAACCATCATTTGTTAGATCAGCCTCATGGTACCGTGAGCTTTTACTTGTTGCTCGTGGAACCATAGCTGATCGCCTCTGCCGAGCGGGGAGCTTGGCGTCGCTTACGTCTTCGCTGCCCGGCGAACCACCGGCGACGAGGCATCCGCTCACGGCTCGGCAGTTTCCCGAACGCCATGGGAAGTCGTCGAAATCCAACTCGCGGCGAGGGTGAGCGCGGCGCCGGCATAGACGAGGCCCGCCGGTATCCACATGATCAGGCCAGCGAATTGCTGGTCCTCCAGCGGGCTCAGCAGAAGGCGCTCGCCGCCGGCATCGGCTGCGGCGCGAAGACGAGGAGAATGCCGAGGAAGCTGGTGTGCAAGGCGGTGACGAACAGGTGCGCGACTGCGTTGCCGTGCTGGGCGCGACCAGGCGAGACGAGCGCCCACCAGAACACGAGAGCAGTGGCAAAGAAGCTCAAATGCTGCGGCCAGTGCACCCATTCGATCTCGATCGCTGCTTGGAACAGGCGCGGCTTGTGCCACATCCATATGGCGACGCCGTGGAGGATGGTGGCGACGAGCGGCATGGTGAGCGCGCCCAGAAGAGGGCGAAGCCGCGGGCGCGCACCGCACTGCCAAGGCCGCGCCGCCAGCCTTGCGGCAACGCCCAGAGCTTGGCGTCGATGGGGCGGGACACGACAAGCAGCGGCGCGGCGACGATCATCATCACCTCGTGCTCGATCATGTGGGCGCGAACAGCCGGCGGCTGATATCGTGCAGCGGCGAGACGAGGGCTGCGGCCATGGCCAACCAGCCGGCAGCGAAGAGCACCGCCTGAGCGATGCTTACGCCATGTCCGATCCCGGCGCGCCGCCACAACCGCGCCGTGCCGCGCCCATAGAGCACGGCTGTGAGGATGAGCGGCACGGTGACCGTAAGATCGAGCGTCCATCCGCCTATCGTCGCTCCGCCGAAGCAGCGTGTGGCGACAATGAGCGCGTCGAGGGCTCGCCTGGTCCATGGTCAGGCCCTCGGCAGCAGCGGGGAACTCGAAGACACACACGCCGATGATGACGAGCCCGACGAGGCTCATCACCACGAGGCCGATGCGCACCGCCCTGAGATCGAGCTGCTCGGCCTTGCGCTTCAGCCAGTGATTGGGAAGGACGCTCGCGATCATCAGGGCGGTGATGAGCGTGCCGGGCAGGAGGTCCGCAGGGTCCGCCTGCAGCGGCGAAGACCGAAGCGGCAAAAATCTGATGGCTGCTTCGAAGATCCACAGTCGTCCCTAGCCTTTTGCGGGGATCCCGATTCCCCACAGGGGATGAGAGGTCAAGATTGGCCGCCAGAAGGCCGGCCATGACGGTCGGAATGGATGATCTTGCTTCCGCATAGACCGGCCCGCGCGTGACGACATCGCAGCAGGCGACACCTTGGGCCGCTGGTTCGGGCTTCGGATCGTAGCGCCACTTCATCGGCGCACCCGACTTCGTGAGATCCAGCGCGTAAAGGATGTTAGGGTGGGGCGTCAGCACATAGAGCGTGGTGCCCACCATCAGCGGCGACGCCTCCTGGCCGCGATTCACCCCCGTCGAGAAGGTGAAAGCCACCTGGAGACTGCGGACGTTACTGTCATTGATTTCGTCAAGCCCGCTGAAACGGGTGCTGGCATAATCCATTGCGGGCATCATCCACTGGCCGTCTTCCGCTGCGGATGCCGCAGGAGGAGCTGCAGGAAGTGTCTGCCTGTGCTGAGACCAGGGTGGCGAAGAAAAAAGCGCAAAATACCAGCGATGGAGCATGACACTCAGGCGGAAGAGAACGCCTCCTGGACGCTTCTATGAGCGCGAAGGGAGTGGTCGGGTTCCGAACGATCACTTGGGCCGCACCCAGCACGAGCGTGCGATTCATCTCTTTCGTGCCGACCAAGGGTGACGGCGTGGCGGGAATATTCGGCGATACGAAACGCGCGAGGTAGTTACGTCAAACGCTCGCGCGTGGCCGGTCGTCCTCCTGCTGCATTTTCGCTGCGCAGCACATGTCGATCAACGTCACCACCACCACCACCGTCCCAATGGCAAAAAACAGAGCGCCGCCATGCGGTTTCGGCGGGCCGAGGCCGGTCATCAGTGTAGCGAGATCAAGGGCATCGCCCGCCACCCGACCCCACATCCATGCGGTTGATCGTGGCGAACTGGGAATTCCCACTCCTGTGGCAATCTCCATTCTAAGAGAATAGATGCCTCCGCAATTGTGGGCATCGTACTGCACCATCATAGACTTACAACGACAAACGATGTGCCGACGTCCAACGCGGGCAGTTGCCTATTGGCTGGTGGACGATTGTGCGATTTGTTGATCGGTTCGAATAAGCTTGTCGAGCGTGATCGGCAAATCGCGTACCCTCGTGCCGGTTGCGTGGTAGACCGCATTGGCAATCGCCGCCGCCACTCCGACAATGCCGATCTCGCCGAGGCCCTTAACGCCCAGCCCGTTGATGGTGGCGTCCTGCTCTTCGACGAAGATCACCTTGACGTCGTGTACGTCGGCGTTCACCGGCAGGGCGTATTCCGCGAGGTCGGCATTCATCACCCGGCCAAATCTGTGATCGAGTACCGTCTGCTCGTGCAATGCCATACCAATGCCCCAGACAACGGCGCCCATGATCTGGCTGTGCGCGGTCTTGGCGTTCAGGATGCGCCCGCCCGCCACCGCGCTCACCACCCGGGTCACGCGAATGACGCCGAGCTCCTCGTCCACCTTCACTTCGGCGAACACCGCCGCGTGGGCGTTGTGCGCCTTGGAATAATCGTCGTCGAACTTGGTAGTCTTCAACTGGTCGATGCGCTCCACGCCGCCATGGCGCATGGCGTCGCTGATCGACACGCCGCGCGAGCCATCGCGCTTGCTCACGAGCCGCCCGTCGGCAAGTTCCACCTCGTCGGTGCCAAGGCCGGCAAGCGGGGAGTCCGGCATCGCGCTCGCCAGCCGCAGCACTTCCTCGCGGATGGCTTGTGCCGTGGTAACGATGCCGTTCGAGACCGAGGCAGCGAGCCAGGACCCGCCTTCGAGCGGCGATTGCGGCAAAGTGGAATCGCCGAGCCGGACGCTGATACTCTCGATCGGCAGGCCCAGCATGTCGGCTGCCACCTGCGCCATGATCGTGTAGGTGCCAGTGCCAATATCTGAGGCCGCACTCGATACCTCGGCGTGCCCATTGGCGGAGAGCACGATGCGCACCGAGATCGGCACCTGCAGCGCCTCCCATATGCCGGTGCCCATGCCCCAGCCGACCAACTCCTTGCCCTCTCGCATCGAGCGCGGCGCCGGGCTGCGCTTGGCCCAGCCAAATGCCTCCGCACCCTGCTCGTAGCAGGCGTGCAGGTTCTTGCTGCTGTAGGGTCGGTTGCCGTGCTGGTCGCGGTCGGAATAGCAGCGCCGCCGCAGCTCCAGCGGATCAAGCTCGAGCGTAACGGCGAGCTCGTCCATCGCGCTCTCCAGCGCGAACAGCGCGGTCGCCGCGCTCGGGCAGCGCATGTCGCACGAGGTCGGCAGGTCGAGCCGTGCCAGCCGGTGCTGGTAGAGCGCATTGGGAGACTTATAGAGCAGGCCGGACCAACCGGTTTCCTGCCGGTAGAAGTCCTCATACTGCGAGGTGACCGTCACCGCGTCATGGGCGATAGCGTCCAGCGTGCCCTCGCGCGTCGCCCCCAGTTCTATCTTCTGGATCATGGCGGGGCGATAGCCGAGGCCGTACATCTGCTGGCGAGTCAGCACCACCCGCACCGAGCGCTCCAGCGCCAGCGCGCCGAGCACCGCCAGCACCACCTGATATTGCGGTCGGAGGCCGATGCCGAACCCGCCGCCCATATAGGCGGAGGTCACGCGCACATCTTCGGATGCCAGCTCAAACACGCTGCACACATAGCGTTGCACATTCTGCACGCCCTGGGTCTTGTCGTGGACGGTGAGCTTGCGTGCGCCCTCCCACACTACCGTGGTGGCGAACAGCTCCATTGGATTGTGGTGTTCGATTGGCGTCGAATATTCGCCGGCATGTCGCACCGCGGCCGCCGCGAACGCCGCCAACGCGTCGCCACGCGGATGCTGCGGGCCGAAAATGCTTTCCGGCGGCTGGTCGGTGGGCACCAGCACCACGTCCTCGTGCGGGCCTGACAAGTCGGTAGCGTGTGGCTCCTGCTCATACTCCACCCGCACCAACGAAGCGGCGTAGCGCGCGATCTCGGCCTCTTCCGCCAGCACTAGGGCGACCGGCTGGCCGCTGAAGACGACGCGGTCGTCGTAGAGCGGACGGAACGGCGAGCCCTTCGGCGCCGCGTCGTCGCCGTAGGCGTCGTCGTTGAGCGCCATGGACGGCCGGTTCTCATGGGACAGCACGTCGAGCACGCCGGCCATACGCAAAGCCGCGCTGGCATCGATGGTCACAATGTGGCCCTTGGCGATGCTGGAGGTGACGACAAAGCCATGAGCGAGGCCGGGCGTGTTGAACTCCGCCGCGTACTTGGCGGCGCCGGTCACCTTTGCGCGGCCGTCAATGCGGGAGGCGCCAGTTCCGATGTATTTTTCCATGGCTGCTCACCGGATCCTCTTGTCGGATTGCGACTGCGGCGTCGCCTGTGCCGCCTGGGTCAGCGTGCGCACGATCGCCCGCCTGGCGAGGTCTATCTTGAAGGCGTTATGGGCAAATCCCTTTGCGGCGTGGAGCAGCACGTCCGCCGCCCGGCCGAAGCTCGCCGGCCCCGGCTCCTGCCCCTGCAGCGCAGCCTCCGCCGCGCGGTCCCGCCATGGCTTGTGCGCCACGCCGCCGAGCGCAAGGCGCGCCTCGCGGATCCGCCCGCCGCTGAGGTCCAGCGCCGCCGCCACGGACACCAGCGCGAAGGCATAGGAGAGACGGTCGCGGATCTTCAAATAGGAATAGTTTGCTGCGAAGCCCCGTTCCGGCAATTCGATCGCGACGATAAGCTCGTCTGGCGCCAGGTTGGTGTCGCGCTGCGGGGTGTCGCCAGGCAGCCGGTGGAAGTCGGCGAATGCGACGGTGCGCTCGCCGCCGGGACCCGCCACTTGCACGTTCGCATCGAGCGCGGCGAGCGCCACGCACATGTCGGAAGGATGCGTGGCGATGCAGGCCTCGCTGGTGCCGAGTATGGCGTGCATCCGGTTGTGGCCGGCGATCGCCGAGCAGCCGCTGCCGGGCTCGCGTTTATTGCACGGCGTCACCGTGTCGTAGAAATAGGCGCAGCGGGTGCGTTGCAGCAGGTTGCCGCCGGTCGAGGCCATGTTGCGCAACTGCTGCGAGGCGCCGGCGAGGATGGCGCTGGCGACCAGCGGATAGCGCTGCGCGATCAACGGGTGGTAGGCGAGGTCGGAGTTCGGCACCAGGGCGCCGATGCGCAGGCCGCCCTCCGCGGTCTCCTCCACCGTTTTCAGCGGCAGCCGGGAGATGTCGATCAGCATCTCCGGCCGCATGACATCCTTGCGCATCAGGTCGATCAGATTGGTGCCGCCGGCGATGAACTTGGCACCTGGTGCGGCCGCGATCTGCCGCACCGCATCGGCGACGTCGTTAGCCCGCGCATACTGGAAATTGATCATGGCAGCGCCCCCTGCCGAGTGTCTTCCACCTGCCGGGACATCGCCTGCTGTATCGCCGCGACGATGTTGGGATAGGCGCCGCAGCGGCAGAGATTGCCGCTCATCAGCTCGCGGATCTCGTCCGCGCTGTGCGCCTTGCCCTCACTGATGAGGCCCACTGCCGAGCAGATCTGCCCGGGGGTACAGTAGCCGCACTGGAAGGCGTCGTAGTCGATGAAGGCTTGCTGCACCGGATGGAGTGCGCCGTTCGTTGCCAGCCCCTCGACGGTGGTCACCTCGGCGCCGTCCTTCATCACCGCGAAGGTGAGGCAGGAGACGATGCGCCGGCCTTCGACCAGCACCGTGCAGGCGCCGCACTGACCGTGGTCACAGCCCTTCTTGGTGCCAGTGAGGTCGAGATGGTCGCGCAACGCGTCGAGCAGGCTGGTCCAAGGCGCGACATCAAGTTTGGTTGACGCCCCGTTCAACCTCAATTCGATCGATATTTTGCTCGGTGATGGTATGCTGTTGGTCTCAGTGTTACTTGCTTGCCCCATGGTCATTCTCCGCAGATCGAAGAAATATTGGCAAAACACCAATTGTGATGCGCAAGCTTCACCTGGCATCGAAGTCAAGAGCAGCAATATACACGAACCAGTCGGACGTTCTAGCCTTCCCCAAAGGGTTCAATCTTGGGGCAAAAGCCGGCGGGGGCAACGAGTGTGCATTCCGGCTGGAGAAATCCACGGCCGGCTCGGAGATCGAGTAGCGTCACATCAACCCACCCTTTTCAGCCGGTATGGTGGTAGCGAGCGCAGCGCGAAATCGATTAGGTCGTTCTTCGCCCGTACTCCGCTAGCCACTCCCTCTAGAATGGCCAAGGCGAGCTTCTTCCGAACTTCCCCGTCGCACTCGACGTTCGCCAGCCTCGGCGCCAGGCTACATGCGGTGTTGAGGCAATCCTCAAGGAATGCAATCTTCTCGGGATCGAATCCTTCGCTGCTAAAGGGCATGGTTTTTCCTCCTGTTGGTCCATTTGCGGACGCAAGGAGATTTAGGTGGCGGCCGTGGCGTCGCAATGTGCGGATCGACAGAGCCGCATGCGGCAGATAACGCGGGCGGATGGCGATGGATTTCAAGAAGGTCGCTTGCTCACCATGCCTGGCGTGCTCGGAGGCGGCCGGGAAAGGCCGGTCCTGCCGGCTATCACGTGGACGCCGCCCAGGAGCGGTGCGAACGCAGCGGCTGGAGGCCTGGTAGCTAATTAGGGCGCAAAGCGCGCGGTTGTAGCAAGGCCCTGCAATATCCGTCCGAGCTACGTCGTCGTCAAAGAAGAAGGCCGCTCGCGCTAACGGAGCGACCCTCGTGTGCTCTGGACAAGGGTTTGATCACAGCACGCGGTTCATACGATGTGGCGCCGTGCTTGTTCCGTAGCGATCAGCGTTCCCATCGCGTTCGTCCTTAAATAGGTCGGCGGAAATAACGCGGCAGCCGGCCGAGGCGGCGGCTCATCATCATGTGGCCATCGAGTCAGTGGCGAAGGGCGGCGCCGTCGACGCCGCTCTGCTAGCGATATGAGGTTGCCGGAATTATACTCCTGAGACGGCTCACCTGGCCCGTCGAGCGCGCGCAGCGCCTGCAGAAGATCCGCCAGGCTGACCAAGCTTCCGTTGTCGAGTTGCCGGACGCCCGGAAAGTTGGGCACGGCGTTCCGGTCGGACGCCCAGGAAGCCAGCACGGCTCGCTTCGCCTCGACGCTCAATGTGGGGTGATTGAGCACGTCCGTCGGCGTGCGCAGGTTATTTTCAAGCAGGACATTCGCGGCAGGCTCGGGTGTAGGGGGTAGCTCTTGCAGCATCTCCAGTCTCCGAGGTCAGGCCTCCCGGCTCGTCGCCGGGAGGCTGGACGTTAGTCATGTCGTGGAGTGCGATCAGGCCGCCTCGGCCTGCTCGATCTGCGTCACGCGGCTGTCGGCCGGCTTGGCCGCCGCAGAGGCGATCTCGATGCGCCGGGGCTTCAACTGTTCGGGCACCTCACGCGCGAGATCGATCGAAAGCAGGCCATCGCGAAGCGTGGCGGCCGCCACCTTCACATAGTCCGCGAGATTGAAGGTCTGCGTGAAATTGCGGAATGCGATGCCCTGGTGAAGCATCTGCTTGCCGTCTGCATCCGCGGCTTTCTTGCCGACAACCAGTAGCGTGTTGCCTTGCTGAGTGAGCTCGACCTCTTCCGGCCGGAACCCGGCGATGGCCATCGTAATCCGGTATTCGTGCTCGCCCGTCTTCTCGATGTTGTAGGGCGGCCAATCGGGCCTTGCCGTAGTCGCCGTATCGAGAAGGTCGAACAACCGGTCAAAGCCGACGGTCGAGCGATAGAGAGGAGCAAAGTCGAGGGTTCTCATAGCCACATCCTCCATTGAGCAACATGGGTACAAGCTGCCGCGCCCATAGCGCGGCGCCGCTGCGTCGAGCCAACCAGGCCTCGACGCCGATCGATCTGGGTGCCGAAAAAATACGGTTCAAGTGGGTACGAGAAAATTTTTCTGGCGAAGCCCCTGAGTGCCAAGACGGCCTTTCGCACAAGCAAAACAACGACACTTCAGTGGCTTGGCACTCTGTCGCGTCGAGTGACAATTTTTTTGGGCGGCATCTTGAACGATGAAGCTGGGCTTCCTAGCTCGATTTCCGCTCAGGCGCGCCAGTGCCCGAGCTCATGACATCGCTGCTCTGCACCAGGAGGATCTGCATGCATTTCCGTCCGCTGCACGACCGTGTCGTCGTGCGTCGCATTGAAGCCCTCGAGAAAACGGCTGGCGGCATCATCATTCCCGACACCGCCAAGGAAAAGCCCCAGGAAGGCGAGGTCGTTGCCGTCGGCCCGGGCGCCCGCGATGACGCCGGTGCGCTCATCCCCCTCGACCTGAAACCCGGCGATCGCGTGCTGTTCGGCAAATGGTCCGGAACCGAAGTGAAGATTGCCGGTGAGGACCTGCTGATCATGAAGGAGAGCGACATCCTCGGTGTGATCGAGACCGCCGCATCCTTCAAGAAGGCTGCCTGAGTATTGGCGCCGCGTGACATTAACCCGATCGAATTTCGAGGAAGGAGGACAGGATCATGGCTGCCAAGGAAGTGAAGTTCTCGTCGGACGCGCGCGAGAAGATGCTGCGCGGCGTGGACACGCTTGCGAACGCGGTCAAGGTGACGCTGGGTCCGAAGGGCCGCAATGTCGTCATCGAGAAGAGCTTCGGCGCTCCGCGCATCACCAAGGACGGCGTCACCGTCGCCAAGGAGATCGAGCTCGAGGACAAGTTCGAGAACATGGGC
>JAQSWY010000192.1 GCA_029266425.1 Xanthobacteraceae bacterium
CGCTTCCGTCCGGGTCTGGCCGAGCTCCTGCCCCATGATGCGGATGCGTCCACCCGCCAGCGGCAGCAGGCCGGATATGGCGCGGAACGTCGTGGTCTTGCCGGCGCCGTTGGGGCCGAGGATGCAGACCAGTTCCCCCGTCTCCACCTTGAACGAGACATCGCGCAGCATGGCGACGACGCCGTAATTAGTGTCGACCTTGTCAAGCTCCAGCATGCTGCGTCGCCTTGCGTCCGAGATAGGCTTCCTGGACCCGCGGTATCTTGCGGATCTCCTCATAGGGCCCGTCGGCCAGCTTCTGCCCGTAGTCCAGCACCATCACCCGGTGCGGCAGGCTCGCCACGAGGCGCATGTCGTGCTCGATGATCATGAGCGCGAGATCTGGCCGCTGGGCGCACACGGCGCGGATATCGTCCATCAGCGCGTCGGTGTCGGCGTCGTCCATGCCGGAGGAGGGCTCGTCCAGCAGCAGCACCTTGGGATCGGTTGCGAGCGCGCGAGCGATCTCCAGACGCCGGCGGTCCGCCTGCGCCAACTCGCCGGCCGGCCGGTGGCGCTGCTCGTGCAGGCCGCGCGAGACGCTCTTCAGCAGCGTCTCGGCATGGGCGGCTGCGGCCTCGAGCTCCGCCTTGGCCCGCCCCCGGCGGAAGATGGCGTCGAACACGCCGGAGCGCGTATGCGTGTGGCGGCCGATGACCACGTTGTCGAGCACGCTGAGATCGCCGAACAGCCGGCTCGACTGGAAGGTGCGGGCGATGCCGCGCGCGACGATCCTGTGTGCGGGAACACCATTCAGGCGCTCGCCCTCCAGCCGGACCTCGCCAGAAGACGGGATGTAGATGCCGGTGATGATGTTCAGCAGCGTCGACTTGCCGGCGCCGTTCGGCCCGATGATGCCGAGGATCTCGCCGCGCTTCAGCGTGAAGGCGACTTCCGCCATGGCGACGAGGCCGCCGAAGCGCATGGTGAGGTTCTCGCCCTCGAGCACGACGGGAGAAGAGGCCGAAAGAGCCATCGTCAGTCTCCGTAGCGACGCAGGCGCTGGGGAAAGAGGCCTTGGGGACGGATCATCAGGAAGGCGATGACGGTCACGCCGAAGAACAGGATGCGGTAGTCGGAAAAGGCCCTCAGCTTCTCGGGCAGCAGCGTCAGCAGGAAAGCGCCGACGATGACGCCGAGGATGTTGTCCATGCCGCCGGCGATCACCATGGTCATGATGGTCACGGAGACCAGGAAGGTGAAGTTGTCCGGCGAGATGAAGCCGACATAGAAGGCGTAGATCGTGCCGGCGAAGCCGGCGAGGAAGGCATCCACCGCGAAGGCGAGGACCTTGTACCAGGTGACGTTGATGCCCTGACAGCGGGCGGCCAGCTCGTCGGTGCGCAGGGCGTTCCAGGCGAGCCCGACGCGGGAATCGTGCAGGCGTCGGGCGAAGACGATGGAGATCAGCACTAGCAGCGCCGAGAGATAATAGAAGTTCGCCTGCGACGGCAGTTCCTGCCCGAAGATCACCAGCGGGTCGCCGAAGGAATGGCCGAAGAGTTCCGGCACGGGAATGCCGACGAGGCCATTGGGACCGCCGGTGAATTCCAGATTGTTCAGGAGCTGGTGGATCACCACGCCGAAGGCGATGGTGACGAGCGCGAGATAGCTGTCGCGCGTGCGCATCGAGGGGATGCCGAGCAGGAAGCCGAAGATGGTCGCCACCACCGCGGCCACCGGCAGCGCCACCCAGAAGCTGACGCCGAAATTCAGCGCGAGCAGCGCCGAGGCATAGGCGCCGATGCCGTAGGAGGCGCCGGTGGCGAAGTTCGGGATGTTGGCGCTACCGAGCTGGAAGTTCAGGGCCAGCGCGAGCACCGCATAGAGCATCGAGATGACGCACAGGTGCAGCGCATAGGTGTTCCCCTCGAGGACGAAGGGAAAGCCGAGCACGATGGCCATGCCGACCAGCACGGCCAGCCGCGAATGCCGCGCGAAGGCCGCCTCGACGCGGGCCTCGAAAGCGGGCGCCCGCTCCATGATCAGCAGCGCGGCGCCGAAGATCAGCAGCAGGCCGATCACCAGGCGCCAGTCCTCGATGAGCAGGAACTGACGCAGGAACACGGCGCCCGCCAACTGCACGGCAACGACCGTTGCCATTCCGGCCACCGGATTTGAAGCGGCGCGCGCCGAATGCTCGCTCCGCGTCATCAGACTTTCTCCACGAGGGTGCGGCCCATCAGACCGGCCGGACGGAACACCAGCACGCCGATGACGAGCAGGAAGACGAAGACCAGGCGGTAGGAGGCGCCGTTCGGCACGACAGCCTGCACGAAGGTGTCGAGGCCGGCGATCAGCAGGCTGCCGATGATCGCGCCCGGCATCGAGCCGAGCCCGCCGACCACGGCCGCGGAGAACCCGATCAACCCGACATCGATGCTGAAGTCGAAACGCGCCATGCCGGCATAGCTGGAAAAGAACAGGCCGCCGACGGCGCCGATGGCGGAGGCCACGAAGAAGGTGGCGCGGAAGATGCGG
>JAQSWY010000193.1 GCA_029266425.1 Xanthobacteraceae bacterium
TCTCGACATGGGCCTCATCACCAAGCGCAAGCGGATGATGGATTCGGTCGGCCATTACGCCCGGCCCGAACTGCTCAGCCTCAACCTCGACAACCGGCCCGCTGCACCGATGCAGCAGGCCGCTCCCTTCCCAGCGAACCATGGGAGTGCGTCCGATGAAACCGATGGACCTGGCGAGCGAATTGCAGCCGCTGCCGACGGAGCATCTGATCAACGAGTTGCAGTCCTACGGGGTGCGGCTCGTCGATCCGAAGGCCGGGGCTGACTCACGCCGCGGCGGCGCCGGCCCTTCCGATCACAAGGCGCTGACGCTGGATGGCATGACGGTGATGGTGCCGGTGCATACCGCGCCGGCCTTCGAGAGCCCGTACCTCGTCGAGAAGCCCGACGCCTATGGCAAGAGCCGCATCAGCCGCGACGGGCTGGTGATCGGCGAGGTATCGTTCCCCCTGCAGCCGAAATTCTACGGGCTCTCCACGGCGGACGGCATCCCCTATTCCAAGATCGCGGTGCTGCACGGGCGCGACGTGCTGGCGACCACGGTTCTCCAGACCTGCATCCGCTACCAGAGCCGCACCAAGACCTGCCAGTTCTGCGCCATCGGCCAGTCGCTGGCGGCGGGGCGGACCATCGAGCGCAAGACCCCGGCGCAGCTCGCCGAGGTGGCCAAGGCCGCCGTCGAGCTCGACGGCGTCAAGCATATGGTGATGACCACCGGCACGCCGCCCGGCAAGGATCGCGGCGCGGCGATCCTCACCGAGAGCGCCCGCGCCGTGAAGGCGGCGGTGGACCTTCCCATACAGGTGCAGTGTGAGCCGCCGGACGACGATGCGTGGTTCGCGCGCATGCATGAGGCCGGGGCGGACGCGCTCGGCATGCATCTGGAGGCCTGCACCGAGGAGGTGCGCTCAGCGATCATGCCCGGCAAGGCGCAGGTCTCGGTGGAGCGCTATTTCCAGGCCTTTGAGGCCGCTGTGCCGGTGTTCGGGCGCGGGCAGGTCTCGACCTATATCCTCGCCGGGCTCGGCGACAGCCGGGAGGACATCCTCTCCGTCTGCGACCGGCTGACCCGCATCGGCGTCTATCCCTTCGTGGTGCCCTTCGTGCCGATCTCCGGCACGCCGCTGGAAAGCCACCCGACGCCCTCGCCCGCCTTCATGAACTCCATACTCGGCCCGCTCTCGGGGATGATGATCGCGCGCGGGCTGAAATCCATCGAGGTGAAGGCCGGCTGCGCCAAATGCGGTGCCTGCTCGGCGCTCTCCACCTATGAAAGAAGGGCCTGCTCATGATCTTCGAGCCCTTCCGCCCTTTCATCGCCAGCGATTTCCAGGTGAAGTTTGCCACCGCAACGTGGGAGCGCCGCTGCGCCGCCCTGCTCCGCCGGCAGGTATTCTGCGAGGAGCAGGGCCTGTTCGACGGCGACGACCGCGACGCCATCGACGAGGCCGCCATTCCCATCGTCGCCGTCTCCATGCTCGGTGTGGCGGCGGACGATGTGGTCGGCACGGTGCGCATCCACGAGGCCGAGCCGGGCGTCTGGTGGGGCTCGCGCCTCGCCGTGGCGGCGGATTACCGGAAAGTGGGCGCGCTCGGCGCGGCGCTGATCAAGCTCGCCGTCTCCTCCGCCCATGCGCGCGGCTGTACCCGCTTCCTCGCCCATGTGCAGGCGCAGAACGGCCTGCTGTTCCGCCGGCTGCACTGGAGCATCGTCGAAGAGAAGGAGCTGCACGGCCGCCCGCACTATCTGATGCAGGCGGACCTCGCTCATTACCCGCCGATCCTCGACGCCGAGACCGGCTTCCGCACCTTCCCACGGAAGGCGGCCTGAGATGGGTCCGCTCTCCGCCACCGCTTTCGAGGCCGTCGCCGCCAAGCTGCGCGCCTCCGCCGGCATGGCAGCCAAGGCCGATATCGGCCTCGCCGCAGCGCGCCTCGGATTGAGCGGGGCGGATGCGATCCCGGTCGGCGACGACTGCGCGGCGATCCCGGACGGCGACGGCTTCCTGCTCTTCGCCATCGAGGGCTTCATGAACGAGTTCGTCGCCGGCGACCCCTGGTTCGCCGGCTGGTGCGGGGTGATGGTCAACCTCTCCGACATCGCCGCCATGGGCGGACGGCCCGTCGCCGTGGTCGATGCGGTGTGGGCGAAGGGCGAGGACGGCGCCGCCCCGGTCCTGGAGGGACTGCGTGCGGCGTCGGAGCGCTTCGGCGTGCCGCTGGTCGGCGGGCATACGAACCTGAAGACGGATCGCGGCCAGCTTTCCGTCGCCGTGCTCGGCCGGGCAAAAAGGCTGCTGACGAGCTTCGACGCCCGTCCCGGCGAGACGCTGGTCGCCGCCATCGACCTGCGCGGGCGCTACCGCGAGCCCTTCCCCAACTGGGAGGCCGCGACGGACGCGCCCGCCGCGCGGCTGCGCGGCGACCTCGAGCTGCTGCCAATGATCGCCGAAGCCGGCCTGTCCCGCGCCGCCAAGGACATCAGCCAGGGCGGCATCGTCGGAACCGCCGCCATCGAGCTCGCGCGCTGGCTGATGAGCTTTCCGAGCTACGGCTATCTGCTCTCGGCGGCACCCGATGATGTGCCGGCTATCTTCTCTCTCTTCGAAGCGCGCGGCATCGCCGCCGCTGCTATCGGGAGCGTGACGGCCGACCGCCGCGTCACCGTCACGAACGGCGGCGCACGAGAGACGATCTGGGATTTCTCGCAGCGCCCGCTGCTCGGCTGCGGCCCCCCTCCTCGCCGGTCGGAGGACGCCGCATGAGCCGCCCGCTGCGCATCGCCATCCTCGCCCATTCCACCAATCCGCGCGGCGGCGTGGTGCATGCGCTGGAACTGGGCGACGCGCTCACCCGCCTCGGCCATGAGGCCGTCGTCCACGCGCCCGACCCGAAGGGCGCCGGCTTCTTTCGGCCGAGCCTGTGCGCCACCCTCAGTGTGCCCGCCTCGCCCGTGGGAGCGGACATCACCGAAATGGTCCGCATCCGCGCCGGCGACTATGTCCGTCATTTCGAGGATCCGGTGAACCGCGCGTTCGACGTCTTCCATGCGCAGGACGGCATCTCCGGCAATGCGCTGGCGACGCTGAAGCAGCGCGGGCTCATCCCCCGCTTCGCCCGCACCGTCCACCATGTCGACGCCTTCCGCGATCCTGAGCTTCTCGCGCTCCAGCGCCGGGCCATCGTCGAGGCCGACCGGCATTTCGTCGTCAGCCGCCTGTGGCAGGATCTGCTCGCCGAGATGTTCGCGCTGGAAACGACCATCGTCGGCAATGGCGTCGACACGACCCGCTTCTCGCCGGTTCCTGACGGGCGCGAAGAGGCGCTC
>JAQSWY010000194.1 GCA_029266425.1 Xanthobacteraceae bacterium
CAGCCGGTTGGCCACCCAGCCGGCATAGAAGAACAGGTAGACCGTCGCATAGGCGCCCCAGACGACGATCACCACGTTGCGGATGCCGTGGGCGAAGGCGCGGCGCGAGCGATAGAGCAGCACCGGTCCGTAGAAGACCAGCCCGCCCAGCAGCAGCACGGCGAAGCCGGCGAGGCTGGGCAGCCTGCCGGAGAACGGCCAAACGAAGATCGCGGAGAGATCATAGGCGAGCGGATTGGCCGGTCCGGCGAGGAACTGGCCGAAGCTCATGTCCCATGGGCCGCCCTTGCGGAAGATCTCGCCGGGGTCGAGCAAGCCCCAATGGACGTTGGAGGTCAGCACGACGACGCCGGCGAATATGCCTATGGCGAGCGAGAGCATCTCGATATAGGGCGTGGCCGGCAGCTGGCAGTCCTGCACGGCATTGACGGCGCGGCACGAGGCGGCGAGCAGCGCGAACGGAAAGATCGCCAGCGCCGCCGCCTGGGCCGCCAGTCCGATCGCCATGAGCGCGAGTTCGCTTCCCATCACCTCTTCGCCGTCTTCGTTCCGGCGTGCGAGACGCCGATATGCCCTTGCCGCATGATCCTACCGGCCGATATCGACGCTGCGGTGACGTCGCGTCACAGCCGGCAATCCTCCGGCGCCCCCCGCCCCGGCGTGTCGCAATTGCCGGGCATCGACTGCGCGGGGACCCGGGGGTCGAAGGAGCGGTCGACGATGTCGCTCGCCTTCAGCACCATCCAGATCACCACCAGGAAGGCGATGACCCCGGCGAGCCCGAGCACGACGAAGCGCGCCCGATACAGAATCATGACCACTGCGAGGGCCAGCGGGAGCAGGACGAAGCCGATAACGAACAGCGTCTCAAGCATGCCACCGAGGCCCCAATCCGCGACGCCCGCCGCTGCGTCCGATCATGTCCTCCTTAGAACGCCGGTCGGCGGAAAGGAAGCCCGCCGAGCGGCCTCACTGCACCGTCGCCGTCGTGCCGTTCTTCTCGCCGAGCGCCTTCTCCTTTTCGAGATAAGCCTGCGACACCGGGTTGAGCTTCAGCGCCTTCTCGATCTGCGCCTGCGCCTTCTGCGGCTGGCCGGTGCGCTCATAGAGGTCGGCGAGCTTGGCCTGCAGCTTGTCGTCGTGCGGGTCGATCTGCACCGCCGCCTCGTACTGGATGATGGCGTCGTCGAGCAGGCCGCGCTCGATCAGCATGTCGCCCCAGGCGGTGCGGCTGACGAGGTAGTTCGGATTCTCCTTCACCGCACGGGCGAAGTAGACGTCGGCGCGGTCATAATCCTTCCGGCCGGCATGGATGATGGCGAGATTGATCAGCGGATAGAGGAAGTCGGGCTGCTGGCGCAGCGCCGCGTTGAGCTGCTCGATCGCCTTGTCGTATTCCTGCTGGCGCTGCTCGGGGCTGAGCGTCTTGTCGCGCTCGGCCTTGAGCATGCTCATGCGACCGAGCAGGCCGTAGGCGAGGAAGTGCTGCTCCGGCGGCTGGGTCTCGAGGAACTTGCGGATCGTCTCGTTGGTCTTGGGGAAGTCGAACTGCCCCGCCGCCAGCTCGGTGCGGCGGTGATACAGCGCGATGACGTACGGATTGATGTATTCGAGGATCTGGACGCCGCCCTCATGCAGCAGGCCGTCGAGGTCGTCGGACTTGCCGCGCACGACGATCAGCTTGACGGGCTCGTCTTCCTTCTTGGTGTAGATGCGGATGATCAGCTGGGTCTCGCTGCCGACCTCGGTGATCTCGCCATTGATGTAGTACTTGATGAGGCCGAGCACGTTGCGCGTGCCGTTGATCAGCAGGCCGACCTCGAAATAGTCCTCGAAGGCGCTGATGCCCTTCTCGACGCCGCCTTCGTCGATGTTGATCGCCTGCAGCTCGGAAGCGGCGGCAACGCTGAGCTCGCGCAGCTCGTCGGTCAGGATGCGGGTGGCGACGGTCGAGGTATAGCCGGTCCATTCGCGGACCTGCGGCACATAGACCTTCTCGATGACGATATCTTCGCCGACGAACAACGCCGCGACGAAGACCATCGCCGCGGCCACGGCCGGCAAAGTGAAGACGCCGAAATCCAACATTCAAGCCCCCGACCTACAGTTCCCGCCAACTGGCGCCGCGCCCGGCGCCGTGTCCTCTACACCCCATCGGCAACCACCGGCACTTCTTCGCAAATGCCGAAGCGGCCGAGCAGATCCCGATATTCCTCCACCGCGATCAACGACAGCCCGGCCGCGCGGAAGCGCTCGAATTCTGCCGGCGTCGGATAACTGTTCGACTTTACCTTGGAACTCCCTTGCGGAACAGCCGCCACGCGGCCCCCGCCGAGCAAGTTTTCGACCAGGTCGTTAATCAGCCGGTTGCCCAGAAGATGGCTGTCGAGATTGTGCGCGAAGGCGGAGCGGCCGGGCATCAGCGGCACCCTCCCCTCGGCGACCAGCGGCCCGCTGTCGATGCCGGCGTCGACGAGATGCACCGAGCAGCCGAGCTCGGCCTCGCC
>JAQSWY010000195.1 GCA_029266425.1 Xanthobacteraceae bacterium
CACGGCCATGGTCTCGCCCAGCGCGCGGCCGAGGCCGAGCATGACGGCGCCGACCATGGCGGTGCGGCCATAGGGCACCGAGACGTTGCGGTAGACCTCATAGGTGGTGGCGCCGACGCCGTAGGCGGATTCCTTGAGCATGGGCGGCACCGATTCCAGCACCTCCACGAACATGGCGGTGATGAAGGGCAGGATCATGATCGCCATGATGAGCCCGGCGGTGAGCATGCCGGCGCCGAGCGGCGGCCCCTGGAACAGCGCGCCGATCAGCGGGATCGGGCCGAGCCATTCGATCAGCGGCGGCTGCACATAGGCGGCCATCAGCGGGACGATGATGAAGAAGCCCCACATGCCGTAGATGATGGAAGGAATGGCGGCGAGCAGCTGCACCGCGACGCCGATCGGCCGGCGCAGCGGGCCGGGCGCGATCTCGGTCAGGAAGAAGGCGATGCCGAAGGATAGGGGCAGCGCCACGATGACGGCGATCACGGCGCTGAAGATGGTGCCGAACACCATGACGCCGGCGCCGAATTTCTCCGTCACCGGGTTCCAGACCGTCGACCACAGGAAGCTGATGCCGAACTCCTGCAAGGCCGGCAGGCCGCCCTCGAACAGCATGGCGATGATGAGGCCAAGCAGGATGAGAACGAAGATGCCGCAGCCCCAGAGGAGCCCGACGAAAATCGGATCGCTGACGCGGCCGGTGGGCTTGCGCGCGGCGACCAGGCCCTGTGCTGCCTGGGTCCCGCTCAGAGTGGCATCCATATGTGTGGTCCTTCGGGCAGCTCCCCCGGCTCGGGCCGCGCTGTCGGCCATCGGGGCGGCATTTCATGGCGCTCGCGGAGGTGCCGTCGGCACAACGCGGCTCGTCAGCGTATAAGCGGAACGCGCAGACGAGAAGGGGCGGCCATAGCCGCCCCTTCCAAATCGAGGAACGGCGATCAGTTGGTCCAGACGGGCTTGCCGTCGGCCTTCACTTCGGTCTTCCACGCCTCGCGGACGCGGTTGGCGACGTCCTCCGGCAGCGGGATGTAGTGCAGCTTCTCGGCGATCGGGCCGCCTTCCTTGAAGGCCCAGTCGAAGAACTTGATCACTTCCTCAGCCTGCGCGCCCGACTTCGGCTCCTTCGGCAGCAGGATGAAGGTCGCCGAGGTGATCGGCCAGGTCGCGTCGCCGGGGGTGTCGATCATCGACGCCGCGAAGTCCTTGGCGCCGGCCCAGTCGGCATTGGCGGCCGCGGCCTGGAAGGCCGGGACGGTCGGCGAAACGAACTTGCCGGCCTTGTTCTGCAGCTCGGTGGTGATCAGGCTGTTCGACGAGGCATAGATGTACTCGACGTAGCCGATCGCGCCCTTGGTGTTCTTGACGGTGCCGGCAACGCCTTCATTGCCCTTGCCGCCAGCGCCCGCCGGCCACTGCACCGAGGTCGCGGCGCCGACGTTCGACTTCCACTCCGGGCTCACCGCGGAGAGGTAGCTGGCGAACACGTAGGTCGTGCCCGACCCGTCCGAACGGTAGACCGGGACGATGGCGAGGTCAGGAAGCTGCGAGTCCTTGTTCAGCGCCGCGATCTTCGGGTCGTTCCACTTGGTGATCTTGCCGAGATAGATGTCGGCGAGCACCGAGCCGGTGAGCTTGATCTGATTGGCCTTGACGCCGTCGAGATTGACGATGGCGACGACCGAGCCGATGACCGCCGGGAACTGCAGGAGCTTCTGCGCGGCGAGCTTGTCGGTGGCGACCGGCGCGTCGGAGGCGCCGAAGTCGACGGTGCGGTTGAAGATCTGGGTCTGACCGGCGCCGGAGCCGATCGACTGATAGTTCAGGCCGGTGCCGGTCTTGTCCTTATACGCCACGGCCCAGGCCTGATAGACCGGGGCGGGGAAGGTCGCGCCAGCGCCGGTAATGTCGGCGGCGGAGGCAGCGCCCGAAAAGGCGAGGCCCAACGAGAGCGCCGCAGCGCCAAGAATGTGATTAAATTTCAAAGGTCTTCTCCTTAGGTCGGGAGACCGGCTGCGTCGCGGAAGACGCACCCGAATGCGCGATTGGCCGGAGGGCGGATAGGTTCACACCGGACTTTTACCGCTCCGGCACCACGGTTCTATGACCCGCGGGTGACGTCTTGATGACACTTCAAGATATTGAATTAACTAACTTTTCTGTTCAGCCGGCAAAGTGGCGGACAATCTTACCGAGAATGTCGAGCCCTCGCCGGGAACGCTTTCTATGCCCAGCTTTCCGCGGTGGCGGGCGACGATGTGCTTGACGATGGCGAGGCCCAGCCCCGTGCCGCCCTGCTCGCGCGAATGGGCGGTATCGACCCGGTAGAAGCGCTCGGTCAGGCGCGGCACATGCTCGGGCGCGATGCCGGGGCCGTAATCGCGCACCGACACGACGGCGTCGGCGCCCTCGCGGGCGATGGCGATCTCCACCCGGCCGCCGCCGCCGCCATATTTCAGCGCGTTCTCGACGAGGTTCTCGAACACGCGGATCAGCTCGTCGCG
>JAQSWY010000196.1 GCA_029266425.1 Xanthobacteraceae bacterium
GATCCCGTGCGGCTCGCGCATGTGTCCGGGCGCACGAAAAAGGACGCGTCGGGCAACGCGTCCTTGGGGCACAACCCGGATCGGACTTTCTTGGCGGGAGTAGCCCCGCGGATTGCGGCTTCCCTTAAACCAGATTCCCGAAAGGGGGAAGGGTGGGAGCATGGACAGATGCGATACCGGCCTGTATGTTTGACGTCATTCGTCAAGCGTCGCGCCGGTCATGATCCTGAGCTTCAAGGATAAGCGGACCGAATCCTTCGCCCGCGGCGCGTTCGTCCGCGAGTTCCAGGGCTTCGACCGGCAGGGCTGGCAGCGGCTCGACATTCTAGACGCCGCCACCAGCCTCGCCGACCTGCGCATGCTGCCGAGCAACCGGCCGGAAAGCCTGAAGGGCGACCGGGCGGGCCAGTACTCGATCCGCATCAACATGCAGTGGCGCGTCTGTTTCGAATGGCCGGAAGGCGCCGCCGGTCCGTCCAATGTCGAAATCGTCGACTACCACTAGGGCTGAAGAGGAGGCGATGATGTCCCGTCCCGCGATCCATCCCGGCGAGTTTCTTGCCGACGAGCTGGAAGAGCTCGACGTCAGCCCGACCGAGCTTGCGCGCCAGCTCGCCGTGCCGGCGAATCGCATCTCGCAGATCATCAACGGCAAGCGCGCCATCACCGGGGACACGGCGCTGCGGCTCGGCCACTGGTTCGGCATGAGCCCGCAGTTCTGGCTGAACCTTCAGGCAGCTTATGACCTGCGGCTGGCCGAGGCCGCGATCGGCGAGGAGGTGGAGCGCCTGCCCCGCCGCCCGGCGGCCTGAGGTCTCGCGAGCAGGTCGAGGGCCGCCCTTGACCATGACAGTCCATCCAACTATTCGATAGTCGTCGAATTATAGGATGGTGGTCATGGACACGAGCGGCGTGATCGCGGCGCTGGCGGCGCTGGCGCATGAGCACCGGCTGGCCGTCTACCGGCTGCTGGTGGAGGCGGGGCCCGGCGGCCTGTCCGCCGGGGTGATCGCCGAGCGGCTCGGCGTGCCGCCATCCTCGCTCAGCTTCCACACCAAAGGGCTGGTGCAGGCGGGTCTGGCGACCCAGCGGCGAGCTAGCCGGCAGCTGATCTACGCCGCCGATTTCGCCGCCATGGACGGGGTCGTCCGCTATCTCACCGACAATTGCTGTGGCGGCGAAAGCTGCGCCTGCAGCCCGGCCTCCATCGACGAAGCGGGCCGGAGGTCGGCATGACGCAGGCCGTACGGGAAGCCGTGCCGGCCGCGGCGGTCGGGATCGACCTGCCCCGGCGCGCCGCCGCCGAACTGCTGGGGACGGCGCTGCTGCTGGCGGTCGTCGTCGGCTCCGGCATCATGGGCGAACGCCTTGCCGGCGGGAACGTCGCCCTGGCGCTGCTCGCCAACACGCTGGCGACCGGCGCCGGGCTCGCCGTGTTGATCGCCATCTTCGGCCCGGTCTCGGGGGCGCATTTCAACCCGGCGGTGACGCTGGTGATGCTGTTCCGGCGGGAGATGGCGGGAGCCACCGCCGGCAGCTACATCGCCGCGCAGGTCGTGGGTGGTGCGCTCGGCGTATGGGGGGCGCATGCGATGTTCGCCGAGCCGCTGCTGCAGGTCTCGACCAAGCTGCGCGAGGGGCCGGGACAGGCCTTCTCGGAAGCGGTCGCCACCTTCGGGCTGATCGCGACCATCCTCGGCACGCGCAAGGCACCGCCCTCGGCGGTGGCGGCTTTCGTCGGGCTCTACATCGCCTCGGCCTACTGGTTCACCGCCTCGACGTCCTTCGCCAATCCGGCGGTGACGCTCGCCCGGGCGCTCAGCGACAGCTTCGCCGGCATCGCGCCGTCGTCCGTCCCGGCTTTCATCGTCGCGCAGCTCATCGGCGCCGGCTGCGCTGCGCTCTTCTTCGCCTGGCTGCTTCGCAAGGAAGACCCCCGATGAGCGACCCGTTTCCCGTCACGATCTACCACAACCCCGATTGCGGCACGTCGCGCAACGTCCTCGCCATGATCCGCGCCGCCGGCTACGAGCCGAGGGTCGTCGAGTATCTTCAGGTCGGCTGGACCCGCGAGCTTCTGGAGAGCCTGATGGCGGCCATGTCCGCCCGGCCGCGCGACCTGCTGCGCGACAAGGGCACGCCTGCCGCCGAGCTCGGCCTGCTCGATCCCGCAATCTCCGACGATCACATCCTCGCGGCCATGCTCGAGCACCCGATCCTGGTGAACCGGCCGATCGTGGTCACGCCGAAGGGCACCGCGTTGGCCCGGCCGTCGGAGAAGGTGTTCGCGCTGCTGGAGCGCGTGCCGGAGAGCTTCACCAAGGAGGATGGCGAGGTCGTGCATCCCGCCGCCGGCTGAAGGCCTGCCCGCCTACTCCTTCCACAGCCGCGTCAGCGCGCCCTGCGTTCCGCCGACGGGATCGCTCTTCGGCAGCGGCACCTTGGCGATGGCTTCGAGCGACAGGTTCAGCGTCGCCGAGTTGGGCTTCTCGATCTCGTAGTCC
>JAQSWY010000035.1 GCA_029266425.1 Xanthobacteraceae bacterium
GCGTTTGCGAGGTGTTTCCGTTCCTAAGGTTGGAGGTACCAGGACATGAAGAGAACGCTTGCGACGCTGGCTCTTGTCGCCGGAGCGACGGCCCTTGCGCCCGCCGGCGCATCATCGGCGCCGATCCAGCCCTCCGGCATCTCGGCCGGGTCGAACATCGAGGCGGTGCAGTATCGGCGCGGTTATTACCGTCACGGCGGCCGCCACTATTATAACGGCTATCGCGGGTACGGCTATTATCGGCCCGGCTATCGTCGCTACGGTGAATGGTGGTACCCCGGCGCAGCGTTCGCTGCCGGTGCGTTGATTGGTGGCGCCATTGCCAGCCAACCTGGGCCGGCCTATGCGGCACCTGCCGTCGGCGATGCGCATGTGCAGTGGTGCATGCAGACCTATCGCTCGTACCGCCCGTCGGACGATACCTTCCAGCCCTATAACGGGCCGCGGCAGCCCTGCGTGTCGCCTTACTAGGCTTGCGAGCCCGCCCCGAACTGTTCCGGGGCGGGCCGCTTCGCTGCCCGGGTCGGCAAGCACATTCCGGTAAAGGTCGCCAATCACCGATAAGATGCGGGAACGAGAGCCGCCCAAGCGCCTTGTCTAATCATGACACGGAATGGAGGCGCACATGCCGGTAGGCTCTCGCTCCAAGAGGTTTTCTCTCCTCGCAGCAGCTTCTTCAATTATGCTGTTGCTCGCCGCCTGTGGCGACCAACCGAAGCTTCCCGAGACCGCCGAATACGGTACCAATCCGACGTTGCCTAAGCCGGAAAGCTCGCTCATTCCCACCATCGAGGTGGCCGATGCCGTGGGTTGGAAGGAGGGCGAGGCGCCGACGCCGTCGCAGGGTCTTCAGGTCGTCGCCTTCGCCGATGGTCTCGATCATCCCCGTTGGCTCTATGAGCTCCCGAACGGCGATGTGCTTGTGGCCGAGACCAATGCGCCTCCGAAGCCCGAGGGCAAGACCGGCGGTCTGCGCGGCTGGTTCCAGGGCCTGTTCCAGAGCAAGGCCGGCGCCAAGACGCCGAGCGCCAACCGGGTCACGCTGTTGCGCGATGGCGATGGCGACGGCGTCGCCGAGACCAGGACCGTGTTCCTGAAGGACCTCAATTCACCCTTTGGCATGGTTCTAATCGGCGACCAGCTGTATGTCGCCAATGCCGATGCGGTGATGCGCTTCCCCTACAAGGAGGGGGAAACGCAGATCACAGCGCCCGGCACCAAGGTCGCCGACCTGCCGGCGGGGCGGAACCATCACTGGACCAAGAGCCTCGTTGCCAGCAAGGACGGCTCGAAGCTCTATGTCGGCGTCGGCTCCAACTCCAATGTCGCCGAGAACGGCATGGAGGAAGAGGAGAATCGCGCCGCCATCCTCGAGATCGATCCGTCGAATGGCGCGACGCGAGTCTTCGCCTCCGGCCTGCGAAATCCGGTCGGCATGGACTGGAACCCGGCGAACGGCGAACTCTGGGTCGCGGTGAATGAGCGCGACGAGATCGGTGATCATCTGGTGCCGGACTACATGACCTCGGTGAAGGATGGCGGCTTCTATGGCTGGCCTTACAGCTATTACGGCCAGAATGTCGACGAGCGCGTCGAGCCGCCGAAGCCCGATCTGGTTGCGAAGGCGATCAAGCCGGACTATGCGCTCGGCGCCCACACCGCCTCGCTCGGCCTCACCTTCGTCGACAATCCGGCGTTCGGTGAGAAATTCCAGAACGGAGCCATCGTCGGCCAGCACGGCTCCTGGAACCGCTCGGACCCGGCGGGCTATCGCGTCATTTTCGTGCCGTTCGCCGATGGCCGGCCCTCCGGCATGCCGCAGGAGCTGCTGACCGGCTTCCGCACCGCCGAGGGTGAAGCGCGCGGCCGCCCTGTCGGCGTGATGGTCGACAGCAAGGGCGGGCTTCTAGTGGCGGACGATGTCGGCAACAAGGTGTGGCGGCTGCGCGCCGTCTCATCGGCCGCTGCCATCGATCCCAACCGGCCCGGCGGCTGACGGCGCCGCGGCAGATGCGTAATAGGCTGCGAGCGCCTCGATCGCATCGTCCGGCAGCCGTTTCGCGATGGCATGCATGATATGCGCATAGGGGGTCCCGCCGCGCTCGCCCTGCTTCATCAATCGAAGCTGCGCCGCGATATAGCGCGCCTCCTGGCCGGCGAGGCGGGGATAGGTCGGGTTCCGGCCGGCGACGGCGCCATGGCAGCTCTCGCAGGCGGGCACTCCGGCCTCCGGCAGCCCCAGCGCGGCGATCCGCGCGCCGGGGGGTGAGGCTTCCGCCGGCGTCTCGCCGAGCCCCTTTTGCTGGGCATAGTGCCGCGCCAGCCGCGCGAGTTCGTCCTCGCCGACGCCGTCCACGGCAAGCTCCATGATGCCGCTGCGCCGGCGATGGGTCGCGAAGGCGCGCAGCGTCTCGACGAGATAGGCTTCTCTCTGGCCTCCGAGGATCGGAAACGCACTGTTCCGCCCGCGCCCGTCGCGGCCATGGCAGCGGGCGCAGGCGGAGAGCAGGCGATCGTCGGTGGCCGCGGCCGTCTCGGTGCCGAAGGCGAGATCGCCGTAGTTGGCCGGAGTCATCTCGGGCAAGGCGCGCAGGAAGGCGACCATCGCCCAGACCTCGTCATCGCGGCCAGGCGCGATCCAGGCGGGCATTGCGGTGTATTTGATGCCGTGTCGAACGATCCGAAACAGCTCGCGCGGCTCCCACTGGCGGGCCGAGTTGATGATCGCGGGCGGCGGCGGGGTCATATGCCGGCTCGCTGCCGGAGGTGGCCTCAAGGGCGAGCCGTGGCACCAGGCGCAGCCGCTCTCATAGTGCCCCGCGGCCTGAAGCACGTTACGCGGATCATCGAGATCGGCGGGAGGATCGGGGGCAAGATGGGCGTAGGTGTGCACCGAGTTCTGCATGACGGCATGCAGCGCCCATTCGGTGATGCGCCAGTGCCCCGAGCTGGCCGCGACGTTGAAGACACCGGACCAGGCGACCAGCACGGCCGCGGCGAGGAGGCCCAGCACTGCGAACAGGAGATGCCGCCAGCCTATTCTCATTCGGCCGCCCCCGCCTTGAAATCGGCGAGCACGACGCGGGCCATCAGCGCCATGCCACCGGCGAGATAGACCGCCCCGCCCACCAGCAGCATGATGACGCCGCCGAGCTGCTGGTCCGCGACCTGCGCCGTTGCGTCGCCCATGTGCGCATCGCCCATATGGGAATCGCCTATGTGCCCGGCGTGGCTGTAGAGCGGGCGCGACGCGAAGGCGATGAGCGCGCCGAGCAGCGTCATGTGCATTGAGGTCAGCAGCAAGGCCAGCGTGCCCATCAGGTTGCGTCCGCGATCCCGAGGATCGCTGAGGCATGCGGTCCACACCAGCAGGCCGGTGATCAGGAAGCTGGTCTGCTCGGCAGCGAACAGCATCGCGCTGGCGCGCGCCGCCTGATGGAGTGCCGGCATGTGCCAGCTCCACACCACCACGAATTCCAGCATCGCGGCAAACAGCGGCGAGAACAGCACCGGGTGGCGCGCGGCCGGATCGAAGCTTCCGGCAATGCCATAGCCGAGCAATGGTGCGGCTATAGCGACGATACCCATATGCAATGCCATATGTGCAGCAAAGCTGTGCGTTGACGCGTCACGCAGCGGCCCGGCCCACAGCGCGACGAGCAGTACGAGGCCGGTTATGAGCGCCGCCCGTCGCATCAGCGGCAATCCGTCAGGAACAGCGCCGGCAGCGCAACGAAGATCACGCTGACGAGGCTGAGCGTGCACACCAGCAGCGTCGCCAACCCAAGGAAGCGCTGGCGGTCTTCGTCGGTCGCGGCATCATGGGGCGGCATGTCGGAGCCGAAACCCCAATGCCGGCAGGCCTGCGCGCCGGAGGCGACGATGAGGCCCAGCGCCAGCACCGTGGCGCTCGCGATGGCGAGGCGCAGGTCGCCGAAATCTCTGCCCGCCTTGGCGCAGACGGTGGCGGCGGCAATGTAGCAGAACAGGAAGTGCAGGGCCCACACGCTCGGCGGCAGGATCAGCGTCCAGAGATTGGCCTTGTCGCGCCACAGCAGCATGACCGCCTCCTCAGTTCGCCAGCGGGAACAGCGCGATCACCGCGCCAGTGACAAGTGCGGTGATGGCGGCGAAGTGCCAGTAAAGGACGACATTGCGCAGATCGATGTCGTGCGTGCGGGTCAGCCGGCCGGCAAAGCTGCGGGCGAGGCAATAGAGCTGCATCAGCGCGCCGACGGCATTGTGCAGGCTTGCCCACAGCACCAGCACCCAGACGATGGCGTCATAGGCGTGACGGGTCGGGTCGAGCCGGGTGGTCCAGGGGCCGAGCAGCAGCAGCACGGCGCCGGCGAGACCCAGCACGGTGGACCCGGCGAGAGCGAGCCGCAGCATCCCGGGCCGGTCCGCATCGTTGGCGGCGCGCGCCGACAGCATCAGCGCCCAGGCTGCGAGCGTCGCGCCGGTTGCCGCCAGCGGATAGGCAAGGCCAGGTCCCGCGGCATGCTCGGGCGGAAAAACGGGGTGGATGGTCCAGTAGTAGAAATAGCCGAAGACGAGGCTGAGGAAGGCGGTGCCGTCGCCGACCATGGTGATGAACATCGCCCACCAGCCCACCGAGAGCGAGCCGGACGCATAGAGCGGCAGCACCTCGCCCATGCCTACGGGCTTCGCCGGCTTCTCCGGTATCACCGCCGTGCCGGTCCACAGCCAGACCATGAGGGCGGCGATGCCGGCGATCCCCGAGGCTGCGGCCGCGGCCCACCAATGGAAGGTTGCGGCGATGAAGCAGCCGCCCACGAGCACCGCCGCGATCATTGGCTGGAAGCTGTCGTGCGGCACCCGGAGCACCTGGATCGGCTCGGCGTCGAGCACGCCGGTCACCATGGTCTCCCGCTTTCCTTCCTCCGCGTCGGGGAGATAGAAGCGGCCGGCGGCGATCTCTTCCGCGAGGCCCTTCTGCTGCCAGAGCGGATAGCGGCTCGTGACCGGCGGCACGCAGCGTATGCCCCAGGGCTCGGATGGATCGCCCGCGGTCCATTCCAGCGTCCCGGCCCGCCACGGATTGGCCGGCGCACGGCGCTTGAAGCGGGGAGGGCGCAGCACGTCGAGCACGAACACCAGCACACCCGCTGCCATGAGGTAGGCGCCGGCGGTGGAGACGAGGTTCAGCACGTTCCAGCCGAGATCGTCCGGATAGGTGAAGACCCGCCGCGGCATGCCGCGCAGGCCGGTGAAATGCATCGGCAGGAAGGCGATGTTGAAGCCGGCGAACATGAGCCAGAACGCCCAGCGCCCGAGCTTCTCGGAGAGCATGTAACCGGTGATGAAAGGGTGGAAATAATAGACCCCCGCGAGCAGCGGGAAGAGCATGCCGCCGATCAGCGTGTAGTGCAGGTGGGCGACGACGAAATAGCTGTCGTGCGCCTGCCAATCGAATGGCGCCAGCGCCACCATCACCCCGGTGAGGCCGCCGAACACGAAGATGGCCAGCGCCCCGGTGGCGAACAGCATGGGGATGGCGAAG
This sequence comes from Xanthobacteraceae bacterium, assembly GCA_029266425.1. Taxonomy (GTDB): domain Bacteria; phylum Pseudomonadota; class Alphaproteobacteria; order Rhizobiales; family Xanthobacteraceae; genus Ancylobacter. The sequence continues at coordinate 5,525 of JAQSWY010000035.1, forward strand.
ATCACCCGGCCGGCCAGCAGTGTCGCGACGAAGACGAAGATCTGCACCCCGGTCGGGATCGCCACCGCCTCGGATGCCGCCGAGAAGAAGCCGGCCGAGATCGCCGGCAGGCCGATGGCGAACATGTGGTGCGCCCACAACCCGAAGCTGAGGAAACCGGTGCCAACCGCCGCCAACACGATCCAGCCATAGCCGAGGATGGGGCGCTGCGCGAAGGTCGGCACGATCATGGCGAGCAGCGCGATCGAGGGGAGGAAGATGATGTAGACTTCCGGGTGGCCGAAGATCCAGAACAGATGCTGCCACAGCACCGGATCGCCGCCGCGCTTCGCATCGAAGAACGGCCAGCCGGCGAGCCGCTCCAGCTCGAACAATATGTCGCCGGCGATCAGCGGCGGGAAGGCGAACAGGATCATGCCGCCGACGATCAGCACGTACCAGCAATAGAGCGGCATCAGATTGATGCGCATGCCCGGCGGCCGGCATTTCAGCACGCCGACGATCAGCTCCACCGCCGCGGCGATCGAGGCGATCTCGATGAAGGAAAGCCCGAGCAGCCAGATGTCGGCGCCGATGCCGGCGGTCTCCAGATTGGTGGAGAGCGGCGGATACATGAACCAGCCGCCGTCGGGTGCCGCGTCGAAGAAGATCGAACCGGCGACGAACACGCCGCCGATGATGAAGCACCAGAAGCCGAAGGCGGAGAGCCGAGGGAAGGGCAGATCCCGCGCCGCCAGCATCTGCGGCAGAATCAGGATCGCCACCGCCTCGAAGATCGGCACGGCGAACAGGAACATCATCACCGTGCCGTGCAGCGTGTAGAGCTGATTGTAGGTGCCGGCGGAGACGAGGTCGTTGCCGGGCACGGCGAGCTGCGCCCGCATGATCAGCGCCAGGGCGCCGGCGAACAGGAAGAAGCCGAAGGAGGCGGCGGTGTACCAGACGCCGACTACCTGGTTGTTGACATTGGAGAAATAGCGCCAGCCGGAGGGCAACTCCCAAACCGCGCGCAGCCGCGCCTCCTGCGCGCGCAGACGTTCCTTGTCTTGCGCCTCGGGACTCATCTGAGGCTCCCGAGATAATCGGCGATGACCGCGACCTCGGCCGGAGGCAAGGCGTGGAAGGAGGGCATGCGCACGCCGGGCTTGGCCGCCTCGGTCTCGGTGATGAAGCGGATGAGGTTCTCGCGCGTGTTCGGCAGGATGCCGGCGCCGAGCGAGCGCCGCCCGCCGACATGGGTGAGGTCCGGTCCGATGACGCCCTTGGCCTCGATGCCCCGCACCGTATGACAGCCGCCGCAGCCATTGCCGATGAAGGCTTCACTGCCGCCGGCAGGCGCGTCCGCGGCCTCGCGTTCGAGCCAGGCGGCGAAGGCTTGCGGCTCCATCACCACTACGTCGAATGCCATCAGCGCGTGGGAAGTCCCGCAGAACTCGGCGCAGGCGCCGCGATAGACTCCTGGTTTCTCGGCAAGCAGCACCAGGCGGTTGGTGCGGCCCGGGATCATGTCCATCTTGCCGCCGAGCGATGGGATCCAGAAGGAGTGGATGACATCGGCCGCATCAAGCCGGAACTCGACGCGCGTGCCAGCGGGAAGGCGCACCTCATTGGCGCTGACGACCGGCGGGCGTCCCTCCGGCCGGTAGGTGAGGCGCCACCAGAACTGTTCGCCGACGACATCGATGCGCAGATCGCCTCCCGGGGCGCGCAGCACCGGCATCAGCCTGAGGCCGTGGATCAGCAGCCCGGCGAGCACGACGGTGGGAAACACGGCGCCACCCCAGAGGATGAGCCTCAGGCCCGCGCGCTCGCCGAGCGGCGCCTTCTGGAAGCGGCCGGCGAACACGGCGACGCCGACCACCAGGGCCCAGATCACCGCGGCGCCGGCGAGCATCACCCAGAACAGTTCGGCGAGATGCACGGCCTCCTCGCCGGCAGCATCAAGCGCGGACTGCGGGCCGCTGCAGCCGGCGAGCAGCACGGCCTGGACCAGAGCGACGAGCCGAATTACCTGCACCGTGTGCTGATACCTCTTGCGTGCCATCCTCCGATAAGCATCGGGATGCGAGGGTGTTCCCTGTTTGCCGTTGGGGATGCGAGCAGAATGCGTGATGAGATGCGTCAAACCCCGGCGGAAGGACAGCTCGACTCAACTCCCGGGAGCTGAACGCATCGTCACGCCGCGTACCGCTCTAGAATCGGTGCGGAGAGAAGCGCCAGGCTGCTGGCGTCATTTCGGCGGCGGTGTCGGGCAATTGAGCGTACCCGCCGGGCAATCCTGCCGGGAAGTGTTGCTGTTCGTCCCCGACGGATTGCTCGGATTGGTGACCGGAGCCCCAGACGGGTTGTTCGGACCGCTCGAGCCGCCCGGTTGGTTCGGGCCGGTCTCGCCCCCTGTCTGGCCTTGGTTTGCGCCGCCGGTGCTGTTGTCCCCCCCGGTCTGGGCCAGCACGGGGGTCGACAAGGCGAAAAGGGCTGCTAGCGCGGTTGCGGCACCCTTCGTGGCGAATGACATGGCATTCCTCCTCATGCTTCCGCACTGTCATTGAGGAGAAATATCGAGCGCCAAAAACCGTTCCTGACTATCGAGCAATTTCGAGTATTACACGAACTCATTACCTCAGAGGCAAAATAACACCACCAGATAAAATCAATCGGTACTTTGGAACTTGCCCGACCCTCGACGCTTTGCACTTTCGTTGCCAGCCGCCAACGAGAGCGCGCCGGCCAGATTGGGAGACTTCACATGCGTCAACATGTTATCGCGCTTGCCGTCACCAGCCTGATCGCCACTCCTCTCTTGGCACAAGCTCCTACGGCCGTGAAGTATGTCACCGTCGCTCCCAACGATGCGCTCGCATCGAACATCGTGGGATTGGACGTCTACAACGCCGGCAACGAAAACATCGGCGAGATCGAAGATCTCGTGCTCGACGGCAGCAAGAACACCAAGGGGGTCATTCTCTCGGTGGGCGGCTTCCTTGGCCTCGGTACGAAATATGTCGTCGTGGAGCCGGCCGCCGTCGCGGTCCGCTATGATCAGGGCGGGAAGGAGTGGAAGGCGACGATGAATGTCACCAAGGACCAGCTCAATGCGGCCCCCGAGTACAAGTACGAAGGCAAATTCGACGACTAAAAGCTTTTAGTCTCGACTTCCGCCGAGAAGTCGCGCTCGCGGGTTCTCCAAGAGACGCGCCAGTGCACGACACGATCGGAGCGCGGTGCCCGCGGCGGCGGGAAGGAGTGGCTTATTGCGGTGAGATCACCGGCGACGGGGCCCAGTCGCCATTCTCGGCCCCGCCGCTACCGATTCGGACATCCGCATGTCTTGGTCGTTACGGCCGGATCACTTCAATCAACTGAAGCTCGACTGACGGCTGCCGCGGGTGTCGATTTCTCGATACCCGGTTCAGCAGGGAGCTGCAGTACGCGCGCAAATTGCCCCGGGCTCAATTGCGTGAGCAGGACAATTCTCCCATTGGCAAATTCCAGCGCGTCATGATGAACGCACGGTATGTCCTCGTCGACGTGGCGGAACCGCGCCACCTTCTGTTTGACCTTGCGGGTCGGCAGGAAGGCGATACGCCATTCAAACTCGACATCCTTCTCGAAGACCAGTTCCGTCCCGGGAAGCAGGCACACCGCAACATCCAGCTCGCCTACGGCGGCGAAGCCGCGGGTGGCTGAATTCGAAAAGCGGCTCGACACAAGCTCGTCCCCAACCTTCGCGGGTCGAGAGGCGACAGACGCAAGGCTGTAATCGCACATGGAAGGTCTCCTCTGGCTGGGGCAGCCAGGGCTGGCCACCCTTCCGAGAAGACTATTCCACATTAGGTGGACAAGCTCGCGTCCCAATTGGCGGCGTACGAGAATTTGACCGCAGGCCGGGAGAATGACCTTCAGGCGACGACCCCTACCAATATGAGGAGACCACCCAGCGCGAGGAGCCCCAAGCCCGGCCAGTCTCGTGCCAGCACGAAGAGGGCAATGCCGCGCGGTGGTGGTTCGAGCGTATCAGTCGTCGTCGCCGAACGGCGCGAGCGGCTCAGAGGGCCATTCCAGATTGCGGCGACACCGAGATAGACGACACCAGCAAGAATCAGAAGCGCACCAAACAGGATGATGAGCATGGCAACCTCATCGCTGGATGCCCCCAGGTTGCAGCATCATAAACAGAAAGCGCATCGCCGATAGGGAGCTGGCGCCGGCCCCTTGGAGCCTGAGGGGCGGTGGCATCGGGTTAGCGGGGTCGACGCCAGCTCCTTATCGGCGATGCAGTCGGTGCAGTCGCCTGCTGCAAAATAGAGGGAAGGAGCCGCCTGGCAAAAAGGCAGGGGTGATTGCCAGGCGGCTCTGGGCTGCTTCCGGGGGTTCATCCGGAGCAACCGCTACGCTCAACTTGACGCGGGTGCGACACGACGCCTGACCGCTGTTTTCTCAGCGGATGCGGATCGTGAATTGGGGATCTGCATAGTAGTAACCATTATGGTAGTAGCGCCCGCGGCGGGGCTCGGCGTAGCGTGGGTGGTCATAGCGATAACGACCGACCCCGTCGCAATCGCGAATCGTCACACGACGCGCTTCACCCCATTTGTTTCTCCGCCAAACTGTCCTCTCCCGGCAAACCACGCGAACATTCTCCGCCGCTGGCGCCACCGAGATGGCCGAGCCGGTGCTAAAGGGAGCGGCAGTCGCTGAGCTGCTGGCGAGGCCGCTGGCAGCCAGGACCAGGCCGGCGATTGCAATCTTCAACATCGGATTCTCCTTCCTATCAGCGCGCCTGGCGGTACGTCTTCGCTCGGTCAATCGATAATCTTGACGACCTTGCGGGTCTTGCCTTCGACGATGACGCGACGGTTATTCACGACGGCATAACTATAGGTGTCGAACTTCGGCACCGGGCGGAGAGTGACGGTGTCCGGCAACTCGGAGCCGACGATCACCTCACGCTCGACTTTGACGGAAGGGATCTTCTCCTTCACGACGTAGCTTTCCACCTCGGACGGAACCGTCACCACGGTAGCCTGTGCGAAGGCTGAGGATGGTGTGACAACAGCGCAGGCAATCAGAGTAACGTATACGAGCCTTCTCATTTGGATTTCCTCCATGAACTCGCAAGCAAAATAGCAATTCGGCGGAGGCTATATTGTTCCAAGTGGAAATGCGGCGCAGTTTTACTGTATATACGCACAAGAAAAGACTCCGCGCCGAGTAGGTGCGGTCCGCATATCTCCATAGCCCAAACGAATGAGACGGGGGGTTTATTCCAGGGTGCAAGCGCACCGCCCCGAGTTGCATGATCTGCATCGGCAGATGCAACAGCGCGTCACCTCGGGGCATTTTGATGTCTCCTTAGCTGTCGAAGCTATGAAGGTTGTTCATCCAAGGCGGGGCTGTGAAGCTGTGGTTGCCACACCCAACCGCACGTTCCCGGAGCCCTGGATGAACATTCACAAGGATGCGCGCCTGACGCCGCAAGGTCGACTCCTGATGGTCCGCCGCATCGAAGAGGGAAACTGGACTGTTGTCGCCGCGGCCGAAGCCGTGGGGCTTTCGGTTCGTCGCGCCTGTCACTGGCTGGGGCGATATCGGACGGGCGGCGAGCGGATGCTCCAGGATAGGAGCTCGGTGCCCGCCCGATATCGCGCGTCGGTGCCGGCCGCACGGGTCGGCGAGATCGAGCGCTTGCGGCGCGAACGCCTGAGCGGCCCGCAGATCGCCCGCCGGCTCGCCATGCCGCGCTCGACCATGGGTGTCGTGCTGCGCCGCCTCGGGCTCGGCCGGCTGAAGGTGCTCGATGCGCCGCCGCCGGCGATCCGCTACGAGCGGGCACGGCCGGGCGAGTTGATCCATATCGATACCAAGAAGCTCGGCCGGATCGACGGCATCGGCCATCGCATCACCGGCGATCGGCGCGGCCAGAGCAGCAAGCGGGGCACCGGCTGGGAAGCGCTGCACGTGGCCATCGACGATGCCTCGCGCCTGGCCTACACCGAAGTCCTGCCCGACGAGAAGAAGGCCTCCGCCTGTGCCTTCATGGCCAGGGCACTCGACTGGTTCACCCGCCATGGCGTCCAGGTCGAGCGGGTCATGAGCGACAATGGCAGCGCCTATCGGAGCCGCGACTTCCGCAGCCTCCTCGCCCAGACCGGCCTCCGGCATATCCGCACTCGCCCTTACACGCCGCGCACCAACGGCAAAGCCGAGCGCTTCATCCAGACGAGCTTGCGCGAATGGACCTATGCCGAACCCTATCGGTCGTCCCGCGAACGCATCGAGGCCATGCCAGGCTGGATGGACACGTACAATCTCACCCGACCACACTCAGCCCACAAAGGCATCCCGCCTTTCACCAGGCTGAACAACCTGCTTGGAAACGACGGCTAGTTGTCGCCACCAAGAGCGGCCTCTCCACCGCGTGGAGCCGGAACGCGGATCGAGACGTCGGAACCGTCCTTCACGGCGTTTGATGCGGCAAGCACAGCGGCTTCGAATGCCGCCTCCTTGGTTGCGTATGCCATGCTGGTTGTTTCGGTCCCCGAATCCACTTGATGCAGCACGCGCCAATCGCCTTCGACCCCGACAATTCGATACGTTTCAGTGCTCATGTCATTCGCTCCCTACGGACTAAACGACACCCGCCCGAAGCTGTTCCCGCGCCTTGATCCCGAACCACGCGGCCGTATGCGGGGTTGATGGGAAGACAAGACGGGAAACAGTCACGGAACTCGCGTGTGAGATTTCACCTGCAGCCCACAGTGTTGATTGACGCGGCCGGGGCATCCAATGCTGGCGGGCCATGGCGATGCCAAATTCCGAGTGGATGCCTCGCGTGGCCAGGACCGGCCGGCCGGAGCGAAAAGTTCGAGTGCGCGAATAAAGTCAACGGCGTGGGCACGGGCGCGGGGAGCGGGTTCCCGTCGTTGCGCAGCTGGCAATGCGAGCTGGCGGAAGGGGTGGGATTCGAACCCACGGTGGGCTTGCACCCACGGCGGTTTTCAAGACCGCTGCCTTAAACCACTCGGCCACCCTTCCACGCGACCGCGGCGCCTCGATCGCCACCGCATCGACTTCCGCGGCACCTTATCTTGGTTGCCGGCAGGCTTTGCAAGCGCCGGCAACATGCCATCCTCTCATACCGCTTTGGTCACGCGGCGTTTACCATAGTGAGGCTTTCGCCGCATTTTTGCCCCACTCCGGCAGCCTCCTGTGTCATAAGGAGCGACCGTGCGCTGACAGGGCGTGCGGCTCGAATCGGGGTTCGCGTCCCGCTTGGTCCAGAAAGCGCCAGATCAAGGCGCGCGGAGCTGGCGGGGTGCTCGCGGAGCGGTTGGGGAAGCATGGGGAACGAGGTAGGGCCGACGTGCGCCCGTCGCACATTTCGAGCCGGAAGTCCTGTTTCACAATCATCTGTCGGTAAGTTGGGCCGGGCCGTCCTTGTGGTCGGCGTCGGTCTCGTCGTCGCTAATTGCGGCGCGACGTCTTCCAAGCTCGCCAGCAAGGTCGATCCGAAATACGGCGTGTCCGCCAGCCCGCGCGTGGTCGCATTCGGCGAGCCCGTGCCGAAGGGCGGCGGAGCCTATCGCGTCGGCAAGCCGTATCAGGTCGCCGGTCGGACCTATGTCCCGCAGGAGAACACGCGCTACCGGTCGGAAGGCGTTGCCTCCTGGTACGGCGACGATTTCCATGGCCGCCTCACCGCCAATGGCGAGGTGTTCGACATGGAGTCGATCGCCGCCGCGCATCCGACGCTGCCGATGCCGAGCTATGTGCGCGTCACAAATCTCGACAATCGCAAGTCGATGATCGTGCGCGTGAATGACCGCGGCCCCTATCATAGCGACCGCGTGATCGACGTGTCGCAGAGGGCGGCGGATCTGCTCGGTTTCAAGGGCCGCGGCACCGCGCGGGTGCGGGTGGAGTATGTCGGGCGGGCACCGCTCGAGGGATCCGACGACCGCAAATTGATCGCAACGCTGCGTAACGATGGCTCTTCGCCGATGCCGGTCAATTCCGGGGTGATGGTCGCGTCCAACGGCGCGCTACCGACTTCCTATAGTGCAGCGTCGCGTCCGATGGCCGGCAATGTGCCGATGCCGCCGGATCGTCCGTTTGATCTGGGTGAGGGCACGGGCGTTGCCTCAGCGGAGCCGGTGCAGCGCACGCAGAGCGTCGCTGTTGTCGCTCCCGCGCCGCGCGCGGTCGCCGCGGCGCCGCTTCCCACCATTTCGACTCAGCGCCCGGCGCAGGTTGCCACCGCCGGCATGCTGCCGGCGTCTCGTCCGACCGCCGCGAAGCCGCGTCCGGTCGCCCAGGCGCCAATGCCTGCTGCCCTGGCTCCTGTTGCGCAGGCTCCCATTGCACAAGCTCCTGCGCGCCCTGTGCGGGTGGCGAGCGCGCCTGCAGCAACGGCTCCAGCGACCGTCCCTCTCGCCGCCACGGGCTGGATGGTCGGGCCGCAGCCGGTCAATACTGCGCCGTCCGGGATCGTCACGCCGGTCGGCACCGGACGCGGGCTCTATTGAGCGCCATCCGCATTGCCTAAACGCGTGATCCGCTGCTAACTCTCCCGCATAGGGTGGGGGAGAATGTCGGTGCCTATGCGCATATTCATGTGCCTGTCCTTCCGCCGCAGGTTCCGGGAGGCACCCGGCGTCCGATCCGCCCGTTCCCTGGCTCCTTTCTTTTGCCTGGCTTTTCTCTGCCTCGCGCTCGCCGCCCCAAGCCCGGCGCGGGCGCAGGCAGAAGGCCCGGCCATCGCCTCGCCCTCCGCCATACTGGTCGACTATGAGAGCGGCACGGTGCTGTTCGAGCGCAATGCCGACGCGCCGATGGCGCCGGCGAGCCTCAACAACCTCATGACCATGGGAGTGGTGTTCCATGAGATCGCCGAAGGCCGTCTGACACCGGACCAGGAGTTCAAGGTCAGCGAATATGCCTGGCGGCGCGGCGGCGCGCCCTCCGGCAACACCGCGATGTTCGCGGCGTTGAACAGCAATGTGAAGGTCTCCGACCTGATGCGCGGCGTCATTGTGCAGTCGGGCAACGACGCGGCCATCGTGCTGGCGGAAGGGATTGCCGGCAACGAGCTGGCGTTCGCCAACAAGATGAACGACGAGGCGAAAAGGCTCGGCCTCACCGGCTCGACCTTCCGCAATCCCGGCGGGCTGCCCGACCCCGACCAGAAGGTGACGGCGCGCGACATGGCGAGCCTCACGGCGCACCTCATCCGCGACTACCCGCAATTCTATCCGATCTTCGCGGAAGCCGAGTTCACCTGGAACAAGATCCGCCAGTCGAACCGCAATCCGCTGCTCGGCATGAGCCTCGGCGCCGACGGACTGAAGACCGGCTTCCTCAAGGATGCCGGCTACCATCTGGTCGGCTCGGCAGTGTCGAACGCCCAACGACTGATCGTTGTGGTGATGGGGGCAAAGAGCGACAAGGAGCGTGCCGAGGACGCCCGCAAGCTGCTGGAATGGGGCTTCCGCTCCTTCGAGCAGCGGCTGCTGTTCGATACCGGCCAGATCGTCGGCGAGGCGACGCTCTATGGCGGCGCGCGCGGCGGCGCGCCGCTCACCGGCAAGGGACCTATCCATCTCCTCGTGCCGCGTTCGGGGAATGAGCGCATCAGCGCCAAGATCCAGTATGAGGGGCCGATCCGCGCGCCGGTCGTGAAGGGCGCGGAGCTGGCGCATCTCAGGGTGTTCCGCGGCGAGCAGGTGGCGCTCGACGTGCCGTTGGTCGCCGCCGAGGACGTTCCGCAGGGCCCGCTCTGGCGTCGCGCGATGGATGGCGCCTATGAGTTGGTCGTCGGGCTTGCCCGGCAGGGCTATGCCAAGCTGAAGGGCTCGTGATGGCCCTGACGCTGCGCAGTCGAAAGCCGCGAGCCGCTGCGGTGCCAAAACCTGCTGCTCCCGCCGCGCGCGGCCGCTTCATCAGCTTCGAAGGCGGGGAGGGGGCCGGCAAGTCGACCCAGGTGCGCCGCCTTGGCGAGAAGTTGCGTTCCCTCGGCTTCGACGTAGTGATGACGCGCGAGCCGGGCGGCTCGCCGGGCGCCGAGGCGGTGCGCCATGTGCTGTTGTCCGGCGCCGCCAAGCCGCTCGGGCCGGTCACCGAAGCGATGCTGTTCGCCGCCGCGAGGGCCGACCATGTCGGCGCCACCATACGCCCGGCGCTGGAGCGCGGCGCCTTCGTGATCTGCGACCGCTTCGTCGATTCCACCCGCGTTTATCAGGGCGCTCTCGGCAATGTCGATCCGCGCCTGATCCGGGCTCTGGAGCGCGTTGCGGTCGGCCCCACAATGCCGGACCTCACCATCGTGCTCGATCTGCCGGCGGAAGAGGGCCTGAGGCGCGCGAGCGCCCGCAGCGGCGCGGGAGCCGATCGGTTCGAGAGCGAGGACGTCACTTTCCACCGGCATCTGCGAGACGCCTTCCGCGAACTTGCCGAGCGCGAACCCGAACGTTGCGTGCTGGTGGATGCCGCGGCTGACGCGGACGGCGTGGCGGACACCGTCTGGCGCCTCGTCGAGACTCGGCTCCTGCAGGAAGCGGCAGCGCGGGGAGGGGGCGGGTGAGCGCCGCCACAGCCCCCGAGGCGGACCGTTTCCCCGGCGCGCCGCATCCGCGCGAACGGCAGGTCCTCGTCGGCCATGGCGAGGCCGAGGCTCTGGTGCGGGCTGCCTGGGACTCCGGCCGGCTGCCGCACGCCTTGCTCATCGGCGGGCCTGAGGGCGTCGGCAAGGCGACGCTGGCGTATCGCATCGCCCGTTTCGTGCTGGCGAACGGGGCTGCGCCGGCGCACTCCCTCGCGATTGCGCCGGATCATCCGGCGGCGCGGCAGGTCACAGCGCTCTCCCATCCCGACATGCTGGTGCTGCGCCGCGTGCCGGGCGACACCGGCAAGCTGCCGACCCTGATCCCTGCCGAGCAGGTGCGCCGGGTGCGAAGCTTCTTCGGCTCCACTGCCGCGCTCGGCGGCTGGCGGGTGTGCATCGTCGACACGCTCGACGAGATGAACGCCCAAGGCGCGAACGCGCTCCTGAAGACACTGGAGGAGCCGCCGGCGAAGTCGCTGTTCCTGCTCGTCAGCCACGCGCCGGGGCAGCTGCTGCCGACCATACGCTCGCGCTGCCGGCTGGTGACCTTGCGCGCGCTTGCCACCGAGGATGTCAGCGCGGTGCTCGCGGACCTCGCGGAGGCGATGCCGGACCTCGATCGCGCGCGCTTGACGGAAGCGGCGACGGAGAGCGGAGGGAGCGTGCGCGAGGCACTGTCGCTGCTGTCGGGCGACGGGCTCGCCATCCGCCAGGCGACGCGGGCGCTGCTCGACCGCATGCCGGACATCGATCCGAAGGACCTGCACGCGCTCGGCGAACGGCTGCAGGGCGACCGCGAAGGCGCGTTCGAGAGCTTCACCTCGACCGTCGAGGCATGGGTCTCCGATCACGCAACCGGACGACGCCAGCGGCTGGGACTGCGCCTTGCACGCCTGCCGGAGGTGTGGGAGAAGGTTCGCCGCGCCGCGGTCGACGCCGACACGTTCAATCTCGACCGCAAAAGCTTCGTTTTCCGAATCTTCGCGTCGCTCAATGAGGCCGTACGCCCCTGACGGCGCCGGGGATTCCCGGTGCCGCAGGAAGAGAGCCGCGTGAAACCCGCCTATTACATCACCACCGCGATTGATTACCCCAACGGCGCGCCGCATATAGGTCACGCCTATGAGAAGATCGCGTCCGATGCCATCGCGCGGTTCCAGAAGCTCGACGGCTACGACGTGCGCTTCCTCACCGGCACTGACGAGCACGGGCTGAAGATGGCGCAGACGGCGGAGAAGCAGGGCCTGACGCCGATCGAATGGGCGACCAGGAATTCGACGCGCTTCAAGGAGATGGATGCGCTGCTCGGGGTCGATTACGACCGCTTCATCCGCACCACCGACGAGGACCACTACGCCTCGTGCCAGGCGATCTGGCAGCGCATGGTCGAGGCCGGCGACATCTATCTCGATGCCTATGCCGGATGGTATTCCGTGCGCGACGAAGCCTACTACGCCGAGGACGAGACCACGCTGAATCCGGACGGCGTGCGGCTCGGCCCGCAGGGCACGCCGGTCGAATGGACCGAGGAGAAGAGCTACTTCTTCAAGCTCTCGGCCTACCAGCAGCGCCTGCTCGATTATTACGAGGCCCATCCCGACTTCATCCGGCCTGAAGTGCGACGCAACGAGGTGCTGAGCTTCGTCAAGGGCGGGCTGCAGGACCTCTCGATCAGCCGCACCACCTTCTCATGGGGCGTGCCGGTGCCGGATGCACCGGAGCACGTGATGTATGTGTGGGTCGACGCGCTCACCAACTACATCACCGGCGTCGGCTATCCGGACAAGGACAGCGCGCTGTTCAAGCGCTACTGGCCGGCGGACCTGCACATCATCGGCAAGGACATCATTCGCTTCCACGCGGTCTATTGGCCGGCCTTCCTGATGTCGGCCGGCATCGCGCCGCCCAAGACCGTCTTCGCCCACGGCTTCATCCATAATCGCGGGGAGAAGATGTCGAAGTCGGTCGGCAACGTGATCGACCCGTTCGACCTTGCGAAGGCCTATGGCGTCGATGCGTTGCGCTACTTCCTGCTGCGCGAGATCCCGTTCGGCCAGGATGGGTCCTACAGCCATGAGGCGATCGTCGCCCGCACCAATGCCGACCTTGCCAACGACCTCGGCAATCTCGCCCAGCGCTCGCTGTCGATGATCGGCAAGAATCTCGGCGGCGTGCTGCCCGGCGCCGGCGCATTATCGGCCGAGGATGCGGCGATGCTGGAGGCTGCCGACGCCATGGGCGCGAAGGCGCGGGACGCCATGTCGGGCCAGCAGATCCACCAGGCGCTCGCGGTCATCTGGGCCGTGGTGGCAGACGCCAATCGCTATTTCGCCGCCTCCGCGCCCTGGGAGTTGCGCAAGACCGATCCGGAGCGCTTCGGTACCGTGCTCTGGACCACGGCGGAAGTGATCCGCCAGGTGGCGCTACTGGCCCAGCCGTTCATTCCCGGCAGCGCCGGCAAACTGCTCGACCTTCTGGCCGTGCCCGCGGAGGCGCGCAGCTTCGCTAGGCTTGGTGCGGCCGGGCGGCTTGTCGGTGGTGTCTTGCCGGCACCCGTGCCGGTATTCCCGCGCTATGTCGAGCCGGACGCCGAGTGAGCGCGGCATGATCGTCGACAGCCATTGCCATCTCGATTTTCCCGACTTCGCCGAGGAACTGGACGACGTGGTGGTCCGGGCGAGGGCGGCCGGGATCGGGCGCCTTGTGACGATCGGCACGCGCATCCGCCGCGCGGCCGAGGTACGGGCGATCGCGGAACGGTTCGATGACGTGTTCTGCTCGGTCGGCACCCATCCGCATAATGCCGGCGAAGAGGCCGACGTGACGCTCGCCGAACTTTTGTTCGAGGCCGACCACCCCAAGGTGGTCGCGATCGGTGAAGCGGGGCTCGACTATCATTATGATCTCGGCCCGCGCGAGGCCCAGCACGCCGGCTTCCTCATGCATATCGCCGCGGCGCGGCAAACCGGCCTGCCGCTGGTGATCCATGCCCGCGAGGCGGACGACGACGTCGCCGCCATCCTCGAGGAGGAAAGCGGGAAGGGGGCTTTCCTCTTCGTGCTGCATTGCTTCGCAGGCGGGGCGGACCTCGCTCGCCGCGCCGTGGCGCTCGGCGGCTATGTGTCGTTCTCCGGTATATTGACCTTCAAGAGCGGCGCGCCGCTGCGCGAGATCGCCGCCGGGCTGCCGGCGGAGAGGCTGCTGGTCGAAACCGATGCCCCCTATCTCGCCCCGAACTCGCGACGCGGCAAGCGCAACGAGCCGTCCTTCGTGGTGGAGACGGCGCGCGTGCTGGCAGAGACACGCGGCTGGTCGGAGATTGAGGTCGCCGAGATCACCACAGCGAACTTCTTCCGGCTATTCTCCAAGGCGAGTTGAATCGGGAGCACGAACCAACGCCGATGAGGCTCACCTTCACCATTCTCGGCTGCGGTTCTTCGGGCGGCGTGCCCCGCGTCGGCCAGGGATGGGGCGCCTGCGATCCCTCAAATCCGCGCAATCGGCGCCGGCGCTGCTCGATGCTGGTCGACCGCACCAGCACGAACGGCGCACAGACGCGGGTACTGGTCGACACCTCGCCGGACCTGCGCGACCAACTGCTCGATGCGAACGTCGACCGGCTCGACGGCATCATCTTCACCCATGAGCACGCCGACCACACCCACGGCATCGACGACGTCCGTCCGCTGACCATCCATAACCGGCGGCGGATCGACACCTGGCTCGATGCCGAGACCTCGATGATCGTGCATCAGCGCTTCGGCTATTGCTTCCAGACGCCGCCGGGCAGCGACTATCCGCCGATGCTCGACGAGCACCGTTTCCAGCACGGCGAGGCCATGACGATCGACGGACCCGGGGGCAGGGTGGTGGCGGTGCCCTTTCGGCAGTACCACGGCACCATCATCTCCTACGGGCTCCGCTTCGGCGGCCTTGCCTATTCCAGTGACCTGCACGATCTGCCGGCCGAGAGCCTGCCGCTGCTCGAGGGACTGGATGTCTGGATCATCGATGCGTTGCGCATCACGCCGCATCCGAGCCATCTGTCGCTGAGCGAGGCGCTGGATTGGATCGAGCGCATGCGGCCGCGGCGCGCGGTGCTCACCAATCTGCACACCGATCTCGATTATGAGACGCTGGTGCGGCAGTTGCCGGCCCATATCGAGCCGGCTTATGATGGTATGAAAATCGCGCTTTAACAGCGGTGTGCAGGCAGGGCGTCATGTCGCCTGCGAACCGAACATGGCGCCGCTGGCCGGCCAGAGCACGTCGTCCGTATCCGAGGCCATCACCACGACACGGGAGCGCCCGCCGCGCTTGGCCTCGTAGAGCGCTTCATCGGCACGGTCCAGCATCTCGACCGGCCCGGGTATGGCGCTGCCGGGTTCCACGAAGGCGAGACCGATGCAGCAGCCGATATTCACCTCGGCATTGTCCACGAGATAAGGCCGGGCGACCGCGTCGCGCAGCCGGTCGGCGATGCGGGCGGAATCGGCGCGACTCTCGTGCAGCACCACGATGAATTCGTCGCCGCCGAGCCGCACCACCAAATCGGCCTCAGTGGCATTGGCGGTCAGCCGCTCGGCGACCTCGGCCAGCACCTCGTCGCCGGCACGATGGCCGAAGGCATCGTTCACCGGCTTGAACTCGTCGAGGTCGATGGCCAGCACCGCGAAGGGACCGGCGACCCGTGTCCGGGTCGCGTTGGCGAGATAGCGCTCCAGCAGCCGACGATTGCCGAGCCCGGTGAGGCGGTCGTGATAGGCGAGACCCTCGAGCTGGGTGACCATGGTATTGAAGGAGGAAGCGAGGTTCTCGACCTCACGGACCGAGGGCGGGACCTTGGCGCGCTCGTGCAGATTGCCCGCCGCCATGGCGCGTGCGGCCTGGTGGATGCGCCTGAGGCCGCGGCTGACGCCGAGCTCGACAAAGATCACGGTGACGCCGAACGAGCCGAGCGCGACGGCGATCAGCAGCAGCAGATCGGCCCAGAACGCGCGCTCGATCGGCGCAAACACCACGGCGCGCGACACGCCGACCGCGACGGTGACCCCGATATCGGCCAGGCGCTCCACGGCGAAGACGGTCGCTTCGCCGAGCGGTTTCTCGGTGAGCAAGGTACCGGCGGCGATCTTCGGCAATTCCCGATAGAAGCCGGACAGATCGCGAACGGGAGTGCGGAAGGAACTGGCGTAGATCGGAGCGCCTCCGCGGTCGACGATGTAGATGGATGCGCCGTGGATCGCCGCAGTCTGCGCCGCGAGTTGCTTGAGCCAGGCGAGATCGATACCCATCGCCAGCGCCCGTTCGACATTGCCGGCCTCGTCGAGCAGCGGCATCGCCGCCGCCACCAGCTCGCGCTTAGAGCGCTGGCCAACCATGACGTTGGAGACAGTGAAGCTCCTGGTGCGCTGCATCTCCTGGAAATATTGCCGCCCGGAGATGTTGAAGGTCGTCGGGTCTCCGGTGCCGCATATGCCCTGGCCATTGGCATCGATCACCAGGAGATTGGTCATTGATTCATGCGCGGCCTTGAGGTCGGAGAGGATCTCGCTGCAGCCGGCAGACGCTTTGCGCACGGCCGGGACCGAGGACAGCACATTGAGCAGCCCGTAGCTGCTCTGGATCACCTCTGCATGGCGTGCGGCCACCACATGCGCAAGCTCGGCCATGTCTCGCTCGGCCCGATCGAGCGCGATATCCTTGGCGTGATTGAGGCGCGCAATGTCCAGCGCCGACAACGGGGCAAGCCCGATGGCGCCGGCAATCAGCAACAGACAACGCAGGCTCAGGCGAGGCAAAACTATTCCGGGAAGTCGCATGGGCATCTCCGACGGGAGACACCGATACCATCGGGGAGTTAAGCGCCGAGGCGCCGCCGAGGCGTCGCAGGGATAAAACTGGTGACATGATTTCCGGATGCTTACTTTCCATAATATGTCTTCTGCGTTTCGCATCACAGGGCGGATCGTACGTCGGTCGCCCACTCCTCGC
Organism: Xanthobacteraceae bacterium; assembly: GCA_029266425.1. GTDB lineage: Bacteria > Pseudomonadota > Alphaproteobacteria > Rhizobiales > Xanthobacteraceae > Ancylobacter. The sequence continues at coordinate 22,119 of JAQSWY010000035.1, forward strand.
ATCATGCTGGCCGGGTTTGTGGACTCCCGCTCCGCTCTGTCCGCTATGGTGGCGAGCATCCGCCGCCAGCCGTGAGAGAAGCCCTTGAAGCCGTCCCGTGACATCGACCGACTGCTCGCCATCATGGCTGCGCTTCGCACGCCGGAGACCGGCTGCCCGTGGGATCTCGAGCAGGACTTCGCGACGATTGCGCCTTACACGATCGAGGAAGCCTACGAGATCGCCGACGCCATTGCGCGCAACGACCTCGACGATCTGTGCGACGAGCTGGGCGATCTGCTGCTGCAAGTGGTGTTTCACGCCCGCATGGCGCAGGAACAGGCTGCGTTCGATTTCGGCGACGTCGTTTTCGCCATATGCGACAAGATGATAAGGCGGCATCCGCATGTCTTCGGCGATGCCCGCGGCCGCGACGTTGGCGCAGTGAACGTTGCCTGGGCGGAGATCAAGGCGGAGGAGAAGCGGCTGCGCGCGGCTCGCCGCGCGGAGCGGGGCCTCGCTTCGGACGAGGAGGGCGGGCGCACGCTCGGCGGGGTGCCGGTCGCCCTGCCCGCCCTCACCCGCGCCGTCAAGCTGCAGGACAAGGCGGCAAAGGTCGGCTTCGACTGGCCGAGCGCCGGACCGGTGATCGACAAGATCCGCGAGGAGATCGCGGAGGTCGAAGCGGAGATCGCAGCCGGTGACGTCAAGGCGGCCGCGGGCGAGGCCGGCGACCTGCTGTTCGCCGTGGCGAACCTCGCGCGGCACCTTGGTGTCGATCCGGAGACCGCGTTGCGCGGTACCAACGACAAGTTCACCCGCCGCTTCTGCGCCATAGAGGATGCCCTGGCTGCCGAAGGCCGCGCGCCCTCATCGGCGACGCTGGAGGAGATGGAGGCGCTGTGGCAGGCCGCCAAGGCGGGAGAATAGGCCATGGCCCGTTCGATCTATCTGGCGGGGCCGGAGGTGTTCCTGCCGGATGCCGCGGCGATCGGAGCGGAGAAGCGGCGCATTTGCGCGCAGTATGGTTTCACCGGCCTGTTTCCGCTCGACAACGGCCTCGATCCGCAGCCGGGCAAGAGCCTCTCGGCGGCCATCTTCACCGCCAATATGAAGATGCTGGCCGGCGCCGATTTCATCCTCGCCAATCTCACGCCGTTTCGTGGCATCAGCGCGGATGTCGGTACCGTCGTCGAACTCGGCGCCGCCTATGCGATGGGCAAGCCGGTGTTCGGCTATTCGAACGTGCGCGGCACCCTGGTCGAACGCGTCGCCGCCCTACCCGCATTCCTGCCTTTGAGCGACGGTGCCGACGGCCGGCGCTATGCGGCCGACGGGCTGGCGGTCGAGGATTTCGGCCTCGTCGACAACCTCATGATCGCCGAGGCGCTGCATTGTTCCGGTACCGGAATCCTCGTTCCCGATGACGATGTCGTGGACAAGGAGCGCGATCTCGGCACCTTCGAGCGCTGCGTCCGCGCCATCGCCGCAGCGTGAAGCCCGGGCTATGACAGCAGGTCAGCGGTCCCGCCGCGCCTTCGCCATGCGGCGCGCGCCGAAGCGGCGCTCTATGCCTTCCGCGCGATCAGGTTCCACCCGCACCGCGAGGTGCAGCCGGCCACTGTCGGCGGTACGGCGCTCCAACACCTCGCCATGGCGGTACAGCCAGCCGAGGCCCTCACCGTCCGAGGGGTCGAGGTCCAGCATCAAGGTCACCCGCTCGCGCGACAGGCGCTGGCGGATGGCGTCGAGCAAGGCGTCGATGCCCTCGCCCGTCAGCGCCGAGACTGGCACCGGATGCTCGTCGCCGGCGAGGCGCTCGGCGACGTTGAACAGGCGGGTGCGTCCGGCCTCGTCGAGGCGGTCGATCTTGTTCCACACCTCGATGACGCGGCCATGGTCGTCGGCATCGATGCCGAGATCGGCCAGCACGTCGCCGACATCCTGGGCCTGCGCGTCCGCATCCTCATGCGACATGTCGCGCACATGGAGGATGATATCGGCCTCGATCACCTCTTCCAGCGTGGCGCGGAAGGCGGCGACGAGCTGGGTCGGCAGGTCGGAGATGAAGCCGACCGTATCGGAGAGGATGATGCGCTCGCCGCCCGGCAATGCGACGACGCGGAGCGTCGGGTCGAGAGTGGCGAAGAGCAGGTCCTGCGCCCTCACCTTCGCGGCCGTTAGCCGGTTGAACAGCGTCGACTTGCCCGCATTGGTGTAGCCGACCAGCGCGACCACCGGATACGGCACCTTCTTGCGGCTGGCGCGATGCAGCGCCCGGGTACGCTTCACCTGGTCCAGCTCGCGCTCGATCTTGATGATGCGCTCGCCGATGAGGCGGCGGTCGGCTTCGATCTGGGTTTCGCCGGGACCGCCGAGGAAGCCGAAGCCGCCGCGCTGGCGCTCCAGATGGGTCCAGGAGCGCACCAGCCGGCTGCGCTGGTAATTGAGATGGGCGAGCTCGACCTGCAGCACGCCCTCCTTGGTGCGGGCGCGCTGGCCGAAGATCTCGAGGATCAAGGCGGTGCGGTCGATCACCTTGGCCGACCACGCCTTCTCCAGGTTGCGCTGCTGGACCGGGGTGAGCGGGGCGTCAACAAAGACGAGGCCGGCCTCGTTGGCCTTCACCAGCCCGTCGATCTCCTCGACCTTGCCGGTGCCGAGATAGGTGGCCGGCCGTATCTGGCTGAGCCCGACCGTGCCGCTTGCGACCACATCGAGATCGATGGCGAGCGCAAGACCGGCGGCTTCCTCAAGTCGTGCTTCGGGCGAGCGGCGCACTTCCGCCCCCTCGCCCGGCTTCGGCCGGGTGAGATAAGGCACGATAACGACCACACGGGTCGCCTCGCCGGCCGGTGGACCTGCCGGGCCGTCGGACGCCGCTTTGCCGGGGCGGCGCCGCGCGGCGCTTTTCAGTTCCAACTCAGCCCTTCTCCACAGCTACCTCGTCCGGCGCCTCGAACAGCTGGACGGGGTGACCCGGCATGATGGTGGAAATGGCGTGCTTGTAAACGAGCTGGGAATGCCCGTCCCGCCGAAGGAGTACGCAGAAATTGTCGAACCATGTCACCACCCCCTGCAGCTTTACGCCATTGACGAGGAATATGGTGAGAGGGGTCTTGTTCTTGCGGACGTGGTTGAGAAACGTGTCCTGGAGGTTCTGGGAACGATCCGCGGCCATGATTTTTTTGATCCGTTGTTTGATGGTGCGCCGGCGCGGTCACCCTCGCGCCGCAACCTCATTCCGTCCGGGGAACGTGCTGCGTGTGCGAAGGCGTGCTTGTTTTAGCATCGCACACCAGCTTCATCGTGCAAGATACTTTCGCCGCATGGCTTCCACGCGTTGTCACAGGGCGATTTCGGCTACCTCGTGGAAGGCGGCGCGCAGGTCCCTGGCGATCGAACCGGGATGGCCATTGCCGATCGGGCGGCCATCGATTCGCACCACTGGCATGACGATGGTCGAGGCCGCAGTGATGAAAGCCTCGCGCGCGGCATAGGCCTCCTCGACAGAAAAGGCCCGTTCCTCGACCCTCAGGCCCTGCCTGGAGGCAACCTCAAGCACGACGGTGCGGGTGATACCGCGCAATATGCCGATATCCGCCGGGTGGGTGACCAGCACCCCGTCCATGGTGACGATCCAGGCATTGGTTGAGCCGCCTTCCGTTACCATTCCATCGGTGTCCACGAACCAGGCCTCGCGAGCCCCCGCCTCCTTCGCCGCCTGCTTGGCGAGCACATTCGGCAGCAGGCTGACGCTCTTGATGTCGACCCGCGGCCAGCGATTCTCCGGCACGGTGATGACGGCGATGCCGTCCGCTGCCTGCCTCTCCGCCTTCCCCGGGTCGGCGGAGCGCGCCGTAACCACCACGGACGGCGGCACCTCACCTTCGGGAAACACGTGGTCGCGCCGGGCGACGCCCCGTGTGACCTGCAGATAGACGATGCCGTCGCGCACCTTGTTGCGCCGGATGGTCTCGCGCATAACCACGCCGAGCGCGGAAGGCGGCATGGGCTGGCTGATCTGCAATTCGCGCAGCGAGCGGGCGAGCCGCTCCATGTGCCGCCGCTCATCGATCATGCGACCGCCGCGGACCTCGCACACCTCGTAGACACCGTCGGCGAACTGGTAGCCGCGGTCTTCCACGTGGACCATGGCGTGTGCGTGCGGCACGTAGCGGCCATTCACATAGGCGATGCGTGACATCTTCCCTGCCCTGCAGCGGCGCGGCGCTAGCGCCGCCAGATACCGAAATGGATGAACCCCAACACCATGAGGATTTCAAGCCGGCCGAGAATCATCGCCAGCGCCAATATGATCTGGGCATAGGCCGGCAGCGCGCCCCACTCCGGCCAGGCCGCAGAGCCAGACCAGCCGGCCGCATAGACCGGACCGGCATTGGTGAGGGCTGATAGCGTCGCCACATAGGCGGCCTCGAAGCTCGGCATGGCCGGCGCCAGCGCCGCCGTCAGCACCAAGAACACCGCGCTGGCGATGGCGAAGCACAGCCAGATCGCCTTCATCATCTCCAGCGAGACGGTCTGCTGGCCGAGGCGCCGCGGGCGCACGGCGTGTGGCAGGACCAGCCGGTTGAGCTCCAGCAGGCTCTGCACGCCCATCACGCCGACGCGGTACATCTTGATGCCGCCGCTGGTGGAGAAGGTGGCGCCGCCGACGAAGATCAGCAGCGTCACCAGCGAGAGCGGGAGCGCGGCGAAGGCCCCGGCATGCGGTTCGACCCCGGTGGTGGTGATCAGCGAGATCGCCAAGAACAGCCCGTCCTCCAGCGCCAGCGGCAGCGACAGATGGCCTTCCGGCGTGTCGAACCGCACCGCGGCGGCGAGAATGCCGACAATGATGCAGACCAGCAGCAGCGCCATGTTCTCGCGCTGACTGAACGCGAGGCGGAAGCGCCGGGTCAATATCAGGCGGTGCCACAGTACGCTGGTGCCGCCGACCAGCATGAAGAACATGAAGACGATCTTCACCGCGGCCGTGCCATAGGCGGCCATGCCGTCCGCGTCGGGGAGCAGGCCGCCGGTGGAGAGCGCGGCGCTGGCGAGGCCGAAGGCGTCGAAACCGCGCAGGCCGACGGCGTAGAGCGTCAACATGCACACCACGGTCGCTCCGGCATAGATCGGCAATATCTGGCGAATGGCGTCGTCAAGTGCCGTGGATTCGCGGGCACCATGCTCGAGGGCGCGCGCGGTGTGGTCCGGCAACCCGCCGACGCCCGCAGGCGAGAGCACCGCGACGACGCCGACAAGGGTGATCAGCCCACCCAGCCATTGCAGCGACAGCAGCCAGGCCAGCGTCGAACGCGGCAGGTCGGCGATGTCATGCACTTGCGAGGCGCCCGTCGTGGTGAAGGCGGCGACCGCCTCGAACCAGGCGCCGACCAGCCCGAGCGAGGTGGTGGCGGCGATCGGGATGGCGGCGACGACGGGCAAGCCGACCCAGATCGCGACCAGTAGCGCGTAGGACGACACGCGGTCGAGCCGCGCGGTGCGGCTGCGGGTGGCGAGATGCACGCTTCCCGCCCCGAAGATCGTGAGCAGGGCGGTGAGAAGGAACACCACGGCCGCCGGCTCGCGGCGCACCACCGCGATCATGGCGGCGAACACCAGGAAGGCGGCCATGGTCCCGGCCGCGAGGACGCCGTGACGGGCAAGCGCCATCATCGCCGCTGTTCCTCCACGCCGGGCTTCAGAAGAATTCGAGGCTGACGCGGAACATCTGCTCGACGCGCTTCACCTTATCGGCAAGGGCGAACAGCACGACGCGGTCGCGCGCATGGATGATGGTGTCGCCGCGCGGCAGCAGGATCTTGTTGCCGCGGATCACCGCCCCGATCCGCATGCCGTCGAAGAGATCCAGCTCCTTCAGGGGCTTTCCGACCAATGGCGAGGTCTCCAGCGCCTCGGCCTCGATCACCTCGCCGGCGCCGTCGAGCAGCGAATGCACGCCGCGTATGCGCCCCTTGCGCACGTGCTGGAGCACCTTGGAGACGGTGATCTGACGCGGATTGACATAGGCGTCGATGCCGAGCCCACGGGCGAAGGCCGGGTAATTGGGATCGTTCAGCAGCGAAAGCATGCGCCGCGCGCCAAGCTCGCGCGACAGGAGGCAGGACAGGATATTGACGCGGTCGTCATTGGTCACCGCGATCATGGTGTCGGCGTCGCCGACCGCGGCCTCCTCGAGGATGATGCGATCGAGCGCGCTGCCCTGCAGCACCACGGTGGTGCTGAGCTCCTGGGCGATCGCCTCGGCGCGCGCCTGGTTGTCCTCGATGATCTTGACCCGCGCCTTGGGATTGCGGCGCTCCAGCTCGCGGGCGACATAGAGGCCGATATTGCCGCCGCCGCCAATGACGATGCGCTGGGCGGGCAGTTCGTCATGGCCGAAGATGGAGAGGGTGCGCGTGACCTGCTCGGAGCGCGCGCTGAAATAGGCGACGTCGCCGGCGATCAGGAAATCGGTCGAGCGCGGCACGAACACCCTACCCTTGCGGTTCACCGCGATGACGACGGCCTGCAGGTCCGGGAACAGGTCGGTGAGCTGGCGCAGCGGCGTGTCGAGCACCGGGCAGTCATCGGCGCATTGCACGCCGACCACCACCACGCGCCCTTCCGCGAAGTTCACGGTATCGATGGCGCCGGGCAGCGAGAGGCGGCGCAGCACCATTTCGCCAACCTCGATCTCTGGCGAGATGACGACATCGATGGGGAGATGATCGCGCGAGAACAGGTCGCGCCAGTGGCCCTGGAGGTAGCTCTGAGCTCGGATGCGGGCGATCTTGGTGGGGACGTCGAACAGTGCGTGGCCGACCTGGCAGGCCACCATATTGACCTCGTCGTGCAAGGTCACGGCGATCAGCATGTCGGCCGCCTCCAGCCCCGCCCGCGCCAGCACGTCGGGGTGCGAGCCGTGGCCGACGAAGCCGCGCACATCGAGCGTGTCGGTGATGGCCTGGATGAGGCGGGGCGACGTATCGATGATGGAGACGTCGTTCTGCTCGGCGGCTAGGCGCTCGGCGATGCCGAAACCCACCTGCCCCGCCCCGCAAATGACGACCTTCATCGAAACCTCTCTACCCCATGTGCCCACTACCTATCGCGATGCAGCAGCCGGGCGATTCACTCTATAGCAGGTTCATCGTCCGCTGGAGACGGCAAGCGTCGCCGGTTGTGCTCCTTGGCAAGCAGCGTCAGCAGCCAGCCCTTGAAGGCCTGCATCGCCGGCGTCTCGCGCCGCGATTTCAACGAGGTGAGCCAATAGCCGCCGAGATCGATCTCGATGTCAAACGGTCGCGCGAGCCGGCCGGATCGCCGCTCGGTCTCGAACATGCGGGCGGGCAGCAGCGCGACGCCGACGCCGCGCGCCGCGGCTTCGGCCATGGTGACCGAGGAATCGAAGGTGAGCGCGCGCAGCCGCGACGGCTCGGGCACGCCGGCGGCGGCAAACCAGCGCGGCCATTCGTTGGCGCGGTAGGAGCGCAGCAGCGTCTCGACACCGAGATCGTCCACTCCCGTCAGCCGGCTGGCGATCTCCGGGGCGCAGAACGGGGTGAACGGCGCGGCGAACAGCGGAACAGCGTCCGTGCCATGCCACGAGCCGTCGCCGAAGCGGATGGCGTAGTCGAGCCCCTCCCCGGCGAGATCGGCGCGGTTGTTGTTGGTCAGCAGGCGCAGATCGACATAAGGGTACGCTCCGGCGAAAGCAGGCAGCCGGTCGAGCAGCCAACCGGTCGCGAAGGTGCCGACCGTGCCGACGGTGACCACCTCGCGGAAATGGCCGTTCTCGAACCGATCGAGAGTGGCGCGGATGCGGCCGAAGGATTCCGACAGTACCGGCAGCAGCGCCTGGCCCTCGTCGGTCAAGGCGAGGCCGCGCGGCAGGCGGCGGAACAGCCGCACGCCGAGTATCTCTTCGAGGCTCTTGATCTGATGGCTGACCGCGGCCTGGGTGACGCGCAGCTCCAGCCCGGCGCGGGTGAAGCTTAGCTGGCGGGCGGACACCTCGAAGGCGCGCAAGGCGTTCAGCGGCACGTGCGATTTGGTCACGGCGGAGAGACCCTAGTTTTTCTAATGGGTCGTCCGATTTATGATCGTTTGTCAAGGTTTGCCGCCTCCGGCAGCTTGCGGGCGAGCTCAATGGAGGCTTCGGGAAATGATCGACAGACGGACTTTCACGGCAGGCTTGCTGCCCCTGATCGCGGGCCTTGGCGTCCTTGCGACCACCCGGCCGATCCGCGCCGCGGCGACGCTGCAGGCGCGCCTCCAGGACGAACTGGCGCGGCTGGAGACGCAAAGCGGCGGACGTCTTGGCGTCGCCGTCATCGACATCGCGAGCGGTGCGCAGGCCGGACACCGCGCCACCGAGCGCTTCCCGATGTGCAGCACGTTCAAGATGCTGGCGTCCGCCGCCATCCTTGCCCGCTGTGATGCCGGCAAGGATACGCTCGGCCGGCGGGTGCGCTACGAGAAGAAGGACCTGGTCGACAATTCGCCCTTCACCGAGAAGCATCTCGCGGACGGCATGACGCTCGAGGAGCTTTGCGAGGCGTCGATGATCGTGAGCGACAACACCGCGGTCAATCTGATGCTGGAGACCATCGGCGGCCCGGCCGGCATGACCGCGTATTTCCGCACGCTGGGCGACGCGGTCACGCGGCTCGATCGCATCGAAACCATGATGAGCGAATCCAAGCCCGGCGATCCGCGCGACACCACCTCGCCCGAGGCGATGGCCGGAAACGTCCGCCGCTTGGTGCTTGAGGACGCGCTCTCCCCAACTTCGCGCCAGTTGCTGACAGATTGGCTCATCGCCAATCGGACCGGCGACGACCGGCTCCGTGCCGGCTTGCCGGCGGGATGGCGCGCCGCGGAGAAGACGGGCTCCGGTGGCTACGGCACGACGAACGATGTCGGCATCTTCTGGCCGCCGGGCCGACCGCCGGTGATCATCTCGACCTACCTGACCCAGTCGACCCTGCCCCGCGTGGGACAGAACGCGACCCTTGCCTCGGTGGCGCGCGCGGTCGCGGCAGCGCTGGCGGACTGAGGCTAGAGCCCAATCCGCTCGGATAGAATCATCTGAGCGACAAGATAGTGCTCTAGATTCAACAAGTTGGAGCATGTTCTTATCGCAAAAGCCTTTCAACTTTTGCGGAACATGCTCTAGGTGGCGGCGTGGGGGATCAGCCGATCCCCAGCGCCTTCAGCTTGCGATGGAGTGCCGAGCGCTCCATCCCGACGAACTCGGCGGTGCGCGAGATGTTGCCGCCGAAGCGGCTGATCTGGGCGACCAGATATTCCCGCTCGAACACCTCGCGCGCCTCGCGCAGCGGCAGGCCCATCAGGTGCTCGCCGCCATTGCCGTTCGGCAGGCTCGGCACCAGCGAGCCGACATCGGGCGGCAGCATGCTTGCGGTCACCGTGGAGTCGGGATCGCCGGTGGCGAGGATCAGCAGGCGCTCGATATTGTTGCGCAGCTGGCGGACATTGCCCGGCCAGTCGTGCGACTGCAGGACCGCGAGCGCGTCCTCGGCGATGCGCCGGCGCGGCAGGCCGGTGCCGGTCGAGATCTGATCGAGAAAATAGTCCACCAGTTCCGGCACGTCCTCGCGCCGTTCGGCGAGCGGCGGCACCCGCAGCGGCACCACGCCGAGCCGGTGATAGAGGTCCTCGCGGAAGCGACCCTCGGCGATCTCCCTTTCGAGATTGCGCGCCGTCGAGGAGATGATGCGCACATCGACCGACACTCGCGTGGCGCCGCCGACGCGCAGGAAGTTCTGCTCGACCAGCACCCGCAGGATGCGATTCTGGGTCTCGCGCGGCATGTCGGCGACTTCGTCGATGAATAGCGTGCCGCCATGCGCCTCTTCCAGCGCGCCCACCTTGCGGCCCTGCCCGTCGCCGCCCTCGGTGCCGAACAGCTCGGTCTCCATCCGCTCCGGCGTGATCGCCGCGGCATTGATGACGACGAAGGGACCCTGGGTGCGGGCCGAGCTCGCATGCACCATGCGGGCGACCAGCTCCTTGCCGGAGCCCGAGGGCCCGAAGATCATGATGCGGCTATTGGTCGGCGCCACCTTCTCGATGGTCTGGCGCAACTGGTTCATCACCGTGGAGCGGCCGATCAGCGCCTGCGCCACCGGCGAGCGCTGCTTGAGGTCGCGCACCTCACGCTTCAGCCGCAGCGTCTCCAGCGCGCGATCGGCGACCAGGAGCAGCCGGTCGGCATTGAACGGCTTCTCGATGAAGTCATAGGCGCCCTGCTTGATGGCGGCGACCGCGGTCTCGATGGTGCCGTGGCCGGAGATCATCACCACCGGCACTTCGGGGTGGTCGCGCTTGATGACGTCGAGCAGTTGCAGCCCGTCGAGCTTGGAGCGCTCCAGCCAGATATCGAGGAAGATGAGGTTTGGACGGCGCGCAATGATCGCGTTCAGCGCCTCGTCGCTGTCCTTGGCGGTGCGGGCGCCATAGCCCTCATCCTCCAATATGCCGGCGACGAGGCCGCGAATGTCGGCTTCGTCGTCGACGATGAGAATGTCGGTCGCCATGATCTTCTATCTCCCTCAACCCGCGGCCGAACGAACCGGCCTCTCACCGGCTGCGGTATTCGCTGCAGAAGGCCCGCCATCGAGAGCGAAGCGCAGCCGTATCATTGCGCCACGCCCGCTCGGGGCATCGAGCAGCTCGATTCCCCCGCCGTGCTCTTCCATGATCTTGCCGACGATGGCGAGCCCGAGCCCGGTGCCCTTCTCGCGCGTCGTCACATAAGGCTCCAGCAGACGCGCCCGGTTTTCGGTGGGCAGCCCCTTGCCGTTGTCGATGACATCGACGATCGCCATTCCGTGCTCGGTCTTGAGCCTGACCTCGATGCGCGGCGGCTCGGTCTGCTCCTCGGGCGGCACGGCACCGAGCGCCTCGGTGGCATTCTTCACGATGTTGGTCAGCGCCTGCGAAATCAGGCGGCGATCGAACCTGGCTTCGAGCGGCGCATCCGGCACTTCGCAATCGATAGTGATCTCGGGATTGCCGACGCGCATCAGGAACACCGCCTGACGCACCGTCTCGGTGACGTCGAGCGCCTCCACCACCGGCTTCGGCATGCGGGCGAAGGAGGAGAACTCGTCGACCATGCGGCCAATATCGCCGACCTGGCGGATGATGGTGTCGGTGCACTGGTCGAACACCTCGCGATCCTCGCCGATCACCTTGCCGTAGCGTCGGCGCAGGCGCTCGGCGGAGAGCTGGATCGGGGTCAGCGGGTTCTTGATCTCATGGGCGATGCGGCGCGCCACATCGGCCCAGGCGGAGGTACGCTGCGCCGATACCAGCTCGGTGATGTCATCGAGCGTCACCACCCAGCCATGGTCGCCCTCGCGGGACTGTTCGGTGGTGAAGCGTACCGCCAGCACCCGCTCGCGCCCTTCGCGGCTCAGCGTGGTGTTGCCCTGCACGGTCTTCTGGCCGGCCTGCATGGCCTCGGCAATGAGGCCGGAGATTTCCGGGATCACCACGGCAAGCTGCTCGCCGAGGGCATCCACCTCGGTGACCCCGAGCAGTTTCTCGGCGGGGCGGTTGAGGATCGAGATGCGCCCTTCGACATCGATGCCGATGACGCCGGCGCCGACGCCCGACAGCACCGCTTCGGTGAAGCGGCGGCGGCTGTCGATCTGGTCACGCGCCTGAACGAGGTCGTTGCGCTGGGTGCGCAGCTCGTGCGTCATCTTGTTGAAGGTCTCGGCGAGGCTCGACAGATCGCCCTCGGAGCGACGCACCGGCACTTCGACGAAGAGATTGCCGGCAGCGACGAGATCGGCGGCGCCGATCAGCCGACGGATCGGCGCGACGAGACGATTGGCGAAATTGATGCCGAGCCACACCGCGGAGAGCAACACGGTGAGCGAGATCACCGCATAAAGCAGCGCGAACGCCACCTGCACGCCGACGCGGCGTTCTTCCAGGCTGCGATAATCGGCGACAGCGGCCCGCGTCTCGTTGAGATACGAGATGACGCGTGGATCGACCGGCCTCGCGACATAGAGGAACAGGTCGCCGAAATCCTTGAGCGGGATCACCGCGCCGACGAAATCGGCGTCGTTCGGCAGATAGATCAGCGGCTGCTCTTCGGTGGCGTCCTTGATGGCGAGGTTCGACGGCACCGGGAATTCGCGCCCGACGCGGATGGTGGCGCGATCGACCACGGTGAGGTCGCGCTGGATCACCATGGCGGCCGGCAGGCCGCGCACCGCCGCCTGCGCGGTCATGGCCTGGCGGAAACGGCTCCGGTCCTGGTCCCAGAGCGGGCGGATGCGCTGCAGGTCGCGCGCCATGCCCATGACGTCGCCGCGGATCGAATAGGCGTGCTCGCGCACATAGGTCTGCGCCACCGAGACCGCGTTGTCGACGATGGCGCGGGTGCGCACCGAGAACCAGCGATCGAGGCCGCGGTCGAGCGTGACGCTGGCGAGCAAGGCGACGAGGATCGCCGGCACCACGGCAACGATGCCGAACAGCGCCACGACCCGCACATGCAGGCGTGCCGCCGCCCTGCCCCGTCGCCGTGCCTTGACGATGCGCCATACCTCGCGGCCGATGATGCTGATGAGCACCAGCGACATCACGCCGTTGAGGCACAGGACGGTGATGACGACTTCCTGCGACGGCACCAGCGGAGTTATGCCGATCAGCACGATGAAGCTGACCAGGGCCGTTGCGAGCGCCACCAGCACCGCGAGCGGCGCCAGCCCCCAAATGCTGAAGCGGAAGCCCGCCCCGCCGAAATCGGGAGCGTCGCGCGTATCGAGTTCCGGCGTCTTCGTGTCGGTCATTCACCACCATCAGCCGGCCGGGACTCACACCATCCCGCGGGGATTGATGCACTGGGACGACACTGGTGCAAAAATGTGACATTGTCGCCCCCCACCGGAATAATTCCGTGGACGGGGCTCACATCGTCATCCCGCTGGGGCGCAGCGCAGGGCCGGGATCGCTCCCCAATTCGTCACACGATCCCGGATACGGCCCGGGGCCGTTCCGGGATGACGACAGGGATTTCAGCGGCTGGTGCGGATGATCTGGATGTCGAGGTCGCGGATCTTCTTGCGCAGCGTGTTGCGATTGAGCCCGAGCAGTTCCGCCGCCTTGATCTGATTGCCGCGGGTCGCCGCCAGGGCCGCCGACAGCAGCGGATATTCCACGTCCTTGAGGATGCGGTGATATAGGCCCGGCGGCGGCAGGGTCTCCCCGAAGCCGCCGAAATAGGTGTTGAGGTGGCGTTCCACCGAATTGGCGAGCGTCTCGTCGCCGCCGGTCTCTTCCGGCGCCGCGGTGGAGATTGGCGTCGAGAGCTCCGCCTCGATGATGGAAGCGGTGATGATCTCCTGCGGGTACAGCGCGGCGAGGCGGCGAATCAGATTCTCCAGCTCGCGCACATTGCCCGGCCAGCGATAGCGCTTCAGCCGGTCGAGCGCGGCGCCATCGATCTGCTTGCGCGGCAGGCCCTCGCGCTCGGCCTGGAGGAAGAAGTGCCGCACCAGGTCCGGCACATCCTCGGTGCGCTCGCGCAGCGGCGGCAGGCGCAGCGGCACGACGTTCAGCCGGAAGAACAGGTCTTCGCGGAACAGGCCCTGCTGGATCAGGATGCGCAGGTCCTTGTTGGTCGCGGCGACGATGCGCACATCGGTCTTGATCGGGGTGCGGCCGCCGACGGTGGTGTATTCGCCCTGCTGGAGCACGCGCAGGAGGCGGGTCTGCGCCTCCATCGGCATGTCGCCGATCTCGTCGAGGAAGAGCGTGCCGCTCTCGGCTTGCTCGAAACGGCCGGCGGAGCGGGCATTGGCGCCGGTGAAGGCGCCCTTCTCATGGCCGAACAGCTCGGATTCGATGAGGTCGCGCGGGATCGCAGCCATGTTGATGGCGACGAACGGACCGTTGCGGCGCTTGCCATAGTCGTGCAGCGCGCGGGCCACCAGTTCCTTGCCGGTCCCGCTCTCGCCCGCGATCATCACGGTGAGGTCGGTCTGCATCAGCCGGGCGAGGACGCGGTAGATGTCCTGCATCGCCGGCGAGCGGCCTACCAGCGGTATGGAGTCGGCGTCCTCGACGTTCTTCAGCGCGGATTCCGGCTTCTTCGGCTCGGAGAGCGCGCGCCCGACAATGGCGATCAGCTCCTTCAGGTCGAAGGGCTTCGGCAGATACTCATAGGCGCCGCGCTCGGAGGCGCGGATCGCGGTCATGAAGGTGTTCTGCGCGCTCATCACGATGACCGGCAGGTCCGGCCGCACCTTCTTGATGCGCGGCAGCAGGTCGAAGGCGTTCTCATCCGGCATCACCACATCGGTGATGACGAGGTCTCCGTCGCCCTGGCTCACCCAGCGCCACAGGGTCGCGGCATTGCCGCAGGAACGCACCTCATATCCGGCGCGGGACAGCGCCTGGTTCAGCACGGTACGGATCGCCGCGTCGTCGTCGGCAACAAGTATGCTTCCCGTCGGCATGGCGACTCTCAACTCTCGGCAGCGGCAACGCCGCGATACATGGGCATGAGGACTCGGAAGGTGGTCCGGCGGGGCTGGCTGTCGCACTCGATGATGCCGCCATGGTCGCCGACGATCTTGGCGACCAATGCGAGGCCGAGGCCGGTGCCGGTCGGCTTGGTGGTCACGAACGGGTCGAACAGATGCGGCATCAGGTCCTCCGGCACGCCGGGGCCGTTGTCGCGCACGCAGAATTCCAGCGGCAGGCTGACCCGGGTCGTGGTGCCGGGCACGGTGAGACGCACGCCGGGGCGGAAGGCGGTGGTCAGCAGGATCTCACCATCTGACGTATCGCCAATGGCTTCCGAGGCGTTCTTCACCAAATTGAGGAACACCTGGACCAGTTGGTCGCGGTTCGCCAGCACCGGAGGCAACGAGGGATCGTACTCTTCGACGAAACGGACGTGCCGCGCGAAGCCGGAGGAAGCCAGCGTCCGCACATGCTCGAGCACGGCGTGGATGTTGACCGGCTCGCGCTCGATCGGGCGCTCGTCGGAGAACACCTCCATGCGATCGACCAGCTTGACGATGCGGTCAGCCTCGTCGGTGATCAGCCGGGTCAGCGAGCGGTCGTCGTCGCTGGCATTGAGCTCCAGGAGCTGCGCCGCGCCGCGAATGCCGGAGAGCGGGTTCTTGATCTCGTGCGCCAGCATCGAGGCGAGCGCGGTAACCGAGCGCGCCGCACCGCGATGGGTGAGCTGGCGGTCCATCTTGTCGGCGATGGTCCGCTCCTGGAGCATCACCACCACGTGGCCGGGATACTCGGGCAGCGGCGCGACATGGATGTCGACGATGCGCTCGCCGCCATTACGGGGCGTGCCGAGATCGACCCGGTATTCGTTCACCGCCGCGCCACGGCCCCTCACCTGCTCGATCAACGACAGCAGTGGGCTGCCGAACGGCACGAATTCGTGCAGCCGGTGGCGCGCCAGCACCGCAAGGCCGACCTCGAAGAAGGCCTCGGCGGCGACGTTGGCGTCGACGATGCGATCATCGGCGTTCACCGTCACCACCGGATGCGGCAGCGCATTCACGGCGGCGTCGGACATCACGCCGGCGGCCGCCTGGGCGAGACGTCCCGATGGATGAGACTTCATGCCGCGGCTCTCCAGTTCAGATCCTCGAAGGCGGCGCGGATGCCGACCTCAACGTGTCGGGGCTCGTCCAGCCGCAGCAGCGCCGCGCGCCAGTGCCGGACTAATTCGGGGGCGCGGCCGGCGCTCTTTGCGGCCGCTTCCAGCGCCCAGCCGATATGCTTGCGCGCGGTGCGGCAGCCGAGCTCGCGGCCATAGTGGGAGAGCCAGCCCTCATAGAGCTCCAGCAGCACGTCGCGCTGCTCGTCCAGGCTCGGATCGGCGGCGGCGCGGCCTGTGCCGAGCAGCGCCGCCACCTGCCCCGGAAACCAGGGCCGGCCCTGCGCACCGCGGCCGATCATGACCCCGTCGGCACCCGAGGCATGGAGCATGGCGCGCGCATCGGCAAAATCCGTCAGATCGCCGTTCGCCAGCACCGGAATGCCAACCGCCCGCTTCACCTTCGCAATCGCGCTCCAGTCGGCGCGGCCGGTGTAGAACTGGCAGCGGGTACGGCCATGGATGGTGATGAGCTTCACCCCGATTGCCTCGGCGCGGCGAGCGAGTTCAGGCGCCACCAGCGCCGCGTCATCCCAGCCGAGGCGGGTCTTCAGGGTCACCGGCAGGCGGGTGGCGCCTACCACCGATTCGATGATCTTCGTTGCGAGATCGAGATCGCGCAGCAGCGCCGAGCCGGCGAGACCGGTGGTCACGCGCTTGGCCGGGCAGCCCATATTGATGTCGATGAGCGCCGCCCCTGCCCCTTCGGCGATGCGCGCGGCCTCGGCCATCAGCTCCGGCCGGTTGCCGGCAAGCTGCACGGCATGGATGTCGACGCCGCTGCCTTCGGTGCGCAGCACGGTCTCGGCATGGCCCATGGCGAGCGCATCGGAGGCCACCATCTCCGAGACCACGAGACCGGCGCCGTAGCGCAGGGCCATACGGCGAAAGGGGGCGTCGGTGATCCCGGCCATGGGGGCAAGGAACACCGCATTCGGAATCGCGAGCGAACCGATGCTCATGCGGGAATTGTCGGAAGCGGCACGGATCAAGCGCTAATCACTCGATGCACAACAAATGGGCCGGAGCCCGGATGCCTACATAATAGCCAGCATCCTCGCGGCAGCAAGCCTCCTGATGAGGCAAAGGCGAAAGTTGTATACCAGACCCGCTTTTGCGCTAAACCGGCGCGCGCGGCAAGCGCTCGCCGATGCGGGCAAGAGCTTGCTCACACGGGAATATCAGGCTTCGAGGCGGTATCGTATGCGAACGGACGTGCGAACGGACGTGATCGTGGTGGCAGCGGGACGCGGACAGCGGGCGGGTGAAGGCCGGCCCAAGCAGTTCCGTACCATAGGCGGCGAGACCGTGCTGCGCCGCACGCTCGCCCGCTTTTCCGACCACCCGGCTGTGCGCCGGGTGCTGCCGGTCATCCATGCCGATGACGCTGTACCCTGTGCCGCAGCGATGGCAGGACTTGCGCGAATCGCCCCGCCCGTCACCGGGGGTGCCACCCGGCAGGCATCGGTGCGCGCCGGGCTGGAGGCGCTCGTGAGCGACCCACCCGACCTCGTGCTGATCCATGATGCCGCCCGGCCCTTCGCCTCCGATGCGCTCATCTGCCGCGCCATCTCTGCAGCAACCGAGCACGGCGCCGCGATACCGGCGCTGGCGCTGACCGACACTGTGAAGCTGGTCGACGGCGACGGCTTCTCTTCCTCGGGACCCGATCGGGCGCGGCTTCGCACCGTGCAGACGCCGCAATCCTTCCGCTATGATCTCATCCTCAGGGCGCATCGCGCGGCTGCCGACATCGACCACCTCACCGACGATGCGGCGGTGGCGGAGGCGGCGGGACACAAGGTCGCGACTTTTCCCGGCGAGGTATCGAACGTGAAGCTGACCACGGCCGAGGATTTCGCGCGCGCCGAGCGCGAGGCGGCGCTGGCGCTCGCCGATGTGCGCACCGCGACCGGCTTCGACGTCCACGCCTTCGGCGATGGCGATCACGTCATGCTGGGCGGCATCGCCATCCCGCATGCCTTTGGTCTTGCAGGGCATTCCGACGCCGACGTGGTGCTCCACGCCCTCACCGACGCGCTGCTCGGCACCATCGGTGCCGCCGACATCGGCCAGCATTTTCCGCCATCCGACCTGCAATGGAAGGGCGCGTCGTCGGATCGCTTCCTCGCTCATGCGGCCTCATTGGTGCGGGCGGCGGGAGGCCGGATCGCGCATCTCGACGCCACGGCGGTATGCGAGGCGCCGAAGATCGGGCCGCACCGCGAGGCGATGCGTGCGAGGATCGCCGAGATCGCCGGAATCCCCCTCACCCGCGTCAGCGTCAAGGCGACGACCAGCGAGAGGCTCGGCTTCACCGGTCGCCGCGAAGGCATTGCGGCATTGGCGAGCGCGACCGTCAGGCTTCCCTGGAGCGAATAGAGCGAGGCGAACGTCATGAATGACCGGGCAGATGCCATCATCCTGGAAGCGACGCGCGTGCTCGATCTCTGCCGGGAGCGCGGGCTGACCGTCGCTACCGCCGAATCCTGTACCGGGGGGCTGGTCGCCGGTGCATTGACCGAGATCGCGGGTTCCTCGGACGTCGTCGATCGCGGCTTCATCACCTATTCCAACGCCGCCAAGATGGACGTGCTCGGCGTTTCGGCAACGACGCTCCGGGCGCATGGCGCGGTGAGCGCCGAGACGGCTCGCGAGATGGTCACGGGCCTGCTCGCCGCCGCCGGCACCTCGCTGGGCGTTTCCATCACCGGCATTGCCGGCCCCGGGGGCGGATCGGATGAGAAGCCGGTCGGGCTGGTGCATTTCGCCGCGATGCGGGCCGACGGACAGATGATCGAGCGTCGCGAGGTGTTCGCCGGGCAGGACCGCTCCGGGGTGCGGCGGCTCGCGGTGCTCACCGCGCTGGCGATGCTGGCGGAATTGGCGGGCTAGGCGCCTGCCATATCCGGACGGCCATAGACGTGGTCCGCGCGCTTCTCGAACGCCTCGGCGAAGCGGCGGAAGGCGGCGTCGAACATGGCGCCCATCAGCATGCCGAGGGTACGCGAGCGGAACTCGTAGGAGATGTAGAACTCCACGTCGCAGCCGCCGTCTTCGAGCTCCTTGAAGTTCCAGCGGTTTTCCAGCCGGCTGAACGGCCCATCGAGGTATTCGACGACGATGGTCAGTCGCGGCCGGTCGAGCGTCACCTGGCTGGTGAAGGTCTCGCGGAACACGCGATACGCCACCGTCATGTCGGCGATCAGTATCTCGACGCCCTCGCCGCTGGCGACATGGCGCCGGACCTTGATGCTCTCGCACAGCGGCACGAATTCGGGATAGCTCCCGACATCGGCCACGAGCTCGAACATGTCGGGCGCGGAATGGCGCACCCGACGTGAATTGCGGAAGGACGGCATGGATCAGGCCAGCGCCGGCTGGATCGCGCGCCCGAGCTTGGCCTCGCGCGCGGCGCGCAGGCGGGCGAAATCCTCCCCCGCATGGTGCGAGGAGCGCGTCAGCGGGCTCGACGACACCATCAGGAAGCCCTTGGCATAAGCGATAGTCTCGTAGGACTTGAATTCGTCCGGGGTGACGAACGCCTTTACCTCATGGTGGCGGCGGGTCGGCTGGAGGTACTGGCCAATGGTCATGAAGTCGACCTCGGCCGAGCGCAGATCGTCCATCAGCTGGAGCACCTCGTTCCGCTCTTCGCCGAGGCCGACCATGATGCCGGACTTGGTGAAGATGGCGGGATCCAGCTCCTTGACCCGCTGCAGCAGGCGCAGCGAATGGAAATAGCGCGCGCCGGGGCGGACGGTGAGGTAGAGCGCGGGCACGCATTCGAGATTGTGGTTGAAGACGTCGGGCCTCGCCGCCACTACCACCTCCAGCGCGCCGTCCTTCCTGAGGAAATCCGGGGTAAGGATCTCGATGGTGGTCTTCGGGCTTGCCGCCCGGATCGCACGGATGGTGCGGGCGAAATGCTCGGCGCCGCCGTCGGCGAGATCATCGCGGTCGACGGAAGTCACCACGACGTGCTCGAGGCCGAGCTTGACCACTGCCTCTGCCACCCTGGCGGGCTCTTGCTGATCGAGCGGACCTGGCATGCCGGTGCGCACATTGCAGAAGGAGCAGGCGCGCGTGCAGGTGTCGCCCATGATCATGAAGGTGGCGTGCTTCTTTTGCCAGCACTCGCCGATGTTCGGGCAGCTCGCCTCCTCGCACACCGTGACGAGGCCGTTGGCGCGCACGATCTTCGCGGTCTCCGCCCAGCCCGGCGTGCCGGGCGCGCGCACCCTGATCCAGTCCGGCTTGCGCAGGACCGGCGTTTCCGGACGGTTCGCCTTCTCCGGGTGACGGGGCCGGGCGGCGTCGCGGTTCAGGTTGTTGACGACGGTGACCATCGGGATCCTTCGAAACGCATGCGTTCCGGTGAGTTAATCACCGCGGCGGGGAATGTGAACCCCGCCGGCGGCTTGTCTCTTCCCCGCCCCGCGCATGATGGGGCCTTAGCGCCCGCGCAGGCGGCGCCAGATGAACAGCACGATGATGGCGCCGATCGTCGCCGCGATCAGCGTGCGGAAGAAGC
The DNA here is from genome assembly GCA_029266425.1 of Xanthobacteraceae bacterium. Classification (GTDB taxonomy): domain Bacteria; phylum Pseudomonadota; class Alphaproteobacteria; order Rhizobiales; family Xanthobacteraceae; genus Ancylobacter. The sequence goes on from JAQSWY010000035.1 coordinate 42,320, forward strand.
CGAAGACCGGCACTTCGGCGAATTCGGCGAGCTTGCCGCCGACAAAGGCGCCGATTAGGCCGAACAGCAGGTTCATCAAGAGCCCGTGGTCGCTGTCGGTGACGCGCTCGGCGATCCAGCCGGCCAGCAGGCCGATGATGATCATCGTCAGCCAGCCGACGCCCGGCTCGTTCAATGCGGAAAACGTGTCCATGAATGCCCCTGAAAGCCCCAACCTCTCGTGCGAGCGTGCTCAGATATGGATCACGCGTCCATAGGCGGACAGCACGCTCTCGTGCATCGTCTCAGAAAGCGTCGGGTGCGGGAAGACGGCGTGGATCAGCTCTTCCTCGGTGGTCTCCAGATTCATGGCGATCATGAAGCCCTGGATCAGCTCGGTGACCTCGGCGCCGATCAAATGGGCGCCGAGCAATTGGCCGGTCTTGGCGTCGAAGATGGTCTTGACCAGTCCGTCCGGCTCGCCGAGCGCGATCGCCTTGCCATTGCCGATGAAGGGGAAGCGGCCGATCTTCAACTCGTAACCGGCTTCCTTGGCCCTCTTCTCGGTCAGGCCGACCGAGGCGATCTGCGGGTTGCAATAGGTGCAGCCCGGGATCTTCAGCTTGTCCATCGGATGGGTGTGCAGGCCGGCGATGGTCTCGACGCAGATGACACCCTCATGCTCGGCCTTGTGCGCCAGCATGGGCGGGCCGGCGACATCGCCGATGGCGTAGACGCCGGGGACATTGGTGCGGCCAAGGCCGTCAATGACGACGCAGCCGCGATCGGTCTTCACGCCGAGCGCCTCGAGCCCGAGATTCTCGATATTGCCGACGACGCCGACCGCCGAGATCAGCGTCTCCGCGGTGAAGGTCTCGGTCTTGCCGTCGGCGGTCTCGACCGTCGCGGTGACGCTGTTGGCGGCCTTCGCCACCTTCGAGACCTTGGCGCCGGTGAGAATCTTGATGCCCTGCTTCTCGAAGCGCTTGCGGGCGAGGCCGGCAATCTCCTCGTCCTCGGCGGGCAGGATCTGCGGCAGCAATTCGACGACGGTCACCTCCGCGCCCAGGGTGCGGTAGAAGGAGGCGAACTCGATGCCGATGGCGCCCGAGCCCATCACAAGCAGGGATTTCGGCATAGAGGGCGGGTTCAGCGCCTCGAAATAGGTCCAGATCTGCTTGCCGTCGGGTTCGATGCCAGGGATGGCGCGCGGGCGGGCGCCGGTGGCGATGATGACGTGCTTGGCGGTGTAGTCGCCGGCGGGCAGCGTGTTGCGCGGCGGGTTCTCGGCGCCCGTCACCGTGACCTTGCCTGGCGCGGTGAGCTTGGCCGAGCCCCAGATCACGTCGACCTTGTTCTTCTTGAGCAGACCGGCGACGCCGGCGCTGAGTTGAGCAGAGACACCGCGCGAGCGCTTCACCACCGCGGCGATGTCGAAGCCGGCCTTCTCGACGATGAGGCCGTAATCCTTGGCATGCGTCGCATAATGGAAGATCTCGGCCGAGCGCAGCAGCGCCTTGGCCGGGATGCAGCCCCAGTTCAGGCAGATGCCGCCGAGATAGGATTTCTCGACCACGGCAGTCTTCAGCCCCAGCTGCGCCGCACGGATCGCGGTGACGTAGCCGCCGGGGCCAGAGCCGATGATGAGGACGTCGTAATTGGTGTCGGCCATCTGGGTTGTTCCGTCATGCCCGGGCTCGTCCCGGGCATCCACGGCCCGACCAGCCTTTCAAACGACTTGGGAAAAGTGGCCGGGCCCAAGCCCGGCCATGGCAATGCTCTGGCTTTAGACCAGCATCGACATCGGCTTTTCGATGATCTGCTTGAAGGCGCCGATCAGCGTCGCGCCCATGGCGCCGTCGAGCACTCGGTGATCGCAGGTCAGCGTCACCGTCATCATGGTGGCTACCGCCAGCTCGCCCTTCTTCACCACCGCCCGCTGCTCGCTGGCACCGACCGCGAGGATCGTCGCATGCGGCGGATTGATCACGGCAGTGAAGTCCTTGATGCCGAACATGCCGAGGTTCGAGATAGCGGTGGAGCCGCCCTGATACTCGTGCGGCGCCAGCTTCTTGTTGCGGGCGCGCGCGGCGAAGTCGCGGGTCTCGTTGGAGATCGCGGAGAGCGTCTTGGCCTCGGCCTTGCGGATGATCGGGGTCAGCAAGCCCTTGCCGCCGTCGATCGCCACCGCGACGCCAATGTCGGAGTGCTTGAGGCGCAGATAGCGGTCCTCGGCCCAGACCTGGTTCGCTTCCGGCACCTGCTGGAAGGCGAGTGCGAACGCCTTGATGACGAAGTCATTGACTGAGAGCTTATAAGCCGGCTTACCATCCTTCTCCGGCGCCGCCTTGTTCAGCTCCTCGCGCAGCTTCATCAGCGCGTCGAGGTCACAATCGACGGTGAGATAGAAGTTCGGGATCGAGGTCTTCGATTCCGTCATGCGCTTGGCGATGACGCGGCGCATCGAATCGAGCGGGACCTCTTCATAGGTGCCCGGCTCGTAGAAGGCCTTGGTCTGATCGGCCGTGAGACCCGACGGCGCGGATACCGGCGAAGGCTTCGCGGCTGCCGGAGCCGCGCTCGGCGCGGGAGCCGCGGCAATTGCGGGGCCGCCGGCCTTGGCGCCGGCGATGTCGGCGGCGACGACGCGGCCGTGCGGGCCGGAACCCTTCACCGTGGAGACATCGATGCCCGCTTCCTTCGCCAGACGGCGGGCCAGCGGCGAGGAGAAGACGCGCTCGCCGGCGTGGCCATTGCCGGCCTTGGCGGCAGAAGCTGGCGCGGGCGCCGCCGCCGGAGCGGGGGCAGCGGCCGTGGCCGTGGCCGGCTCGGCGGCCCTAGGCGCTTCCGCCTTCGGGGCCTCGGCCGGCTTCGGCGCCGACGCGGCAGCGCCGCCGGCGGCCACCGCCTTGGCATCCTCGGTGCCGGTGGCGAGCACGGCGATGAGCTGGTTCACCGGCACATCCTGGGCGCCCTCGGGCACCACGATCCTCGCCAGCGTGCCCTCGTCGATCGCTTCGACCTCCATCGTCGCCTTGTCGGTCTCGATCTCGGCAATGACGTCACCGGGGGCGACCTTGTCGCCCTCCTTCTTCAGCCATTTGGCGAGGTTGCCCTTCTCCATGGTAGGAGAGAGGGCCGGCATCAATATCTCGATCGGCATGGACGATCTCCGGCCTCAGCGATAGGTGACCGCCCGCGCGGCATCGACCACCTCCTGCACGGAGGGGAGCGCGAGCTTTTCGAGATTGGCGGCGTACGGCATAGGCACGTCCTTGCCGGTCACGCGCAGCACCGGGGCGTCGAGATAATCGAACGCCTGCTCCATCAGCCGGGCGACGATCTCCGAGCCGACGCCCGACTGGCCCCAGCCCTCCTCCACGGTGACGCAGCGCCCGGTCTTCTTCACCGAGGCGATGATGGTCTCGATGTCCATCGGCCGGATGGTGCGCAGATCGATGACTTCGGCCTCGATGCCGAGCTTGGCGAGTTCCTCGGCGGCTTTCAGCGCGTAGTTCATGCCGATCGACCAGGCGACCAGCGTGACGTCCTTGCCGGGCCGGGCGATCTTGGCCTTGCCGAGCGGGACGATGAAGTCGTCGAGCTTCGGCACCGGCGAGGCGTGACCGTAGAGGATCTCGTTCTCGAGGAAGATCACCGGGTTGGGATCGCGGATCGCCGCCTTGAGCAGACCCTTGGCGTCGGCGGCGGTATAGGGCGCCACCACCTTGAGGCCGGGGATGTGGCTGTACCAGGCGGTGTAGTCCTGGCTGTGCTGCGCCGCGACGCGGGCGGCAGCGCCGTTGGGGCCGCGGAACACGATGGAGCACTGGATCTGGCCGCCGGACATATAGAGCGTCTTGGCGGCGGAGTTGATGATCTGGTCGATCGCCTGCATGGCGAAATTGAAGGTCATGAACTCGACGATGGGCTTCAGCCCGGCCATCGCCGCGCCGACGCCGACACCGGCAAAGCCATGCTCGGTGATCGGGGTGTCGATCACCCGGCGGGCGCCGAATTCCTGTAGCAATCCTTGGGTGATCTTGTAGGCGCCCTGATACTCGGCGACCTCCTCGCCCATGACGAAGACATCGCCGTCGCGACGCATCTCCTCGGCCATGGCGTCACGCAGCGCCTCGCGCATGGTCTGCGAGACCATTTCGGTGCCTTCCGGCACATCGGGCTCCGGCAGCACGTCAGGCTGCGGCGGGGCGGCGACGGCCGAAACCGCAGGAGCCTTGGGCGCTTCCAGCGGGCGGGCGTCGGGCGGCGAGGATTCCGCTATTTTCTCGGACACCGCCGGGGCGGGAGCCGAAGCGGGAGCCGCGCCATTGGTCAGCGCCGCGGCGCTCTCGCCGTCGCCGAGGATCACGGCGATGGGGGTATTGACGGCGACGTCCTGGGTGCCTTCCGGGATCAGAATCTTGCCGAGCGTGCCTTCATCGACCGCCTCCACCTCCATGGTGGCCTTGTCGGTCTCGATCTCAGCGATGACGTCGCCGGACTTAACGGCGTCGCCTTCCTTCTTGATCCATTTGGCGAGATTGCCCTTCTCCATGGTCGGAGACAGGGCGGGCATCAGAATTTCGGTCGGCATGGCGGCGTTCCCTCGAGAAGATCGCGCGTCACTGAACGGTCTGCGCCGGCGGCGGCACAAACGTCAGATTGCTATAGACGGCCGCGGAACCCGCGACGACGAGAATGGCGGCGAAGAAGCCGACCATCATTTTATTGAGGAGCGTCGCCTTGTCCGTGGCGACGCCCGAGAGCTGGCGGGCGCCGAAGGGCCAGGCGACGAGCCGGGCAAAGGTCGAAGGCCCGGCGGGCGTGCCGCCGGCGCGGCTCGCTTTGACGACATCAAAGCCGGTCTTGACCGCGAATACCCACAGGACGACCGCGGCGGAGCCACCGGCGACCAACAGGGCGAAGAACAGCTCGACCAGCATGAAGCCGCCCTCGCCCGTCAGCGCAGGATATCGGTGTAGAGTTCGGAAACGTCAGGCTCGGGATCGTGGGTGGCGAAATCGGCCGCCGCATTCATGACGTCACGGATCTCGGCGTCGATGGCCTTCAATTCGTCCTCGCCGGCCCAGTTCCTCTCGATCAGACGGGCACGCACCTGCTCGATCGGGTCATGCTCGGTGCGCATCTTCTGGACCTCCTCCTTCGACCGGTACTTGGCCGGGTCGGACATGGAGTGGCCGCGATAGCGGTAGGTGAGCATTTCGAGGATGTAGGGCCCCTTGCCGGAGCGGGCATATTCCACGGCGCGCTCGCCGGCCGCCTTGACGGCGCGCACATCCATGCCGTCCACCTGCTCGCCGGGGATGTTGAAGGAGGCACCGCGCTTGGAAAAGTCGGTCTGCGCCGAGGCGCGGTTCACCGACGTGCCCATGGCGTACTTGTTGTTCTCGATGATGTAGACCACGGGGAGCTTCCACAGCTCCGCCATGTTGAAGCTCTCATAGACCTGGCCCTGGTTCGCGGCGCCATCGCCGAAATAGGTCAGGCATACTCCGCCATTGTCGCGGTAATGATTGGCGAAGGCGAGACCGGTGCCGAGCGATACCTGGGCGCCGACGATGCCGTGACCGCCGAAGAAGCCCTTCTCGATGCTGAACATGTGCATCGAGCCGCCCTTGCCCTTGGAATAGCCGCCGCGACGTCCCGTGAGCTCGGCCATGACCCCCTTGGGGTCCATGCCGCAGGCCAGCATGTGGCCGTGGTCGCGGTAGCCGGTGATGACCTGGTCGCCGGGCTTCAGCGCCAGCTGCATGCCGACGACGACCGCTTCCTGGCCGATATAGAGGTGGCAGAAGCCGCCGATGAGGCCCATGCCGTACATCTGGCCGGCCTTCTCCTCGAAGCGGCGGATTTCCAGCATCTGGCGATAGGCGTCGAGCTCCTGCTCCTTGTTGAAGGCGGGCGGCTCCTCGGAGCGGCGTGCCGCCGAGCGGACGCTGGTCGGCTTTGCGGGTCCCTTGGTGGAACTCCTGGTGGCGACGTTCCTCGCGGGCGATTTCTTCGCGGCGACGGCCATGACCCCTCCTCGGCTCGTTTCCGAATTGAGAGGTTCATAGCCTATGTCACGACGTCGCGCTACGCCGCCAACGCAATGGTGCAGCGCACAACATGCTGTAGGCGCAATGGTTTCACCAATTTAACTAGATGTGAGTTAATCTAGCTGTTTAACTTCAAGCAAGTTAATATGCACATGTCGCGCAAACGTCATCGCCGGGAAAAATCTCAATGCAGACGGCTGCTTGAGTGGCCTTGCCGGAGCATGACGAGGTCCTTCGGATTGACCAGATTGAGCAACGAGCGGGCCTCTTCATCGAGGATATCGGCATCGATCCGGCTGGGGTCGAGCAGGCTGACTTTCGACTCCAGCGCCTCGCGCTGTGTGCGCAGCGCACCAAGCTCCTCGCTCAGCGCCGTGTGCTGCTGCTCGAAACTGCGTTTTGCGATCAGGCCGTACTGGCCATTATAGCCTTGCACGGCGAAATAGCCGATCAACGCGGCCGCTCCGAGATGCAGGACGATGGTCTGGAAAATGGTGCGCCGGCGGGTGCGTGTCATCATGGGAATCAAGCTTAACCATGCGCGGTTGAGGCTCGGTTAACCGTGATGGGGCGGCGCTCGGCTTCAGCCTCCTTCGACGCTCGCTTACGCTCGCACCTCAGGGTGAGGTCGTTCTTGTAATAGAACAATAGGACCTCATCCTTTAAGCAGAGAGGAGCGGCGTCGGGTAGATTGTCCGACGCGGCATGGGCAGGCAGGTCGTCACATCCTGGGGCCGTTGAGCCCGCACCTCAG